>CP064972.1:2085281-2713063 GCA_016699405.1 Holophagales bacterium | reverse complement strand
CTGCCGGTGGCAACACCGCGAACGTGGTCGTCGGGGTGATCCGCAGCTTCACCGCGCGCTACCCGGAGGGGATGGCGCGCGTCATCGTGCTCGGCGACGGCAGCCGCGGGCTCGGAGCCCTCGCGGAGCCGGAGTGCCGGCGCATCAACGCCGCCCTCGACCTCGCGCAGCGCATGGGCGTGCCGCTCGAGTGGGTGGCGCTCTCGGCGGGCGCGAAGATCGCCATGGACAGCGGGACGGAGAACATGGACTGGATCGCCCTCACCTTGCGACGGCTGATCGAGTTCACCCAGGGCGGCGGCGAGGTCAACATCCTCGTCCCCGGCATCAACGTCGGCGCCCAGCCGTACTGGAACGCCGAAGCGACGATGCTCATGCACACGCGCGGGATCCTGGTGATGACGCCCGACGGCGCCATGGTGCTCACCGGCAAGCAGGCGCTCGACTACTCCGGCGGCGTCTCCGCCGAGGACAACTGGGGAATCGGCGGCTACGAGCGGATCATGGGGCCGAACGGCCAGGCGCAGTACTTCGCCCGTGACCTGGGCGAGGCCTGCCGCATCCTGATGGCCCACTACGAACACGCCTACGTCGCACCCGGCGAGCGCTTCCCGCGGCCGGCGGCGAGCAGCGATCCGCGCGATCGCGACGTGCGCCCGTTCCCGCACGGCGGCGAGTTCGTCACCGTCGGCGAGATCTTCTCCGACGCGGCGAACCCGGGCCGCAAGCGCCCCTTCGACATCCGCCGCGTGATGCGTGCCGTCACCGACCAGGACCACGAGCCGCTCGAGCGCTGGTTCGCCATGCGCGACGCCGAGACCGGCGTCGTCTGGGATGCTCACCTGGGCGGCCAGCCGGTGTGTCTGCTCGGCTTCGAATCGCGACCGCTCCCCCGCCTCGGCTGGGTCCCCGCCTACGGCCCGGACCAGTGGACGTCGGGCACGCTCTTCCCGCAGGCGTCGCGCAAGATCGCCCGGGCGATCAACGCGGCGAGCGGCTCGCGGCCGCTCGTCGTCGTGGCGAACCTCTCCGGCTTCGACGGCTCGCCGGAGTCGATGCGCAACCGCCAGCTCGAATACGGAGCGGAGATCGGCCGCGCCGTGGTCAACTTCAAGGGGCCGATCGTCTTCGTCGTCGTCTCGCGCTACCACGGCGGCGCTTTCGTCGTCTTCTCCGGCGCGCTGCACGACAACATGCAGGTGGCAGCGCTCGAGGGCAGCTACGCCTCGGTCATCGGCGGCGCGCCGGCCGCCGCGGTGGTCTTCGCCCGGGAGGTCGACAAGCGCACCAAGAAGGACCCGCGGGTCGCCGAGCTCGAGAAGGCGCTCGCCGATCCGGCCTGCCCGGACCGCGCCGCGGTGCGGGCGCGCCTCGCCGAGGCGACCGAGATCGTGCGTTCCGAGAAGCTCGGCGAGGTTGCCGCCGAGTACGACCGCGTGCACGACGTCTCGCGCGCCCAGCGCGTCGGATCGGTGCACGAGATCATCCCGGCGGCACGACTCCGGCCGTGGCTGATCGAGGCGCTCGAACGCGGCATGGCGCGCGCGGGCGAGGCGACGAGCTGAAGGCGACGGGAGCGCGGGTGAAGCACTGGGTCGTGCCCATCGCTCCCGTGCCGCCGGAGAGTGCGGCGGAGATCGACCTCGCGCTCGTCGCGGCGGCGGAGCTGCCGGAAGGCGAGGACTGGCTGAGCGACGGCGAGCGCCAGACGCTCGGCGCACTTCGTCTGCCGGCACGGCGAGCCGATTGGCGTCTCGGCCGCTGGACGGCCCGCCAGGCTTACCTCGCGCGATCGTCTCGCCTCCGCCCCGGCGAGCGCCTTCCCGAGCCGGCCGCGCTCGCCGTCGTCGCGGCGCCCGACGGCGCGCCGGAGCTCTTCCTCGACGGCTCCCCCGGCGAGCTCACGCTGACGCTCAGTCACCGCAACGGCTGGGGGCTCGCCGCCGTCGGCGCCGGCCGGCTGGCGCTCGGCTGCGACCTCGAGTGGATCGAGCCACGAAGCGACGCTTTCGTGCGCGACTACCTGACACCCGGCGAGCAGGACGCCCTGGCGAGGTGGCCGGTGGCGGACCAGGCGCTGGGTGCAAACCTCGCCTGGAGCGGCAAGGAATGCGCCCTCAAGGCGCTGCGCGCCGGCTTGCGCCTCGACACGCGCGCCGTCGAGGTCGACCTCGACCGGGCACGCGCGGCCACCGCGGCACTCGACGGCTGGCGCCCGCTCTCCCTGGCGACCGCCGGCCTCGACCCGCTCTCCGGCGGCTGGCGCACCGACGGCGAACTCCTGCTCAGCTGGATCGCCGCCCGTCCGCGGATCGCTTCCGCGGACTGACCGTCCCGCCTATCCCTGCTCGATCTCGCGCACCACCGCCTCGGTGAACTCGGTGGTCGTCGCCGTGCCGCCGAGGTCGCGGGTCATCACGCGGCGCTCGACCACGGTGCGGCGGAGTGCGGCGCGCAGGCGCTCGACCTCCTCGGTCATCTCGAGGTAGAGCAGCATCTGGACACCCGAGCGCATCATGGCGAGGGGGTTGGCGAGGTTGCGCCCGGCGATGTCCGGGGCGCTGCCGTGTACCGCCTCGAACACCGCCACCTTCTCGCCGAGGTTGGCTCCGGGGACGACGCCGAGGCCGCCCACCAGCCCGGCGGCGAGGTCGGAGACGATGTCGCCGTAGAGGTTCTCCATCAGCAGCACGTCGAAGGTCTCGGGGCGCATCACCAGCTGCATGCAGAGGTTGTCGATGATCCGGTCGTCGGCCTGGATCTCCGGGTACTCCTTGGCCACCTGGCGGAAGCAGTCGAGGAAGAGCCCGTCGGAGAGCTTCATGATGTTGGCCTTGTGCACCGCGGTGACGCGCTTGCGGCCGATCTTGCGGGCGTGCTCGAAGGCGAAGCGGGCGATGCGCGTCGAGGCGCGCTCGGTGATGATCTTCAGGCTCTCCACCACGCCGGGAACCACGATGTGCTCGAGCCCGCTGTAGAGGTCCTCGGTGTTCTCGCGCACGATCACCAGGTCGATGCCGGTGTAGCGCCCCGGGATCCCCTCGAGCGTCCGCACCGGCCGCAGGTTGGCGTAGAGGTCGAGCTCCTTGCGCAGTCGCACGTTGACCGACTGGAACCCGGTACCGACCGGCGTCGTCACCGGACCCTTGAGGGCGATGCCGTGGCGGCGGATCGAGTCGAGCACGTCGGCGGGGAGCGGATCGCCGAGTCTCGCCAGCGCCTCGGCGCCGGCCGAGTGCGTCTCCCAGTCGAATCGAGCGCCGGCGGCCTCGAGCACGCGGACGGTGGCGGCCGTGACCTCGGGGCCGATGCCGTCGCCGGGGAGCAGAACCACGGTGCGGGTCATGGGACTTCCTTTCGTCGAGCTCGGACGAGCTCGTCCGGCCGGTGGTTGAAGAGGCCGCCGCGGCGACCGGAGCGGGACGGGTCTCCCGCAGGCCACGGATTCTAGCCGCGATGGGTGGCGGGAGACGCCCTTCGCTTCTCCCCCGGCAGGCCGGCAATTGTTAGAGAATCACCGCTCGGCCCGCCCGCGCCCTCCCGGCCCGGGCCCGGCAAGGAGGAGTGGACGTGGCCAGCACCCCGATTCGTTCGTTCATCGAGCACCACTATCGGCACTTCAACGCGGCGGCCCTGGTGCGGGCAGCGGCCGACTACGAGAAGCACCTGGCCGGCGGCGGCAAGATGATGGTGACGCTCGCCGGGGCGATGTCGACCGCCGAGCTCGGGCTCTCGCTCGCCGAGATGATCCGCCGCGACATGGTCCACGTCATCAGCTGCACCGGGGCGAACCTCGAAGAGGACGTCTTCAACCTGGTGGCGCACGACCACTACGTCATGGTGCCGAACTATCGCGACCTGACCCCCGGAGAGGAGCGCGACCTGCTCGACCGGCACCTCAATCGGGTCACCGACACCTGCATCCCCGAAGAGGAGGCGATGCGCCGCATCGAGCGGGCGGTGCTCGAGGAGTGGCAGGCCGCCGACGCGCGCGGCGAACGGCTCTTCCCGCACCAGTTCATGTATCGCATCCTGCTCTCCGGCAAGCTCGCCGGCAGCTATCAGATCGACCCGAAGGACTCCTGGCTGATGGCCGCGGCGGAGAAGAACCTGCCGATGATCGTCCCCGGCTGGGAAGACGCCACGCTCGGCAACATGTACGCCGGCCACGTCCTCAAGGGGAACATCAAGAACGTCCACACGGTGCGCACCGGCATCGAGTACATGACCTTCCTCGCCGAGTGGTACCGCGCCGAGAGCGCCAAGTCGTCGATCGGCTTCTTCCAGATCGGCGGCGGCATCGCCGGCGACTTCCCGATCTGCGTCGTGCCGATGCTCTATCAGGACATGGGCATCCACGACATCCCGTTCTGGGGCTATTTCTGCCAGATCAGCGACTCGACCACCAGCTACGGCTCCTATTCCGGGGCCGTGCCGAACGAGAAGATCACCTGGGGCAAGCTCGACGTGCCGACGCCCAAGCACATCATCGAGTCCGACGCGACGATCGTCGCGCCGCTCGTCTTCGCCTACCTGCTGGGTTGGTGAGGGCCGGCGAGCCCGGTCAGGCGTCGGCGCCGAGCTCGGCGAGGACCGCGGCGATGTCGCGGAAGTTCGCGTTGGCGCCGTAGACCTCGCCGAAGGTCTCGCGCGCGGCGGCCTTGTCGCCGGCGGCCATCTGGGCGTTGCCCAGATCGTAGAGCAGGCCGAGCGACGTCTCCTCGTTGAGCCCCGGGGAATCGAGCGCCCGCCGGTACCACTTCACCGCGAGCTCGGGCAACCCCTTGTCGAGGAAACAGATGCCCAGCATCGACGAGCACTCGACGAGGTAGCGCGGGTCCTTGGCGGCGACCTGGAACTCGCCGATGGCGTCGTCGAGCAGGCCCATCTCACGGTAGGCGATGCCGAGGTTGTAGTGCGTGTCGACGTCCTCGGGCGAGAGGCTCTCGGCGACGCCCTTCTTGAACCCTTCGACGATCTCCTCGAGCGACGGCTCTTTGGGCATCGGCAGCAGGTCGCCGCCGTCGAAGAGGTCGTCCTTCGACAGCTCCTGCTCGAGCTCGGCGGCGAGATCGAAGAACCCCTCTTCGTCGTCGAAGAGCTTCTCGTCGGCCTGCTGCGCCGCCGGGGCCTTGGCGAGCGCGTCGTCCAGCCAGTCGAGCTCGTCGGGCGAGGCGGCCTGCCGCGCGGGCGCGGGCGCCGGCCTGGCCGTTGCCGGCTTCATCGGAATGCGGATCCCTGGCAACTCGTCCTCGTCGACCGCGCCGAGGCCGTCGTGGTCGGCGGCGCCGAACCCCGGACCGGACGAGAACGCCGGCGGCGGCAGCTCGAGCCGTTCGTCCGCCCGCGGCGTCGGGGTAGCGGCGCGCGGCGCCGGGATCTCGGGGATCGCCGGCGGGACCGGCGGCGCCGAAGCGGTCGGAGGAGCCTCCGCGGCGACCGCCCGCGGCGGGGCGGCCTTCGGCTTGCCCTTCACCGGCTTGGTCAGCACCTGCGAGGCCAGGAGATCGAGCTCGGCCTCGATCTGTTTAGCGGGCTTGGCCGGCCGGGTGGGCTTGGCCGCCGCTGCCGGCGCACTCGGCCGGCGCGGCGGATGCGGCACCAGCGAATCGACCAGCTGGGACAACCCATCCTCGTGCGAGGCGATGGCGAACTCGGCCCCCGAAAGATCGAGCCCGGCGTGAATCAGCTTCTGCCGGACGGAGCTCCAGGCCTCCGGCTTGCCGGCTTCGGTCGCCGCTCGAGCGAGCTGCTGGGCCCGCGACAGCGCGCGCTCGGGCTTGCCTTCCTTCATGTGGAGCTGGACGGCGAGCGCGAGCGCGCCGAGGTGCTTGGGGCTCATCTGGAGCACTTCGCGCACGCGGTCGAGCGCCTTCTCCATCAGCTCGTACTTGGCAAAGACCTCCGCCTCGGCGAGCAACTCGGCTTCGCGCGGCGGCGGCTTGCGCTGGATCTCCTGCACCGAGCGCTCGAGCGCCGCGGTGTCGAGCGGCACCGTCGTCAGGCCGTTGGCACCCGATCCGACCTCCGGCATCGCCGGCGAAGCCGAAAGCGAGAGGTGGGGATCGGAGGCGTCCAGCGAGATCTCCGGCAGCTCCACGTCGAGGTCGAGCGCGGCATCTTCGAAGTTCCAGTCGATGTCCGGCGGCAGGTCGGCCGACGGGACGACCTCGCCGGCGAACGACTCTCCCTCGTCCGGTCCGAGATCGAGCGAGAACGCCTGGGGCGCCGGCCCCGGCGCCTCGAACGCCTGCCGGACGGGCGACGCCAGCATGTCCGAGGGCGGCTCGACCCAGGTCGAGGGATGCGCGTCGTCGTCGAGCTCCAGCTCGATCTCGATCTCGTCGGCAGAAAAGACCGGCGGCGCCGTGTCCTGGCGCGACGGCGCCGGCATCGCCGGCACCGGTCCGATGACGTCGAGACCGGCGAGCGGCGCAGCGCTGTCGAGATCCAGGTCGATGACCAGGTCCTCTTCTCCGAGCGGCTCGGGATTCCACTCGGTCGCCGCCGGCGGCGCGAAGGGGGACGAGACCGGCGGAGCGGAAGGCAGCGGGTCGGGCTCGGCGGGTGCGAGCTCCCAGACCGGATCGGCGGCCGGCGGAGGCGCGACGACCGGGACGGCCTGAGTCGTTCGGCCGAGCCCGCCGGCGAGCTTGGCGATCCGCTCCGCCAGCGGGTTGAGCTCGACGGCGCGCGTCAGAAGACGAGCGGCGAGGCCGAGGTGGCCGGCGTCCTTGAGGCCGAGCACCATGTCGGTGACGAAGCTCAGGTCCTGCGGCGCCAGCTCGAGGGCGCGCGCGAAGACCTTGTGCGCCTCCTCGGCCTTGCCGTGGCGCAGCATCAGCTCGGCGATCTTGCGGTACTCGGCAAGCGCCTTGTCGTGCAGCTTCTGTCGCTCATAGAGCTCGGCGAGGCGCAGCAGCAGCGTCGGATCGTCCGGCTGCACCGCCGCCATCTTCTGCAGGATCTTCGAGGCCGACGCCGGATTCGCGTGCTTGAGGTAGTACTCGACGAGCACCTGGTACTGCTGCAGCGCGTCGTTGACCAGGCGCTCGTGGGCATAGAGCTCGGCCAGGCGCTCGTAAGCGTCGAGCCGCGTCGGATCGGTGCGGATGATCTTCTTGAAGATGGCGATCGCCCGGGTGTGGAAGCCGTCGCGCGTGTAGCGCTCGGCCACGTCCGAGAAGAGGCGGATCGCGTCCTCGGTCTGGTCGTTCTGGACGTAGAGATCGCCGACGCGGTTGAGCGTCGAGACGTCGTCGGGGTTCTCGGCGAGCAGGCGCCGGTACTCCTTGATCGCCGAGCCGATGCGACCCCGAGCGACGAAGCGCTCGGCCTCCTGCACTACCTTGGCCCGGTTCAGCGCCATCAGGCCGCCTCCCGCAGGCGCGGCAGCACCCGTCCGAAGGTCAGCCGGTGGCTCGGGCTCGGCCCGAGCGCCTCGAGCGCCGCGAGGTGGGATGCGGCACCGTAACCCTTGTGCTCGGCCAGGCCGTAGCCCGGATGAGCGCGATCGAGGTCGCGCAGCATGCGGTCGCGGCCCACCTTGGCGAGGATCGAGGCACAGCCCACGGCGTGGCAGAGGGCGTCGCCGTGAATGACCGCGAGGCAGGGCACGCCGAGGTCGTCGAAGGGCATGGCGTCGGTGATCACCGCGTCAGGGCGCACGGCGAGCGCGGCGAGCGCGCGGCGCATCGCCAGCCGGGTCGCCTGGAGGATGTCGATGGAATCGATCGTCGCCGCGTCGACCGCGACGACCGCCCAGGCGAGCGCGCTGCGCTCGATCCAGGGAGCGAGCGCTTCGCGCTTCTCGGGCGAAAGGGCCTTGCTGTCGTCGACGCCGGGAATCGGCCGGGACGGGTCGGGAATCACCGCGGCGGCGACCACCGGACCGGCCAGGGCACCGCGGCCGGCCTCGTCCACGCCCGCGACCCGACCGTAGCCGGCCAGGGCGAGCTGCTCCTCGATCGCCCGCACCCGGCGCAGACGGCAGGTCTCGGCCACGAGACGAATCCAGGTCGACAACCGACCTCCTTGCCCGCCGGCAGATCTTGCGCGCCGGCTCCGCGCGTCAGCCCGCGTTCGCTGCAGCCTTGCCCGGCTCGTCGCGCCGTTCCTCGATGCGCGCCGCCTTGCCGCGCAGATTGCGCAGGTAGTACAGCTTCGCCCGGCGCACGCGCCCGCGGCGCAGCACTTCGATCCGGTCGACGTTCGGCGAGTGGAGGGGGAAGATCCGCTCCACCCCGGTGCCGCCGGAGATCTTGCGCACGGTGAACATCTCGCGGGTGCCGCCGCCCTTGCGGGAGATGACCACCCCCTGGAACGCCTGCAAGCGCTCCTTGTCCCCTTCGACCACTCGCACCTGCACCCGCACGGTGTCGCCGGGACGGAAGGATGGGATGCCCTCCCGCAGGTAAGCGCCTTCGACTCGCGTCAACTCATTCATGATGATGCGTCCTCGATCTTCCCTGTCCATCGCGACGTGAACTCGCGATTATTCTCGATGCTCCGGCGACACTGCAACCCCCGGCGGCCGGACCTCCCGGTCCTGCCGCCCGAGCTCGCGCCGCTGATTCTCGCAGACGCGCACTCGGTCGAGCAAATCGGGCCGCTTGCGGAGCGTGGCGGCGCGGGCGGCGGCCTCCCGCCAGCGCTCGATTTCGGCGTGGTTGCCCGAGAGCAGCACCTCGGGGACCGCCAGCCCCTCGACCACCGGCGGACGGGTGTAGTGGGGGTGGTCGAGGAGCCCGGCGCGGAAACTGTCCCGCTCGACCGACTCGGCGAGTTGGACCACCCCGGGCACCTGCCGCGACACCGCCTCGATCAGCACCATCGCCGGCAGCTCCCCGCCGGACAGCACGAAGTCGCCGATCGACACCTCTTCGTCGACCACCGTCTCCCGCACCCGCTCGTCGATCCCTTCGTAGCGGCCGCAGAGCAGCACGAGCGCCCCGCGGCCGGCCAGCTCCCGCACCTTCGCCTCGTCGAGCGGTGCACCCTGCGGCGAAAGCAACACCCGCCAGGGACGGCGCTCGCCCGAAACGGCCCGCACCGCGCGAATCCACGGCGGCGCGGTCATCACCATCCCACCCCCCCCGCCGTAGGGGACGTCGTCGACGGTCCGATGGCGCCCCTCGCCCCAGCTCCGCAGGTCGTGCACCTCGACCTCGAGCAGGCCGCGCTGACGCGCCCGGCCGATGAGCGAGGTCGCGAGGAACGGACCGAAGAGCTCCGGGAAGATCGTCAGGACGTCGACGTGCACGCTTCCACCAGCCCTTCGGGCAGCTCCAGCCGCACCTCGCGCGCGGCCGCGTCGACCGCCACGACGAAGCGATCGACGAACGGCACCAGCAATTCGGCCCCCGGCCGCACGATCCTCAGCACGGTGCCGCCGCCGTCCTCGACGAGGTCGGCAAGCGTGCCGAGCTCGCCGTGCCGCGAATCGACGCAGCGGCTCCCCAGCAGGTCGAAGATCCAGTAGCTCCCGGCCGGCGGTGGCGGCACCTCGCTCCGGTCGACTTCGAGCCAGGCGCCGCGCAGCGCTTCAGCCGCCTCGCACGACTCGACGCCGTCGAACCGGACGACCAGTCCGTGCGGGTTGGCGCGACGCTCGGCGACCCGCATGGCGACGGCGGGGCGCCCTTCACGCCGGAGCAGCAGCTCGGCCCCGGGTTGATAGCGTGAACTGTTGTCGGAAAGGCTCTCGACCAGGACGGCGCCGCGCAGACCGTGGGGACGCAGGACGCGGCCGACCAGCACGCGATCGGGCGGCTCAGTCATCTCCCGTGTCGAGGACATGGCGTTCGCCCAGACGGGCATCGCGGACGGCGAGCAGCGACCGGAGGGCGTTGATCGTGCGTCCCTGACGCCCGATCACCTTGCCACGGTCCTCGGGGGCGGTGTCGATGACCAGCTCGACCACGCCGTCCCGCTCGCTCTCGTGCACCCTCACCCGGTCGGGTCGATCGACCAACCGGGAAACGACGGCGACGAGATCCTCGCGAGCGCCCAAGGACGGCTCCTCGCTCAGGCCGACACCTTCTGCCGGGCGACCAGCTTCTTGACCGTGTCGGAGCACTGGGCGCCACGGGCCACCCAGTAGTCGAGGCGGGTCGCGTCGACGTGAGCCTTGGCCGGCTTCGAACGCGGGTCGTAGTAGCCGATCTCCTCGATCGCCGCGCTCATCGGCACCTTGCGCGAGTCCGAGACGACGATGCGGTAGTACGGCGCATTGGTCGCGCCCATCCGGCGCAGACGGATCTTGACCATCTCGTTTCCTTCCTCCAGCGTGAGAAGCGACCGCGGCTCCGGGACCCGGAGAGCGGACGGAACGAGGATCATACCCTGCCCCGTTCCCCGAGCCAACCCCGCCGCGATCCGGCGCCGACCCGCACGGCCAGGAAAGGCCGATCCCACTCCTTCGTGCATCGACAGCGCTGCCGCCGACTGGGACAATGCTCACTGGCACCCCACTCGCCCAGGACGATCGCTGGTGAGCCCCCATCGTCGAGCCTCCCCGCGCCACCGAGCCACGGCTGGGCTCCGTCTCGCTTGCGGACTGGCCGCGCTTGTCGCCTCGGCGGGCAACTCCCAATGGCCGGTCTCCGGTCCGGTGCCGGTGCAAGAGGACCAGACCGAGCGTCAGGCACAACCATCTGTAGGAATGGACTACTCCGGTCGAACCGTGATCGTGTTCGAGGACACCCGGCAGCTACGACCGATCCCGACGCCCAGCCAGATCACGGTCATCGCGAGGTTCTTCGACGAAGCCGGATCCTCTTCCGACATCGGACTCTTGAGTCCGATCGCCGCACAGTCCTTCGCACCGGTCCTCGCGCTCGCTCGCAACGGCCGCGGTGCCGTAGCCTGGTACCAAATCGATCCGGCTCGGCGGACCTCGGACCGCCAGGGAAGGGCGCTCGATTCGACCCAAGGAGCCTGGGGCCCGAGCTTCGCCTGGGTGGATTCAGCAAGCGGCCTGGACGGGGTCGACTCCGTTACCGCTTGGCCGGACGCAACGATCGCATTGTCGAATCAGCAGACCGTGGTGCTTGGGGAGCCGTCCGCAGCCTCCGTTCAACGCTTCACCTCCGGTGGCTTGCCGTTGACGCCGGTGATCCGCGAGGGAATCGGCGGCGGATTTCAAAGCTCCGAGGTCGCCGCGCTTCCCGGCGGGAGGTTCGTTCACGCCTGGTCCAGCCCGGATGGCGACGCCTCCGGCGAGGGCGTGCGGGCTCGCGTGTTCAGTCCTGAAGGCGTTCCCGAGGGAGACGAGATCGATGTCAACACCTTCACCGAAGGTACGCAGCACTACCCTTCGGTCAGCGCCGGGCAGTCGGGCTCCGTGGTGGTCTGGGAGAGTCTCGGTCAGACCGGCCCCGGCTATCGCGTGTTCGGGCAACGCTTCGACCTTCTCGGAAGGAAAGTCGGCACCGAATTCCAGGTCTCGACCGGCCCGACGCTCGGCTACGACGCGAAGGTAGCGATGGACTCGGCGGGGCGTTTCGTCGTCACCTGGACGAGCGCCTGGGAGCAGGTCTTCCTGCGCGCCTATCGCGCCGACGGGACTCCCTACGGGGCGGAACTGCCGGTCGACGACTGGCCCGACGCTCTCGAGGAAACGTCGCCCCGCGTGGCGATCTCCGACGCGGGCGTCTTCACCGTCGCTTACGAGTGGTGGAACGGCTACCAAGGCAACATGGACGTCCTGGCGCGGCGCTTCGCGCTGCCCTGCGAGGCGGACGGGACGACGCTCTGCCTCCACGACGGGAGGTTCCAGGTGCGCGCCTTCACGCGCCTCGCCGAGACCGGCGGCGAGAGCGCACACGCGATCCCGCTGACGCGCGAGTCGGGTGCCTTCTGGCTCTTCGCGCCCGACAACCTCGAGCTGCTCGTCAAGGTGCTCGACGGCTGCGGGGTCAACGGCAACTTCTGGGCGTATGCCGCCGGGCTCACCGACCGCGAGGTCCAGCTCGTGGTCACCGACCTGTCGACCGGCATCGTGCGCTCCTTCTACTCCCCGGGCGGGGTCCCCTTCTCTCCGGTGCAGGAGCTCGGTCTCTTCTCCACCTGCGCCGCGGACCCTCTGGTCGGTGGCGGCCCCGTCGAGCCACCGGACTGGAGCTGTGCGGCGTCGGGCGAGCCGGTGCTGCTCGGCGGCGGGAGGTTCCGCGTGCGCGCGAGCTGGCAGGACTTCCAGGGCCGACGAGGCGGCGCACGCGGCTGCCGGCTCGGCGACCAGAGCGCCCTGTTTTCCTTCTTCGACGACGAGAACCTCGAGCTCGTCGTCAAAGTGCTCGACGGCGATGCCGTCAACGGACACGCCTGGGTCTATGCCACCGGCCTCACCAATGTCGCCGTCGAGCTCGAGGTCGAAGACGTGGCGAGCGGGACGACCTGGAGCATGTCGAACCCCCTCGGCAGGCCGTTTCCCCCGGTCCAGGAGGTCGGCGCCTTGCCGGTGTCCCGGGCGAACGCTCGCTGACCGGCCGGGCCGCCGCGCCGGCCGGCGACCTCGCCTCAGCGCTTCCGCGCCAGGGCCTTGCGCAGCCAGCCGCCCTTGGATTGGGCGGCTTTCATCATCTTGCGCATCTCGAGGTACTGCTTGAGCAGTTGGTTGATGTCCTGCACCGAGGTGCCGGAGCCGCGAGCGACGCGCTTCTTGCGGTTGGCGTTGAGGATGCTCGGGTTGCGGCGCTCGGTGGGGGTCATCGAGCCGATGATCGCCTCGACCCGCTTGAGCCGCTTCTCCTCGGCGTCGCCGATCTCGAGGTTGCGCATCCCGCCCATCTTCGGGAGGAGATCGAGGACGGACGAGAGCGGCCCGAGCTTGCGGAACTGGCGGAGCTGGTCGCGCAGGTCCTCGAGGGTGAACTCCTGGCGCGCCATCCGCTCGGCCAGGCGCTGGGCGTCGGCGACGTCGACCTGTTTTTCGGCCCGCTCGATCAGGGTGAGGATGTCGCCCATCCCGAGGATGCGCGAGGCGAGCCGCCCCCCCTGGAAGAGCTCGAGGTCCTCGACCTTCTCGCCGGTGCCGACGAAACGGATCGGCAGGCCGGTGACCGAGCGCACCGAGAGCGCCGCACCGCCGCGGGCATCGCCGTCGAGCTTGGTGAGCAGCACGCCGGTCACCGGCAGGGCGCGGGCGAACTCTTCGGCCGAGCGGACCGCGTCCTGGCCGGTCATCGAGTCGGCGACGAAGATCGTCTCGCACGGCTTCAGGCGAGCCGAGACGCCCTTGAGCTCGGCCATCAGCGCCTCGTCGACGTGCAGCCGGCCGGCGGTGTCGAAGAGGATCACGTCGTAGCCGCGGTCGCGGGCGTACTTGAGCGAGCGCTCGGCGAGCGCCAGCACCCCTTCGCCCGGCTGCGGCACCAGCACCGGGACCTCGACCTTGGCGCCGACCTGGACGAGCTGCTCGACCGCTGCGGCGCGCTGCAGGTCACCGGCGACGAGCAGCGGATAGCGCCGCCGCCCCGCCAGCCGCTTGGCGAGCTTGCCGGCGGTGGTCGTCTTGCCGGAGCCCTGGAGGCCGCAGAGCAGGACGACCGCTGGCGTGCCGGAGAGCTGCAGCTCCTTGCCGTCCTCGCCGAGCAGGGCGACGAGCTCGTCGCGCACGATGCGCAGGACCTGCTGGTCGGGCGAGAGGCTCTGCAAGACCTCCTCGCCGAGCGCCTGCCGCTCGACCTTCTCGAGGAACGCCTTGACCACGCGGAAATGGACGTCCGCCTCGAGCAACGCCAGGCGGATCTCGCGCAGCGCCGCCCGGAGGTGGTCCTCGGTGACTCGCCCCTCGCCGCGCAGGCGGCGGAAGACATCCTGGAATTTGGTCTGCAAGCCGTCGAACATGGGAGCCCTCGGTCCTCGGGCGGACGCCCGGGCCGGCGAGGATAGCAGACCCCCGCGCTATACTTCCGCCCCCTGTGAGCGAACGTCGCGCCAAGATCGTCGCCACCGTCGGCCCGGCCAGTGCCGAGCCGCGGATCCTCCGGGCGCTGCTGCGCGCCGGCGTCGACGTGGTGCGGCTCAACCTCTCCCACGGGGCGCCGGAGATCCACCGCCGGACGATCGCCGCCGTCCGGGAGGCCGCCGGGGCGATCGGCAAGGAGGTGCCGATCCTCCTCGACCTGATGGGACCGCGCTTCCGCCTCGCCGAGCTCGCCGGCGGGCCGCGGATGCTGCGGCGCGGCGAGCGCGTCGCCCTCGGTCCGGCGAGCGCCGGGGTCGAGCTGCCGATCGACGATCCGGAGTTCCTCCGCCACCTGCGCCGCGGCGAGCGGGTGCTGATCGACAACGGGCTCGTCGAGCTCGAGGTCGAATCCAAGCGCGGGCGCATGGTCCACGCGCGCGTGCTCTTCGGCGGGGCCGTCTCGACGCGCAAGGGGATCAACCTGCCGGACACCTCGATCCCCTTCTCGATCTCCCCCAAGGACCGCGCCGACCTGGCGATGGCGGTCGAAGAGCGCGCCGACTTCATCGCGGCGAGCTACGTCGCCGCGGCGAGCGATCTGCATGCCCTGCGGCAGGCGCTGCGCGAGCTCGGCGACGAGATCCCGCTGATCGCCAAGCTCGAGCGCGCCGCCGCGGTCTCCCGCTCCGACCGGCACGACCGCATCGCCGAGCTCGTCGAGGCCGCCGACGCGGTGATGGTCGCCCGCGGCGATCTCGGGGTCGAGGTGGAGCTCGCTCGCGTGCCGGTGCTGCAGAAGGAGATCGTCGCCGCCGGACGCCGCGCCGGCAAGCCGGTGATCGTCGCCACGCAGATGCTCGAGTCGATGATGGAACGACCCCGTCCGACCCGCGCCGAGGCCTCGGACGTGGCTAACGCCGTCTTTGACGGCGCCGACGCCCTGATGCTCTCGGGGGAGACCGCCGCCGGGCGCTTTCCGGTCGAGGCGGTCCGCACGATGGCGCGGATCATCGGGCGCGCCGAGGCCTATCGCCAGGCGGCCGCCGCAGAGGACTCCGCCGCCTCCGGCGAGAGGCACCTCGACGTGCCGACCTCCGGACCGGAGCGCGGCGCCCAGGCAAGCGCCCTCGCGGTGGCCGACGTCGTCGCCGCCGCGGCGGTGCATGCGGCACGCCGCCTGCCGGGCAGCCGGATCGTCGCCTTCAGCCAGGGCGGTTTCACCGCGCGGCGAGTGGCGCGCTATCGCCCGACCAGCCCGGCGATCGTCTACTCCACCGACTCCCGCGTGGCGCGGCGCATGCAGTTGCTTTGGGGGGTCCGGCCGCTCCAGGTCGAGCCGCCTTCGGCGGGGCTCGCGGCGCGCACCGAAGAGCTGATCGCCCAGATCGAGAGTGACCTGCTGCGCCGCCGCCTGGTGGCGCCGGGCGAGGCGTTGGTGCTCCTCATGGGAGCCCCGATGCGCGACCGCCCGCTGACCAACATGGTGCGCATCCACGTCGTTCGCCCCCGGCCCGTTCGCCGCCCGACCCGGCGCGACGCCGGCCGCACCGGCTGAACGACGAGCCGTCCCGAGCGACGATGCTGCCGCTGCGCAGCGAGGCGCGGACGCGCCGCTTCCCCGCCGCCACGGCGGCCCTCGTCCTGCTCTGCCTCGCCGCCTTCGCCGTCGAGCTCCGCCTCGGCGCCCGCCTGCCCGCGCTGCTCGCCGAGCACGCCCTCGTCCCCGCGCGTGTCCTCGGCCCCGATCCGCTCGGCGTCGGACCGTTCCGGCTGCTCGCCGCGACGGCGGTCTCGATGTTCCTTCACGCCGGCTGGCTGCACCTCGGCGGCAACCTGCTCTTTCTCTGGGTGTTCGGCGGCCCGGTCGAGGGCGCGCTCGGGGCGCGTCGCCATCTCGCGCTCTACTTTCTCTCCGGTCTCGCCGCAGCGGCCGCGCACCTGGCGATGAGCCCGCGGTCGGGGCTGCCGATGGTCGGCGCGAGCGGAGCGATCGCCGGGCTGCTCGCGGCCTACCTGGTGCTCTACCCGCGGGCCCGCATCTCGGGCGTCAGCATGCTCGGCTTCTTCGCCTGGTGGTCGCGCACGCCGGCCTGGCTCTACCTGCCGTTCTGGGCGCTGCTGCAGCTCGTCTCGGCGCTGCTTGCCCGGCCGGATGCCGGAGGCATCGCCTGGTGGGCCCACCTCGGGGGCTTCCTCGCCGGCGCACCGCTGCTCCTGCTGCTGCGCCCTCGCCGGGCGCGGCGCTGAGGGCCAGCCCACCGCGACCGCACCAGCGGAGAGACTCAGCCGGCGAGCAGCTCTTCCCAGCGCTCGATGCCCGGCGCGGCGATTCGCACCCCGCCCTGGGATCGCTCGATCAACCCCTGCGCGGCGAGGTAGGAGATCTCGGCGGCGATCCGTCGCTCGGGAAAGGCCGCGAGCGAGGCGACGAACGCGTCGACCGCCATGCTCTCCTCGCCGCCGCTCTGCCAGCGCGCGTAGAGCTGGCCGAGCACCGCGCGACGCGGCGCGAGGTCGAGCAGCGGCACCGCCCGGCTGGCGAAGAGCGGCCCGCCCATGGCGAAGACGCGGCGGCCGGTGACCGGGTTGAGCAGCAGCGCGAAGGCGATCCACAGCGAGATCGCCACCAGCCCGACCGTCAGCAGGGCGATCGGCAAGGCGAAGGCTTGCGTCTCGAGCAGGTGTCCCGCCACCTTGAACAGGTAGAGCAGGTCGATGTCGAGCAGGAACAGGAAGAGCAGCGAGCTGAAGTGACCGAACCCCCAGGTGATCAGGACGAAGATCACCAGGAACGTCACCTCGGTGGCGAAGACGATCGTCCCGTCGGCGACCTTCCCCTGGGCGAGCGAGTGCAAGCCCCACCAGTTGTAGATCCAGTTGAAGGCGAAGGTCAGGAAGAGCGTGCCGCCGTAGAGGTTGCGGTTCACCAGGTTGAGCAGCCCGGCGAAGAACTGGCAGCCGGCGCCGAAGAGCAGGCAGAACATCGCCGCGGTCTCGAGCCCCGCCGGGGTGAGGCCGCGGCCGAAGGCGATCGGCACCAGGGCCGCGCAACCGATCGCCAGGCCGAGCAGGCCCATCGGCGTCGGGTCGGCAACGACCTCGCGGCCGTGCGGGGACGGGGGTGCAAGCTGGATCATCGTCTCTCCCTGTCGCGTCCGGTCCGCCTCCGGCCGTGCCGGGGCGTCCACGACGCCGTTGGTCTTCGTGCGAGCGACCCGGCGCCGGGCGACGGCGCCACGGTGCGGTCGCGGATTCTCAGTCGCCGGCGCCGCGCCGCTTCTGCCGCTCGGCGCGCAACTGGAGGTAGGCCGGCAACACGCCGATCGAGGCCAGCGCAGTCGCCAGGGTGCCGAGCGTCGCCACGACACCCATCGACACCAGCCCCGGGTAGTGCGAGGTGGCGATCGAGCCGAAGCCCACCACCGTGGTGAGCGCCGCGAGCAGCACGGCGCGCGCCGTCTCCTCGAGCCCGGCGCCACCGTCGTGCCCAGCCTCGACGTCCTCGCGATAGCGGTGGACGACGTGGATGCCGTAGTCGACCCCGACACCGATGATCATCGTCACCACGAAGACGTTCATCAGGTTGAGCGAGAAGCCGAGCGTCACCATCGCGCCGACCATCCACACCAAACCGAGACCCAAGGGGAGCAGCGCGAGAAGCGCATCGCTCAAGCGGCGGAAGTCGGCGGCGAGCAGGCCGAGCACCAGGAGCATGCCGATCGCCGCCGAGATCGAGGCGTCGCGCCAGACCTCGCCGCGCAGCGAGCGGCTGACGACGTTGATCCCGGTGAGCGTCGCCCCGGGGCCGAGCGAGGTGGCGAGATCGACCGCCGCCTGCGGCACTTCGCGCTTCGGCCGCCCCGGCACCGGATAGAGCTTGACGACGCTTCGCCAGCCGCCGTCGAACCGCTTGAGGTAGCGGTCGAGCAGCGTCCGCCCCTGCGGAATCGCGAGCACGGTGTCGCGGGTGATCGGTCCCGGCGGGGCGACGGCCCGCTCGAAGAGATCGAGCCCTTCGGCGAACGGTTCGGCCCGCAACCCTTCGGCGGCGAGGGCCGTGGCGAAGGTGTGCCGCACCCGCTGCGGGTCGAGCTCGGAGCTCCGCGCCTCGGCGAGCCAGGCGAGAGCCTGCGCCTGGGCCGTCGGCGGCGGCAGCACCGAGGTGACGGCGTCGAGCCCGCCGAGCTCGCCGCGCTGCACCGCGAGGCGCGCTCCGGCCGCGGCGCGCTCGGCGAGCGTCAGCGTCTCGTCGAGCGTCGGCGCCGAGACCACCAGCGACATGTGGTCGAAGCCCGAGCCGAAGTGGGTGTTGATCTCCTGCTGGGCGACCACCCCGCGATTGCCGGGCGGCCGCAGCTTCTCGACGTTGTCCTCGAACTGCAGCCGTGGCGCCATGGCGGCCGCGGCGAGCGTCAGCACCGCGGTCGCCGCGAGGACCCACACCGGCCGCCGCCGCGCCGCGCGGACGAGGTACTCGGCACCGAAGCCGAAGACCTGCAAGCGCGGCTCGCGATCGCGCTTGCGATGGTGCGCTTCGGTCCAGGCGAGCATCGCCGGCACCAGGAAGAGCACCGCCGCCAGGCAGAAGAGGATGCCGGCGCCGATCATCAGCCCCATCTGCCAGAGCCCGGTGAAGTCGGTGATGAGGAAGGCGAAGAAGCAGGCGGCCGTCGTCGCCGCGCCGAGGATGACACCGCGCGCGGTGGCGCCGCCGAGGTCGCGCATCGACGCGTCGAAGTCGAGGCCGGCGCGGCGCGTCTGGACGTAGCGGCCGTAGAGCACGATGACGAAGTCGTCCCCCAGACCGAAGAGCAGTGCCGCGACGCCCGCGGTGGTCGCCGAGAGCGTGCCGACGGCGACCGATGCGAAGCCGAAGGTGAAGACCACGCCGCAGACGAGCGGGAGCGTGGCGAGCACCAGCAGCGAGCGGCGCCGGTAGGCGAGGTAGAAGAGCAGCAGCAGGCCGCCGAGCGAGCTCGTGAGGTTGAGCACCACGTCGTCGCGGATCGCCCGTTCGTCGTCGAGACCGATCAGGTAGCGCCCGCCGAAGAACGCCTCGGGGCGCGGCAGCTCGACGCCGGCCGCGAGCTCGTTCCACGACTCGGCGGCCGCGGCGCTCTCGCGTTCCATCTCGGCCACCAGCTTGGCGTCGAACGCCAGGTCCTGCGGCGGCCGGGCGGGCTTGGCGAGGATCAGCAGCAGCCGGTGATCGCGCGACAGGTAGCGCCCGCTCGTCCAGTCGAGCGCCAGCGGCCCGCGCATCCCGCCGACGCGCTCGAGGAAGACCGGCGAGAGGCCGAGCGGGTCGAGCCGCAGCAGCTCGCGCATCGCGATCGCCTGCGGCGTCTGCAGCAACCGCTTGATCTCGCTCACCCGCTCGACGATCGCCTCGTCGGTGAGCCGGGAGGCGACCGCCGCGCGCCCTTCCGGCGGCAGGAAGAGGAGCGCATTGGGAAAGACCTGGCGCAGCAGGTCCTCCGGTTCGCCGAGCCGGTGCTCGATGGTGACGAAGAGGCCGCTCTGCTCCATCCGCGCCACCAGCTCGTCGGAGTAGGCCGCGTAGGGGTCGAATGGCGCGCCTTCGGGGATGCGGATGCCGACGACGAAGTAGTCGATGCTGCCGAACTGCTCGAGCGTGTCGCGGTAGGCCTGGACCTGCGGATTGTGCTTGGGCAGCAGGTTGAGCACGTCGGCGTCGAGCCGCAGGCGCGCGGTGAGCAGCAGGGCGACGACGACCAGCGCGAAGACCACCACGCCGACGGCGACGTGCCGTCGGCCGGCGAAGAGGAGCAAGCGCTCGAGCAGCCCGCGCGGGATCACGGAGCGGGCTTCGCGCCCGGGCCGGCCGTGCTCTCTTCGAGCAGCACCGCCCGGCCGTGACGGACGAAGTAGTCGATGCCCGAGAGCACCGTCGCGATCACGGCCACCCAGAGCGAGATCGGCGCCAGGTGGGAGAACTCACCGAGCTGGTTGTAGATGATGAGCAGCGAGATGGCGACGATCTGCGTCCCCGTCTTCACCTTCCCCGACCAGCCCGCCGAGATCACCCGCGAGCCCGCCGCGGCGACGCTGCGCAGCGCCGACACCGCGAACTCGCGCGACAGGATGACCACGACCATCCAGGCGGGCGTGACCCGGGCGTCGAGCTCGACGAGGGAGATGAACGCCGCCGCCACCAGGATCTTGTCGGCCGCCGGGTCGAGCAACTGGCCGAGCCGGGTCACTTGCCGGTTGCGGCGGGCGAGAAAGCCGTCGAGAAAGTCGGTCAGCGCGGCGAAGAGGAAAAGACCCAGGCCGACGAACTCGCGCCCGTCGAACTTGGTGAGCAGGACGACGACGAGCAGCGGAACGAGGAGGATGCGGAAGATCGTCAGCAGGTTCGGGACGTTGAGCGAGCGGATCAGGCTCACCGGTCTGCCCGCGGGGAGAGAAGGGGACGTCATGCGCTCAACGGGAGCCGTTGCCGATCGTCACGATCCGGATGCGGTTGTTGGCATCCCGGGTCAGCCGGACTGGCCGGCCCACCCGCTCGGAGGTCGTCGGGTTGATCATCCCCTCGCCGCGATAGAGCGCCAGGACGCGGTCGACGTAGACCTGCGTCTCCGGGTAGGGCGGGACGCCCGCATGGCGACCGACCGCTTCGGGGCCGGCGTTGTAGGCGGCGAGCGCCAGGTCGAGCTGGCCGTCGAACCGGTCGAGCATGCGCCGGAGGTACTCGGTGCCGCCGCGCACGTTCTCCGACGGGTCGTAAGGGTCCGCGACCGCAAGCTCGCTCGCCGTGCCGGGCATGAGCTGCATGAGCCCCATGGCGCCCTTGTTCGACAGGGCGCGGACGTTGTACCCCGACTCGGCCTGGATGACCGCCTGGACCAGCCGCGGATCGAGGTCGCGGTCGAAGGCGTGCGCTTCGATGATGCCGAGCAGCTCCGAGTCGATCGAGCGCACGAGCGGGCCGGTCAGCCGGCGCGAGCGCTGTTCGGACGATTCGTTGACGATCACCTTCCGCCCGTCTTCGCGCACCTCGATCTTCACCTCTGCCCGAGCCGGGAGGGCCAGGCAGACGGCAAGGGCGGCGGGTACGGCGAGGGTGGCCTTCATCGGGCGCCGTTTCGGCTCACACGCGGTCCGAATCAGTCTAGCAGGCGGAGGGCCGGGCCGGCAGCGTCTCAACCCGCCGCCAGCTGGTCGCGCACCGCGCCGGCCGCCGCGGCGAGCGCCTGCGGCAGGGCGTCGACCGCCTTGCCACCGGCCTGGGCGAAGTCTGGCCGTCCGCCACCGCTCCCGCCGACCAGCGGGGCCAGCACCTGGACCAGGCGTCCGGCGTGGAGCCGGCCGGCGAGGTCGGCGGTCACCGCGGCGAGCAGCGTCACCTTCCCCTCGCCCCGGGCACCGAGCACGACGACGCCCGAGCCGAGCTTGCCGCGGAGCGCGTCGGCCATCGTCCGCAGCTCGCCGGCCGAGGCCGGCGGCACCTCCCGGGCGAGGACCTTGATCCCGTCCACTTCGACCTCGTCGGCCGCACCCGCGGCACCACCCGAGACCATCTGGACCCGCAAGCGGCCGACCTCGCGCTCCAGGTCGCGGAGCTTCTGGCGGAGCGTCGCGAGCTCCTCCTCGGCCCGTGCCGCCGGCACGCCGAGGGCGCTCTCGATCCGTCCGAGCACCTCGGCCTGCCGCCGGGCGTGAGCGAGCGCCCCTTCGCCGGTGCGGGCCTCGATGCGCCGGACCCCCGAGGCGACCGCCTTCTCCGAAAGCAGGACGAACGGCCCGATCTCGCCGGTGTTGCCGACGTGGCAGCCACCGCAGAGCTCGAGGCTCACCCCGGGCACTTCGACCGTGCGCACTTTCTCGCCGTACTTCTCGCCGAAGAGCGCCATCGCTCCCGCCTCGATCGCCTCGGCGATCGGCCGGTCGTAGGTGATCCGCACCGGCAGCGCCTCGAGGATCCAGGCGTTGACCTGATCTTCGATCGCACGCCGCTCGTCGTCCGTCAGCGCCTGCGAATGCGTGAAGTCGAAGCGCAGATGCTCCGGGTGTACCAGCGATCCGGCCTGCCGCACGCCCGGCCCGAGGATCTTCCGCATCGCCGCCTGCAAGAGGTGGGTCGCGGTGTGATTGCGCTGCGTCGGCAGCCGATGCGCCGGGTCGACGACGAGGTCGACGACCTGGTTGTTGCCGAGCGTGCCTTCTTCGACAACCAGGAAGTGGTAGTAGTCGTAGGACGAGAGCTTCTGGACGTCGGTCACCCGCGCCGAGCCTCCCGGCCAGACGAGGCGACCGCGGTCGCCGACCTGTCCGCCCGACTCGGCGTAGAACGGAGTCCGAGCGAAGACCGCGACGCCGGTCTCACCGGCAACCAGCGGCTCGCTCACCGCCCGCGGCTTGTCGCCGGACAAGGAAAGCAGCGCCTTCGCTTCCTCACCCAGACGTCTTTGGCCTTCGTCTCTTCCACGAAGGTCCAGATAGCCAGTGAACTCCACGGCTTCCCAGTTCTGCCCTCGTTCCTTGATCTTCTCCCGGATCTCTCCGAGCCGCTTCTGCGTCTCGGAGAGGTGCTGGCGCGAGCGCTCGCGCTGACGCTCGAGCGCCTGCTCGAAGCCCGGCTCGTCGAGGCGGAAGCGCTCCTCCTCGGCGATCTCGCGGATCAGCTCGAGCGGCAGGCCGAAGGTGTCGTAGAGACGGAAGACCTCCTCGCCGCCGAGCACCTGGACCCCCGCCGCCTTTGCGCCTTCGATCGCCTCCTGCACCTGCCGGGCACCGGAGGCGACGGTGGCGAGGAACTTCTCCTCCTCGGCTCGGATGGTCTCGGCCGAGCCGCCGCGCGTCGCCACGAGCTCCGGGTAGGCAGCGCCGAGCACCTCGCCGACGACCGGCAGGACGCGATGCAGGAACGGCTCCTCGAAGCCGAGGCGCATCCCGTGCCGCACCGCCCGGCGCAGCAGGCGCCGCAGCACGTAGCCCCGCCCCTCGTTGCCCGGGATCACGCCGTCGGCGAGCAGGAAGGCGAGTGCCCGCAGGTGGTCGGCGATGACGCGCAGCGAGACGTCGGCCTCGGCCTTCTCGCCGTAGCGCCGCCCGCAGAGCGTCGCCGCGGCACCGAGGATCGGCTGGAAGAGGTCGGTGTCGTAGTTCGACGGGACGCGGTTGAGCACCGCCGCGACGCGCTCGAGCCCGGCGCCGGTGTCGATCGACGGCTTGGGCAGCGGCGTCATGACGCCGGCGGCGTCGCGCTCGTACTGCATGAAGACGAGGTTCCAGATCTCGAGGTAGCGGCCCGACTCGGTGCCCTCTTCCCAGGAGACCTCGGGCCGCTCGGGGCTGCGGTCGACGTAGATCTCGCTGCACGGCCCGCACGGGCCGGTCTCGCCCATCGCCCAGAAGTTGTCGGCCTTGCCGCAGCGCACGATCCGCCCGGCAGGCAGCGACGAGAGCTTGCGCCAGAGCTCGCCGGCCTCGTCGTCTTCTTCGTAGATCGAGGCGAAGAGGTGCTCGGCGGGCAGCCCCCAGACCTTGGTCACCAGCTCCCAGCCGAACTCGATCGCCTCGGCCTTGAAGTAGTCGCCGAAGGAGAAGTTGCCGAGCATCTCGAAGAAGGTGTGGTGCCGCGGGCTGGGCCCGACGTTTTCGAGGTCGTTGTGCTTGCCCGAGACGCGCAGGCACTTCTGCGACGACACCGCCCGGCGCGCCGGCGGGGTCTCGCGCCCGAGGAAGAAGTCCTTGAACTGGACCATCCCGGCGTTGGTGAACAGCAGCGTGGCGTCCCCATGTGGCACCAAGGGCGCGCTCGGATACAGCCGATGCCCGCGCGTGGCGAAGTAGTCGAGGAAGCTCTGGCGAATGTCGTGGCTCTTCATGACGATCTCACTGGAGAGAAACCTGGATGTCGGCCCGCCCCGCCGCCTGCCTGCGAGCGACCCGCGTTCGATGCCGCCGAACGATAGCAGGCTGGCCGGAGGGCTGGCCAGAAGGGAGGTTCGCTAGTACGCCGCCGCCAATCCGTCCCGGCGCGAATCGGAACCTGCCACCCAGCCTCGGGGTCGCTTCAGGATCGCCTGGCCGCCGCCGAAAACGAGACCCCCGTTCGAGCCGAGGAGGACGGTCTGTGCCGTTTCCAGAAGCGGATTCTGCGGGGCATGCCCCATGGCGCGAAGCTCCTCGATCACCGCCGGCGAGATCGCCCCTTCGAAGCTCACGCGGTTGCCACTCCAATGACGGAAACGCGGAGCATCGAGAGCCTGCTGGACGTCCATGTCGAAGAGCAACAGATTGAGGAGGACCTGGACGTGCGCCTGCGGCTGCTGCGGCCCACCGACGATGCCGAAGCTCAGGAAGGGCTCCTGTCTTCCGTCCGGGGTCGTTCGGGTCACGAAGCCGGGAATGATGGTGTGAAACGGTCGCTTCCCGGGACCCACGCTGTTCACGCGGCCCGCCTCGTACGAGAACCCGACGCCTCGGTTCTGGAGCGCGAAGCCCGTGCCGGGCACGACGACTCCCGAGCCGAAGCCCCCGCCGAGACTGTTGATGAGCGAGACCATGTTGCCCTCGTCGTCGGCCACGGCGAGGTAGGTCGTCTCGCTCGTCGTCAAGGAGGGCTCCGGATCGGCCCGCACCAGCGCACGGCGAGGATCGATGCGAGATCGGCGGCGGGAGACCAGGTCGTCGGCGAGCAGCTGGTCGGGCTGGACCGTCATGAAGCCCGGGTCGCCGACGAAGCGCTCCAGGTCGGCGTAGGCCAGCTTCTTGGCCTCGATGAGGTGGTGAAGGTAGGCGGCCGAGTTGTGTCCCATCGTCGCGAGAGCGAACGGCTCGAGGATGCGGAGCATCTCCAGCGCCGCGATCCCCTGGCCATTGGGTGGGAGCTCCCACAGTCGATAGCCGTGGAAGGGCACGGACAGCGGTTCCATCCACTCCGCCCGATGGCTTTCGAGGTCCTCCGGCGTCAGAAATCCACCGAGCCGCTGGACCTGCGTCGCGATCCGCCGGCCGAGATCGCCGCCGTACAGCACGCCCGCCCCGGACCGCGCGATCGCTCGCAACGTGGCGGCATAGTCCCGGTTGGAGAACCACTCCCCCACCCCGGGCGCGCGCTTGCCCTCCACGAGGAACGCAGCGCTCGCCCCCACGTCCTCCTTCAGCAAGCTCGCGTAGATCGACCATTCCGCCGCCGTGACGTCGGACACCGGGAAGCCCTCTTCGGCGAGCGCGATCGCCGGCGCGAGAGCTTCGGCAAGAGAGATCGTCCCGTAGCGCTCCAGCAGCGCCGCCCAACCCGACAGCGCTCCGGGGACGGTGATCGTCTTCGGCCCGTCCCCCGGGATCCGGCCGACGCTCGCGAGCGCCTCTCGGGTCATCGATGACCCGGAACGCCCGCTCCCGTTGATGCCGACGAGGCGTTCCTCCCGAGCCGACCAGACGATCGCGAACATGTCGCCGCCGATGCCGGTCATGTACGGCTCGACGACGCTCAGCACCGCGGCAGCGGTGACCGCCGCGTCGACCGCATTCCCGCCCCGCTGGAGCACCGCCAGCCCCGCCTGGCTCGCCAGCGGCTGACTCGTCGCGACCGCGCCGTGCGGAGCGTAGACCGCGTGGGGTACCGACCGTTCGGCGGCTGGCCCCAGTGCGGCCCGAAAGCTGAGGCCGCCGACGACGGCGGCCACCACGACGACGAACAGAACGAGCGAGATCCAGCCGAGTCGCCGCTTCATGCTCGATGCCTGCTCAACCTCTTTCCCGTCGTGGGCCGAGGATCTCGACTTCGCCCGATGGGGGTCGGTTGGTTTCATGGTCTCGAGGCGCGCGACAGCGCAGGAGGCATTCTGTTCCATTCTTCGGAACCCGGTCCCGTGGTGGCGTGGACATCCCGTCACCGCGGCCAACCCCATCCGCTGGCCTCTTGGCTATTCCGGGTCCCGCTCTCGGCCTGTCAGCGCGGGGGCACATCCTCGCCAGCCGCCCGGTTCGGCGTCCCTCGTGTCGCGACGAAGCCCGGGACGACGATGGGCGAGGGGCCGATCGGTCACTCTCGAGGCTCGGGCGCGAGCGGATCCTCTCGAGAAGCCTGCTGCCCGAGTTGCTGGGCGAGCCCGAGGAGGATGCCTTCGGGGCCCCGGATGTAGCAGAGCCGATACGAGCTCTCGTACTGAACCAGCTCGCCGACGAGCGTCGCGCCGCGGCGGGAGAGTCGGGCGAGCGTGTCGTCGATGTCGTCCACCGCGAACATGACGCGCAGGTAACCGAGCGAGTTCACCGGCGCCGTCCGGTGATCGGCGACCGCGGGCGGCGCGAGGAAGCGCGACAGCTCGAGGCGGCTGTGACCGTCTGGCGTCCGCATCATGGCGATCTCGACCCGCAGGTCGCGCAACCCGGTGACGCCATCGGCCCACGCTCCTTCGACCGGCGCGCGACCCTCGAGCTCGAGGCCGAGCTCGGCAAAGAACGCGATGGCGGCGTCGAGGTCTTCGACGACGATGCCGACGTTGTCCAGCCGCTTGACCGTCACGATCTCTCCTTGTCGTCTAGCGACATCCGCATCCCGCGCTGCCATGGCCGCGAAGCGGGCCTGGCTCCCGCCGCAAGGAAGCGCCTGCCTCCTCCGTCGATTCGCTCGGCACATCGAGTGACACGGTCGGGGGAGTCATGGCCGCATGCCCTCGGGAAAGTCGGGGTGCGCATGTCAGAGTACCGCGACCGCCGGACTTCTGGCAGAGCGGTTCTTCGTAGCGACGGACCCCATGCAGCCGACGCCACCAGTGAGCACGCCTCTCGCTGCTCCTTCTGGTGGTCGGGCTACATCGCCGCGAAATGCGTCGTGGCCGCGAACGCAGACTTCCGCTTCGCGCCGGGGCCGGAGGGCTCGCGGAAGTCCACTCGCGTGGGGCCAGCCAGGCAGACACCCTCGAGGCCTTCCGTGGCACGCCAGACTTCATGCTCCAGAGCCGCCTGGCATGCTCCCTGCCTTGGTGGTCCCTGGCGCCCACCCTGGTGGGGACGAAACCCGTTCGTCGCCGCCACCTCCAAGTCGCCAGCGGCTCCGCTGGACTTCGTATTGCCCATCGCAGCTTTCGTCCTCGGAGTTGTCCTCTAGCTCACCCACCGATCGCTGCAACGAGGCCTCCTTCCGTTGCGTGCATCGCTGGATCCCTCTCTCGCAGCGCTGGAAGAGCAGGGCAACGCCTGAGCGGAGAGATGCCCACGGGCCACCCACCACCAAGGTCGAAAAGGCCAGCGCCAAGACGAGGCCTCGGACGCCGAGCCGCGCGTGAACCCAGCGCCGGAGGAAGCGGTCGCGGTGGGTTCCGCCGCGCAGCGCGTCTTCCTTGGCGGTCGGCGGGCACACGATTTCCAGGACCGCCTTCGCCACGACGAGGGCGATCGCGGCGTGGCGAAGGCCGCGGACCCTGCGGTTTCGCGCGAAGCACCCGCCGGACACAGGACCAAGAAAGGTGGCGGCGAGGCTCCGTCCGCGAGGATCACGCATGCGGCGTGGAGCCCGGCGCGGCGCCGGCCCGCGCCCCGGCGATGGCGCTACATCTCGACGATCGTCTTGAACCCGCCGAAGGCCATGCGCTTGACGTCGAAGAGCATCGGCAGCTTCATCAGCTTCGCCATGCGCGGGTCCTTCATGACCTTCGCGTTCACGCTGTCGCGGTGCTTGCGCGACTTGTAGACGATGAAGGAGAAGATCACGGTCTCGCCGGTCTTCATCTTCGTCATCGGTGGAAAGCGCGCACCGTACTTCGGCTTCAGGTCGTCGCCGACGGCCTCGGTGTAGGAAAGCGCGCCGCACTCCATCCACACCTTGCCCGCCGCGCGCGCGACCTTGCGATACGCCGCGAGGTTCTTCTTCGGTACCGGGATCACGAATCCGTCGACGTAGGTCATCGGTCTCTCCTCGACTCTCGGGGTAGGAGCGGCCATCTTAGCCGCTCGCGCGCCTTGCGCGTGTGCACCGCGTGCGGTCGAGCTCGGCCCGAGCTGCCGCCGGGTGTTCGAGCTTCGCGAACAGCTCGCGATGGAACGTTGTTGTCTTGCTCGTTCGAGGATGGCGGCTCGCCGACGATCGCTCCTCGCCCCCCTCTAGGTCGTCCGCGCCTGCACGTGCCGCGCGAAGTTGTCCAGAATTGCCTGCCATCCGGCGCGCTGCTGCTCCTCCGAATGCGTGGGCTCGCCGTCGAAGGTGACGGTGACGGAAACGCCGGCCGGGCCTTCCGCGAGCTCCACGACCGCGCTCCGATCCCCGAACGAGTACTCGAGGAGGCGACCCGGAACGATCTTCGTGTACTCGCCGGCGAAGTCGAAGCCGAAGGAGCCGTCCTTCGCCTCCATTCGTGACGAGAACTTGCCGCCGACCCGAAGGTCCACCGTCGCGGCGGTCGTATGCCAATCGGGAGAGGCCGCGTTCCAGCTCTTGATGTCGTCAGGTGTCGTGTACGCGCGCCAGACTTCGGCAAGGGGAGCGGCGACAAGTGTCGAGACGGTGATCTTCATCGGACCTCCAGGGTGGGAAGAGGGGTGGCCTGTGAAGCCTGGCGAAACACGAGCTCAGCAGCGGGTGCGCGCAGCGCCGCCGTCCACTCGAGCGAGTTGCCAGGCGACGATTCACTTGCGTCCGCAGTGCGTGGCTCGGGTGTCGCGAGCAAACTTCTGCCAGCACTGAACAGTCCTGGCCCGCTCCAACTCAGACGCACCGTTGAAGATGAACCCGCAGTCCCACAGCGTGATGTGGTTGAGAATGGCGGCGAGGGCATCCGTCATGACCTCCGGGCCATATTGGCGATACGCCTCGAAAGCCTCCGGAGAATCGTTTTCCAACTTGAGATAGGCCAGAGGAAGCTTCCGCCGGTCGTCTAGGCGGTCGACGATCGCTGGCACTGCTGGACAGCCCAGGCTCACTATCGAATCGAAGGCCAACTGCTGCGCTTCTTGTGTCTCGGCCGCAAGGGCGCGCTCAATTCCTGAGTGAACCTTTGCCGCGATGTCGTCCCTTGCGGCGACACCCAGCCCGGGGCCAAGCAGGAGCAACAGCGCAGCCGGGATTCGGCGGTGAAGGACCATCTTCTCTTGCTGGTTCGCCTAGCTACATTGCGTCGACTGCCGCGACGCTTGCGTTCGGAGAACCAACGTCGCATGGACCGATTTGGAGTGTTGGGTCATGGCGTCCCGAAGGTGCCTTAGTTTCTGGATTTCGGCGCAGTGTAGACGGGCGCACGGAGGTTGGCAATCCTGGCGACAACGGCCGGAGGAACAGGATTCTCGACCGCAAGCCTGGCCGGCGTGGAATGGCCGACCGCGAGCGGTCAGCCGGGGGCGAGGAGAGCGACATGGTTGAAGAGGATGCGAGGGCGGGCGACGACGCGGAAACCCGCTTCGGTGGCGACTCGAAGGGTCACGGCAAACGCGGCCTTGGAGACGTGCAGCGGCGGTTCGACAATCAGGAGTTGGCCGCCAGGAGTGAAGAGCGGCCGGAGCTCGGCGAGGAAGGCTCTCGGATCGGGAAGCTCGTGGAGGACGTAGAACGCGAGCACGAAGTCGAGCGGCTCCGCGACGCCGAGGCGATTCGGCTGGCAGGGATGGAGAGTGATGCGCGCGGCGAGCTCGGTGCCGTGCGCCTTGAGGCGAAGCAGCTCGAGCATTTCTGGCTGCAGGTCGACCGCGAGGACGCGACCCGACGGACCGACCAGGCGGGCGAACTCCAGCGTGAAGAAGCCGGGGCCGCAGCCGAAGTCGAGCACGGTCATTCCCTCTCGCACGTAGGGCGCGAGCAGGCGGCGGGGGTTCTGCAACCAACGCCGGATCCGGCTGTCGAGGTGACCGGCGAGAGCGACGGGACAGACGGAAGACGGAGGCTCCGGCATGAGATTGCTCTTGGGCGAGAGCTTAACGTCGAGCGAACCGGCGCGAGCAGGCAGGACGGCTTGCTCCGGCGACGGTTCTCGCTCGATTAGAGGGCCTTGGCATAGAAGAGGAACCAGGCGGCACAGTACAGCAGCCCGGCCACCCCGACGAACGTGGACTCCCGAAGCACGAAGATCAGGCCGACACACGCTGCCGCGAGGACGACAGCGGTCGTGTGAAGGAGCACCCGATTGTGCGGTGCGACGACCGATGCCAAGGCCAACCCCATCACCAGGGCCGGCCCGAGCTGCGTGAACGGCCCGACGGCCGAGGCCCCGAAGGAGCTCCGGAATCCGCGGCCCAGGGCCGCGACCGCGAGCCATCCACCGCCCACCACGACGGCGATGACGCCGAGTGTCCAGCGCAACGATTGCATCGTTCCACCTTCTTTCAGCACCGGGAACCGTTCACTTCACTCTCCTGGGATTCGGTCAACCGTCCGCGACTTCCACCTCTGGCCTCAACGGCGCGTGCGGCGAGCCGGCTGCCCGCCAGGGTCGGACGGCACGGTTGGTTTCGCGGCGGCTTCGCGAAGCCGCGACGACCACTGCCAGAGCCCGCCGACGGTCGGCGACGGGAGGCGGTGACCGAGCGCACGGGCCGCGACGACGAGCTGCCCGCGATGGTGCGCCTCGTGGGAGAGGGCGTAGCCACAGAAGAGGACGGCGTCGCGCGGCATCGCGCCGTAGACGAACCGGGTCGAGACGCCGGGGAATTCGCCGCCGTTCTCGAGGCCGACCTGCAGGAGACGGCCCACCGCGTCGCTGCTCAGGGCCAGCGCGGCGAGGACCTCGTCCGGCGAGACGGCGGCGCGGCCGACACGGCGAGGGATGGCGACGCCGGACTCCTTCGCCAGGCTCTTCATCCAGAGGCAGCGGCAATCGTGAAGGTGAACGGCGAGGCTCCGCACAGTGCGGCGGGGAGCGCCGGGGATCCCGAGAGGCCAGAGATCGCTCGGGAGCCGCTCGACGAGGAACGCCGTGGCGCGGCTGCAGACGCGCCAGGCATCCAGGACGGACTCGTGCAGTGCGTTCATCGGGAAACCTCCCCTACCCTAGTCTTCGAACGGGACCGGCGTCCAGCGTCCGAGGCCCGCGCGCACGAGGATGTGCGTGTTGCGCCACCGGCTGGAATCGGTGCCGGTCAGGACCAGGTGGAGTTGCCGCACCGGACGCAGGTGTCACCGCGCCCGACCTCCTGCGTCTGCCCGCAGGTCGAGCACCGCCGCGCCACGGTCGAACGAGGGTCGAGCGCGCGGAGGAGCTCCCCGTTCTGATAGATCCCGGCGGACCAGTCCGAGCGCAGAACCTCCTCCGCTCGGGCTCGCCCGAGCACCGTCACCAGGTCGTTGGCCAGGTCCAGCACCTGGTTCGGGTCGGACTCGGCAGGCAGATGGACGGCGATTCCCAGGCAGTTCCAGTCGCCAGCCATCTCGACTTCGCACCTGCAGCCCGGTCGCGTCGAGACGAGGGCGTCCAGCAACTCCTTCACGACAGCCTCCGGGTCCAGGCGGCTGCGATGCCGCTTCTTCTGCTGCGAGGTCGCCATGTCAGTTGCCGGCTCGTGGTAGATGGGGTGCGATCATTTCGCGTTTTGAATGCATGGTCACCTCACGGAGCTCGAGGTCAGCGGCGGACGCTCGGCCGCATGATCCCAGTGAGGTGCCAAGTGAGGCGCCACCCGATTTTCACAGCTCCTCTGGTTCACCTGCGCCGAGCCGGTGGAACTCGCCCTACCTGACCATCGACCAGCGTCGCGCAAGATCGCCGCCCCGCTTCTCGTCTTAGGGAGGCATGGCGAGGAGATTACGCTACATCCCCCCGGGCGGCGGGCTGGTCGAGGTCACTTGCCGCACCCTGCAGGGCCGGCTTCTGCTCCGACCCTCGGCCCTTCTCAACGACACCGTCGCCGGCATTCTCGCCCGCGCCGCGCGGCTCTACGCGGTCGAGGTCATCGGCTTCGTCTTCCTCTCGAACCACTTTCACCTGCTGCTCGCCGTCCTCGACGCGCTCCAGCTTGCCGCCTTCATGAACTACCTCAACTCCAACCTCGCCCGAGAGGCCGGCCGGCTCGTCCAATGGCGCGAGAAGTTCTGGGGGCGACGCTTCCAGTCGATCCTGGTCTCGGACGAGGAGGGAGCCCAGATCGAACGCCTCACGTATCTCCTTGCCCAAGGAGTCAAGGAAGGCCTCGTCGCCTCACCCTTCGACTGGCCTGGAGCTCACTGCGCGCGGCATTTGGTCGAAGGTACGCCGGTCGTCGGCCACTGGCACGACCGAACGCTCGAGTCGAAGGCGCTGAGGAAGGGCATCCTGTTGGACCCGAAGGACTACGTCGTCGAGGAGGAGCTGACGCTGTCCCCGCTTCCCTGCTGGCGTTCGCTCGACCCCGAGGTCTATCGAGCACGCATTCGGGACCTGATCGCGGAGATCGAGGCCTGGGGAGAGCAGCGCGAGGAGGAGAGCGGCAAGCCCCCGCTCGGTCGGGAAGCCGTCTGTCGCCAGAGCCCGCACCACGAGCCGAACCGGATCAAGAAGGCTCCCGCACCGCTGGTCCACACCGTCGCACCCGAGGTCCGACGAGCGCTGCGCAAGGCCTACTTCGCCTTTCGTGAGGCCTACCAGCACGCCGCGCGGCTCCTCCGCGCGGGCGTGCGGGAAGTCGTCTTCCCGGAAGGCGCGTTTCCGCCGGCGCTTCCCTTCCGTGTTGCCGCTCGGAGCGGCTGAGTCTCAGCGCAGGCTCGCTCGATTCCGAGGACTGGATCTGAAGCACTGCCACTGCCTGCGGGGCCGAAGGCTGCGCCAGAGAGCCCTCTCGCGCCCTTCGACGGGCATTGCCCGAAAGCGACGCGACCTTCTCAGCTCGGCGACCTCACGACGACGCTCGAAGAGGGCGCGATCTTCCCCCGCGGAGAAGCCTGACTCATGATCGAGTCTCCAAGACGACTCTGGGCCGTCGCGGCGGTTGGGAAATCGGGGAAATCGGGTGGCACCTCTTCCTCCTCTTCCTCCAGGCGACCTCACGACGACGCTCGAAGAGGGCGCGAGCTTCCCCCACGGAGAGGCCTGACTCATGTCCAAGATTCCGAGACGACTCTGGGCCGTCGCGGCGATTGGGAAATCGGGTGGCACCTCTTCTGGGGCTCGGGCCCGGGCCGTCTAACCGTGGAATCAGAGGCGAGCGTAGCGAGTCTGCTGCATGCCGGGCTAGACGCCCGGCGGGTAGACGGGGGCTGTGACAACCGCCTCGATCTTGAGAAGGCGGCCGTCGGAGTCGAAGTGCGCCTCAAGAGACTGACCCACCTGCGACGCCGCAGTCAGGGTCTGACCGCTGTTCGTGAACGTGTAGCCCTTGAACCGAAGGTAATTCTCGACAGCCGTCCGGTGACGGCAATCGTACTGACAGACAAAGTCCAAGACGCGGCTGGAGATGCTGTGAGCGGACAGGTCGGAAAGGGCTCTCAACTCTGGCGCCGCGAGTACCAGCAGAAACGCCGCACCGTCCTCATACGGAAAGCGGTAGTAGCACGCCGCACCCAATACGCCGGCAGCGACCATGGAGAGGTAGTGCCCGTCGAATGCGAGCAGTGTGAACTTCGCCCGAGTGAGCTCCTGAATGGAGTGCTGATGCCCGAAGGCATGGAGCTCGTGCGATGCTTCCAGGCGCCACCCGGACAGGCCGGGATTGGCCCATGCCCAGAGCCAAGTGTTGTCGTAATCGGAGCGTGAGCCGATCAGCTGAACGGGCCATTCGAGATCGCGCCCGAAGGAAAGCGCGCCGTCACGATACGAGACGGAACCGAGCCCTTCGACAAGAGTGCGCAGCGTCAGCTGCTTGTCGTAGGAGATGAGGCCGTGGGAGTCGAAGAGCTCTGCGAGCGTGTGCATGGTTAAGGGCGTCTCACCCTGTGTTCGCCCCCACTCCGACCCCGTACGCGAACCGGCAATCGCGACAGATCTTGCCGCGTAGCACCGGCGAGCAGGAGGCAACGAGGGGCGAGACGTCGCATCCCTAGCTGCCTTGAGTTCAGTCTAGGCACGCCCGTGGCTGGTGTCAAACACGGCGTGTAGCGCTCGCATCACACCAGCGCGGCGTGGGTCAGTGCGGAGCGGACCTGCCGGCGCCGAGTTTCCAGAACCGGCTCCACCCCGCGCCGGGCGCGCGAGGGCGCTTCCTGCCCGCTCAGCTCTCCTCGAGCTCCCCCACCTCGCCCTCGCCGAGATCCTCGAGCACCGCGACGATCGAGCGCGCGGAGAAGCCCTTGCGTTCGAGGTAACGGGCGAGGGCTGCGGGTTGGGGGTTGCGGGTCTTGGCGGACCAGCGGGCGGCTTCGTCGCGGGCGCGCGTGAGCTCGTCGTCCGGCGATTCGGTGGCGACCTCGGCAGCGATCGAGCGCGGGGCCCCGCGGCGGGAGAGGTCGGCGGCGATGCGGGCGCGGCCGAGGCCTTTGCGGTCGCGCAGGCGCGCGGCTTCGGCGGTGGCGAGCGCTTCGTCGTCGAGGTAGCCGAGGCGGACGAGCTTCTCCATCGCCGCGGCGATCTCCTCGCCGTCGTAGTCGGCGCGGGCGAGGCGCGCGGCGAGCTCGGCGCGAAAATAGGGCCGGCGAGCGAGCAGCTCGCCGGCTTTGTCGAAGGCCGAGAGGCGGGAGGGGCTCACTCGCGGGATCACCACGGGGCTCGCGGCGCGGCCGGGCGCGGCGTCGTGCGCCTCACCCGCCGATGCGCTCGATCTGGAAGTTCAGCCCGTCCTGGAACTGGTCGGTCTCGTGCGGCGCCTCGAGCGCCTGCTCCATCGCCTCGCGCGAGGCGTCGGCGGTGAACTGCACGCCCTGCAGCTTGAGCTTGAACTCGTCCGGGTTCGACGCGCGGCGCAGCGCCTCGTCGAGCGTGATCAGACCGTTCTTGTAGAGCTGGAAGAGCGACTGGTCGAAGGTCTGCATCCCGTACTGGCTGGTGCCGAGGGCGATCTGCTCGCGGATGTACTTCGTCTTGTCCTTGTTCTCGATGCACTCGCGGATGTACGGGGTCGAGATCAGCACCTCGACCGCCGGCACACGGCCCGAGCCGTCGGCGCGCGGCATGAGGCGCATCGAGATGACCGACTTGAGCACCTGGGCGAGCTGGATGCGGATCTGCTTCTGATGGTGCGGCGGGAAGACCGAGATGATGCGGTTGATCGTCTCGGTGGCGTCGAGGGTGTGCAGCGTCGAGAAGACGAGGTGGCCCGTCTCGGCGGCGAGCAGCGCCGTCTCGATCGTCTCGTAGTCGCGCATCTCGCCGACCAGGATGACGTCCGGGTCCTGGCGCAGCGCCGAGCGCAGGGCGGTGGAGAACCCGCGCGTGTCGACGTCGATCTCGCGCTGGTTGACGATGGACTTCTTGTCGCGGTGCAGGAACTCGATCGGGTCCTCGACGGTGACGATGTGCTCGGTCCGCGAGCCGTTGATCAGGTCGATCATCGCGGCAAGCGTCGTCGACTTGCCCGAGCCGGTCGTCCCGGTGCAGAGCACCAGCCCGCGGCGCTCCTCGCAGATCTTCTCCAGCACCGGCGGCAGCATCAGCTCGCGGATGGCGAGAATGCGCCCCGGGATGACGCGCAGCACCAGGCCGACCGTGCCGCGCTGCTGGAAGATGTTGCAACGGAAGCGTCCGAGACCCGGCACCGAGTAGGCGATGTCGATCTCGTACTCCTCCTTGAAGCGCTGCTTCTGGCGGGCGTTCATCATCGAGAACGCCATCGCGATGGTGTCCTCCTGCATCAGCCGCTTGAGCTCGCCGAGCGGCAGCAGCTCGCCGTCGACACGCAGCACCGGGTGGCTGCCGACCTTGAGGTGGAGGTCCGAGGCCTTCCTCTCGACGGCGATCTTGAGCAGCTCGTTGATGTTCATCGAAGCCTCCGCTGTGCCCCAAGTCAGGCCGGACCGCCGACCGTCGGAGGCACCGGCGAGAGCCAGCCGTGCCGGTCCGGCAGGCGCCCCTCGACGATGCCCATGAACTCGCCCATCAGCCGCCGGGTGATCGGCCCGGGACGCCCCTCGCCGACCGGGATCCGGTCGACCGAACGGATCGGCGACACCTCGACCGCCGTGCCGGTGAAGAACGCCTCGTCGCAGGTGTAGAGCATCCCGCGCGGGATCGCCTCCTCGCGCACCGGGATCCCGAGATCGCCCGCCAGGGTGATGATCGCATCCCGGGTGATCCCGGGCAGGATCGAGGAGGAGCGCGACGGCGTGTAGAGCACCTCGTCCTGGACCAGGAAGACGTTCTCGCCCGAGCCCTCCGAGACGTAGCCTTGGGTGTCGAGGGCGATCCCCTCGGCGTAGCCGTTGCCGACCGCTTCCATCTTGATCAGCTGCGAGTTGAGATAGTTGGCCGTCGCCTTGGCGAGCGCCGGCGAGCTGCCGAGGCCGTGGCGCCGCCAGGAGGAGACGCAGACGTCGACGCCCTGCTCGGCGGCCTGGTCGCCGAGGTACTTGCCCCAGGGCCAGACGGCGATCGTCACCTCCACCGGAGCGGTGAGCGGGTTGATCCCTGCCGAGCCGAAGCCGCGGTAGACGATCGGCCGGATGTAGCAGGCGGGCAGCTCGTTGCTGCGGATCGTGGCGAAGACCGCCGCGGTGAGCTCGGCGCGCGAGAAGGGGATCTGCATCCGGTAGACCTTGCAGGAGTGCTCGAGGCGCCGGAGGTGCTCCTGCAGGCGGAGGACGGCCGAGCCCGCCGGCGTGGCGTAGCAGCGGATCCCTTCGAAGAGCCCCGAGCCGTAGTGCAGCGCATGGGTCATCACGTGGACCGTTGCCTTCGCGAACTCGACGAGCTCGCCGTTCATCCACACCCAGCGCACGCCGGCAAAGGGGTTTCTATTCAATGGGTTGACCTCCCGTGGGGCTCGCCGGGATGGTATCCGCCCCCCCGGGGGGTGTCAACGCAGGAATGCCGCGGCAGAAGCCGACGCGACGGAGCCGGAATGAAACGCGAGCGTCGCCGCGGCGAGCGCCGCCGTCTCGACCCGGAGCACGCGTTGCCCGAGGGCGATCGCCTCGCAGCCGAGCGCGGCGAGCGTCGAGCGCTCCCCCGCCGTCCATCCGCCCTCGGGTCCGACGAGGAGCGCGAGCGCGGCGTCGTCGGGCGCCGGGAAGGCCGAGCCGCCGAAGTCGAGGCAGAGCCGTCGCGGAAGCGCGGCGAGCAGCGAGGGCAGCTCGGAGAAGGCGTGAACGCCGGAGAGCGCCGGCAGACGGCTCCCACCGCACTGCTCGAGCGCCGCGGCAGCGACCCGGCGCAGCCGCTCGAGGTTGCCCTCGCCGATCGATCGCGGATCGCGCTCGGTGGCGACGAAGCGCACTGCGGCGACGCCGAGCTCGGTCGCCTTCTCCACCATCCACGAGGCGCGCTCCGGGCGCGGCGGCGCGACGATCAGCTCGACGTGACGGTGCGGCTCGAGCCCCGGGACGGGGGCGCCGAGGAGGACACCGGCGCTTCGCCGGTCGACGCGCTCGATCCTCCCCTGCCGCGCTTCGCCTGCACCGTCGACCAGCCGGAGCTCCGTGCCGACCCCGGCGCGGCGCACGCGCACCAGGTGGTGGTAGCGATCGCCGGCGAGCTCCAGCCGCTCGCCTGCGAGGTCGGCCGGCTCGACGAGCACGGTGATCATGCCGATCGAGCGGGAGCGCCGGCGCGTGCGGTGCGCAGCGCCGCCCACTCGCCGGCGACGCGTCGGTCGCGCTCGACGAGACCGTGACGGGCGAGCTCGGCGAGCGCCGCGTCAGCCTCGCGCTCCAGGATGCCGGAGAAAACCGCTTCCCCGTCGCAAGCGAGCAGCGCCAGGAGCTCGGGGAGCTCGCCGCGGATCTCCTCCGGAATGACGTTGACGAGGAGCAGGTCGAAGGGGGGGCGCGCCGCCGGGTGCGCGGCGAGCGCCGCGACCCGTCCGACGAAGAAGGGGACGGCGACGCGGTTGTGCCGTGCGTACTGGCCGGCGAGCAGCGCCGCCGCCGGATCGAGGTCGAAGCCGACGACGCGACCGGCGCCGAGCAGGCGGCAGCCGAAGGCGAGGATGCCGGTGCCGCAACCGACGTCGAGCACCGCACGACCGGCGAGATCGAGCGATTCGGCGAGCTCCCAGGCCAGGCGGGTCGACTCGTGACTGCCGACGCCGAACGCCGTGCGGGCCGGCAGCCGCAGAAGATGGCGCCCCCCCGTCTCGGGCAGCGCCTCGACCGCATCGAGCTCGCGCGGGTCGATCAACAGCTGCCGGCCGACCTCGATCGGCGAGGCCGCGGCGCGCCAGGCGGCGAGCCAGTCGGTCGACGCCACCGGCTCTTCGGCGAGCAGGGCGTAAGGGAACCCCTCGGGCAACGGCGGACAGTCGTCGGCGCGGAAGTAGGCGACCGCCACCGACCCCGCAGGCTCGTCTCGCCACTCGACGCCGAGCGGGTCGAGCGACCAGATCCAGGCCGAGGCCACGTCCTCTTCCCCGGCGACGACGCGAAAGCGGCGCTCGAGGTGCGAGGGGCTCACGAGAAGAAGTCCTTGACCCGCTCGAGGACGCCGCGCTCTTCGTGCACCGCTTCGCCCTCGATCTCGGCGAGACGGCGCAAGAGGGTGGTCTGCTCCTCGTCGAGGTCGCCCGGCCGCGGCACCCGCACGACGAGGTGCAGGACGTGGTCGCCGCGTCCCGAGGAGCCGAGCCGCGGGAAGCCCTTGCCGCGCAGGCGGAACTGCTCGCCGGGCTGGCTGCCGCCGGGCAGCTCGAAGGTCTGCTCGCCGAGCAGCGTCTCGACCGGGAGCGTCGCGCCGAGGACGGCCTGCGAATAGCCGACCTCGAGGCGGGCGTGGACGTCGGCGCCGTCGCGCTCCCAGCTCTCGTGCGGCTCGACCTCGAGGACGACGTAGAGGTCGCCGCGCGGCCCGCCGTGGCGGCCGTGCTCGCCTTCGCCGGAGAGCCGCATCCGCGCGCCGCTGTCGACGCCGGCGGGCACCTTCACCTCGAGCGTGCGCTCGCGCTCGACGCGCCCTTCGCCGCGGCAGCCGGGGCAGGGGTCGCGGACGATCGTCCCCTCACCGCGGCACTGCGGGCAGGTGCGCGCCACGGTGAGGAACCCCTGGCTGAAGCGCACCTGGCCGCGTCCGCCGCAGGCCGGGCAGGCGGTCGGCGAGCTGCCGCGCCGCGCCCCCGAGCCGGTGCAGTCGGGACAGACCTCGAGGCGCGGGATCTTCAGCTCGCGCGCGACGCCGCTCGCCGCCTCGGCGAAGGTCAGCGTCAGGTCGTAGCGCAGGTCGGCGCCGGGCGACGGCATCGGGCCGCCGCCGCGCGCACCGCCGCGCCGCCCGCCGCCGAAGAGATCGCCGAGGCCGAAGAGGTCGCCCAGGACGTCGGAGAAGTCGGCGAAGGTCGACGGATCGAAGCCGCCGGGCGAGCCGCCAAGCCCCTGGCGCCCGAAGCGGTCGTAGCGCGCGCGCTTCTCGGGGTCGGAGAGCACGGCGTAGGCCTCGGCCGCCTCCTTGAAGCGCTCCTCGGCTTCGCGGTCGCCGGGGTTCTTGTCCGGATGGTACTTGACCGCGATCTTGCGGTACGCCGATTTGATCTCCTGCGCCGTCGCCTCGCGGGCGACGCCCAGGGCCTCGTAGTAGTCGCGCGACACGGGATGCCTAGGACGGGTTGGCCGAGCGGTTCAGCATCGCGTCGGAGAGCACGCGCGAGATGGAATTCAGGTCGAAGAGCGCCGCCTCGATGTCGGCCCGCACCTCGTTCATCAGTGCCATGCGGGCGCGCAGCAGCGTCTCGTGGATGCGCTTGCTGTCGTCGGGGCGCAGCGCCTCGCGGAACTGCTCGAAGACCCGCTCGTTGGTATAGATGAGCCCCTCGAGCCGGTTCTTGATGCGGCGGATCTCGCGCCGCTGGAGGTCGGTCTTCGAATGCTCGTCGGCCTCGACCACCAGACGCTCGATCTCGTCCTTCGAGAGACCGCCGGCCGGGTTGATCTGGATGCTCTGTGACTGGTTCGTCGCCATGTCGCGGGCCGACACGTTGACGATGCCGTTCGAGTCGATGGCGAAGGTCACCTCGATCTGCGGCACGCCGCGCGGCGAGGGCGGGATTCCCACCAGCTCGAACTTGCCGAGCGAGCGGTTCTCCGCCGAGATGTCGCGCTCGCCCTGCAGCACGTGCACCTCCACCGTATCCTGGTTGTCGACGACGGTGGTGAAGATCTGCGTGTTCTTCGTCGGGATGGTGGCGTTGCGCTCGATCAGCTTGACGAAGAGCCCGCCGTGCGTCTCGATGCCGAGCGATAGCGGGGTGACGTCGAGCAGCACGAGGTCCTTGATGTCGCCGCGCAGGATGCCGCCCTGGATCGCCGCGCCGATCGCCACCACCTCGTCCGGGTTGATCTCCCGGTTGGCCGCGCGGCCGAAGATCCGCTCGACCGTCTGGACGACGCGCGGCGTGCGCGTTTGCCCGCCGACGAGCAGCACCTCGTCGACCTGGTCGGCGCGCAGCCCGGCCGAGCGCAGCGCGTCGAGGCACGGCCCCTCGGTGCGCTCGACCAGATCCTCCACCAGCGACTCGAAGTGCGCCCGCGTCAGCGTGCGCGCGAGGTGGCGCGGGCCGCTCTCGTCGGCCGAGATGAACGGCAGGTTGATCGCCGACTCGTTGGCCGTCGACAGCTCGCACTTGGCGCGCTCGCCGGCCTCCTTGAGGCGCTGCAGCGCCATCCGGTCGCTACGCAGGTCGACGCCGGTCTCGGCGCGGAACTCGCCGATCAGCCAGTCGATGATCCGCTGGTCGAAGTCCTCGCCGCCGAGGTAGGTGTCGCCGGCCGTCGACTTGACCTCGAAGATCCCTTCCGAGAGGCGGAGGATCGAGATGTCGAAGGTGCCGCCGCCGAGGTCGTAGACGGCGATCGTCTTCTCGCCCTCGAGCCGGTCGAGCCCGTAGGCGAGCGCCGCCGCCGTCGGCTCGTTGATGATGCGCAGCACCTCGAGCCCGGCGATCTTGCCGGCGTCCTTCGTCGCCTGACGCTGCGAGTCGTCGAAGTAGGCCGGGACGGTGACGATCGCCTCCTTGACCGGCTCGCCCAGCGCCTCCTCGGCGAAGGTCTTGATCTCGCGCAGGATGAAGGAAGAGATCTCCTCCGGGCTGTGCTGGCGGTCGCGGATCTGGATCTTGACGTCGCCGTTCGGCGCCTCGACGAGCGCGTAGGGCAGCAGGTCGCGCGCCCGCTGCACGTTCGGGTCCTCGAACTTGCGGCCGATCAGCCGCTTGACCGCGAAGACGGTGTTCTGCGGGTTGGTGATCGCCTGGCGCTTGGCGATCTGCCCGGCGAGCCGGTCGCCGTCGCCGGTGAAGGCGACGATCGACGGCGTCGTCCGACTCCCCTCGCGGTTGGGCAGCACGCGCGGCGAGAACGCCTCGACCACCGCCACGCAGCTGTTGGTGGTCCCGAGGTCGATGCCGATGATCTTGCCCAAGTCTCCTCCTCGCGCCTCGTCGCGTCAGCCCGGCTCAGCTCTCGCTCGCCGCCGCCCGGTCCTCGGACTCCGGCGGGACGGCCACGGTCACCATCGCCGGCCGCAGGACCCGGTCGTGCAACAGGTAGCCGCGCAGCAGCTCGGCAGTCACCGTCGGCTCGGTCAGCCCCGGCCGCTCCTCGCGCATCACCGCCTCGTGCACGTGCGGGTCGAAACGCTGGCCGACGGCGGCCACTTCGCGCAATCCCATCCGCCGCAGGATCTCCTGCAGCTGGCGCAGCGTCATCTCCACGCCGAGGCGCAGGTCCTCGAGCGAGCCCTGGGCGGAGACCGCCCGCTCCAGGTTGTCGACCACCGGCAGGAGCTCGCCGAGCGCCCCGGTCAGGGCGTGGCGGCGCAGCTCCTCGCGCTCGCGCTCGGCGCGCTTGCGGAAGTTGTCGAAGTCGGCCATCGCCCGCAGGCTCCGGTCGCGCAGATCTTCGAGCTCGCGCCGCAGCTCGAGCTCGCCGCCGCCCGGCTCGGCCGGCGGTGCGCCGGCGCCCTCCGGCGCGGGGCGCCCGTCGGGCTCGCCCGCGTCGCCGGGCTCGATCGAGAGGATCTCGATCTCGTCGCCCCCGGCCGCATCGTGGCTCGTCGACGGCTCGTCGATCGGCTGGAGGTCCCTGGTGCGCTCGTCCATCGTTTCCCCGTCCGCTGGCGCGGCGTCAGAAGGTCCGGCTCTCTTCGAGCGCCTGGCTGAGGCGCTCGCCGAGGTATTCGACGAGCGGGATCACCCGCCCGTACTCCATGCGCGACGGGCCGAAGACGGCGAGGGTCCCCTCGGCGCCCCCGGCGGCCTGGAACGGCCGCGCGATGAGCGAGAACCCCAGGTCGGAGGTCAGGTCGCTCTCCGCACCGATGACCACGCGGACGCCCTTGCCTTCGATGCACTGCCCGAGCAGCGCGACGAGCCGCTCGCGGTCGGCGAAGAGGTCGAGCATCCGCCGCACGCGATCGAGGCTCGAGAGCTCCGGGTGCGCGAGCACCGTCGAGGTCCCCTGGACGAGCACCTCGCGGCCGTGGGCCGTGGCGAGACCGCGTTCGGCGAGCGTGATCGCGTTGCCCAGCAGCTGGTCGACCTGCTGCCGCTGCTCGGCCATCATCGCCAGGAGGCGCTCGCGCACCTCGCGCAGCGTCTTGCCGCCGAAGCTCTCGGTCAGGTAGTTCGAGATCTCGACCAGCCGTTCGCGGCTCAGCAACTCGTCGGTCTCGATCAGCTTGCTCTCGACGAAGCCGCCGGCGGAGACGACGATGCAGAGCACCTTGCGCCCGGAGAGGGCGACGAAGTCGACGGCCTTGAGCCGCGTGTCGCCGAGCGCCGGGGTCACCACCATGCCGACCTGCGCCGAGAGTCGCGAGAGCAGCAGCGGCGCCGCACCCACCAGGCTCTCGGCGTCCCCCTCGGCGGCGAGCGTCGAGTCGATGACCTGGCGCTCCTCGGCGGAGACCTCGCGATTGTCCATCAGGCTTTCGATGTACAGGTGGTACCCGGCGCTGCTCGGCACGCGCCCGGCCGAGGTGTGGGGCTGCTCGAGCAGCCCGAGCTCCTCGAGGTCGGCCATGACGTTGCGAATGCTCGCCGCCGACAGGCCGTGCCGCTCGTGCTTGGCCACCGCCCGCGAGCTGACCGGCTCGCCGGAGAGGATGTAGGTCTGCACGATGTCCTTCAGGATCTCGCGATCCCGCGGATTGAGCGGCTGGGCGCTGAGGCGTTCGGGCATGGCGTCGCCGACACGGAGCCCCCGGCGCGACCCTGCCACGTCCCGGCCCCCGTCGTTTCGACCATTGTATCGGCCCGCGCACCGGCGGGTCAAAGCGAAGATCTTGAGATTACAGGGGTTCGCCGAGACCGCGGTTGCGTCGGAGGCGTCGCGGCCGTAGCGTAGCGCCCCGATGTCGACCCGATCGCTGCGCGAGCTGCGCTTCTCCCTCGTCGGCCCGGGACGGGTCGGCTCCAGCCTGGCCCGCTGGCTGACGCGGCACGACGCGACGCTGGTGTCGGTCGCCGGTCGCGGTCCGGCGGCGAGCGGCGCGCTCGCCAGCGCGCTCGGCGGCCGGTCCGTGCCGCTCGATCGCCTCGACACGGCCGGCGAGTCGCTGCTCCTCGTCGCGGTGCGCGACACGGCGCTCGACGAGGTCGCCGGGGTGCTCGGCGCCGCGCCGCAGGCCGCGGTGGCGCTCCACACCTGCGGCAGCCGCGGCGCCTCGGCGCTCGCGCCGCTCGCCGCCCGCGGCACCGCCACCGGCTCGCTCCATCCGCTCTTCCCCTTTCCTGCGGCGGTCGACGCGCCGCCGCGAGAGCTCGTTCTCGCCGTCGACGGCGACCTCGCCGCCCGACAGCTGGCCGAGCGACTGGCGCTCGCCTGGGGCGCACGCGCGGTCGTCGTGCCGGAGTCGCTCCGCGCCGTCTACCATCTTGCCGCGGTCCTTTCGGCCGGCGGCATCGTCACCCTCCTCGCCCTGGCCGCCGAGCTCGTCGCGCGCGGCGGGCTCTCCGCCGACCTCGCCCCGGGCTTCGCCGCCCTGTCGAGGGGAGCGCTCGAGGCCGCCTCCCACTCGGCGGACCCCGCCGAGGCGATCACCGGCCCCTGGCGGCGCGGGGAGGTGGAGACCGTGGCCCGCCACTTCGCCGCAGCGGCACGGCTCGCGCCCGAGCGCCTCGCCCTGCTCCGCGAGCTCGCCTGTGAAGCCGTGCGCCAGCGCCGGCGTCTCGATCCCCACGACGAGGCCACGGCAACGCTCGCCGCCTGGCTGGCAGAGTCCGATCTTCCTTGACCGGCCCCGAGGCGGGTGCTAGCTTCTTATCCCCAATCGTCCGGGGACTTTAGAGATGGTGTTCTTCAACTACAGCACCATGCAGATGGCGGCCAAGGTCGTCTACTACGGCCCCGGTCTGTGCGGGAAGACCACCAATCTCCAGTACATCTACGGCCACACCTCGAACGAGAGCCGGGGCGAAATGGTCTCGCTCGAGACCGAGACCGACCGCACCCTCTTCTTCGACCTCCTGCCGATCGACGTCGGTTCGATCCACGGCTTCAACACCCGGATCCAGCTCTACACGGTTCCCGGCCAGGTCTTCTACAACACCACCCGCAAGCTGGTGCTCAAGGGCGTCGACGGGGTGGTCTTCGTGGCCGACTCGCAGCGGCCGATGGTGCAGGCCAACATCGACTCGCTGCGCAACCTCGAAGAGAACCTCGCCGAGATGCAGCTGTCGTTCGACACCGTCCCGCTGGTGTTGCAGTACAACAAGCGCGACCTGCCCGACGTGCTGACCGTCGACGAGCTCAACCGGGCGATCAACCGGCGCGGCTGGGAGCACTACGAGGCTTCGGCGGTCACCGGCCAGGGGGTCTTCGAGACCCTCAAGGGGATCTCCCGTCTCACCCTGATCAACCTCAAGCGCCGCCTGGCGAAGATGGGCACGGAGTCGCGCCCTCCGTCTCCGTCGGCCCGCGTCGGTGCACCGGCGACCGGCGGAACCAAGCCGGGGGTGCCGATGCCGGCCGCCCCGGTCGCGGCGGCACCGACGCCGGCCCCGGCTCCGGCGACCGCGCCGGCGAACGCACCGCGCCCCTCGCCGTCGCTCCCGCCGACACCGCTGAGCGCGATCGCCCCTCCGGCTGCAGCTCCGGCGACCGCGGCACCGGCGCCGGCGCCGAAGGCCGCGCCGGCGCGCGCCGCGACGCCTCCGCCGGCCAAGGCGAAGGGGCATCTCGACGTGCTCGCCGAGCTCGAGAAGATCCGCAAGCAGGCGATGACCCCGGCCGCGGGAGCGGCGGCACCGCATCACGCCCATCTCTCGACGCCGCCGCCAGCCGCGCACGTCGCGCCGTCGCCGCCTCCGGCGGCGCCGTCGTCGATTCCGGCCCGGGCGGTCGCCGGCAACGGCCGCGGCGAGATCCACCGCACCCTCGAGCTCACCCTCAAGCGCGCCGACTTCCAGCGTGCCCGCCGGCTGACCTTCAGCCTGCGCGTCGAGGACACCGAGAACAAGATCGTCGACGGCATCCGCGATTTCCCGGTCGAGATCAAGGACGTCGCGGCGCTCGAGAAGATCCTCCTCCACCTCAACATCGCGGTCCACTCCAAGGAGTGACGGGAAACCCCGGATGCGCTGCCCCTTCTGCGGCAGCACCGAGGACCGCGTGGTCGACTCGCGCGAGAGCCGCGACGGCGACGCCATCCGGCGGCGCCGCGAATGCCTCGCCTGCGAGCGCCGTTTCACCTCCTACGAGCGGGTCGAGGAGATCCCGCTCATGGTCGTCAAGCGCGACGGCAGTCGCGAGGAGTTCAACCGCCGCAAGCTGATGGACGGTCTGCTCAAGGCTTGCGGCAAGCGACCGGTCCCCGTCCGCAAGCTCGAGGAGATCGTCGAGGAGGTCGAGACGATGCTCGCCGAGCGCGAAGAGCGCGAGATCACCACGTTCGACATCGGCGCCCACGTGATGGGTCGCCTGCGCGACCTCGACCAGGTGGCGTACGTGCGCTTCGCTTCGGTCTATCGCCGCTTCCAGGACATCGACGCCTTCATGGACGAGCTGCAGTCGCTGCTCCGCAAGCCCGGATGAGCGTCCGTTCCGCTGGCGGCCCTGCCGCGCTGCCCCAGGTGCTTCCGGTCCTGCCGCTGCGCGACGGACCGGTGCTGCCGTTCATCACCGCACCGCTCACCGTCCTCGGCGACCGGCAGGTGGCGGCGGTCGACGAAGCGCTCTCCGGCGAGCGGCGACTGCTGCTGCTCGGCGTCCGCGACCCGACCGTCGACGACCCGGGCGACAAGCAGCTCGAGCGCGTCGGCGTCGTCGCCGTCATCCATCGGCTGCTCAAGCTGCCGGACGGACGCCTGCGCCTGCTCGTGCAAGGGCAGGCCCGGGCGCGCGCCACGCGCTTCGTCGGCGGCGGCAACGCCCTGCGGGCACGCCTCGAGATCCTCCCCGAGGCCCGCCTGCGCCGCCCCACCGTGGCGACGCGGGCGCTCGTCCGCCATCTGCGCGAAGGGCTCGAGAAGCTCGCCTCGCTGGGCAAGCCGATCTCCCCGGAGGTCCTCGCCATCGCCGTCGCGGTCGAGGAGCCGGGGCGCCTCGCCGACCTCGTGGCGAGCAACCTCGACCTGTCGCGCGAGGTCGCCCAGAGCCTGGTCGAGACGGTCGACCCCGCCGTCCGGCTCGAACGGGTCGGCGCCCAGCTCGACGCCGAGCTCCGCGAGCTCGCGCTGCAGCAGGAGATGGCCGACCGTGCGCGCGGCGAGGCCGACCGCGGACACCGCGAGTTCCTGCTGCGCCACCAGATCCGGGCGATCCAGAAGGAGCTCGGCGAGGGCGAAGACGTCGCCGAAGAGGTGGCCGCCTACCGCCGCGCCGCCGAGCAGAAGGGGATGAGCGGCGAGGCCCGCGAGGAGCTCGAGCGGCAGATCCGCCGGCTCGAGCGCGGCCAGCCCGACAGCGCCGAGACCTCGGTGGTGCGGACCTACCTCGACTGGCTCACCGGCCTCCCCTGGTCGACGGCGAGCGCCGACGACCTCGACCTCGCACGCGCCCGCCGCGTTCTCGACGAGGACCACTTCGACCTCGACAAGGTCAAGGAGCGGCTCGTCGAGTTCCTCGCCGTGCGCCGGCTCAACCCGGAGGCGCACGGACCGATCCTCTGCCTGGTCGGTCCGCCCGGAGTCGGCAAGACCTCGATCGGCCGCTCGGTGGCGCGCGCCCTCGGGCGCCGCTTCGTCCGCCTGTCGCTCGGCGGGGTGCGCGACGAGGCGGAGATCCGCGGTCACCGCCGCACCTACGTCGGGGCGATGCCAGGCCGGATCCTCCAGGGGTTGAGCCAGGCCGGCACGTCGAATCCGGTCTTCATGCTCGACGAGATCGACAAGGTCGGCGCCGACCTGCGCGGCGACCCGACGGCCGCCCTGCTCGAAGCGCTCGACCCGGAGCAGAACGGCACCTTCCGCGACCATTACCTCGGCGTGCCGTACGACCTCTCGCGCGTCCTCTTCCTCTCCACCGCGAACGTCGTCGACCCGATCCACCCGGCCTTCCTCGACCGCATGGAGCTGCTGCGCCTGCCCGGCTACGCGCTGGAGGAGAAGGTGACGATCGCCGCACGGCACCTCGTGCCGCAGGAGCTCTCGCGCCACGGCCTGACGGCGCGCGACCTCACCCTGACGCGGCCGACGCTGCGCGCCCTCGCCGCCGACTACACGCGCGAGGCCGGCGTGCGCGAGCTCGGCCGCCGCATCGCCGCGCTCTGCCGCAAGACCGCCCGGGCGAAGGTCGAAGGTCGCCCGACGTTCGGACGGCTGGCCCCGGAAGGCCTCGCCGAGCCGCTCGGGCCACCGCCGTTCCCGCACGAGGCGGTGCTGCCCGAAGACCGCGTCGGCGTCGCGGCCGGGCTGGCCTGGACCGCTGCCGGCGGCGAGCTCCTCTTCGTCGAGGCGCTGGCCGCGCCGGGCGAAGGGAAGCTCCAGCTCACCGGACAGCTCGGCGAGGTGATGCGCGAGTCGGCCCAGGCGGCGCTCACCCACGTGCGCGCGATGACCGCCGGTCGACCGGGATGTGCCGAGTTCTTCGCCCGCCACGACCTGCACGTCCACGTCCCCGGCGGAGGCACGCCGAAAGACGGTCCGTCGGCCGGCCTGACGCTCGGCATCGCGCTGCTCTCGCTGGCCACCGGGCGGCCGGTGCGGCGCCGCCTGGCGATGACCGGCGAAGTCACGCTGCGCGGCGACCTGCTGCCGGTCGGCGGCATCCGCGAAAAGGTCCTCGCCGCGCGCGCCGCCGGGGCCACCACCGTCGTGCTGCCCGCGGCGAACCGGCGCGACGCCGAGGAGATTCCGCTCGCCCAGCGCCGCGGCCTCGAGCTCGTCTTCGTCACCACGTTCGGCGAGGTGCCGCCGCTCGCGCTCGTCGACACCGCCGCGCCGGAGCCCGGCCGCTCCGGCGGGCCGAAGCGTGCGCGGCGAGCCACCGCGCGCGCCCCGCGCGCGAGCCGGTCGTGAGCGGCGCCGAGGATCGGCTGCTCGGCTGGCTGCAACGCCGGCTCGGCCCGGGGCATCGGCTCGGCGACGACGTCGCCTTTCTCGACGAAGGCGGCGGGATCGCCGTGACGCTCGACCATCAGATCGAAGGGGTCCACTTCCTCCCGCACGTGCCGCCCGACGTCGTGGCGCGGCGGCTCGCCGCGGTGAACCTCTCCGATCTCGCGGCGAGCGGCGCGGAGCCTTGGCTGGCCTTCCTCGCTCTCGCCGCGCCGGCCGGATTTCCCCATCGGCGCTTCCTCGCCGCGCTGCTCGGCGAGCTCTCGCGCTTCGGCGTCGAGCTCGCCGGCGGCGATCTCGCCTCGGCACCCCGCTTGTCGAGCTCGCTCACGCTGCTCGGCAAGCGTCGCTCCGGCGGTCGCTGGGTGCGGCGCGACGGCGTACGGGCCGGCCATCGACTCTGGCTCGGCGGAACGGTCGGCGAGTCGCTCGCCGGTCGCGAGCTGGTGCGGCGCGGCGCCGGTTGGGAGCGAGGTCGAGCGGTCCTCCCGGCGCCCCTCGGCCTGCCGCCGGCGCTCGCCGCAGCGGCCCGCCGCGCGGTGCGCCGGCATCTGCTGCCGAGCCCGCAGCTCGACCTCGGCGCATGGCTCGCCAGGCGCCGCGACGGCGGCGGGCTCGACGTCTCCGACGGTCTCTCGCGCGATCTCCACCGGCTCTGTCGTGCGAGCGGCGTCGGCGCCCGCCTCGATTCTGCCGCCCTGCTTCCGGAGCGTGCCACGGGACGACTGCTCGAGCAGCTGGGGATCGATCCGCTCGCCGCCGCGCTCGGCGGCGGCGAGGACTACGTGCTGCTTTTTTCGCTGCCGTCGCGGACGGTGCCGCCGGCACACTTCGGCGCGCGACCGGTCGGGATCGCGCTCGCCCGCCCGGTCGTCGAGATCGCGACACCGCGCGGGATCGAGCCGCTCCCCGAGGCCGGGTGGGATCACCTCGACGCCGCGGCGCGCGACGCCGAGGCCCGGCTCAACGGCTCCGGCTGAGGGTCACCCGCCAGGGGCGATCGAGCATCCGCTGCAGGCGACGGAGCTTGCGCGTGAGCTCGGCATGCGCCTCCTCGAGCGCCTGCAAGCGGCGCACGAGCTGCGGGTCGCCGCCCTTCCGGCCGCGCGCGGCGACCTCTTCGCCGCGCGGCAGGCGGCCGCGATGCTGGCGCAGCGCGACGAACACCGGCACGGCCTCGGGTGGGAAGCGGCGCTTGCGCCCCGTCCCCTGCTGCGGGATCCCCTGTCCGTGCCGCGCCACGTAGCGCAGCAGCGTCGGGTAGGCGATCCCGGTCATCTGGGCGATCTTGCGCAACGACAGCAGACCGGCCTTGGCACGCACCCGACCGGGTGTCGCCTGGCGGGCCGAGCGCGGAGCGCTTCCCGGCCGCCGGCCGGCCGCGGCCTTGCGCGGTCCACGCGGTGGGGCGCCGACACCGCGCTCGCGCCGTTTCTTGGTGAAGAGCCCGCGCAGCACCTCGACCGCCGAGGGCAGGTAGCGCCGGGTCCGCCCTTCGCCGCGCGACGGGAGCAGGTCACCGTGCTCCTTCTGGTAGCGATGAGCGGTGGCGGGCGAGATCCCGGCGCGGCGCGCGAGGTCGGTGAGCGTGAGAAGCTCCGGCGCCTGACGGGGGCGGCGGGCAGGGGGACGACGTGTCTTCTTGGCCATGCGATCTCCGGCGGACGAACGTCCGCGCTGTGGAATCAGTGTAGCAGCCGCACCGAGCGACGACCGGCGGCACCGCGCCCCGGAAGATTGAATAGGATCCGCGGATGACGACGAACGCCTCCCGACCGCTTGCCGGATCTCCCGACTACGACGCCCTCACCCGCGAGATCGCCGCGGTGCTCGAAGGGGTCGACGACCCGGTCTGCGCCATGGCGACGATCGCCTGCCTGGTCAAGCAGGCGCTCCCGCAGGCGAGCTGGGTCGGCTTCTACCGCGTCGTCGCGCCGCGCTGGCTGCGCGTCGGCCCCTACCAGGGCCCGCTCGGCTGCCTCGAGATCTCGTTCGACCGCGGCGTCTGCGGCGCGGCGGCCCGCGAGGAGCGCACCCAGCTCGTCCCCGACGTTCACGCCTTCCCCGGCCACATCGCCTGCGATGACTCGGCACGCTCCGAGCTCGTCGTCCCGGTGCGCGACGCGGGCGGCAACCTCGTCGCCGTGCTCGACCTCGACTCGCGCGAGCCCGCCGCCTTCGACGAGCGCGACGCCCGCGGGATCGAAGCGCTCCTCGAGCGGCTCCGGGCGCACTTCGGTGCGACCGCCGCAGCGCCGCTCAGCTCGTCTTGATGCCGTAGCGCCGCAGCAGGTAGGCGAGCGTCTGCCGCGTCAGGCCGAGGCGCCGGGCGGCTTCGGCAGGACGGCCGTGGGCCGCGGCGAGGGCCTCGTCGATCAGTCGGCGGCGCAGCCGCTCGATCTGTGCCTGGTAGTCGCCGGCCGGGGCGGCGGCGGCTTCGGCGCTTCCGAGCTCGAGATGCTCGGGGCCGATCCGCCCTTCGCCGGCGAGCGTGCGCGCCACGGTGAGCACATTCTGCAGCTCACGCACGTTGCCCGGCCAGGCGTAGGCGAGCAGCTTCGCCTGCGCTTCGCGCGAGAGCCGCGCCGGGGTCCCGGTCGCCCCCGGCCCGCGGCGCGCCAGGAACGCCTCGGCGAGCCCCAGCACGTCGCGACCACGTTCGCGCAGCGGCGGCAGGCGGACGGTGGCCACGCGCAGCCGGAAGAAGAGGTCCGCACGAAAGTCGCCGGCGCGCACCATCGCCGAGAGATCGCGATGAGTCGCCGCGACGATCCGCGCGTCGACCTTGCGCGGCAGGCTCTCGCCGAGGCGGCGCACCTCGCCCTCCTGCAACACGCGCAGCAGATTCCCCTGCACGGCGAGCGGCAGGTCGCCGATCTCGTCGAGGAAGACGGTGCCACCCCGGGCGCTCTCGAAGACGCCGGCGCGATCGCGGTCGGCGCCGGTGAAGGCGCCGCGCGAGTGGCCGAAGAGATCGGAATGGATGAGCGTCTCCGACAGCGCCGCGCAGTTGACCGGTACGAACGGGCCACCGTGCCGCGCGCTGCCGCGGTGCACCTCGCGGGCCGCGAGCTCCTTGCCCGTCCCGCTCTCGCCGAGCAGCAGTACCGGCATCTCGCCCGCGGCGAGTCGCTGCAAGCGCTCGCGGGCGGAGAGCAGCGCCGGGCTTTCGCCGAGCAGCGGCGAGGCGCCGGCGGTCTTCGCGACCGGCGGCGCGAAGTCGCGCAATGCCAGGGCGAAGAGCGCCCGTTGCGCCGCGCCGAGGCGTTGCGTGGTCAGCCGCAGGACGCCGTCGCCGCAGGGTGCGGCCAACTCCTCGCCACCGCACTCCCCGCCGAGCAGCGTGACCCTCTCCCCGCGACCTTCCCATTCGAGGCAGCAGCTCACCTCGCCGGCGTCGGCGAAGAGCTGCGGGATCGCCTCGGTCTCCCCGGCCGGACGGCTGGCGAAACGTTCGACCGCCCGCCAGACGGCGACGTCCTCGCGACCGATGCGCTCGGCGAGGCGGTTGGCCCCGACCCGGTGGAGCACGGCCCGCGCCTGGCGTTGCCAGGCCGGGGGCGCACAGTCGGGAGCCAGCCGCTCGCAGTCGAGGACGAGGCGGGCGGCGCGATAGGGATCGAGTTGCTGCAACGCCGTCCAGGCGACCGGCGGCGGTTCGCCGCCGTCGAGCAGCTCGCGCCAGAGCCGTTCGAACGGACCCCCGCGCGCCTCCGCCCAGGCGCGATCGGCGCAGCCGGCGAGCGCCCAGAGCGCCGGACGCTCCTCGGGCTCGAGCGTCTCGCGGATCGCCTCGGCGGTCGTCTCGGCGAGCAGCGCCGCGGCCTCCTCGGCGCGGCCGAGCCAGCCGAGCGCTCGCGCCCCGAGGACGTGGAGCTCGGCGAGACGCCAGCTCTGCCCGGCGGCGCGGAGACGCTCGACGGCGCGCTGCATCCGCACGAACGAGGCTTCGACGCGGCCGCGCACCTGATCGAGCCGCATCGCGAGCTCCTGATCGTGCGCCCAGCCGCGCAGATGACCTTGCCGTACGTTGTCGGCTTCCGACGCCTGGACGATCTGCTCGACGCCGAGCAACCGCCCGCGTCGCAAGCGCACCTCGGCGAGGTTGAAGAGGGCGAGCGTCGTTACCACCGGCCCCTCGCAGCGCCCGAGAAGGCGCGCCGCGTGGGCCAGTGCGCGCTCGGCGCCGGCGAGGTCCCCGAGCTCCCCGCGCGCGTTGCCGAGCCCGACCCAGAGCCGCCCGGCCTCGAACGGCAGCGCCAGGCGCCGTCCGACGCGCAGCGCCTGCATGTAGGACGCCGCCGCGCGGTCGGGGGCTCCCGTGGACTGCTCGAGCTCAGCGGCGACGCGGTGCCACCGCCACGCCGGGTCCGGGGCTTCGAGCGCCGGGCGGGCCGCCTCGAGGTGCTCGGCCATCGCCGCGGGCTCCCCGCGATCGAGCGCGGCCTCGGCCTCGGCGAGCGCCAGGCGCGGTGCGAGCCGCCCCCGCAAGCCCGCGCGGCCGAGCCGCAGCCAGTGATCGACCTCGCCCGGCTCCCCGAGATTGGAGTGGACGACGGTGGCGAGGTCGAGCCCCTCGGCCAGAACCTCGCCGCGCGGCTCGGCGGCGACGAGACGCCGCAGCGACGCACCGCTCGCCGCGAAGCCACCCAGATGGCGATGGCAGGCGGCGCGCAGGAGCTCGGCCTCGCTCGAGGCGTCGGCGGCGGCGAGCTCGTGCAACGCCTGTTCGAACTGTCCGCGACGGTAAAGCTCGCGCGCTTTCGTCAGCACCGGGGCGGACGCCTCCCGCGCCACCGCGGGGAGCCAGAGCGACGCACCCGCCGGCCCGCCGAGCAGCGCGCATGCCGCGTCGTAGGACTCCGTCTCCCCCAGCAGTCGCCGCCGGGCCTCGGGAGGGCCGGCGATCCAGAGGCTCTCGCGACCCCGGTCGTCCCGGCGTCGCGACACCAACGCGCGACGCACCTCGCCCCACGCCACGTCGAGGAGGAAGTCGGCCTCGCTGGCCAGCCGCACGAGCTCGACGTCGAGGACGAGCGGCGTGAGTGCCACCGTCCAGCGCTCGGCGCACGCCCGGGCGACGCGGCGAGCCGGGCCCCGTCCGGCGACCTCTCGCCCGAAGAGCCGCCCCAGCAGGTCGAGCAGGAGCGGAGCGACGGCGTCACGGGCGCGTCCGGCCACCGCGGCGAGTCCGGAGAGCGCGCCTTTCGGGGCGACGTGCCCGTCCCCCCAACCGCCGGCGAGCCGCCAGCCCGCCGCTTCGAGGTGAGCCAGCAGGGCGGTGCCGCCGAACAGCGCGGCGAGGCGTTGTCGATCGGAGAGCCCAGGGTCGCCGAGTGGGCGCCCGCAGGCGGGACCGAGCCCGGCGTGACCGAGCTCGACGATCACGGCGCGCCGAGCCTCACGCCGAGCAGCGCGCCGAGGTCCGACCAGAACCGGGGATACGACTTCTCCACCACCCGCGGCTCGCCGACCGAGAGGCCGGGGCGCCGCAGTCCGACGAGCGCGCAGCTCATGGCGATCCGGTGGTCGTTCCAGCTCGAGGTGCGCACCGGCTGGTGCGGCGGCACGGCGTCGGCCCAGAGCCCAGGGATCACCAGGCCGTCGGCGCGCTCTTCGACGAGTGCGCCGAGCCGCGTGAGCTCGCTCGCCATGGCGCGCAGACGGTCGCTCTCCTTGACGCGCAGGTGAGCGGCGTCGCGCAGTCGCGTCGTGCCGCGGGCGAACGGCGCCAGGGCGGCGAGCGTCGGGACCTGGTCGGGGATGTCGCCGCAGGGCTCGTCGAGGGCGACGAGCTCGCCGCTGCCCTGGACTTCGACGCCGCTCTCGTCCCACGCGACTCGGGCCCCCATCCGGGCGAGCAGGTCGAGCAGACGACGGTCCCCCTGGCGCGAATCGCGGCGCAAGCCGGCGAGATGGACGACCCCGCCGGTCAGCGCGGCGGCGGCTGCGGGGTAGGCGGCCGCCGAGAAGTCGCCCTCCACCTCGAGGCGGCCGCCGGCAAGGCGAACCGGCTCGACCCGGAACGAGGACGCGCTCAGCCGGGTGACCCGCGCCCCCTGACGAGCAAGCAGATCGAGCGTCAGCTCGACGTAAGGCTGCGAGGTCAGGGCGCGAACCTCGATCTCTACCGGGGACTCGGCGCGACAGGCGGCCATCAACAGCGCCGAGAGGAACTGACTCGAGCTGCCGGCGTCGAGCCCGGTCCGGCCGCCGCGGAGCGACGGCCCGTCGACCACCAGCGGAGCGAACCCCTCGCTGCCGAGACAGGTGATCCGCGCTCCGAGTTGCCGCAGCGAGGCGAGCAGCGGCGCGAGCGGCCGCTCGCGCAGGCGTGCGCTGCCGTCGACGGTGAAGCGACCGGGCAGGGTGGTGAGCGCGGCGACGAGGAAGCGCAGCAGCGTCCCCGACTCGCCGCAATCGAGGCTCGCCTCGGCGCGTGGCTCGGACGGCGGGCAGAGAACGATCTCCTCGCCCGGCGCGACACCGGCGGCCTCGCGCACCGCGAAGCCGAGTTGCACGAGGACGTCGCGGAAGCGGCGGATGTCGTCGGAGAGCAGCGGGCGCACCAGCGTCACCGGCTGCCAGGCCACCAGGGCGAGGTTGCACAAGCGGTTGCTGACGCTCTTCGACGGCGGCACGACGAGGGCACCCCGGACCGCGCGACCGTCGGGGATGGCGATCGACTCAGGCCACATCGAGCACCAGCCCGTCGTAGCCGAGCTCGACACCGGCCGGCAGGTCGACCTCGGGGCGGCCCACGTCGACGTCGTGCGCCAGGTGGGTCAACACGGTGCGCCGGGCGCCGACCCGCGCGGCCGCGTCGAGCGCCTCGGCAACGGAGAAATGGGTCGGATGGCGGCGGTAGCGCAAGGCACCGAGCACCAGCACCTCGACGCCGGCCAGGAGGTCGAAGCTCTCGTCGGGGATGCGCGACACGTCGGTGACGTAGGCGAATCGTCCGACGCGGTAGCCGAACACCGGCATGGCGCCGTGCCAGACCGGGATCGGCACGACCTCGGCCCCGAGCAGCGGGAACGGCCCGTCGACCGGCCGCAGCTCAAGCTGCGGCTTGCCCCCGCCGGCCTGCCCGTCCTCCCAGACATAGGCGAAGGCGGCGCGCACGCGGGTGAGCGTTGCGGCCGAGCCGAGACAGGGGATCGGCGACTTCTGGCGGAAGTTGAAGATGCGCACGTCGTCGAGACCGAAGAGATGGTCGGCGTGAGCGTGGGTGAAAAGCACGGCGTCGACCCGCGACACCCGGAAGCGCAGCGCCTGCTCGCGCAGGTCCGGCGGTGTGTCGACCAGCGCGTGACCGGCGGGCAGCTCGAGCCAGAGGCTCGGCCTCGTCCGGCGGTTGCGCGGGTCGGGCGAGGTGCAGACGGCACACTCGCACCCGATGACGGGCACGCCGGTCGAGGTCCCGCTGCCGAGCATGGTGATACGCATCGAGAGGATCCGCGGCGAGTCTACTGCGGGGCACGCCTCAAGCCGGAGCTCCGTCGTCGGAAAGATCCCGGCGCCCTCGCCTCACGACGGCCCGCCCCCCGTCCACGGCCTACCTCGAGCCGAGCCACTCGAGGCGGCGGGTGCGGAACCAGGCCTCGAGCAGCCAGACCTCGCCGCCCGGCACGCTCCAGCGGCGCTCCTCGTGGAAGTGACCGACGAGCAGCGCATCGTGTCCTTCGGCGAGCCGCCGCGTCGCGTAGGTGCGGACGACCTCCTCCGGGATGCGCATCTTGTGCTTGAAGTTGGTCTGCGCCAGCGCCCGCTCGGTGCCGTGGACGATCCGCCGCGCCACCGGCCCGGGGATCGCCCGAGCCGCCAGGCGGCTCGGCCCGCTCTTCGACAGCCGACGCCAGAAGCGGTACTTCCAGTCCTTGTCGTCGAGACCGTCGCCGTGGACCGCGAGGTAGCGCCGGCCCCCTTCGACGAAGGCGTACTCGCCGGCGACGACGTCGAAGGCTCGCGAGTAGCGGCTGCCGGCGAGGAAGAAGTCCCGGTTGCCCTCGACGTACACCACCTCGAGCCCGCGTTGCCGCAAGCGCTCGAGCGCCTCGACGACCGCCACCACGTCGGCGGTCTCGAACTTGCGATGACCGATCCATACCTGGAAGAGGTCCCCAAGCAGCACCAGTCGCTCGGCACGGCCCGGCAGACCGGCGAGCTCGGCCACCAAGGGTGTCGCCGGCCCACCCGGGCCGCCGAGATGGGCGTCGGCGAGAAGCGCGGTGGCCATGGGCGACGCTCGCGTCCGTCCGCCGGTCAGGAGATGTCGATGCGGGGCCGAGCGGCGAGGGTGCGCTCGACCTCGGCGACCACCGCGTCGGCGACCCGGCGGAAGGCCGCGGCGTGGGCACCGCTCGGCTGCGCCACGGCGATCGGCATGCCGGCGTCGCCCCCTTCGACGATCGCCGCGTCGAGCGGAATCGCCCCGAGGAACGGGCAGCCGAGCAGCTCGGCCGTCCGTTCGCCGCCGCCGCGCTTGAAGATGTCGGTCTCCTGGCCGCAGTGGGGGCAGACGAAGGTCGACATGTTCTCGATGATCCCGGCCACCGGCACGTTGACCTTGCGGAACATCGCCAGCCCCTTGCGCGCGTCGATCAGCGCCACGTCCTGCGGCGTCGTCACCACCACCGCGGCGGCGAGAGGCACCTTCTGGGTCATCGTGAGCTGCGCGTCGCCGGTGCCGGGCGGCATGTCGACGACCAGATAGTCGAGCGCCCCCCACTCGACGTCGCCGAGCATCTGCTCGATCGCCTTCATCACCATCGGGCCGCGCCAGATGACCGGCGTGTCGGTCTCGAGAATGAAGCCGAGCGACATCACCTTCACGCCGTAGCGCTCGAACGGGATGATCCGCTCCCCCATCACCACCGGCTTGTCGGTGATGCCGAACATGATCGGCACTGACGGCCCGTAGATGTCGGCGTCGAGGATGCCGACGCGGTGTCCGGCCGCGGCGAGCGTCACCGCCAAGTTGGCGGCGACGGTCGACTTGCCGACGCCGCCCTTGCCGCTCGCCACCGCGACGACGGCACGCACCTCCGGGATCAGGCCGGGATCGGCGGAGATCGCCCGCTGCGCCGCCTCGTCACGCGACGGGGGAACCTGGACCCGCAGGTCGACCGCAACCTCGCGAATGCCCGGGATGCCCATCGCCACCCGCTCCACCTCGGCCTTGATCTGCTCGGCCGCCGCCGGGTTCTGGGTGGCGAGCTGGAGCTCGACGACGGCGCGGCCGGCGTCGACCCGCGCCGCGCGAACGAAACCGAAGGAGACGATGTCCCGGGTCATCCCGGGGAAACGGACGCTCTTCAGAGCGTCCCAGAGGCGCGGTTCGAGTTCAGAGCTCATGGCGGCGATTCTATCCGCCGGCCGCCGCCGCGTCCGCCGGAGCCACGGAGCGCCGCGACTCCTCCGCCGCGACCTCGACCCGGGCGAGCGCGGCAACTTGCTGCCGCACCTCCGCTGCCAGCTCGCCGCCGAGCCGCACCTCGCGCACGCTGCGCCCCGCCGTTTCGACCGGCGCGCCGAAGCGCACCGTCACCGCCCCGGGGCGCACCAGGAAGCTGCCGCGACGCTGCACCGACCGCGTCCCGTCGAGCCCGGCCGGCAGGATCGGCAGTCGGCTCTTGAGCGCCAGCAGGAAGCCGCCGCGTTGGAAGGCGAGCAGACGGCCGTCGAACGAGCGCATCTGTTCTGGAAAGAGGATGACCGAGGTCCCGGCAGCCAGTCGCGCCGTCGCCGCGGCGAACGCCTCCGGCGCCTGCGACGGATTGCGGCGATCGACCGGAATGAACCCGCCGGCGCGCATCGCCCAGCCGAAGATCGGGATGCGGAAGAGCGTCTGCTTGGCCATGAAGCGCGCCTGGCCCGGCCAGACGGCGAGCAGCGCCGGGATGTCGTAGAGGCTCTGGTGGTTCGCCATCAGGACGAACCGCCCGTCCGGGTCGATCGACTGCTCCCAGCTCGCCCGCACGCGGACGAAGCTCGCGGCGAGCAGGCAGCGCGCCCACGCCCGTGCCACCCGGAAGGTCCAGTCGCCGCGCGGCGGAATCGCGCTCGCCACGAGGGCGAGCGCACCGAAGAGGAGGGACCCGGCCACCAGCATCAGGTTGCCGGTGATCGTGGCGACGGCGATGCCCACGGCCCGTCCGGTGCGGCGGATTGGCGAGGGGGCGACGGGGCCTCTAGAATGCTCGACGGTGTCCACTCTCGATCGCGTGACGCGGCGTTTTCGCTGGCTCGGTCTGCTGCGGGCCAGCCTGGTCCTGGGAGCGCTCTACGATGCCGGATTCGCCGGGCTGATGCTCGTCGCGCCGCAGGCCGCCGCGGCGTCGCTCGCCCTGCCGTTGCCCGAACCGGCATTCTACCTGCCCCTGCTCGCCGTGCTGCTGCTGATGCTTGCCGCGCTCTACCTGGTCGCGGCCGACGACCCGGAGCGGGGGGCACGGATCGTCGCGGTGGCGATCGTCGGACGCCTCGGCGGCGCGCTGGTTCTCGGCCTGGCGGCCTGGCACGGGACGCCCGCGCTCGCCCCGCTCGCCGCCGCCGACTTCGCCTTCGCGGTCGCCCACGCCGCCTTCTGGCTGCCCTGGCGCGAATGAGCCGGCTCTTCCGCGCCCTCTCCGAGGCCGGTGCGCTGACCCTGCTGTCGGTCCGCGCCCTGCGGGTCCTGCTGACGCGCCCGTTCGAGCTGCGGCTCGGCCTGCTGCAGATGGAGCGCATCGGGCTCGGCTCCTTCGGCGTCGCCGGCATCACCACGCTCTTCACCGGGATGGTGCTGGCGCTGCAGACCGCCTTCAGCCTGCCGGGGCTCGGCGTGAAGTACTACATCGGCACGGTGGTCGGCAAATCGCTCACCCGCGAGCTCGGTCCGGTGCTCACGGCGCTGATCGTCGGCGGCCGGGTGGGAGCCGGCATCGCCGCCGAGATCGGGTCGATGAAGGTCACCGAGCAGATCGACGCGCTGCGCTCGATGGCCGCCGACCCGGTGCGCAAGCTGGTGGCGCCCCGCCTCGCCGCCTGCCTGCTGATGATCCCGGTGCTGACGCTCTACGGCGACCTGCTCGGCATCTTCGGCGGCATGCTGGTGGCGGTCACGCAGCTCGATCTCGAAGCGGCCTTCTACCTCACCGACGTGATGGACTCGCTGCGCATCGCCGACGTGGCGAGCGGCCTCGGCAAGTCGTTCGTCTTCGCCTACTTCATCGCCATCGTCGCCTGTCATCGCGGGCTGACCGTGCAGGGCGGCGCCGACGGCGTGGGGCGGGCCACCACCGAAACGGTCGTCACCACCTCGATCCTGGTGCTGATCTCCGACTTCTTCCTCACCAAGCTGTTCTACGTGCTCGGCTGACCGGACAATGGGCGAGCCGCTCTTCTCGGTGCGCGGGCTGACCAAGCGGTACGGCGGCCGCGCCGTCCTCGACGGGCTCGACTTCGACGTGGCGCGCGGCGAGTGCTTCGCCGTCCTCGGCCGCTCGGGAAGCGGCAAGAGCGTGACCCTGCGCCAGCTCGTCGGGCTCGAGCGGCCCGACGCCGGCTCGATCCGCTTCGACGGTCGCGAGCTCACCGAGCTCGCCGAGCGCGAGCTCTACCCGGTGCGCCGTCGCGTCGCCATGCTCTTCCAGAGCGGGGCGCTCTTCGACTCGATGACCGTGGGCGAGAACATCGCCTTCCCGCTGCGCGAGGTCGGCGGGCTCCCCGAGGAGGCGATCGCCGAGCGCGTCCAGGACCGGCTCACCCAGGTCGGCCTGCCGGGGATCGAGAGCAGGATGCCCGCCGATCTTTCCGGCGGCATGCGCAAACGCGTCGCGCTGGCGCGCGCCATCGCGCTCGAGCCCGAGGCGGTCCTCTTTGACGAGCCGACCACCGGTCTCGACCCGATGACCTCGGCAACGATCGGCGAGCTGATCCGCCGCGCCACCCGTCACCTGGGAGCCACGGCGGTGGTGGTCACCCACGATCTCGCGCTGGCGCGCCGGGTCGCCGACCGGCTGGCGTTCCTCGACGGCGGCCGTTTCCGCTTCCTCGGCGACTGGGCCGCGCTCGACGACTGCCGCGACGCCTTGGTGCGCCGCTTCTTCGACGCCGAACCGGAGGATGACGATGAACCCTGAACGACGCCGGGAGCTCCGCGTCGGACTCTTCGTGGCGCTCGCCCTGGTCCTGCTTTCCGCCCTGGTGATCGTCCTCGGTCGCGAGCAGAACCTGTTCACGCCGAAGGCGCGCTACATCGTCCACTTCCGCGACGTCAGCGGCTTGCGGGCCGGCTCGAGCGTCCACCTCAACGGCGTCCAGGTCGGCCGGATCGAGACGATCGTGCTGCCGACCGACACCGGCGAACGGCTGCTCGAGGTGCGCATCGCCATCGACCGGCGCTACTCCCAACGCGTCCGTCTCGACTCGCTCGCACGGATCAAGACGCTCGGCCTCCTGGGCGACAAGTTCCTCGAGATCACCTCGGGCTCGCCCGCTTCGGCCGAGGTGCCGATTCGCGGCGAGATCCGCGCCGCCGAGTCGACCAACGTCGACCGGCTGGTGGCCTCCGGCGAGGACGTGATGGACAACGTCGTCACCATTTCCCACTCGCTCGACGCGATCCTCGCCCGCGCCGAGCGCGGCGAGGGGATCCTCGGCCAGCTCCTGCGCACCCCGGCCTCCGGCGTCGACGTCGGCGACGAGGCGGTGGCGACGCTCCGTTCGGTCCGTCAAGCAGCCGACGAGATCGCTTCGGGGAAGGGCGCCCTGCACCGTCTGACGAGCGACCGGCAGCTCGCCGACCGTCTGGCCTCGGCCGTCGAGCGGCTCGATCGGGTGCTGGCCAAGGCCGAAGGGGGCGACGGCCTGGTGCCCGCCCTGCTCGACGACCGCCAGATGCGCGAGCGGCTGGAGACGACCCTGGCCCGCCTCTCCCAGGCCGCCGACGACCTGGCGGCGACGACCGCCGCGCTGCGACAGGGCGACGCCCTGCTGCCGCGGATGGTGCACGACGAGGCCTGGGGGCGCGAGGTGACCGAGGAGCTGCGGCTGCTCGTGCGCACCTTGCGCGAAGTGGCCGAGAAGCTCGATCGCGGCGACGGCACCGCCGCCCGGCTCCTCAACGACCCGAGCGTCGCCGAGGCGCTCGACGACATTCTGGTCGGCGTCAACGAGTCGCGCCTGCTACGTTGGCTGGTGAGAAACCGCCAGAAGGCCGGCATCGCCCAGCGCTTCGCCGCGGAGAAGGCGGCGGCGGACCGCCCGGCCCCCGAGTCGACGCCCGCTCCGCCGCCCGCGACCCCCGCGCCGGACGGCGGCCTGCGATAGGCTCGCTCGCCGGAGAGGACGGAGGCGGTCTCGCGATGCACACCCTCATCACCGGCGGCGCCGGCTTCATCGGCTCGCACCTGACACGGCGACTGCTCGGCCAGGGCGAGCGCGTCACGGTCCTCGACGACTTCAACGACTTCTACGACCCGGCACGCAAACGCCGCAACGTCGCACCGCTGCTCGGACGGGAGGATTACCGCCTGGTCGAGGGGGACATCCGCGACGCGGCGCTGGTCGATCGGATCTTCGCCGCGGGCCGGTTCGACGCCGTCGTCCACCTCGCCGCCCGGGCCGGGGTCCGACCGAGCCTGCGCGAGCCGATCCTCTACGAAGAGGTCAACTGCATCGGCACCTTGCGCCTGCTCGAAGCGGCCCGCCAGCACGGCCCGGCGACCTTCGTCTTCGCGTCGTCCTCGTCGGTCTACGGCATCAACGAAAAGGTGCCCTTCGCCGAGGAGGATCCGGTCGAGCGGCCGATCTCGCCCTACGCGACGACCAAGCGCGCCGGCGAGCTGCTCTGCTTCAACTACCACCACCTCTACGGCCTGAAGACCGCCTGCCTGCGCTTCTTCACCGTCTACGGTCCGGCGCAGCGCCCGGAGATGGCGATCGCCAAGTTCACCGATCTGCTGGCGCGCGGTGCGGCGGTGCCGCTCTACGGCAACGGCAGCACGCGGCGCGACTACACCTACATCGACGACATCGTCGACGGGATCGTCGCGTCGCGCGACCTGGCGCCGGGCTTCGAGATCTTCAACCTCGGCGGCTCGGAGACGACGCGCCTCATCGACCTCGTCCACTGGATCGCCGGCGAGCTCGAGGTCGAGCCGCGCGTCGAGCTGCTCGCCGAACAGCCCGGCGACGTGCCGATCACCTTTGCCGACGTCTCGAAGGCCAAGCGGCTGCTCGGCTACTCTCCCCGCGTGCCGATCCGCGAGGGGCTGCGCCGCTACGTCGCCTGGTACCGCGAGAGCGGCTCCTGACCTCGGCGAGGAGAGGACGGTCCACCGCTTGGCCAGATCGCTCCGCCGCTTCTCGCTCTTCTCGCAGCCGCTCGACCGGGCGGTCTACCTCGCCTATTTCCTGGGCGCCGTCGTCCCGCTCATGGCGCTCGCTTGGGTCGGCCAGCGCTTCGTCTCCCCGGACGACGTCGACGCCCGGCTGGCGCCGCTCGCCGCGTTCGTCGGCCTCGGGATCCTGTCGCTCGCCTCCTTCCTCGCCCTGCGTCGCACGACGAATCAGGCGCTCGCCCGGCTCGATCGCGACAACCGACGGCTCGCCTCGTTGCTTGCCGCCGCCCAGGGGCTGCAGTCGACCGAGCACGACCAGCAGGCGATCCAGGGGGCCCTCGAGGCGGCCGTCCGGCTCGTCGGGGGCGGCTGGGCCGTCTACCTCGAGGCAGGAGGACGCGAAGCCGAGCCGCAGCCGCGGGGTCAGGCCGGCGCCGGCGTCGAGGCGATCCTCGCCCGGTCCCTGCCGGAGCTCCAGCGCCTCGCCCGCGCCGCGAGCGAGGAGGCTCGTGCCGTCCACGAGGCGCTCCCCGGCAGCGCCCTCTGGCACGGCCGGGCGGTCTGGGCGACGGCCGTCCGCTGCGGCGACGAGACGCATCCGCGCACCCTCCTCGCCCTGCACGCCGGCGACGGCGCCGACGAGCAGGCAATCGTCGGACCGCTCGACACCCTCGCTTCGATGCTCGGCGCCACGCTGCGCGGGCTCGAGCTCGAAGAGGTGCAACGCAACTTCTACACCCACGCCACCCACCTGCTGGTGGCGGCGCTCGACGCGCACCTCGACTACATGGGCGAGCATTCGGCCGACGTGGCCCGCTACTCCCTGCGGCTGGGGCGAGCGCTCGATCTCGACGAGGACCAGATCAAGCGGCTGCACGCCGCGGCGCTGCTCCACGACCTCGGCATGCTGCACATCGACCGGGCGACCACCGACCTCGCCGTGTTGCGCCAGCACCCGGGGCTCGGCGCCGAGATGCTGCGGCCGGTCCGTCTCTGGGAAGACCTCGCGCCGATCGTCCGCCACCATCACGAGTGGTGGAACGGCGGCGGCTACCCCGACGGCCTCGCCGGCGAAGCGATCCCGCTCGAATCCCGCCTCATCGGGCTGGTCGAGGCCTACGACAGCATGACGAGCGCCACCAGCTATCAGCGCTCCTGTCCGCCGGACGAGGCCTGCGAACGGATCGCCGCCGCCTCGGGCACCCAGTTCGACCCCCGCCTCGCCGCCCTCTTCGTCGCCATGGTCCGCCGCGGCGAGATGCGCCTCTGACCCCCGCGTTTGGGGACGGCACCCGCTTCACGGTAGGCTAAGCCGTCCGGCGCGTTCCAGAATCGGGCGCGCATCCCCTCTCGGACTCTCCCGGCCGATCACCCGCCGGGAGTCCCCCAAGCGGAGAGGTCAAATATGAAGATTTGCGTGGTGGGAAGCGGCTACGTCGGCCTGGTCACCGGAGCGTGCCTGGCGGACTTCGGAATGGACGTCACCGGGATCGACAAGGACGAGGCGAAGATCGCCGCCCTGAAGCGCGGCGAGATCCCAATCTACGAGCCCGGCCTCGAGGAGGTGGTGGCCCGCAACGTCGAGGCCGGTCGGCTCAAGTTCTCGACCGACCTCGGGCCGGCGATCGAGGAGGCCAAGGCGGTATTCATCGCCGTCGGCACCCCGCCGCTGCCCGACGGCTCGGCCGACCTCTCGTTCGTGCGCCAGGTCGCCGAGTCGATCGCCCAGCACCTCAACGGCTTCAAGGTCATCGTCACGAAGAGCACCGTGCCGGTGGGAACCGGCCAGATGATCGAGCAGCTGGTCGCCGAACAGACCGGCGGCAAGGGCGACTTCGCGGTCTGCTCCAACCCCGAGTTCCTGCGCGAGGGCTGCGCCGTCGACGACTTCCTGCGCCCCGACCGGGTGGTGATCGGCGCCCGCGATCCCCGCGCCGTCGAGGTGATGCTCGAGGTCTACTCGCCGCTGCGCGTCGCCGACGTGCCGTTCGTCATCGCCAACGTCGAGAGCGCCGAGATGATCAAGTACGCCTCGAACGGCTTCCTTGCCACCAAGATCACCTTCATCAACGAGGTGGCCGAGCTCTGCGAAGCGGTCGGCGCGGACGTCGAAGTGGTCGCCAAGGGGATGGGCCTCGACAACCGGATCAACCCGAAGTTCCTCCACCCCGGACCGGGCTACGGCGGTTCCTGCTTCCCGAAGGACACGCGGGCCGTGGCGCGCATCGCCCACGAGCAGGGCAAGCGCTTCGAGATCATCGAGGCGGTGCTCTCGGCCAACGAACGCACCCAGCGTCGCATGGTCGGCAAGGTTGCCGAGGCCTTCGGCGGGGTCGCCGGCAAGACGGTGGCCGTGCTCGGGCTCTCCTTCAAGCCCGACACCGACGACATGCGCGAGTCGCCGGCCATCGTCGTGATCGAGGGGCTCATCGCCGCCGGAGCACGCGTCAAGGCCTACGACCCGGCGGCGATGGACGCCGCCAAGCCGCTGCTGTCGGCCGGCGTCGAATACTGCCCGGGCCCCTACGAGACCTGCGAAGGCGCCGACGGTCTGGTGATCGCCACCGAGTGGAACCGCTTCCGCAAGCTCGAGACCGACAAGCTCCAGAAGCTGCTCAAGCGCCCGCTGGTCGTCGACCTGCGCAACATCTACGAGCCGGCCAAGATGGCCGCGGCGGGCTTCGAGTACGTTTCGGTGGGTCGCCCCTCGGTGGCTGCGGGCAAGATGACTGCGAAGGTGGGAGCGGCGGGATGAAGACCGCGGTCGTCACCGGCGGGGCCGGATTCCTCGGTTCTCACCTCTGCGAGAAGCTCCTCGCCGAGGGGAATCGGGTCATCTGCGTGGACAACCTGATCACCGGGAGGCGCGAGAACATCGCCCACCTGGAAGGCCGCGACGATTTCCGATTCGTCCTGCACGACGTCTCGACGCCGTTCCATCTGGACGGCCCGATCGACTACGTCCTGCACTTCGCGTCGCCGGCCTCGCCGATCGACTACCTCGAGCTGCCGATCCAGACCCTCAAGGTCGGCTCGCTCGGCACCCACAACAGTCTGGGGCTCGCCAAGTCGAAGCGATCCCGCTTCCTGCTCGCCTCGACCTCCGAGGTCTACGGCGACCCGCTGGTCCACCCGCAGCCGGAGACCTACTGGGGCAACGTCAACCCGGTCGGCCCGCGCGGCGTCTACGACGAGGCCAAGCGCTTCGCCGAGGCGATGGTGATGGCCTATCACCGCGTGCACGGCCTCGAGACGCGCATCGTCCGCATCTTCAACACCTACGGCCCGCGCATGCGACCGCGCGACGGCCGCGTCGTGCCGGCCTTCGTGCAGCAGGCGCTCACCGGGGCGCCGATGACGGTCTTCGGCGACGGTTCGCAGACGCGTTCGTTCTGCTACGTCGACGACCTGGTCGACGGTATCCACCGCCTGCTGCTCTCCGACCGCAGCGATCCGGTCAACATCGGCAACCCGCACGAGATGACCATCCTGCAGTTCGCCGAGACCATTCGCGCGGCGGTGGGCAGCAGCTCGCCGATCGAGCACCAGCCGCTGCCGGTCGACGATCCGAAGACGCGCCAGCCGGACATCAGCGTCGCCCGCCGCGTCCTCGGCTGGGAGCCGCGCGTGTCGCTCGAGCAGGGGCTGGTCAAGACCGTCGCCTACTTCCGGGAGGTCGTCGCCCGTGGAGCGGCCTGAGGAGATCCTCGCCTTCGCCCTGGCGAAGTATCCGCAGCGCGTCGAGGTGATGCCGATCGCCGAGCTCGCCACCGACCTCGCGCGGCGCAACGAGCGCCGCGCCGCCTACGTCACCCTGGCGGTCCCTGACGAGGCGGTCAAGCAGCTCAAGGGACCGGCCGACTCGCGCGATCACTGGCTGCTCGTCCATGTTCCACGCGAGGTCGGCGATCGCGCCGAGTCGCGGATCGTTCTGCCCGGGGAGGTCCGATGAGCTCCACCGTCGTCTGTTCCCGCTGTGGGCGCCCCGACGCCCCGGCGCTCGCTCGCCCGCCGTTGCGCGGTCCCCTCGGCGCCGAGATCCAGGGGAAGGCCTGCGCCGACTGCTGGACCGAGTGGCAGCGTGCCGAAGTCATGGTGATCAACGAGCTGCGGCTCAACTTCATGGACCCCGGGGCGCAAGCCGTGCTCGACGCCCACCTGCGCCAGTTCCTCGCTCTCGATTCTCCGGCCAAGGCCGGCTGACGCCGGGACGATCCCGATGGATCCGGCCGTCCTCCCCGGCCTGCGAGCCTTCGACTCCCAGGATTTCGCCGCAGCGATCGCCGCGTGGGAGAGTGCACGGTCCGCCCACGCCGGCCGACCGGCGGAGACGGCCCTGCTCACCGGCCTCGTCGCGCTCGGCCGCGCTGCCCAGGCGGCAGAGCGGGGAGACGCGGCCGCCGCGAAACGGGAGCTCTCCGCCTGCCGCGCGGCGGTGCGGCATCTGCCCCGGCGGGTGCTCGGCGTCGACGTCGTCCGGCTGCGCGACGAGCTCGCCGGCGAGCCGTCGACCGCTCCGCGTCCGCACGCGGCACACACCACCCATGCGGGGACCTGGATCAAGGCCGGCTTGCTCGTCGCCCTGCTCGGCGGCACCTTCGCGGCGCTGCGCTGGACACCGCTCGGTCGCCTGATCGAGCCCGAGCGCTTCTCGGCGATGCTCGAGGCGGCGCGCGGCCACTGGTGGAGCCCGCTCGTCCTGCTGGCGCTCTACGGCCTGCTCTGTCCGCTCGGCATTCCGGCGACACCGCTGCTCTTCGCCGGCGGAGCGATCTTCGGTTCGGCGCTCGGCAGCGCGGTGAACGTCGCCGGCACCCTGCTCGGCGCCGCGACCACCTTCGCCCTTGCCCGCTATCTCGGGCGAGAAGCCGTCGAAAAGTTCGGCGGCAACCGGCTCGCCAAGGCCGAGCGGATGCTGCACCGGCACGGCTTCTGGGCCCTGGTCAGCACCCGCTTCCTGCCGCTGCCCTTCCCCCTGGTCAACGCCGCTGCGGCCGTGGCCGGCGTGCGCTTCTCCCAGTTCATGGCAAGCTCGGTGATCGGCCTCGCGCCGGCGGTCGTCGTCTGGACCTACTTCTCTTCGGCGATCGTGCGCGCCGCGGCGGCCGACCGGGCACGCATCGCGCGCGACCTCGCCGTGGCGCTCGCTCTGCTCGTCGCGCTGGTGATGATTCCGACGGCGACGCGTTTCCATCGCCGACGGATGCGGGCCAAGCGGATCCGCCTGGCGCGGGCCAAGCGGCTCGCCGCCGAAGCACGTTGAGCGGCTCGGTCGCCGCGGCGCCCGACGCCCGCCGACGCTCTCAGCCGCCGGCGAGCCCGGCCTCGACCTCGCGCAGGTCGAGCAGCAGCGCTCCTCCTGCCGCGTGTCGCTCGGGCTCGAACTCGTAGTCGCGGATCACTCGGCGGAAGACCTCCTTGAGCGCCCGCGCGCCAAGCCGCGGCTGGCGGGCCGCCTCGCGCGCGATCCGCCGGACCGCGTCCGGCGACAGGGCGAGATGGATGCCGCGGCTGGCGAAGTACTCGCGCGCCACCTGGTAGCCCGAGTCGGGCGTCTCGAGGAAGATGCGAACGAGCTCGTCTTCGCCGAGGTCGGAGAGCAGCACCACGGCGTCGAAGCGGGAGAGGAACTGCGGGCTCATGCCGTAGTCGAACAGATCCTCGTTGCGCAACCAGTCGCGCAGGTGGAACTGCAGCTCCTCGCGCACCGTGCCGCCTTCGACCACCGTCACCGGCTTGAGCGCTCCCCGGTCGCGCCCGACCGTCACCCGGTCGAACACCGCGTCGTAGAGCCCTTCGAACGCCCCGCCGCAAACGAAGAGCAGGCTGCTCGAATCGACGGTCACCGGGCCGCCGCCCGCCCAGGCCGGGAGCTCGAAGGGGATCGCCTCGTTCTCGATCAGGGTGAGCAGCGCTTCCTGCGCCCGGATGCCGCGCACGTTCGGCTGGCCACCGACGTGGGAGCGGATCTTGTCCACCTCGTCGACGAAGACCAGTCCGCGCACCGCTCGCGCCAAGAGGTCCGGCAGGGGCGCGGTCGAGCCGAGCTGCTCGCGGGCGCGCTCGAGCAGGCGGCGCAGCACCGCCTCGCCCGGCCGCCCGCGTTCGGCCTCCTCCCCGAGGACGTTGGCGTGCAGGCGCACGACCGTCGAGCGTTCGGCGAGCGCCGGTTCGGCGGCGAGGAAGCTCTCCACCGCCCGCATCAGCGTCGTCTTGCCGGTGCCCGACGAGCCGATCATCAGGATGTTGCCGACCCGCAGGCCCGCGACCTTCTTGGCCAGGGCGATCGCCATCTCGCGAACCGCCTCGTCCTGACCGAGAACGCGGCGGCCGAGCGCCCCGGCGATCATCGTGGGGGGAGGGGCCTGGAAACTCACGGCGCGATCATAGCGTCGCCGCGTGAGCCTCGATAGATTCAGCCCATGGGATCTCGTGCCGCCTCCTGCCTGCTGCTCGCCGGCCTCGCCGGCTTCGTCCCTCCGGTCGCCGCCGCATCCACTCCCAGCACGCCGGCCGAGGACGCCGCGATCCTCACCCGCGTGGAGGCGATGCTCACCGAGGGCGACGCCGCCGGGGCAAAGGCGGCGATCGCGCCGCTGCTCGCCCACCGGCCGCGCGAGCCGCGCGCCCTCTACCTGCGCGGCAGCGCCCGCTGCATGGCCGGGGAGCTCGCCGCTTGCCGCGTCGACCTCGAGCAGGCCGTGGCCGTCGATCCGACGCTGCGCCCGGCCTGGCTCGGACTCGCCGGGCTGGCGGTCGCCGACAAGCGCTGGGACGACGCGCTCGCCGCGTTCACCCGCGCGGAGGCGCTCGACCCGACCGCCGCCGACAACGACCTCAACCTCGGCGCGACGCTGCTCCTCGCCGGTCGCCTGCAAGAGGCCGCGCCGCGCTTCGAGCGCTACGCGGCCCGCGATCCGCGATCGGCCGAGGCACGTTTCCGCATCGCCAAGAACTACGCTCTGGCCGGCTACGCGGCATTCGCCGCGCGCGAGCTCGAACGGGCGATCGCCCTCGACGAGACCTCGCGCGTCCGCGCCCGCTTCGACGCCAACTTCGCCGAGCTGCTCGCCCATCCGGCATTCGCGCCGCTGCTCGAGGTCGACCGGTACCAGATTCCGGCCGGCTATCGGCTCGACCGGCGGAGCTTCGATCGTCCCTACGACGGCCCCTCGGGCAAGCTCCTCGCCGCGGTGCGCGACGCCGTCCTGTTGTCGGGCAGCCGCTTCGACCCGCGCGTCGACGCGACGGCGAACTGGGCGATCCTCTGGTCGACCTTTCGCATCAAGGTGGCCACTGCGACCGACGGTCGCGGGGTCGTCGAGCTGAGCGCTCCCCCCGAGGCGTTCACCGCGGTGGAGTGGCAGCAGGCGACCCGGCGCTTCTACGCCGAGGTGGCGCGCCAGCTCCTGCTGTCGCAGAAGTAGCGACCGGCGCGGGCGCGTCGCCCGGCAGCGGAGCCGTGGCGCCTCGGCCGGGACGACGTCCGTCCACGCCGCCCCGCGTTTCGTCTTCCTGGATCAGAGGCGCAGCAGCACGGCGCCCCAGTGCAGCCCGGCACCGAGCGCGGCGAAGGCCACGAGCGACCCGGGCTTGGCCTTGCCGTGCTCCCGCGCTTCGTGGAAGCAGAGCGGCAGCGTCGCCGAGGTGGTGTTGCCGTAGCGCTGGATGTTGTTGTGCACCTTCTCGTCGGGCAGCCCCAGGACCTTCTGGGCCGCCTCGTTGATCCGCAGATTGGCCTGGTGCATCACCAGCAGGTCGAGGTCGGCGGTGCTGTAGCCGTGGCGCTGCAGAAGGCGAAGCGTCGCCTCCGGCATCCGCGTCACCGCCAGCTTGAAGACCTGGCGCCCCTCCATCACCGGCACGGCGTCTCCCGCCGCCAGTTGCTCGGCGGAGACGAAGGGGCGACGGGCCGAGCCGACTCCCGGGACGTAGAGGATCCCCTGGTGCGCACCGTCGCCGTGCAACTCGGCACCGAGGATGCCGCGACCGTCTCCCGAGCCGTCGGCCCGGAAGACCATCGCGCCGGCCGCGTCACCGAAGAGGACGACGAGGTGGCGGAAGCGCGAGTTCCAGGCGAGCTCCTCGGGCGAGAGCGGGCCGTCGTCACGGCCGAGCAGGACGTCCCAGGTACGCCGCGAGAACGGCATCAACGAGGTGTGCACGTCGGTGCCGACGAGCAGGACGCAGCGCGCCACGCCACTGGCGATGAGCGCCTGCACCACCTGGAGCCCGTAGGCGAAGCCGGCGCACTGCTGGCGCAGGTCGAGCGCCGGCACGGTCGCCGCGCCGAGCCGCTGTTGGATGAGGGTGCCGCAACCCGGGAAGTAGTGGTCGGGCGTCATCGTCGCGCAGACGATGTAGTCGATCTCGCCCGCCGCGATCCCCGCGTCGTCGAGCGCCGCCTGAGCCGCCTGAGCGCCGAGCTCCGCGGCGCCGACGCCCTCTTCGACGAAGTGCCGGGTCACGATGCCGCTGCGCTCGCGGACCCATTCGTCGGTGGTCTCGAGCACGCGAGCCATCGTGGCGTTGTCGATGGTGAGCGGCGGCACGGCGACGCCGCAGCCGGCCAGCACGGCAGACGGGAGAGTCATGCGGATCTCCGCGGCTCGGCCGCGTCGGCAAGGCCGGGGCGGCCGCCCGACGAGCGGGGGCGATAGGTCTCGGTGAGATCGCCGCGATGGATGAAGCGATACGAGAGTCTGGCCTGCTGCCCACCGATCCCGACGGTGCCGGGGTCGTAGAACCAGACCTCGATCGGCGGATCGCGCGGATCCGGGCTCATCTCGAAGTCGACCTTCTTCGGCGGGCCGAAGAGGATCAGCACCGCACCGCGGTCGGTGCGCCGGCCACGGAATCCCGACTCGCTGAGCAGCCGGTCGGCCTCGAGCGAGCGGCTCTCGAAGAGCTGCAGCGCCTCGTTCTCCGGTGTCGCCGGCTTGGGGTCGCGCTGCGCCCAGAACTGGGTGACGAACCGCTCGGCCTCGGCGTCGGAGCCCAGCGCGAGGAAGCGCCGTGCCTCCTCCGGCGTGGCGAGCCGCGAGATCGCCCCGACCAGCCACTGGGCGTACTCCGGGCCGAGGGCGGGGTTGGTGAGGTCGGCGACCTGGCGGCCGCGCGGCGAGGGCGCCGCGCAGCCTGCGGCCAGGAGGAGAACCACCCAAGGGAGCTGGCGACGCGGCGACATCAGCCCAACCGCAACAGGTCGAGGAACTCTTCGCGCACCGGCTTCTGGTGGAAGGCCCCGCGAATCGCCGAAGTCACCGTTACCGCGCCGGGCTTCTTGACGCCGCGCATCTCGACGCAGAGATGCCGCGCCTCGACCACCACCATCACGCCGAGCGGCGAGAGCGAGGACTCGAGGAAATCGGCGACCTGCTCGGTCAGCCGCTCCTGCAACTGCGGCCGCTTGGCGTAGAACTCGAGGATGCGGGCGAACTTCGAGAGCCCGAGGATGCGGTCGCGCGGGATGTAGGCCATGTGCGCATGGCCGTAGAACGGCACGAGATGATGCGAACAGAGCGAGAAGAAGGGGATCTTCTTCTCCATCACCATCGCCCGGTAGCCTTCGTCGTTCGGGAAGCTGGTGACCTTCGGCTCGGCCCCTTCCGACAGGCCGTGGAACATCTCGAGGTAGAGGCGCGCCACGCGGCGATCGGTCTCGCGCAGGTTGGCCTCCTGCAGATCGAGCCCGAGCTCCTCGAGGATGCCCCGGACATGGGCAGCGATGCGCTCGAGCTTGCCGGCCTCGCTGTCGCGCGCGTCCCTGCCGGAGGGGCCGCTCGTCAAGGGAACCGGATCGTGGGGGAGGTCGCTCATGAGGTGATCTGCGATCCTACCGCAGCCCACGGCACCGGCGCGGTGAGCGACGCCATCGCTTTTTCTGCATTGGGCAGCCTCTTCGCCTTGCCGGGCCTTAGAATCCGATTTCATGACGACGTTCGCTCCGGCTCCGCGCCACCCCGCCCTTGCTGACGCCCTCGGCGAGCTTCCCACCGAGCCGTTCACCGAGCCGTTCCATCGCTCGGTCGAGCTGGTCGAGCGCTACGGCGGCGACTGGGCGCTCGAGCTCGCCGCTCGCCTCGGTCTCGCCGACGGGCTCGCCTCTCCCGCCGACGCGGCGGAGCTGGCCGCCCGGAGGGGATTCGCCCCCTCGTTCGTGCCGGCGCTCGACTGGATTCTCCGGCGCCTCGCCGCCGACCGAGCGGTCGCCGTCACCCCCGATGGCCGCTACCACGCTGCGGGCGAGCTGCCCGCCCCCTCGCTCGCCGAGTTGCGCTCGCTCGGCCTCGCCGAGGACCCGGCGATCCGCCCGACACTCGACCTGCTCGACCTCGCGGGAGGCTTGTATCCGGCGCTGGCGCAGGGCGAGGCGCACGGCGAGCGCGCCCTCTTCGGCACCGGCAACATCGCCCTCTGGTGCGACTACTTCGACAACCGCAACCCGGTCTACGCGATCAACAATCGGGTCACCGCCGTTGCCGTCTCGCATCGGTTGCCCGGCGAGGGCCCGAGCTCGGTGCTCGAGGTCGGTGCCGGTGCCGGCAGCGCCACCGCCGCCCTGCTCGAAGAGCTCGAACGCGCCGGTCGCCTGGGCGTGATCGGACGCTACGAGGTCACCGAGCCGAGCGCTTTCTTCCGCCGTCGCGGCGAACGGAATTCGCGCGCCCGCTTCCCCGGCGTGCCGCTGCGCTACGACACGCTCGACATCAACCCGCCCCTCGCGGGCGAAGCGCTCGCCGGCGACGGATTCGACCTGATCTTCGGGGTCAACGTCCTGCACGTCGCGCGCGACCTGCCGGCCACCCTCGCCGCTCTCGTCGGCCGCCTCAAGCCGGGAGGATGGCTGGTGGCCGGAGAGTGCATCCGCCTCTTCCCCGGTCAGCCGGTCGCCGCCGAGCTGGTGTTCCTCGCCCTCGAGGGCTTCGTCAACGTCGAGCTCGACCGCGAGCGCCGACCCAACCCCGGCTTCCTCACCCCGGAACAGTGGCTGCGCCTGTTCGCCGAGGCCGGTCTCTCGCCGGTCGAGATCGTTCCCGACCTCACCCGGGTCCGCGACCTCTACCCGCGGTTCCACACCGGCGCCATCTGCGGCCGCCGCGTCCGCTGACGGAGTCTTCGTATAATCGTGGGGAAGAGGAGCGCCCCCATGTCCCGGATCACCATCGAGTACTGCGTCGTTTGAAACTACCTGCCGCGCGCCGCCGGTCAGGCGGCCGAGATCGAACGCGAGCTGGGCATCCTCCCCGAGTTGATCCGGGGTCGCAACGGCGTCTTCGACGTGCGCCTCGACGGCCAGATCGTCTACTCGAAGTGGGAAACCGCACGCTTCCCCCAGCCCGGCGAAGTGGTCGCCAGTCTGCGCGACCGCCTGGGAACCTGAACGCTTGCTGATCGCCGCCGCGCTCCTCGCGGCGGGCCTGCTGGCATTCGCCGCCCTCGTCGCCTTCGAGCGACACCGTGCCCCGGCGCTCGCTCCGGCCGAGACCGAGTCGAACGGCGGGCCGCCGCTCGTCACCGTCCTGCTGCCGGTGCGCGACGAAGAGGCCGACGTCGTCGCCTGTGTCGAAACGCTCCTCGGCCAGACCGCTCGTCCCCGCGTGCGGGTCATCGACGACAGCTCGAGCGACCGGACCGTCGAGCGGGTGGAAGGGTTGATCGCCTCGCTGCCGGCCGCCGGACGACGGCTGGAGGTGGTCTCCGCCGGCGACCTGCCCGAAGGCTGGCGCGGCAAGGTGCATGCGCTCGACCGCGGCCTCGACGGGGTCGATTCGCCCTGGATTCTCACCACCGACGCGGACACGCGCCACGCCTCCACGGTCCTCGCTCGCGCCCTCGCCACGGCGCAGCGCGACGGTCTCGATCTCCTCTCGCTCGCCGGACACCAGAAGGTGGCGGGCCTCGGCGAGGCCCTGCTGACGCCGCCGGTCTTCGCCCTGCTCGACCGGACACTCGGCGACTGGCGTCCCCAGGCCCGCGGCACGGCCGCCTCCCCGCTCGCCAACGGCCAGTTCCTGCTGATGCGACGCGAGGCGCTCGGCGCGGCTGGGGGTTTCGCCGCCATTCGCCAGGCGGCGCTCGACGACGTGGCGCTGGCGCGTGCGTTCCAGTCGGCGGGACGGCGCACCGGCTTCGTGCGCGCCCTCGACCTGCTCGACGTGCGCATGTACCGCGGGCTCGTCGCCACGTGGCGCGGCTGGCGGCGCAATCTGGCCTTGATCTTCGGCCATCGGCCAGGGCGGCTCTGGGCCATCGTCCTGGCGCTCGCCGCGCCGGGGACCCTCGCGCTCGCGGCGCTCGCCGGCGGCGCGTGGCGACCGGCCGCCATCCTCTGGGCCGGCGGCGTGGCGGCCTCGGCCATCCTGCGAGCGACCAGCTCGCACCCGCTGCGGCACGCCTGGCTCTGGCCTTGGGACAGCTTCGCGCTGGCCCTGCTGCTCGCCGTCGCCCGCCGCGACGTTCGCCGAGGCCGACTCGCCTCCTGGAAGGGGCGGCCGATCGTGCCCGATCAGTCCGGGGAGAGCGACGCCTCGTAGCGACCGCGCTGGCCCGCGGTCTCCTCGACCGCAACCGCCAGCGAATCGAGCGGCAGGCCGGCGAGGTCGCGCGACAGGATCCCCCAGAGATGTCGGGCCAGGAGCTCGACCGAGGTGTTGACGCAGGGCAGCAGCACGACCTCCGACTCCGGGAAGACGTAGCGACGACCGGCGTAGCGCACCTCCACCTCACCCCCGGCGATGGCGATCGCGAGCCAGTCCGACCCGGTCGGCACGAGGATCCGGTCGTCGAGCGCCGCGCAGCAGTCGCGCACCGCCCGCTTCAGGCGATCGAAATCCACCAACAGCCCGCGTTCGTCGAGCGACGGGCCGGACACGGCGATCGAGACGCGATAGTTGTGGCCGTGCAACCGCTCGGCCGCCTCCGGCCCGAAGAGCGTGAAATGCGCCGCGGAGAACTTGAAGTCCTCCTTGGCGAGCTCGATGCGGTAGCCGGAAGGGGCACTCATGGCGGCATTGTAGCCCGCCGACGGCGGCCCCTCCGCGGCCCTGTCGCGCGCCGACGGCCGACCGACGACGGGCGACGAACGGTGATCAGCTCTCCGGCGGCTCCTCGCCGTCCTTCGGGCGGCGACGGAACCCCGGTCGCGAGCCACCTGCCGGTCGGCGCGGACCCGACGCGCCCCCGGGCCCGGCCGGACGAGGCGGACGACCGCCGCGGGGCGGACCGCCAGGGCCATCCCGACGCGGCGGGCGATCGCCCGAGGGCGGTCGACGATCGGATCGCGGCGGGACGTCGCTGCGGGACTCGCGGCGCGGCTTGAACGGACGATCCGGGCGCGAGCCACCGCCCGAGGGAGACCGTCCCTCGCGACGCGGCGGGCGATCCCCCGACGGCGGAGCACCCTCGCGACGCGGCGGACCGTCGATCACGAACTCGCGGCGCGGCTTGAACGGGCGCTCCGGGCGCGAGCCGCCACCCGAGGGAGGCCGTCCCTCGCGACGCGGCGGGCGATCCCCCGACGGCGGAGCACCCTCGCGACGCGGCGGACCGTCGATCACGAACTCGCGACGCGGCTTGAACGGACGCTCCGGGCGCGAGCCGGCACCCGAGGGAGGCCGTCCCTCGCGACGCGGCCGGCGATCCCCCGACGGCGGAGCGCCCTCGCGACGCGGCGGACCGTCGATCACGAACTCGCGACGCGGTTTGAACGGACGCTCCGGGCGCGAGCCGAACGCCGGCGCGCGATCCCTCCCTCGCCCGGGGGCCCCCATCCGCCGTTCGCGCGCGGCGCGACGGGCCTCGATCTCGCGCTGCTGCTTGGCGGCGCGTTCGATCGCCAGGAACGACTCGCCGACCTCCGGCGTCCGCGTCGCATCCGGCTCGACCTCGACGCGCTCGGGCGACGGTCGATCGCTCTCGACGAGCTGAACCAGCAGCTCGAGATGGCCGGTCTGCGGGAAGAGGTCGATGAAGGCCAGCTGCTCGACGTCGTAGACGGAGAGCAGGCGGCGAAGATCGCGGGCCAGTGTCGCCGAGTGGCAGGAGAGGTAGGTCAGACGTTTCGGTCGACGGGCCAGCAGGGTGTCGAGCACCGCACCCGACAGGCCGGCGCGCGGCGGATCGACGACGACGCGGTCGGCGCCGGCGGGCAGGCCGTCGCCGATCCACGATTCCACCGCCTGCGCCACGACCTCGCCCTGCGGCAGGAAGGGCAGGCCCGCACCGCTGCCCGCCGCGCGGCGATCGGCGCGGAAGTTCAGGCGGGCGAAACGCGCGGCGATCCGGTCGCCCTCGACCAGCACGACGTCGCGGTAGCGTCGCGATAGCGGCAGCGCGAAGAGTCCGACACCGCCGTAGAGGTCGTAGGCGCGCTCACCGGTCCAGGATCCGACCACCCGTTCGACCAGCTCGCCGAGCAGACCGCGATGTCCCTGGAAGAAGCAGCGGGCGTCGAAGCGGTAGTCGAAGCCGCCGACGCGCAGCGAGATGTCGCCGTGCGGCAGTCCGGCGAGCACCGGCGCCACGGTGATCTGCCCGGGCTCACCCGCCGCGAGGTCGATCCGTCGCGGCGCGCCGCCCGGCGGCAGCCGCCGGCCGAGCGTCGCCAGCTCGGCCTCGAGCTCCGGCACCAGCACCGGGCAGCGGTCGATCGCAACCAGCTCGCGACTGCGACGCGCGAAGTAGCCGACGACGGCACCGCCCGCGCTCTCCTCGACGTGCAGCTGACAGCGCAGGCGCCAGCCCCAGGGATCGCCGGCGACGATGTCGACGCCGGAAGCCGGCAGCTCGAAGCCGGCGATCCGCTTCAGTGTCTCGGCCACCGCCAGCACCTTGAGCCGCACCTGCAGGCGGTCGTCGAGATGCTGCAGATCGCAACCGCCGCAGCGTTCGAAATGCGGACAGGGCGGCTCGCGGCGCCCCGGACCCGGAGCGATCAGCTCGAGCAGCTCGGCACGCGCGTAGTCCGGCCGGCGCTCCACCAGTCGCACGCGCACGCGATCGCCGGGCGCCGTGCGCGGCACGAAGACAGGGATCCCCTCGAAGCGCCCCAGACCCTCGCCCCCGGCGACCAACTGGTCGATCGAGAGCTCGAGCTCCTCGAGCTCGGCGAGCCGCTGCGCGACGGTGCTCTCGCTCATCGCCGTCCCCTTCCCGCATTCATGGTTCGGCGAGCAGGATGCGGATCCGTCCGGCGAGTCTCGGCAGACAACGAGCGACCTCCCTTTCGAGCTCCTCGCGCCGATGCCGGCGACTGAGGTGATAGAGCACCACGACCTCGTTGGCGAACCGCTCCTGTCGCTCGACGAGGTCCTCGAGGTGCAGGTGACCGAACTCCCCCGCCCGCTCGCGGTGCCGCGCGGCGAGGAAGGTGCACTCGACCATCAGCACGCGGCTCTCGTAGAGCTCCGGCTGCCGGTCGAAAACCTGCGGTCCGGTGTCGCCGCAGTAGGAGAGCCAGCGCTCTTCGGCCAGCTCTTCGACGGCCACGCCGCGCCGCTTGAGCTCGACCAGCTCCTCGGCGGCGAGGTCGCGGTAGGCCTCGCCGAGGTGCCGGCGACGGCGCAACAGATGGTAGCCCAGGCCCGGCACGACGTGGGCAGAGGCGAACGCCTCGACGGCCAGGTCGCGCCCCACCTCGACCCGGTCCCCCGGCGCGAGCGGCAGCAGCTCGAACGGATACGAGGTCCGCTCGAGCCGCTCGGCCGCGGCGATCAAGCCGCGCAGATCGTCGGCGATCTCCGCCGGACAGTAGACGCGCCGCCCCTCCGGATGCTCGAGGGCGCGCCGCGACAGCAGGTAGGGCACGCCGAGCGCGTGGTCGAGGTGACCGTGGGTGAGGAAGATCTGGCGCACCCCGGCGAGCGCCAGGGGCCCGCGGCCGGCATCGAAGGCGAGCCCCGGCGGCGAGACGCGGAACCAGGTCTCCTCGCCGGCGCGCGAGCTCCCCTCGATCGCCAGCTCGCCGAGCTGCAGTCTGTTGGCGCGCGTGCTCATCGCGGAAGTCCTGCCGCCGGCGGGACGCCCGCGCGGCGCGGCGTCAGATCTCGTGATAGAGCCAGCGCTTCGTCCATTCGAGGCGATGCTCGACGCTCTTCCAGTCCGGCTCGATCAGCCAGAGCGCCGCGGCGATCGACGAGAGCAGCGAGTTGCCGTCCTGGGGGGTGAAACAGAAGCCGTAAAGGTCGCGGTTCTTGCGCACGGCGAGCGTCGGGGTGACCAGCACGGTCTGCGACAGGATGCGGCCGTAGTAGCCGTGGTCGCGACCGAAGCTGAAGATCTCGTTGGCGTTGCGCTTGTCGGTCAGCGCCACCAGCGGGTTGGCACTCAGACGGTCGATCATCTCCTGCTTGGTGATGTCGCGGTCGAAGCGCAGGTTGAACCAGATCTGGTGCATGTACTGCGTGTTGAGCTTGACGGAGCTCGAGAAGAGATCGAAATCGAGGTGCAGCGTCTCGAAGACGCGATGCGCGTCGTGGGCGTGGTGCGTGCCGAAGCCCGGATCGTCGTGCTTGCCGGCCTGTGGCGCCGGGCTGAAGTCCTTGGTCTGCGAGATATCGTTCGAGCGGCGCATGCAGACGAAGGTGCCGCGCTCGAGCGAGTAGCGCCCGTCCTGCTCGAGGGCGAGCGTCTTGATGAGCGTCGTGATGTTGTGGGTGTTGCAGGAGACGATCTGGATGAAGCGGTCCTCACCCGGAATCAGCGCCTCGTCGTTGACTCCCGTGGCGTAGGGCTTGCCGAATCCCGCTTCGCTGCCCTGGGCGAGGAACCCCTTGGGACCGACGACGTGGTCGTAGAACTTCGACTTCATGTCGTTGCCGGCCGGCGTGCAGTCGATCACCACGGTGGCGCGGGCAAGCGCCTCGTCGGCTTCGTAGGACACCTCGTGGCCCATCCGCTCGAAGGCGTCGCGCTGGTCGCTGTCGACCGCCAGCTTGGCGCCTCGGGCCATCAAGTGCTTGATCTTCGCCCGGTCCGAAGAAAGGGGCGTGCGCTTGTGGAAGGTGACCTCGTCGACTCCGAGATAGTGCTTGAAATCGGTGAACAGCCCGATAAGCGGCTCGCCGATCGTGCCCGTGCCCACGACGTGGATAATCGTCTTCTTCATGATTCCCTCCCAGGCGGGTATTCGAGCGTCGCGCCGAAGGCGCGAGGGTGGAAAAAGGTTAGCACAGGGCCCGCCGGCCCTCGATCTTCAACCCTCTCCGCCGCCCGCTCCCACGGCCCCGCCTCTCCACTCCGGATCGCGCCGCGCGAACTCGTCGATCTCGCGTGGCAGCTCGATCAGGGTGCGGGTCACCGCCGGATCGCAGCGGTCGTTCTCGCACTCGTAGGTGTAGATGTTCCAGGCGTCGCGCCGGCCGAATCCGACCAGCGTCTGGTAGGTATTACAATTCCCGCACTTCACCGAAATGTCCCGGATGTCGACCATCGTCTCTCCTTCGCGCCCCGAGGCTGCCGGCCAGTCTAGCTTCTGGTCGGGTCGCCGCACCGGGCTCGTTCGGCTGGGGGTCGTGATGGCCGCCGGCGTCCTCCTCGCTGCGGCCGCACCGCCCACCGCTCCCGTCCCGCCACCTGCCAAGCTCCCGGTGTTCGCCGAGGAGGTGTCGGTCGGTTGGGTGCTGGTGCCGGTCGTGGTGCGAGGTCGAGGTGGCTACGTGCGCGATCTCGAGGCCGGGGACTTCCGACTCCAGGTCGATGGTCGGCCGGTGAAGATCCGCGAGCTCGAGCGCCGCTCCGAGGCCCCGTGGAGCATCGTCGTGCTGCAGGACGTCTCCGGCAGCATGGCGGAAGCCGACAAGCTCGAGGCGAGCCGCCAGGCGCTCGGCCTCTTCCTCGATCGCGCCATCCCGGGCGACGAGCTCGCCGTGGCCTCGTTCGCCGGCGGCGCGACCCGGGTGGAGGTCCCGTTCACCGAGGACCTCGGAGCGGTGCGCGAGGCGATGGACGCCTGGGAGGCCTACGGCACCACCGCCCTGCACGACGCCATCGCTCGTCTGCCCGAGATCGCCAGCGCGGCACGCCATCCGAAGCGGGCGGCGCTGTTGATCACCGACGGCGTCGACAACGCCAGCCTGCTTTCAGCCACTCAGGCCCGCGAGGTGGTCCGCCAGGCCGAGCTCCCGGTCTATGTGCTCGGGTTGTCGACCGGCGACCCCTTCCAGCTCGACCCGAGCGGCGCCAAGCTCTTCCGCTACGCCGATGCGTTGAATCTGCTTGCCAGCCTGACCGGAGGCCGCTACCATGCGATCACCGGGCCCGACGCGATGAAGGAGGCCTGCGCGGCCATCGCCGACGACTTGCGGTATCAGTACGTGCTGAGCTTTCCGACCGCACCTTCCGGCAAGATGGTCTTTCACCGTCTCACGGTCGACGTCCCGGGCCGCAAGAACCTCCGGGTCCTCACCCGGGCGGGGTACGACGGAACATCTCCGACTCCCTGAGCCGGAGGTCGGCGGCGGCGAGTGGCCGAGTCGACGCCGGCGGACCCCACGACCGCGCCGAGTAAAGGAGAATCGATGCGCCACCAGACCCTTGCCTTCTCGACCTTGACGCTGCTCGCCCTCGGAACCGTCGGCTGCGCCACCAAGGAATACGTCTCCGGCGAAGTCCAGACCGTCAATCGCCGGGTCGACACCGTCCAGACGCAGGTCGAGGACGCCCAGACCCAGCTCAAGCAGCACGACGAACGGCTCTCGGCCAACGCCCAGGAGACGCAGAAGGCCTCGAAGACCGCCCAGGAGGCGCTCGATCGCGCTCTGGCCGCCGGCAAGCTTGCCGAAGGCAAGTTCCTCTACGAGACCGTCCTGTCCGACGACAAGATCCGCTTCGGCTTCAACAAGACCGAGCTCGCCGACGCGGCCAAGGTCGCACTCGACGAGCTGGCCGCCAAGCTCAAGGGCGAGAACAAGCCGGTCTACGTCGAGATCCAGGGTCACACCGACTCGATCGGCAGCGACGACTACAATTACAAGCTGGGTGAGTCGCGGGCCGAGGCGGTACGCCGCTATCTCAGTCTCAAGGGGATGCCGTTGCACCGCATGTCGGTGATCTCCTACGGCGAGACCTCGCCGGTGGCCGACAACAAGACGCGTGAGGGGCGCGATCAGAACCGCCGCGTCGTGCTGGTGGTCCTGCAGTAGCCCGGCCGTCGATCCGGTGCGCGCCAGCCGGCAGGGCCCCTCGCCCGCTCGGGCTTCGGCGACGCGCGCGACGCCCGAGGGTCACGTCCCGGGCCCGCGCGGTGGATTGTCCCGCCGGGTTGGACGGTCGAACCGCCAACCCGGCCCCTCCTTCGACCCCCGCTGATGGGTCGTGACGATCCCGGACGTCGCCGCGACATCGACGGAATGCGGGCCCTGGCGATCACCCTGGTGATCGCCTATCACCTGGCACCCCGGGGGTTGCGCGGCGGCTTCATCGGCGTCGACGTCTTCTTCGTGCTCTCGGGCTACCTGATCACGCAGATCCTGGTGGCCGACGGCGAGCCGGGACGGTTTCGCCGCTTCTACGAGCTGCGCATCCGACGACTGGCGCCGGCCCTGGTCGTCGTCCTGGCGACGACCCTGCTCGCGGGTCGCTGGCTGCTGCTTGCCGGCGAGCTGCGCGAGCTGGCGAGCCACACCCTCGCGGCGACACTCTTCGTCGCCAACATCGCCTTCTGGTTCGGCAGCGGCTACTTCGACAGCCGGGCGATCGAGAAACCGCTGCTCCACCTCTGGTCGCTCGGCATCGAAGAGCAGTTCTATCTGCTCTGGCCCGTCCTGCTCTGGTGGCTGGTGCGCCGTCCGCGGCGCGTCTTGCCGACGACGCTCTGCCTGGCGCTGGCCTCCTTCGCCGCGACCGTCGCCGTCTCGGCCTCCTCGCCCGATGCGGCCTTCTACCTCCCGTGGTTTCGCTTCTGGGAGCTCCTCGCCGGCGCCTGCCTGGCCCACCTCCAACCGACCGCACCCGTCACCCGGGCGGCCTGGCGCACCGAGCTCGCGGCATGGGTCGGCGGCGGACTGATCCTCGGCGGAGCTGTCGCCATCGACCCGGCAGCGCCTTTCCCGTCGTGGTCGGCGCTCGCCCCGGTCGTCGGTACCGCCCTGCTGTTGCGCGCCGCTCCCGGCACCTGGCTCGGGCGGCGGGTGCTGTCGCATCCGCTCGCCGTCGGCCTGGGGATGGTGAGCTACCCGCTCTACCTCTGGCACTGGCCGCTCTTGTCGTTCCAGGAGGTGGCGACCCCGCAAGCCTCCCTGGCGCTGCGCTCCGCGGCGATGATCCTGGCGCTGATCCTGGCGACGGCCACCTATCGCTGGGTCGAGATGCCGGTCCGCACGCTCTACTCCCGGTGGCCGCGACCCACCGTGCTGGCGTTGAGCGCAGCGCTCCTCGCGGTCGCGGGGTCCGCCGCGATCCTGCGCTCCGTTCCGCTTCGCCCGCTCGTCGAGCCCTCGCCGATGGCCGAGTTGCTGCAGCAGGAGCTCTTCCGCGACGGCGAGCTGCGAGCGCAGATCGCCGCGTTCCCCTGCCCCTGGCCGGAGCCGTTGCCGGCGTCGGGGCGACGGTACTGCAGCAGCAGCGGCGGAACGGGGAGCGCGACGCGGATCGTGATGTGGGGCGACAGCACCGCCGAGTCCTGGGGACCACTCGCTCACGCCGTGGCCAGACGACGGGGCGGCGAGGCCGAGGTCCTCTCGATCTCGGGTTGCCCACCGTTGCTCGCCGTGCGGACGCCGCTTCATCCGGGATGCGAGCTCGACGACTCGACCTGGAAGCTGGCGTTTCTCGAGTCCGCCCGGCCGACGCTGATCGTCCTCACGGCGCGTTGGGGCGCCTACGTCAACGAACCGGTGCCGGGCGAACGCGGGCCGGGACACCTCGTGACGACGTCCCCGCGCGATCTGCCGTCGCTTGCTTCGAGTCGCGAGGCGATGACGTCCCGGCTGCCGGAGACGATCGCCCGGCTCGCCCGAATCGCACCGGTGGTCGTCATCGCCTCGGTTCCCGACCTGGCGCGATCGCCGGTCGGCGCGCTGCAGCGCGGGCTCGAATTCCGGGTCAGCCGCGCGGATCACGAAGCGCGGCAACGTTCGGTCGTCGCGCAGCTGACCGAGATCGCCGCGCACGAGCCCCGCGTGAAGGTCCTCGATCCCGCGGTGAGGCTCTGTGCCAGCGGAAGCTGCGAGGCCGTGATCGACGGCACCCTGTTCTATACCGACGAGACCCACGTCTCGGCGCAGGGCGCGCTCGCCTTCGAGGCGGAGCTCACCGCCCTCCTGCCGCCGCCGGCGCCGTAGGCGGGTGGCGCGCCGCGCTCTCTAGCTCGAAGCGGCAGCGGCAAGCGCCTTCTCGATCGTCGCGGCGTCCGTCAGCCCGGACTCCTTGAGAACGACGCGGCCGTGGCGGTCGAGGACGACGATCGTCGGCAACGCCATCACTTCGAACGAGTCGGCGACCCGGCTTCCCGGATCGAGCAGCACCGGATACTCGAACGGGTTCTCCTGGGCGAACTGGCGTACCGTGGCCTCTTCCTCGCCGACGCTCACGGCAAGGAACTGCACGGGGCGACCGTGCTGCGTTCGATGGAGCCCGGCGAGCACCTCGGCCTGCATGCGGCATGGCCCGCACCAGGTCGCCCAGAAGTCGACGAGGACCACCTGGCCGGCGAAGTCGGCGGGACCGAGCTGGCGACCGTCGAGCGAGGCGAGCCGGAAGGCGGGCGCCGCCGGGGCCCCGCCGCCGGTCTCCACCCCGGTCAGCGGGGCGGCGCGGCGCTGAAGCGTCGAGAAGAGGCCCGCCGCAGCGATCGCGGCGAGCGCCAGGCCCAGGGCGATCGGCCATGGCACGCGCGGCCGGCTGGGAGGGGGCACCATCGAGGTGGGGTCGCTCATCGGGCGGCGAGCTTACCGTGTCGGGAGAGGACAAAAAAAGAGCCGCGACCGCGCGGGTCGATCGCGACCCGCGGGCACGGCTCGACAGTGCAGCGACAGCGAGGCTTACTTCTTGGCGGTCTTCTTGGCCGCCTTCTTCGCGGGCTTCTTCGCAGCCTTCTTCGCAGCCTTCTTGGTCGCCATCTCCTGGCCTCCCTGCCCCCGCGCCGCGGGAGCGGCCGGTCCACCGCGGACCGGCTCTAGACGGAGCGCTCCATTGCGCCCCGGACTCCGGCGGACGCCGAGGCATCCGCCAACGCAAGAGGCCGGAGAGGCACCTGCCCCCCCGGCCTCGACGCTCCAGTCGACCGGCCGGCCGCGCGCTGCGCGACCCCCGCTGCTCCGGCGTTCACTCGCCCCGTCCGCACCGTCTCCGTCTCAGCTGCACCCGCTCGTCGAGCCGCAGTTGAGGCACTTGTAGCAGGTCCCGTTGCGCACCATGATCGACCCGCACTCGTGGCACGACGGAGCGTCCTGCTGGTAGAGGAAGCTCACCTTCGCCTGCTCGACCATCGGCTCGGGGCGAGCCGTTGCCGGCTTGGCCTCGACCGCCGGCAGCAGGGGCTCGTCGCGCATCACCACCCCGGCCTGCTGCTTCTGTTCCGCGTTGAGGAACTTCGACGCCAAGTAACGGAAGATGTAGTCGGTGATCGACTTGGCGATCGGGATCTCCGGGTTCTTGGTGAATCCGGACGGCTCGAACCGGGTATGGGTGAACTTGTCGACCAGCGTCTTGAGCGGCACGCCGTACTGCAGCGCGATCGAGACCGAGGTGGCGAGCGCATCCATCAGGCCCGAGATCGTCGAGCCCTCCTTGGCCATCACGAGGAAGATCTCGCCCGGCTGGCCGTCCTCGTAGAGACCGACCGTCAAGTAGCCTTCGTGCTCGTTGATCGAGAACTTGTGGGTGATCGCCCGCCGCTCGTCCGGCAGCTTGCGCCGGCGCGGGCGGTTGTCCACCGCCGGAGCGGCGGCGGCCACGGCGGCGGTCGACGGAGCCGTCGCCCCCTCCCGCTTGGTCGACAGCGGCTGCGTGCGCTTGCTGCCGTCGCGATAGATGGCGATCGCCTTGAGCCCCATCCGCCACCCTTCGACGTAGGCCTGCAGCACCTCGTCGGCCGTGCAGTCCTCCGGCATGTTGATCGTCTTGCTGATCGCCCCGGAGATGTAGGGCTGCACCGCGGCGAGCATCTTGAGATGCCCCATGTAGTGGATCGAGCGCGTGCCCTTCGCGGCCTTGAAAGCGCAGTCGAAGACCGGCAGGTGCTCCTCGTGGAGGAAGGGCGCGCCCTCGATCGTGTCGTTCTCGTCGATGAACTCGACGATGGCGCGGATCTCCTCCTTGTCGTACCCGAGCCGCTTGAGGGCTGCCGGTACCGTCTGGTTGACGATCTTGATCAGCCCGCCGCCGACGAGCTTCTTGTACTTGACGAGCGCGATGTCGGGCTCGACGCCGGTGGTGTCGCAGTCCATCATGAAGGCGATCGTGCCGGTCGGCGCCAGCACCGAGATCTGGCTGTTGCGCAGGCCGTGCGACTCGGCGTGCTCGACCACCTCGTCCCAGGTCCGCTTGGCCGCCTGCAGCAGCTCGAGCGGCGCGTGGGCCGGGTCGATCCGCTTGACCGCGTCGCGGTGCTTGCGCATCACGCGCGCCATCGAGTCACGATTGCCGACGGAGCCGGCGAACGCACCGAGCCGTTCGGCGATCCGGCCGGACTGGGCATAGGACGCGCCGGACATCAGCGCCGTGATCGCGGCGGCATAGTCGCGCCCCGATTCGGAGTCGTACGGCAGGCCACGCGCCATCAGCAGCGCGCCGAGGTTCGCGTAGCCGATGCCGAGCGGCCGGTACTCGTGCGAGTTCTTGGCGATGGCCGGCGTCGGGTAGCTCGCCGGATCGACGACGATTTCTTGCGCCGTGATCACCACCTCGCAGGCATGGACGAAGCTCTCGACGTCGAAGCCGCGCTCGGCATCGAAGAACTTGAGCAGGTTGAGCGACGCCAGATTGCAGGCGGTGTCGTCGAGGAACATGTACTCCGAGCAGGGGTTCGAGGCGTTGATGCGCGCCGTGCCGGAGCAGGTGTGCCAGTCGTTGATCGTGGTGTCGAACTGCATCCCCGGATCGCCACACACCCAGGTGGCGTCGGCGATCATCTTCATCAGGTCACGCGCCTTGTAGGTGTCCATCGGCCGGCCGTCGGTGACGGCGCGCGTCGACCAGGTGCGATCCTCCACCACGGCCCGCATGAACTCGTCGGTGACGCGCACCGAGTGGTTGGCATTCTGGTAGGCGATCGAGTCGTAGGCGCCGCCCGGAACGTTGAATCCGCCGTCGTATCCGGCGTCGATGAGCGCCCAGGCCTTGCGCTCCTCGACCTCCTTGCAACGGATGAAGTCGACGACGTCGGGGTGCTGGACGTCGAGGATCACCATCTTGGCGGCGCGCCGCGTCTTGCCGCCGCTCTTGATCACTCCGGCGAAGGCGTCGAACCCCTTCATGAAGGAAACCGGGCCCGAGGCCGTCCCGCCGCCGGCGAGCGACTCGCGCGACGAGCGCAGCGTCGACAGGTTGCTTCCCGTGCCCGAGCCGTACTTGAAGAGCATCCCTTCGGTCTTGGCCAGCCCGAGGATCGACTGCATCGTGTCCTGCACCGAGTTGATGAAGCAGGCCGAGCACTGCGGGTGCTCCTCGATCCCGACGTTGAACCAGACCGGCGAGTTGAAGCAGGCCAGCTGATTGACCAGGATGTGCTTGAGCTCGTCGGCGAAGATGCCGGCGTCCTCCTCGGAGGCGAAGTAGCCGCCGCGCCGCCCCCACCCGGTCATCGTGTCGACGATGCGGCCGATCAGTTGCCGGACGCTGGTCTCGCGCCCGGGCGTGCCGAGCTGGCCGCGGAAGTACTTGCTGACCACGACGTTGGTAGCCGTCTGCGACCAGGCCTTGGGGACTTCCACCCCCTTCTGCTCGAAGACTTTCTCGCCGCGCTCGTTGCCGATGACCGCGTCGCGGATCTCCCACTCGAGGGCGTCGAACGGATCGACGCCGGCGGTGGTGAAGTAACGCCGGAAGGGGAGGCCCGTCGCCCCCCGCTCGGCGGAGGAGGTTTCGACCCGGGGCTGCTCGCCGTCCGTGCGCTCGGGGTGTGCCGTCGACTGCATTGCCTGCGCTCCTTCAGTTTCGCGCGTTTTGAAGAAACCACCGGCGACGCTCCGGGCGGGCGGAAGGGGCCGTGTGGCTCATATTGAAGCTGGCAGAACGTACGCCACCCCGCCGGGGCTGTCAAGGGGAAACCGCAACATCTAGTGGCCCGGAGTGGAGGCCGCCACAATCGCTAGGAGTCTACGCCTCCCCTGCCTTTCCGGGCGGCGGCGCTGGCCCGGACGATTCCTATAATTCGGGCATGAGCAAGTCCGCCGATCCCCATCGGGCCGCTCCGGCGCCCCGTCGCACCCCTTCCGGCATCGAGCTCGCCCCGTCCTACGGACCCGACAACCTCGCGAGCATCCCCGCCGAGCGCCCCGGCCGCTTCCCGTTCACCCGCGGCCTCTACCCCGACATGTACCGCAGCCGTCTCTGGACGATGCGCCAGTACGCCGGCTACGCCAGCGCCGAGGAGTCCAACCGGCGCTATCGCTACCTGCTCCAGAGCGGGACCACCGGTCTCTCCGTCGCCTTCGACCTGCCGACCCAGATCGGCTTCGATTCCGACCACGCGATGGCGCGCGGCGAAGTCGGCCGGGTGGGCGTCGCCGTCGATTCGATCGCCGACATGCGCCGCCTGTTCGAGGGGATCCCGCTCGACCGCGTCTCGACCTCGATGACGATCAACGCCACCGCCTCCACCCTGCTCGCCATGTACCTGGTCATCGCCGAGGAGCAGGGCGTGCCCTGGGAGAAGGTCGCGGGCACGGTGCAGAACGACATCCTCAAGGAGTACGCGGCTCGCGGGACCTACATCTACCCGCCGAAGCCCTCGCTCCGCCTGGTGGCCGACATCATCGAGTTCTGCGCCGACTCGGTGCCGAAGTGGAACCCGATCTCGATCTCCGGCTACCACATCCGCGAGGCCGGCTCGACCGCCGTGCAGGAGGTCGCCTTCACGCTCGCCAACGGGCTCTGCTACGTCTCGCAGGTGCTTGCCCGCGGCATCTCGATCGATCACTTCGCACCGCAGCTCTCCTTTTTCTTCAACGCGCACAACCACTTCTTCGAGGAGGTCGCCAAGTACCGGGCGGCTCGCCGGCTGTGGGCCGAGCTGGTGCGCGAACGCTTCGCGCCGCAGGACGAGCGCTCGTGCTGGTTGCGCTTCCACACTCAGACGGCCGGTTCGACGCTCACCGCCCAGCAGCCGGAGAACAACGTCGTCCGCGTAGCGCTCCAGGCCTTCGCCGCCGCCTGCGGCGGCACCCAGTCGCTGCACACCAACTCGCGCGACGAAGCGCTCGGTCTGCCCACCGAGGCGGCGGCGACGGTGGCCGTCCGCACCCAGCAGATCGTCGGCTTCGAGAGCGGCGCCGCCGACGTCGCCGACCCGCTTGGCGGCTCCTACCTCGTCGAGTCGCTGACCGACGCGATCGTCGCCGGCGCGCGCGACTACATCCGCCGGATCGACGAGATGGGGGGCGCGCTCGCTGCCGTCGAGCAGGGCTTCGTCCAGAAGGAGATCGCCGACTCGGCCTACGCCTGGCAGCGCGCGGTGGAGGCGGGAGACCGCAAAGTCGTCGGTGTCAACTGCTTCGAGACCGACCACGAGCCGGTGCCGGAGATCCTCACCATCGACCCCGCCGCCGAGCAGGCGCAAGCCGAGCGGACGCGCGCTTTCCGCGACGCGCGGCACCGGGAGCGGGCCGAAACCGCACGTGCAGCCCTCGCGCGCGCCGCCAGCGAGGACGGCAACCTGATGCCGACGATCCTCGCCGCGGTGCGCGCCGAGCTGACACTGGGCGAGATCGCCGACACCTTGCGGGGAATCTATGGCGAGCATCGCGAGAGCGACTGAGTCGACTCCGGCTCCGCTCACCGCGTCGCGAGAAGACGATTTGGTCTGTCGTTTTGTTGCTAGAATTAGCGAATCTAATTCTCTTCCAGGAGGCCGCCACCCGATGCGAAACACGATCCAAGCCACAACCCTCGCCGTCCTGATCCTGGCTGCCCAAGCGGTCTCCGCCGCACCCCGCCGCCCATTCCCGAGAAATCACACTCCGGGACGAGGAACGTGGCACCCGATCGCGCACGCGGGCGACGGCACCGGGCTCGCCCCGACGACCTGGGGCTTCGTCTCCCACTATTCGGGCGCGCTTTACGGAACCGGCTACTACCCGTTCAAGGTCGACTACAGCTACGCCGGCACGAACTCGATGTACGGCAACACCTACAACTATCCATCCGCCGGCTTCGTCAACGAGATCCGGGCGATCTACGCCTTCGACGTCTCGGCGCTCGCCGGCAAGCCGTCGCCCGTCTGGTCGGCCTTCATGCTCGACACGCGGGAGCGCCCAGCCCCCGGCAACGACGCGTCGAGCGGATTCGCCGAGATCAACCTCGTCTCGAACGGGAACACCCACACGCTCGAAGGGCTCGCCCTCTTCTTCGACAACGGCGCCACCCACCTCGACGTCTACGACGCCGAGGACTTCGAGAACGGCGCACCGTTCGACCATCCCGAGCGCGCCTTCGACGGCAACGAGACCCTCATCGGCACGATCCCGGTGAGCACCGGGGTCATCCTCCCGATCAGCCTCGATGTTTCGGCGGCGGTGATCAATGACCTCGGGCTGAGCGTGATCGAGGTCCCGACGCTCAACCTCGCCGGCCTGGCCGCCCTCGCTCTCCTCCTCGCTTCCGGCGGCGCCCTGCTGCTGCGGCGGAGACGGGCCTGACGGGCGAAGCAAGTCCGACGAATCCGCCGGGCGGGTCGGTGCCGAGCCACGACCCGCCCGACCGGTTCCGCGGTGGTTCGAGATGACAGGCCTCGCTGCACTTGCCGTTTCGGTGGCTCTCCTGGCCGGCAGCGAAACGACGCCGGTTGCTCCTCGAGAGGCGACTCCCCTCCAGAATTGGTGGAAGCGCGACGCCTTCTGCACGGAGCTCGGACTGAGCCCCGCCCTTCGGCAGGAGCTCTCCTCCGCGCTCGACTCGCTGCAGACCGGCTATCAGCTTGCCCAGACGCGCCTGAGCGACGCGCGCGAGCGGCAGACCCGGATGATGTTCGACCCTGCCGTCTCGCGCGAGGCGTTGGTCGCTTTCAACCGCGACGAGATCGCCCCGCTGACCCAGAAGATGCAGCAGGCCAACCTCGAGGCCCGCCTCTTGGTTCGCGGTCGCCTGACCGCAGCGCAGATCCAGACGCTCCAGCGCTCCCACCCCGGATTCTTCACTGCCCGCTGGTTCCGCTTCTCGCCGGTACCGGTCCGCGAGGGGCACGTCGTGGTCCAAGAGGAATGACCTTCGTTCCCCTCCTCCTGCTGCTCGCCAGCGGACCGCCCTACTACTCGCGGCCGATCGACCCGGTCGTCGATGGCGACCGGCTCCGCCACGAAATCGCCGCCGGCCAGGTCGAGGCGGAGAGGTGGAGCGCGACCCTGCGGCTCTACCTCGAGCTCGGCGAGTTGCAGAAGGCTCCCGAGCTCGTCGAGCTGCTGGCGGCGAGATTCCCCGACCAACCGACGTTCCAGGAAGCGCGCATGATCCTGCTGAGCTTCGCCGGCCGACACGACGAGGCGATCGCCGTCGGCGAAGGGATCCTGGCGCGCCATCCGGGGTACCCCACCATCCGGGCCAACCTCGGCCGTGTCTACCTCGAGGCGAAACAACGCGCGCGCGGCGTGAATCTCCTGCTGGCAGCGCTCGAGCAGGGCCCCCTTCGCGGGGAGGACTGGAAGCTCCTGCTCGACGGCCTCGGAATGAACGGGCCCCGACCCGAACAGGTCGTCTCGACCCTTCGGCTGAAGATGGCCGAACGGCCGGATCTGGCAAGCCTGCGCTACGTCATGGTCGTGGTGCTGACGCGGCTCGGCCGCTACTCGGAGGCGCGCGACGAGCTCACCCGCTCGCCGAGCCTGGCCGAGAACCCCGACCTGCGGCGATTCGTCGCCCACACCGCGGCGGACTGAGTGACCGAGGCCGTGCGGCATCGCGTCGGCGTCGCGACGCTCTCCCTTGCCGGGCTGTGGCTCGCGGGCTGCAGGCCGCCAGCCGCCCGCACTTTCGACAACGTCATCCTCGTCACCCTCGACACGACCCGTGCCGACGCGCTGGGTGCCTATGGCAATCGCCGCGTCCAGACGCCGGCGCTCGACGCGATGGCCCGCCGTGGTCACCTGTTCGAAAACGCCTACTCCCACGCCCCGATCACGCTGCCGAGCCACAGCAGCATCCTGAGCGGAGTCGTCCCGACCCAGCACGGGGTGCGCAACAACATCGCCTACTCCCTGCCGCCCGAAGCGCGCACCCTGGCCGAGCGACTCCACGACGCCGGTCTCGCTACCGGGGCGTTCGTCAGCTCGTTCATCCTCGACCGCCGCTTCGGCCTCGACGCCGGGTTCGACGTCTACGAGGACAAGATCGTTCACTATGACCCCGACGCGTCGAAGCGCGACATCGTCACGCGACGCGCCGCCACCACGACCGACCTCTTCCTCGCCTGGCTCTCCGAACGGAGGGGCCGATTCTTCGGCTGGGTCCACTTCTACGACGCGCACTATCCCTACGACCCGCCGTTGCCGTTTCGCGATGCCTACGCCGACGACCCGTACCTGGGCGAGATCGCCTCGATGGACCTCGAGATCGGTCGCATCGTCCGCTACCTCGAAGCACACGGGCTGGCCGAGCGGACGCTGGTCGTCGTCACCGCCGACCACGGCGAGTCGTTCCGCGAACACGGCGAACACACGCACGGCTTCTTCTGCTACGCCGCCACGACGCACGTTCCGCTGATCCTGTCGCATCCGATCTACGGCAGGCCGGGCCGTCGCTACTCGCACGTGGTCCAGAGCATCGACCTGGCACCCACCATCCTCGAAGCGCTCGGCCTGCCAGCAGACCCCTCCCTGCCAGGCCTTTCCCTTGCCCGGACGGACCGACGCACGGTCTATTCCGAGGCAATGATTCCGTACGAGGACTTCTACCTATCGCCCGTGCACGCCCTGCGCGACGGCAACTACAGCTTCTACCTGAGCTCTGACCGGGAGCTCTACGACCTGCGTCGCGACCCGGGAGAGACGCGGAACCTCGTCGACGACGAGCCGGAGCGCGCCCAGGCCTTCGAGGTCGACCTGCGCGGCCGCCTCGCTGCGGCGGCCGCACGGGCGGCGAGCAGCGTCCACCTCGACCAGGAGAGCATCCGGCTGCTCGCCAGCCTCGGCTACATCGCCGATGGCGGCTCGCTCGGCGCTCGCGACCTCGATCCGTTCCGTTTCCCCTCGCCGCTGCGCTCGATCCAGGTCTACCGCGAGCTCCAGCGGCTGCGACAGTTCGAGGGCACGTTCCCCTTCAAGGCGATCGAGGGACTACGCCGTCTGCTCGTCGAGAACCGACACCAAGTGGTTCTCTACCGCGATCTCGGCCGACTGAGCGCCTTTGCCGGCGAACAGACGGAGGCGCTGGAGAACCTGTCGAAGGCTGCCGCGCTCAAGCCCGAGGATCCGCGGTTGCACGTCTTCTACGCGCTCGGCCTCTTCCGCTTCGGGAAGCTCGACGAAAGCGTCGCCGAGCTCGAGGTCGCGCTGAAGCTCGATGCGAAGAACGCTCCGGCCTGGTACAACCTCGGCCTGGCGGAGATGAGTCGCAACCGGGTCGATGCCGCGCTGGCCGCCTTCGAGAAGGCGGTCGAGCTCAACAGCCGCGACATCCTGGCGCTGAACAACCTCGCCTACGTGCACCTGACCCGCAGACACGATCCCGAGCGGGCCTGGAGCTACATCCTGCGGGCCGAGGCGATCAACCCCACGCAGCCTCTCGTGCAGGCCAACAAGCGCCTGATCGCCGCCGCCCGCTAACCCCGCCAAGGTGCCACGCGATTTTCCTCCTGGCGTCGCGAAACGCCATGCGCATCCGTCCGCCTGACGGCCCGACTCCCAACAGGAGATCAGCCCACCACACTCACCCTCCTCGATCCGCCCCCGACCGAACCGCTTCGAGTGCCCGTCAAGCGCCTCTGCGAATCACAGGGAATCGACAGCGACGCCCATCCAAGCGGCGGGCCCGCAGCCATCCGCACCGTGGTGTCCACGGTTGCGGTCCCGACCTGTCGATCGCGCTGGAGGGCTCCCGTCCCCCTCGACCCCTCAGGCCGGCGCGGGACGGACGAACGGTCTTGCCGGCGGAAAGCTGCCGACAGGGAAGCTCGGAGCACCGCCAATGGACCGCAAGAGATCCGCGGCTCGTCGATAGGCGCTGACGAAGCAGCGATATGCCGCGCGAATCGCAGCTCGCGCTTCGCCGCTTGCCGCGTGGACGAGTGGAGCTGGCCCTCTCCGAGTCTCGGCCGGAATGTCCCAGGGATCGAGTCGCTCGACCCCCTCAGGCCCCACTGCTTTCCGGCCTGTCGACTGGATTCGCGACGCAGCCTCCGACCTTGTGAGCTCGAGGAGGTCCTCGAGCCGGCGCCTGCGCTCCCCCTCGGCCAAGTGCGCCCAAGCCGGCAACGGAGAGAGACGGACTACCTCCTTCGACACAAACCGCTGCCGGCAGGGGCCGGCCTCCCGCCTGCGCGCAAGACACTCCGCCGTCCGGTCGAACCACGTTCCGGTGAGCGAGCGCCCATCGAGCATCGCCGGGAGGCTGGTCGCTCCGGGCCACTCGAGCGGGTCCGAAACAAGGCCCTCCTTGATCCCTTGTCGAAAGAGGTAGTGCACTCTCTCGATCTGCGCGGCGGGCTCGTCGCTCACCAGGACCGGCTGGTATCGCCTACCCCAGACCTTCTCTCGCCATCCATGCAGTCGCCCGATCTCGCGAGCGAGATTCGAGTTGAGAAAGCCGACGAAGCGGGCGAGTTGCTCGGCATCGCGCACCCAGACCAGCAGGTGGTAGTGATTCGAGAGGAAGACGAACGCGACGATCGCCACCTCGTATCGGCGCTGAGCACGGCCGAGAACGCCGAGGGTGATTTCCCGCAGCCCGGCCGAAGGCCGCAACAGGAACCGCGACTGAATCGTGCGGGAGGTGACCTCGACGAGGGCACCCCCCGGCGGAATGAACCGGAGACGTCGTCCCATGCTCCCTAGGACGTCAGGCGTGCCCGCCGATCTTTCACCAATCGGCTGGCACCTTCGGGGCACCTTCGGGGAATCAGCGTGCTCGGCGCGTCAGCGCCCGCAACCCCGCCGTCACCATCAGCGCCAACCCGAACGTGGCGACGATCGTCGCCCCCGTCGGCAGGTCCAGCACGAACGAGAACGCCACGCCGCCCGCCGACACCAGCGCCCCCATCGTCCAGCCGATCGCCAACCGCGGCCCGAGCCGCTCCGCGAACAGCATCGCCGTCACCGACGGCACGATCAGGAAGCAGAACACCAGCAGCACCCCGGCAATCGCCACCGACGACGTCACCACGAAGCCGAACGACACGTAGAACAGGAAATCCCAGAACCGCACGTTCCACCCCAGCCGCTCCGCCTCCGCCTCGTTCATCGAGATGAGCAGGAACCGACGCCGAAAGACGTAGTGGAACAGCCCCACCAGCGCGTACAGCACCGCCGTCTTTCCCAACTCCCCCCAGGTCACCGAGAGGATGTTGCCGACCAGCATCTCCTTGAGATGCTCCGTCTCCGCCGTCGCCTTCGACATCACCAGGATCGCCACCGCCGCCGACACCGCGTACGCGATGCCGATCACCGCCTCCTGCGGGATGCGCGTGTCGTGATGTGGCCGGGTGAAGGCGAACACCGCCGCGCCGAGAAAGGTGAAACCGAGCGAGAAGAGCCAGGCCGGCAGCGAATGGAGGTCATGGCCGAACAGGTACGCGACCGTCGTTCCCAGCGCGGCGATCTGGGCGAGCGACAGGTCGACGAAGATCACCCCGCGCTCGACCACGTGCACACCGAGGTAGGCGTGGATGCCGGTCAGGATGAGGCTGGCGACGAAGGCCGGCAACAACAGCTCGAAGATGGTCATTTCCCCCCCCCGAGGGCCTGGGCCAGAGCCTCGACGTTGTAGTCGAACAGCGCCAGATAGTCGCCGATCTCCGGTCGACCACCGACCGACGGATAGAGCGTCAGCACGGTCGCGCCCGTCTGCTCGGCGATCGCCTTCGGCGTCTTGGTGTCGAAGTACGGCTCGACGAGGATGAGCGGCACCTTCTTCGCGCGGATCAGGTTGACGATCTCGAGCGTGTGCGTCGGCGACGGCGGAATCCCCGGCTTCGGCTCCACGTGTCCGACGATCGTCAGGCCGAAGCGCCGCGCGAAGTTCGGCCACGAGTCGTGGAACGTCACGACGTCCGTGCCCGAGAACGGCGCGAGCCGTTCCCTCCAGGCCTTCTCCTTCATGTCGAGCTTCGTCTCGAACGTCGCGAGGTTCCGACGGTAGGTCTCGGCCCCGCCCGGGTCGAGCGCCGAGAGCTTCGCGGCGATGGCGCGCGCCATGATCCGCCCGTTCTCCGGATCGGTCCAGTAGTGCGGATTGCCGTAGGGGTGGACGTCGCCCATCGCGCGGCTCACCGCCGCGGTCGGACGCCCGAGGATCTCGCACCCCACCGAGGCGTCCAAAAACCCGCTGCCTCCTGGCTGGAGCTTCGCATTCCGGCTCTGGTCGACGAGCGCCGGCAGGTAACCGATCTCGAGCTCGAGTCCCGCGACCACCAGGAGATCGGCACGCGAGAGCTGCAGCACGAACGACGGCTTGGCGTCGACGAAGTGCGGGTCCTGGTAGCCCCTGGCGAGCGCCAGCACCTCGACCCGGTCGCCTCCCACCTCGGTGGCGAGGGCCGCCAGGTCCTGGAGCGAGGTGACGACATGGAGCTTGGCTTCGACGACGGTTGGAACGGCGAGCAGGAGGAGAAGAACGAGCGTCAGACGGATTGGCGATTTCATGACGAACCTCAGAACGCGTGGGCGCCGTGGGCGCCGATCAGGAACTGCATCTGGACGAAGAGCTCGTCGGCCGTGATCTCCTCGGCATAGCGGCGACGGCGCAGCTCGGCCCGAAGGAGTTGGAATTCGCTGGGGCGGAAGGTGAGCAGCAGGGCGGCGCCGTCGTCGCGCTGGCTCGCCTCGAGGGCCCGCTCGGAGCTCTCGAGCCGTCCACCGATCGTCCAGCGTCGCGCGAGCTGCCAGTCGCCGGAGAGGTACCAGCCGGTGGCGCGCACCGTCCCGTCCGGCTGCTCCCGGCGGCTCTGCACCAGCTCGCCGCGCACCAACAGGCTGCGCGACGTCGCTGTCCGGAGCGGCTTCCAGCGCCAACTGACGTCGACGCCGGCGAGCGTCGTGTCGAACCCGGTCGCACTGCCGTTGGCGCCCCGGGCCCACGAGAGGCCGAGGTCGACGTTGCTGGCGTCGGACAGGTCGCGGAAGAGCCGGAAGTGCACGTTGCTCGCCAGATCGCGCTTGCGCTCCGCTGCGAAGAGCCCCTCCGCCCGTCCACGCAGCAACGAGACGGAGAGCTCCGAGAAGGTGTCACCCAACGGGATGAGTCGCGAGAGCGTGACGCCGTCGTCCTTCCACCCCTCCTCGCCACCCACCAGGCTCTGCATCGGCAGCGGCGCGTCGACCCAAGAGAGCGCGTGCGAGTGGAGCGTGTTGACCTTGCCGAACGGCACGCGCTGGCGCCCCACCTTCGCCAGCCATTGGCCGGGCAGGGCGGTGAACGTTGCGTACCCCTCCTCCACCGACACGCCCTCCTCGCTGAAGCCGAGAAAGAAGTCGGCGCGGGCGTACGGATCGATCGCCGCCGAGAGACTCAACTCCGACTCGCGCAAGCTCACGCTCGGCGAGTCTTCCATCGGGTTGCTGCCGCCGCTGCCGACGACGTTGGCGATCATCGCCATGGCGGGGTTGAAGTAGTTTGCAGGACCGCTCGCGGCAGGAGCGGCTGCCGGTACTGGCGCCGGCATCGCGGCAGCCGCCGGCGCGCTCTCGAGCGCGGCGAGCCGCGCCTCGAGCGCCGCCAGTCGTGCTTCGTAATCTCGGCGCAGTGCGGCCATTTCGTCGCGCAGCGCCTGAACCGTCGCCGGGTCGGTCGAGGGCGGAACGGTCTCGGCAAGGGCGGCAGCGTTGCCACACACCGCGAGGAGCGCCGCAGCGAGAAGAGCACCGGCGACCTCGCGGGCGACGGACCGGAAGCGAGACGACGAATCGAGGCGGCCGCCGGAGCCATGTCCGGGGCTCGCCACCAAGGGCGGAAAGGTCATCGAAGTCCTCCTGGGAAAACGCAGTGGCCGGGGCTCGGCAGCGCGACGACCGCGCCACGAGCCGGAGTCAGCGACGCGTCAGGAGAAGGGGGGAGCGCGACCGGGCCGCGAAGGGACCTGAGCGCTCGGCGCGCGTTCAGCCAGAAATAGCGGCCGCTCGGCCAGCCGGACGGCCCCCGCCGGAGTCCACGAGGCGACCGGCCGGCAGCCGAGGCCGCGTCGTTCCTGCTCGCACGCAGCGCAGTAGGGGTCGTGCTCCGCCGCACGCGACGGTTCGAGGTGCAGGGGAGCCGAGGGATGCGCCGCCGCCGCGTCGGGCGAAGGCCCCACATGGCAGGTCGACTCGTCGACCTCGATCCGCTCGACGTGTCCGACGAACGTCCCGCGGCCGCCGAGCCAGACGGCGAGCAGCGCCGCGACGAGCGGCAGGGCCCGGCTCCGCTGCCAGAATCGGTTCATCGGCGGCGCACTGTAGCAGATCGGCCGGGACGCCGCCGTGGCCTAGGGCTTGGCTGCGTTGGCCGTGGCCGCGGGCGTCGCATTGGCGATCGGCTGAGCCGCTCGCACGGCGGCGACCTTGGCCCGCAAGTCGTCGACGCCCGCCTTCGGCAGGAGCAACGTCACCTCACGACCGCTGACCCGCGCCGGCACGAGGCCGGCATGCTCGGCCCAGAGACTCAGCGTCTCCCGTCGCTGGCCGCTCCCGGTCAGCTCGAGCGTCAGCGAAGGCGCCCCGCCCGGCGGCGCCACCCCGCCGAACTGCTCGGCCTTGAGCCCGGACACGGCGTAGAGCAGGTCGCCGATCGGCGTGTACGGGATCGTCTGGGGTCCGCGTCTCCAGTCGCCGTCATGACGGGTGAGCTCGAGCGCACCGGCCACCTCCTGCACCTTGACCGCGTCGATGCTCCAGGTGTCGAGCGACGACCAGCCGCGCGAGCGCCAGCCCTCGGGGGCACGGCCCACCGCCTCGTCGAGACGCCGCGAGATCTCGACGAGAGCTCCATCGACGCGCGCCGCGACGCGTGTGGGCTCCGTCGCGGCGGCGCCGAGCTCGATGCGGACCGGTTCACTCCTCCCGGCGAGCGTCACCTCCACGCTCGCACGCGGCGGCGCGAGCCCGAGCGCTGCGGTATTGCCGCCGTCGACGAACTTCTCGGCCCGCAAACCGGTCAGATCGGCGAGCAGCGAGCTCGCGGCATCGTGGTCCGCCCGGTCGGCGAAGGGGCTCTCCACCCAGAGCTCGCCGGCGCGTTGCGCCAGCACCACACGTCCGGCGGCCCCGACGAGCGTCAGCCGCTCGATCTGCTCTCGTCGACCCGGGAAGAGATCGCGCGCCCGCCAGTCGCCTGGAGGCTTCGCCGCCTCGCTCCAGAAGGACTTCGACGCGATCCCCACGTCGGCGCCTCCGTCGACCGCGACTGCGACGTTGCCCGACGCGGGAACGTCGGCACCGACCTCGAGACGTCGCTCACCCTTCGCCGTGCGGAGCGCCACGATCGCCCGAGGCGGCGCGAGCCCCATCGCCTTGCGGTCGGCCCCGGCCACCGTGCGCTCGCGCGCCAGCCCGGCGAGCGAGGCGACGAACGCGTCGACGGCGGCGCCATCGGCGCGTGCGGCGAGCGGAGCGACGAGGTGCCACCCGGACGGTGCGGCGGCCTCGTCGGCCGCGGCGCCCGAGTCCGCCTCCGACCTCTCGCCCGACACCGCGTCGCGCTCGAGGACGATCTTCACGCCCTCGCGTTCGATCGTCAGCCCGACGACCTCCTTCGCCTCGAGGCCGGCGAAGACCCGCTTGGCCCGTTCGGCCCGTTCGTCGGTCGACGGCAGGTCACGATCGACGAACCAGATGAATGCCCCGAGGGACGCAACCAACGCAACCAGCACGAGAAGCGTCTTCGGCTTCACCGCTCTACCTCCGGCGCCGCAGGTGCATCCAGAGACCTGCGGCCACCGCCAGCCCGGGCAGTCCGAGCAGCACCCAGAGCGTGACCCAGCGCAACTGGGATGCGCTCAGGTTGAGCCGGACCTGCTCCGGCGCCTTCGGCCCGATGCCGAGCAACTTCTGCCGCTCGACCATCCAGTTGAGCGTGTTGGCGAGCAGCGTCGGGTTGCCGACGTTGGCCAACTGCGCGTTGGTGGCGAAGTCGGCATCGCCCACGACGACGAGTCGCCACGGCACCGGCGCCACCGCCGGCGCTGCCTTGGCGTTGGCCTGCGGGTCCTCGTCGTCCTCCGCGACCGCCGGCGGCTTGGCTGCGGCCGGACCTGCCGCGATCGCCACCGAGACCGGCCCGGCGAGATCCGCCGGACCCTTGGCGACGGCGCGCAGGTTGGCCAGATCGATCTCGCCCCAGCCCTCCGCCGAGGTGCGCAGCAGCTCGTTCACTTCGGCGCCCGCCGGTGGCGTGCCGCGGCTCACCGAACGCGCCAGCGGCAGGATCACCGGCAGCTTGGCCTGTTCGAGCGCCCGCACCACCGGATGCGTCCCTTCGGCGTTGACGAAGATCGTCTCGGCGCCGTAGAACGGCAGCGGATTCGACGGGTCGACGACGATGTCGTCGCCGAGCTTCACCCCGTAGTTGGCGAGCCACGCACCGAGGCCGGTGTCGACGAGTCCGCCGCCGCCGGGCGCAAGCGTCGGGTCGATCAGCACCAGCATCCTTCCGCCGCCGGCGAGGTAGCGGCCGAGCGCCGCGAGCTCCGGTTCGGCGAAGCGGGCGCGCGGCCCGGCGACGACGACGAGGTCGGTGCCGGCGGGGACCTCGGCCTGACCGAGCGACGCCCACGCCTTCATCTCGAAGTTCTCCTTGCCGAGAAGAGCCTGCGCCTGCGAGAGGCCGGATTCCGAGACGTCGTCGAGCGAGAGCTCTCCGTGCCCGCTGGTGAAGAGGATCTTCGGCTTGCGCTGCTCGGCAAGCTCGAGCAACGCCCCGGAGAACGCCTCCTCGCCCTTGAAGCCGGTCATCTGAGGGCCGGCGCCGAACTGCATGCCGGAGTAGTCGAAGTCGGCGAGATCGGCCTCTTCGATCACGCGGCGGTCGTCGCCGCTGTCGAAGACCACCACGGAAAGGCTGCTGACCTTGTACTTGTCGACCAGCTGCTGCGCTTCGACGAGGTTCTTCTCCGGGTCGACGACTCGCACCTTGACGTGCGGCGACTTGGCGGCATACCGCTCGAGAAGCTCGCGCACCGGCTCGAAGAGCTCGCCGCCCGGGCGCATGAAGACCACCACGTCGACGTCCTTCTTCAGGCCGTCGAGCACGCCGAGGCTCTTCTCGGAGAGCGTGTAGAGCTTCCCGTGGGTCCAGTCGAAACGGTGGTAGTACTTGAACCCGAAGTAGTTGACGATCGCGAGCAGGGCCGCGACGAGGATCACCCCGACCGACAGCGTGCCGCCGGCGAGGAGCTGTTGTCTGGTTTCAGGACGCGCCACGGCTCATCTCCACTTCTTCGCCTCGAGGGCGCGGCTCGTCAGGAAGAGAAAGAAGGCGGTCACCGACAGGTAGTAGACCAGTCGCCGCGTGTCGACGATCCCCCGGCTGAGCTCGTCCATGTGCTGCCAGAGGTTGAGATACCCGAACACCTTGCGCGCCGTCTCGCCGGCCACCAGGTTCTCCAGCAGGCCGAAGGTGAAGAAGAAGACGAGCATGGCGAAGGCGACGATCGCCGCGACGATCTGGTTCTTGGCGAGCGACGACGCGAAGAGGCCGGCGGCGAGGAAGAGCGCCCCGATCCCCGCCACGCCGAGATAGCCCGCCGCCACCGGTCCCGGATCGACCGAACCGTAGTGGGCGACGACCGCGACATAGCCGAGCGTCGGCAGCCAGAGGAAAAGGTAGTAGCCGAGCGCCGCGAAGTACTTGCCGAGCACGACCTGCGTCTCGGTGACCGGCGCGGTCATCAGCATCTCGATCGTGCCGGTCTTGCGCTCCTCGCCGATCAGCCGCATCGTGAGGATCGGCGTGACGAAGAGCAGCACCAGCCAGAAGAAGATCGTCTGTCCGAAGAAGAGCTCGAGCGGCGCTCCGGCACGCGAGCGCGGGTCGTTCAGGTAGCTCAGGATGAACCAGAAGACGTAGCCGTTGACCAGCAGGAAGAACGTGAGCACGACGTAGGCGAGCGGCGAGAAGAAGTAGGCGCGCAGCTCGCGGAAGAACGTGGCGAGAAGGCCCTTCACGACGCCACCTCCGCGCTCCCGGCAGCCGCGTCGCCCGACGCGGCGGGAGGCATGGACCCGACCTCGCCAGCCGCGGTGCCGAGGGCGCCGCTCACCGCATCGTGGGTCGTCAGTCGGACGAAGACGTCCTCGAGCGAGGCCTTCTCGAGCGCCAGCTCGACGAGCGTCCAGCCCCTCGCGACGGCCAGCCGGAAGGTCTCGGCGCGCGGGTCGGCGCCCTTTTCGCAATCGAGCAGCCAACCCCCGGCGCCGAGCGGGCGCACCCGCGAGACGCCGGCGAGCGAGGTGAGGGCCTCGCTCACCTCCGCCGGAGCGGCCGGGTCGGCGAAACCGACGCGCACCTGTGCCGCGCCGAGCGACCGCTCGCGCAGGCTCTCCGGAGTGCCTTCGGCGACGATCCGCCCGCGGTCGATGATCACCACTCGCTGGCAGAGCAGCTCGACCTCCGGGAGGATGTGCGTCGACAGCAGCAGCGTGTGGCTCCGACCGAGGTCGCGGATCAGCTCGCGGATGGCGATGATCTGCTTCGGGTCGAGCCCCACCGTCGGCTCGTCGAGCACCAGGACGCGCGGCTCGTGGAGGATCGCCGCGGCAAGCCCGACGCGCTGCCGGTAGCCCTTCGACAGCGTGCCGATCACCTGCGCGCGCACGTCGCCGAGCAGACAACGACCGATCGTCTCGGCGATCGCCCGCCGCGCCGCGACGCGATCCATCCCTTCGAGCTGGGCGCGATAGGCGAGGTACTCCTCCACCCGCATCTCGGGGTAGAGCGCCACGTTCTCCGGCAGGTAGCCGATCTCGCGGCGCGCCGCCACCGGATCGGCGACGAGGTCGCGACCGGCGACGGTCACCCGGCCGCTGGTCGGCGGAAGGAATCCGGTCATCATGCGGAGCGTCGTCGTCTTGCCGGCCCCGTTCGGCCCGAGCATCCCGACGATCTCCCCTTCGGGCACCGCGAACGAGATTCCGGCGACCGCGGTGAAATCCCCGTACTTGCGGGTCAGGTCGTGCGCTTCGATCAAGCCTGGTCTCCTCTGGCGTCGTCGGCCCTTGCCGACGGCTCTACCGGCGGGTCTAGCAATTCGGATGCCGTGCGCAGGCCCTCACTCCGCGCCAAGATCGGCACGGTCGGACCTCGCCGAGGGGGGCACACGCGCCCCGGCGCGTCAGGATGGCCGGTCGGCAAGCGCCGCGAGGATGGCCGGGGTCACCTGATCGAGCGCCGTGAGCGCGGCGAAACGGCCCGCGAGCGGACCGAAGGCGAGGAGGGGCACGGGGTTCCGCGTGTGCCGGCGGTGCTCCGCTTCTTCGAGATTGCCGTGGTCGCTCGTCAGCAGGACGGTGAGGTCGGCCGCTCGGGCCCGGACGACGCCGCCGAGAAGCCCGTCGAGCCGGCCGAGCGCCTCGGCTGCCGTCCAACCCCAGCGGCCGTGCCCGGCCAGATCGGTCATGAACGTCTCCCAGAGGGTGAAGTCGTAGCTCGCCGCGAGCGCCGCGAGGCGTCGGCCGGCCTCTTCCGGCGCCACCGGCGCCACGCACACCCCGGCACGCTCGGCGAGAAACTCGCCCGTGACATCCCAGGTCGCCGCCCGACCGGCCAGCAGGTCGTCGACCCCGAGCACCGCCCCCTCCGCGGCGAGCGCCGCGAGCGTCGTCGCCGAGTGGCGCCGCGTGCCGCGCTCCACCTCGGCGAAGTAGCCGGGGGTCAACGCATTGGCGAAGAGGGCGCGCCCGCCGAGCGCCTCGACCCGGCGCAGCACGCTGTGCTCGGCGAGCAGGGCGCCCAGGCGCGGCCCCGGGAAGGCCGCGACGTGACGCTCGAGCGCCGCCGGCGCGTTCACCCCGGTAAGCAGCGCCGTCTGTCCGGTGGCGCTCTGCGGCAGACCCGCCACGCCCAGGGTCGCGTCGATCGGCCGCAGCACGATCTCCGGCGCCTCGCGACAGCTTTCGAGGGTGAGCGGACCGCCGAGCAGCCGCACCAGCTCCGGCATCGGAACGGTCGAGAACGGGTTGCCCTCGCCGCCCGGCGCGAGGCCGATGCCGTCGACGAAGAGGAGGAGGAGGCGCGCGGTCATGGAAACGGCTCCGAACAGCGTAGGATCAGATCATGAGCGGAAAGGACCGTGCCTCCGGAATGAAGTCGGCCTACGAGCTCGCCCTCGAGCGGCTCGAGTCGCAGGGGATCGAGCGGCCGCGCGAGGACTCGATGACCGCGGAGACCCGGGAGAAGATCGCCGAGGTCCGCCGACAGGCCGAGGCCAAGATCGCCGAGCTCGAGATCCTGCACCGCGACAAGCTGCAGAAGCTCACCGACCCGACGAAGATCGACGAGCAGGAAGAGTACTACCTGCTCGAGCGCCAGCGAATCTCCGAAGACGCCGATCGGAAGGTCGCAAAGCTCCGCGGAGAGTAGGCGCCAACGCCCGGAAACCCACGCTGTCGTCCTGGGCGCAGCGAAGGACCCGGGAGGGGGAAGGCCCTGCGCGGCGGAGGCGGCGGTTGATCGGAGGGGATCCTTCGCTTCGCTCAGGATGACGCGCTGCGCGCGTCAGAACGGCAGCTCGTCTTCTTCCAGCCCGTAATAGTGCCCGAGCTCGTGCAACACCGTGTCGCGGATCTCGCGAATCGCTTCGCGTCGGCCTTCACAGCAGCGCAGGATCGGACCGCGATAGATCAGCACCCGATCGGGAAGCGCCGAGTACGAGCTGCCGCGCTCGGGCAGCGGCACGCCCTGGTAGAGGCCGAAGAGCTCGTCGCGATCCGGATCCGCCGGGTCGATCCCGACCTCTTCGAGATCCTCGTCGCTCGGCTCCTCCTCGACCATCACCGCGACGTTGTCGAGCATCGACTTGAACTCGTCGGGCAGGCCTTCGACCGCCTGGGCGACGAGGTCCTCGAATTCCTCGCGGGAGACACGCATCGCCGGGAAGTCTACGCGGATTGGTAGAGTTGCGGCGATGAGCGTGCGAATCGACAAGTGGCTGCACGTGGCCCGCGTCTACAAGACGCGGACCCAGGCGACGCACGCCTGCGACCTCTCGCGGGTGCGGGTCAACGGCGTCGCCGTCAAACCGCACCGGGCACTCGCCGTCGGCGATCGCGTCGAGGCCGAGGTGACGCCGGAGTGGACGCGCGTCCTCGTCGTGCACGAGCTCGCCGACCGGACGCTCCCCAAGGCCGAGGTGCCGCGTCTCTTCGAGGACCTGTCGCCGCCGCGACCGACGCGCGATTCGCTCGAACACCTGCTCACCCGCCCGATCGTCCGCCGCGACGCCGGTGCCGGCCGGCCGACGAAGAAGGAGCGGCGCGAGATCGACTCCTGGTGGGACGGGCAGGTCGACGACTGATCACGGAGCGCGGGCGCCGCGCTAGACTCGTCGCATGAGCGCGATCGACTTCTTCTACTCCCGCCCCAGTTGAACGAGCTGCGAGCGCACCCGGGAGGTGCTCACCGCCAGCAAGTCCAGTGTCCGAGAGGAACGCTCCACCCGCAAGGCCCCGATGAGCGACGACGAGGCCGCCGCGCTGCTCGCCAGCGTCGAGACCGTCGTGCTCGCCCGGGGGAAGAAGGCCGAGACCCGTCCGGCGCACGAATTGAGCGTCGCCGACCTCAAGGGCCCGACCGGCAACATCCGCGCACCGCTCGTCCGCCGCGGCACGCGGCTGCTCGTCGGCTTCCATCCGGAGAGCCTGCAGGCGCTGCTCTAGCCCGCATTTCTCACCCCGCTCCTGCTGCGGCGCCGCATCTGGCCGCGTCTGCAGCGTTGCGCTGAGCCTGCTGTGATCGCAGGCTCAGCACGGGCGCTCGGTCGGCCGGCTCGACGTACTGCCCAGTACGCCTGCGCCGGCCTCGGTCGCGGCGCCTTGCAGCCACAGCCATCTGCGCCGCCTCACGACGGAACGGGGTGAGAAATCCGGGCTAGGTAGCCGCGCGATTCACCAGGGAATCAGGCCGCCGCTGCCGAGGTCGTGGAAGCCGCACGGCGCGTCGCGGTCGACCGCCTGCACCCACGCGGCGAACGCGCGGGCGGCGTCGGCCGGGTCGGTGTCGGCATCGACGGCACCCAGCGGTGTGCGCAGGGCTCCCGGGTGCAGGGCGAAGACCCGGATCCCCTCGCTCGCGAGCTCGCGATCGAGGCAGGCCGTGAGCATGTTCTGCGCCGCTTTGGCGACCGGATAGGAGTAGATCCCGCGCCACTCCCCCGCCGCGGTGCGGGTGATCGACCCGAAGCGCGACGAAACGTTGACCACCGTGGCACGCGGCGCCCGCCGGAGCCAGGGCAGTGCCGCGCGGGTGCAGCGCAGCACTCCCACACAGTGCACACCGAAGAGCTCGTCGAGATCCTCGGGCATCGTCACGGCGAGCCCGCGCAGCTTCTTGATGCCGCCGGCGTTGTTGACCAGGAGGTCGAGGGCGACATCGTGTGCCCGCAGGGCCGCGGCGATCGCCTCCTCGACCGGTGGCGTCGTGACGTCACCCACCACGGGGTGGCAACGCTCCCGCTCGGCGAGCGGCTCGGCGTCCCCGAGGCCACGGACGAGAGGAAAGACGGTCCATCCACGTCCGAGGTACTCGTCGAGCAGTGCCCGCCCGAACCCCCGGGCTGCACCGGTGATCAGGACAGCCGGCACCTCGTCACCCTCCCCGCATCGGCGATGACGACAACTCAGGCGTCCCCGCCGTGCAGGCCACCCTCCGTCTGGCTCCACGGATCGAGCACGGCGCGCAGATCGTCGGCCGGCAGGAGCTGCTGCTCCTCGCAGAGCTGCCGCACCGTCTTGCCGGTGGCGAGCGCCTGCTTGGCGAGCGCTGCCGCGGCGTCGTAGCCGAGGCGCGGCACCAGCGCGGTGACCATGGCGAGCGAGAGCTCGACGAGCTCGGTGCTCCGTCCGCGGTCGGCGACGAGCCCGGCGACGCAGCGGTCGGCGAGCAGACCGCAGGCGCTGGCCAGCAGATGGATCGAGTGCAGCAGGTTCCAGGCGATGACCGGCATCATCGTATTGAGCTCGAAGTGCCCGCCGGCACCGGCGATGCCGATCGTCACGTCGTTGCCCATCACCTGGGCGGCCACCATCAGCGTCATCTCCGGAATCACCGGGTTGACCTTTCCCGGCATGATCGAGCTGCCCGGCTGCAGCGCCGGCAGCACGATCTCGCCGAGCCCGCAGCGCGGCCCCGAGGCGAGCCAGCGCAGATCGTTGGCGATCTTGGTGAGCGACACCGCGATCGTGCGCAGCGCCCCCGAGGTCTCGACCGCGGCATCCCGCGCCGCCAGCGCCTCGAAGCGGTTCGGCGCCGGGACGAACGAATGGCCGGTGCGGTCCGCCAGCCGGGCGATCACCGCGTCGGCGAATCCGGGCGGCGCGTTGAGCCCTGTCCCCACCGCGGTGCCGCCGAGCGCCAGCTCGGCGAGCCGCGGCTTGACCGCGGCCAGGCGAGCGAGGCCGTTGCGCACCTGCTGGGCGTGCCCGCCGAGCTCCTGGCCGAGCCGCACCGGCACGGCGTCCTGAAGGTGGGTGCGGCCGATCTTGACGACATCGTCGAATTCGCGCGCCTTCGTCTCGAGCGCCGTGGCCAGCCGCGCGAGGGCCGGCTCGAGCTCCTCGGCGATCGCACCATAGGCCGCGACGTGGATCGCCGTCGGGATGACGTCGTTGCTCGACTGCCCGGCGTTGACATGGTCGTTGGGATGGACCGGGTGCTTGCTGCCGCGCACCCCGCCGAGGATCTCGATCGCCCGGTTGGCGATCACCTCGTTGGCGTTCATGTTCGTCGAGGTCCCCGAGCCGGTCTGGAAGACGTCGACCGGGAACTGGTCGTCGAGCCGGCCCTCCGCCACCTCGTCGGCCGCCTGCCGGATCGCCCCGGCCAGCTCGGGTGAGAGCCGTCCGAGCCCGGCGTTGACCGCCGCCGCCTCGCTCTTGATCGCCCCGAGCGCCCCGAGGAAACGCCGCGGGAAGACCCACCCCGACACCGGAAAGTTCCGCCGCGCCCGCTCGCTCTGCGCTCCCCAGTACGCCTCGGCTGGAACCTCGACTTCGCCAAGACTGTCCTTCTCGACGCGGGTGGCTGACATAGACCCTCCGTTCTCGCGTTCGGGGCCCGAGCTGTTCGCCGATCGGCCCCGTCGACCGTCCGATCCTCCTCCGATTCGCCGCCGCGACCAAGCGCCGCCCGCCCCGACCCTTCGGAGGCCTCCGCGAGACCGGTTGTCGCAATCATCCATGCCGCTGTCGCGATCAGCCATGGAGTCTCGAGAAGCACCCCTCTAGCCTCGTGGGCATCCGCCGCCACACCTGGGGCGCTCGCCGATCTTCGGTCGCGCCGCCAGGAGGGAGGTCCGATGTCGCGATCCGGGCCGGTCTCCATGCTGAGCACACCTTTCCAACCGCTCCCGCCCAACCCAGGCACGAATCCCACCTGGGGCGGCACCCTGCCGCCGCGTGTCGCGCTGGCAGGTCTCCTTCTGCTTGCCGCCTCGAGGGGGTCGACCTCCGGCGCCGAAGGCTCGGCGCAGCCCGTCTCGCCCGGCGAGGTCGATCGGACGGTCGAAATCGCCACCTCCTGCCCGACCTTCACCTGGGCCGCCGGCGACGGCGCGGCAGGCTACGAGCTCGCCGTCCTCGACCTGGGGCGTGCGGAGGAGCCCCTCGTCGCCTTCCGCCGGACGATCTCCGGCGCCGCCACCGCCTGGACCCCCGCCCGGGCCGATTGCCTGAAGGCCGGCGGGACCTACGCCTGGACGTTGCGCGCCCTCGATGCGGCCGGACAGCCGCCGGACGGCGAAGCCTCCTGGCCTGCGCTGCGCCACTTCTCGTTACCGGCGACGCCGAGCGCGGAAGAAGTGGCCACGGCTCTCGACACGCTCCGTCGCTGGCAGGCCGCGGAGACCCCGACCGTCGCGCCCGGAACCGCCAGCGCCCCGTCTCACGACTCCCCCTCCCCTCGCGTCGCCGACAGGTTGGTCGAGGCCGCCGGCACCGCGGCCGTCCGCGGCGAGAACCCGGCCGGAACCGGCGCGAGCTTCGGCGTCCTCGGCCAGAGCAGCTCCGCCGCTGGCGCCGGACTCGTGGCGATCAACCTCGCCGCCGGCCCCGACCTCCTGCTCGACGGTGCCGCGCAGGGTGAGGTGGACACGAGCCTCACGCAGAGCGGCGTCGACCGACCCTCGGCCTCCGCCCAGACCTTCGACGTGCGCAACTCGGGAGGAGGCGGCATGGCGCTGCGCGTCGACGGCACTTCGGTCAGCCTGCTCGGACACACCCACAGCGGCGGAGAAATCGTCTCGGGCACCGTCGCGGAGAGCCGCATCGCCTCGACCCTCGCCCGCGACAGCGAAGTGATGACTCTCGTCCTCGCGGGCGACGGCAGCGGCTCGACGCTCGACGCCGACCGCCTCGACGGACAGGAGCCGGGCAGCACGGGCTCGATCAACAGCGCCAGCAACCCCGTGCACTGGACCAAGCTCAAGGGCGTGCCCGCGACCCTCGCCGACGGCGAGGACTCCACGATTCCTCCGCGAAAGCCCTTCCGCTCCATCGCCATCGATGCCGCCGGCGACGTCGGCGAGTTCGCCTCGGTCTCCATCGGCGCCGACGGCCTGCCGATCGTGAGCTACTACGACCGCACCAACGGCGACCTCAAGGTGGCCCATTGCGAGACGATCGACTGCGCCGAGGCGACGGTCACCACCCTCGATGCCACCGGCGATGTCGGTCAGTACACCTCGATCGGCATCGTCGGCGACCTGCCGGTCATCGCCTACTTCGACGTCACCAACCTCGACCTGAAGCTCGCGCGCTGCGACGACGCCGCCTGCACCTCCGCCGAGCTTTCCGTGCTCGACGCTGTGGGCGACGTCGGGCGCTTCGCCTCGCTGATCGCCGCCAACAGCCTCGGCGGACCGTCGGTCGCCTACTTCGACAACAGCAACGGCGACCTCCGCTTCCTCCGCTGCCGCAACGCCATCTGTTCGGCGACGGACCGCACCACCGTCGACGCGGAGGGCCTCGTCGGCTACTTCGCGTCGCTCGCTGTCGCTCCCGACGGCGACCCGGTGATCTCCTACTGGGACCTCTCGGAGAACCAGCTCAAGCTCGCCCTGTGCAGCAACGTCACCTGCTCCTCGAAGTCGCTCGTCGTGCTCGACGCCTCGGGCAACGCCGGCTCGCACGGCTCGCTGACCGTGAGCTCCGACGGGCTCCCGCTCGTCGTCTATCGCGACGCGTCGGTCAGCTATCTCAAGGCGGCCCACTGCAACACCTACGACTGCTCCTCCGTCACCCTCACCCCGCTCGTCTCCGACGGCGGCTTCTACACCGCGGTGACGGTCGGCGAGGACGGGCTCCCGATCATCACCCACCACCACTCGGGGGCGGGCATCCTCGGCGTCGCGCACTGCGCCGACCCCGCCTGCACGAAGTCGCGTTCGGCCCAGGGGCCCTACCTTTCGACGGACTTCGGCGAGTACACGTCGGTCGCCATCGGCGTCGACGGCTTCCCCTTCCTCGTGCACCACGACGAGGCCAATGGCGACCTGATCGTGCAGCACTGCTCCGACCGCTTCTGCACTCCCGGCTTGCGCCGGCGCTGACTCGAGGAGGACTCGTCATGTTCCGTCTTCCCTTCGCCCTGGCCCGGTTCGTCGGTCTGCAGCTCCTGCTCACCGCGGCCGCACCCGCCGCCGGGCCAGCCGCGATCTGCAACGTTCCGTCCGTGGGCTACCCGACGATCGCCGCCGCCCTCGACGACGCCACTTGCGATCCGATCCAGCTCGCTGCCGGGACGATCGCCGAGAACGTGGCGGTCTCGCGCTCCGTTTCCGTCGTCGGCAGCGGCTCGACGGCCACCACCCTCGCCGGCTGGCTGCGGGTGCGCGGCGCGACGACCGTCCTCGCGATCGGCTCGCTTCGGATCGACGCGTCCGCGGCCACCGCGGACCTCTGCCACGCGAGCGGTCTCGACGCGCGCGGCGGCGCGCAGGCGGCGGGGTCCGACCTCGTCGTCGTGGGACGGCCGACGCCGACGGCCTCTTGTGGCTTCTTCTCCGACGGCTTCGAGAGCGGCGATCTCACGCCGTGGTCCGCTCGACGACCTTGATCCGCGACCCTTCGAACCGGAGATCCTCCATGCGAATGCACTCGGCCTTCCCCCTCTCGACCGTCCTCACTGCGAGTCTCGCGCTCGTCCAACCGGCGGCCGCCGTTCCTCCCGCGACGACGGTCTCGCCCGGCAGCCTCACCGCATCCGTCGGCGCGCCGAGCGCCTGCCCCACGTTCAGCTGGTCCGCGGTGGCCGGGGCTGCCGGCTTCGAGCTCGTCGTGCTCGACCTCTCCGCGAGCGAGGAGTCTCGCGTCGTCCTCGCCCCGCGCATCGCGGGCGCCGCCCTCTCCTGGACACCTGACGCCGGAGAGTGCCTGGCACCCGGGCGCCTCTATGCCTGGACGGTGCGCGCGCTCGACTCCACCGGTGCTCCGCTCGACAGCTCCGGCGATGCCCAGGGCTGGGCGCCGCCACGACGCTTCACTGTTCCGAGCCTGCCGACCGCGAGCGAGGTCGCCGCCGCGCTCGCCACGCTGCGCCGCTGGCAAGAGGGACAGACAGCCCAATACTCCCTCCCGCCGGCAGAAGTTCTCCCCACTTCTCCCTCCTTGCGCGAGCGGGCCGCCGCAGCGGAAAACAGCTCCGCGGTGCGCGGCGAGAATCCGGCGACTTCCGGCGCCAATCACGGCCTCTGGGGGCAGACCGGCTCGGCCGCCGGCGCCGGCGTCGTCGCTGCGAACCTCGCAGGCGGGGCGGACCTGCGGCTCGACGGCGGCAGCGCCAGCGTCACCGATGCCATCCTCACCGAGAAGTCGCTCGATCGGCCCTCCCCCTCCGGCGAGAGCTTCAGCATCACGAACTCCGGTGGCGGGGGCATGAAGCTCTATGTGCAGGGCACAGAGGTCAGCCTCACCGGGCACGGTCACAACGGCAGCGACATCATCAGCGGAACGATCGCCGAGGCTCGCATCGCCGCGACGGTGGCGCGCGACGCCGAGGTGATGCCGATCGTCCTCGCTGCCGACGGACCGGCGTCGGGCCTCGATGCCGACACGCTCGATGGCCACGAGGCGGCCGGTTTCCAAGCTCGCGTCACCGAGTTCTGCGGGAGAGGCGAGTTCATCAGCTCGATCGACGCGAACGGCGGCGTCACCTGCAGTCCGAGCGGGGGCTACACCGCACAGATCGTGGTGGACAACCCGGCCAACGCGGTGGGCGAAGGGGCCGCCCTCGCCATCGGCCTCGACGGCTTGCCGGTGATCAGCTACCGCGACTCGTCGGCGACTTCCCTCAAAGTGGCCAAGTGCCTCGACCCGGTCTGCGCCCGCCGAATCGTCAGCACCGCCGACAACGGCGGAACGGTCGGCTACGAGACCTCGATCGCCATCGGTCGGGACGGCTTTCCGGTCATCAGCCACCGCAACCCCGGGGACGGCTGCCTGCGGATCACGAAATGCAACGATCCCGCCTGCACCGGCGGCGACGAGACCTCGACCAACGTCGACGACTTCGCCAACGACACCGGGAACTCCAGCTCCATCGCCATCGGCGACGACGGCTTCCCGGTGGTGAGCTACCTCGACGCCACCCTCGATGCCCTCAAGGTCGCGAAATGCAACGACGCGGCGTGCACGACATCGACCCGGACCGTCGTCCACGACCCGGTCGACCAGATTCTGGGCAAGACCTCGCTCGCCATCGGCAACGACGGCAAGCCGGTGATCTCTTTCCTCGACTGGACCGCGGGAACGCTCAAGGTCGCCAAGTGCAACGACGTCGCTTGCACCGGCGGCGGCGAGACGATTAGCACGGTCGACGACTCCGCATGGGTCGGAAGCAACAGCTCGATCGCCATCGGCCTCGACGGCTTCCCGGTGATCTCCTACTTCGACGACACCAACGACGATCTCAAGGTGGCCAAGTGCAACGATGCCGCCTGCGCCGGTGGCAACGAGACGATCACCACCGTCGACGGCTTCTCGGAATCTGTCGGTTGGTACACCTCCATCGCCATCGGCACGGACGGATTCCCGACCGTCAGCTATCTCAACTTCGAGTTCAATCAGGTCCGCCTGCTCAAGTGCTCCTCCGCGAGCTGCGCGGCTCCCGGCCGCACGATCTCGGTCGTCGACAGCTCGACCTTGGTCTCCTGCCAGACAGCGATCGCGATCGGACGAGACGGCTTCCCGCTCGTCGCTTACTGCGACAGCGCGGGCAACACGCTGCACCTCGCCAAGTGCAACAACGCGACATGCAAGTAGTTGACGGTCTCGACGCGCGCGGCGGCGCGCAGGCGGCGGGGTCCGACCTCGTCGTCGTGGGACGGCCGACGCCGACGGCCTCTTGTGGCTTCTTCTCCGACGGCTTCGAGAGCGGCGATCTCACGCCATGGTCCGCTCGACGACCTTGATCCGCCACCCTCCAAACCGGAGATCCTCCATGCGCATGCACTCGGCCTTCTCCCTTTCGACCCTCTTCACTGCGGGTCTCTCGCTCGCCCAACCGGCGGCCGCCGTTCCTCCCGCGACGACGGTCTCGCCCGGCAGCCTCACCACATCCGTCGGCGCGCCGAGCGCCTGCCCCACGTTCAGCTGGTCCGCGGTGACCGGAGCTGCCGGCTTCGAGCTCGCCGTGCTCGACCTCTCCGCGAGCGAAGAGTCTCGCGTCGTCCTTGCCCCGCGCATCGCGGGCGCCGCCCTCTCCTGGACGACCGACGCCGAAAAGTGCCTGGCACCCGGGCGCCTCTATGCCTGGACGGTGCGCGCGCTCGACTCCACCGGTGCTCCGCTCGACAGCTCCGGCGATGCCCAGGGCTGGGCGCCGCCACGACGCTTCACCGTTCCGAGCCTGCCGAGCACGGGCGAAGTCGCCGCCGCGCTCGCCACGCTGCGCCGCTGGCAAGAGGGACAGACAGCCCAATACTCCCTCCCGCCGGCAGAAGTTCTCCCCGCTTCTCCCTCCTTGCACGAGCGGGCCGCCGCAGCGGAAAACAGCTCCGCGGTGCGCGGCGAGAACCCGGCGACTTCCGGCGCCAATCACGGCCTCTGGGGGCAGACCGGCTCGGCCGCCGGCGCCGGCGTCGTCGCTGCGAACCTCGCAGGCGGGGCGGACCTGCGGCTCGACGGCGGCAGCGCCGGCGTGACCGACACCATCCTGACCGAAAAGTCGCTCGATCGGCGCTCACCGAATGGCGAGAGCTTCAGCATCGAAAACTCCGGCGGCGGCGACATGAAGCTCTTCGTGCAAGGGGTTCTGGTGAGCCTCACCGGCCACCCGCACAGCGGCGGCGACATCACCGCCGGCACCGTCGCCGACGCCCGCATCGCCACGACCCTGACCCGCGACAGCGAGGTGATGCCGCTCGTGCTTGCCGCCGACGGTCAAGGGTCGGGTCTCAATGCCGACCTGCTCGACAACCTGCATGCCTCGGCCTATCAGGTCCGCGTGAGCGGCGCCTGTGCATCGGGACAGGCGATCCAGCTCGTCAACTCCGACGGCTCCGTGGTCTGCGCCTCGGCCGGCGGGCCGCCGGTCGTGTCGGTGGTGGACGACCCGACGACCAACCTGGTCGGCTCCTCGCCTTCGATCGCCATCGGTGCCGATGGCCTGCCGGCGATCTCCTACCAGGACGGCACCGCCAGATCGCTCAAGCTCGCCAAATGCAACGACCCGGCCTGCACCGGCGGCGACGAGGCGATCGTCACCCTCGACGATCCAGCGAACGAGGTCGGCAATCCCAATGACCTCGCCATCGGAGCGGACGGCAACCCGGTCATCGCCTACTACGACGCCACCTTGCGAGACGTGAAGGTCGTCAAGTGCAACGATCCGGCTTGCTCGGGAAGCGGCGAGACCATCACGGTCGTGGCAGGCGCGCATGCCGCCGGGTCCTGGCTTTCCGTCGCCGTCGGCCTCGACGGGAACCCGGTGATCGCCTTCTTCGACGACACCGACCACGGGCTCCACGTCGTCAAATGCAACGACCCGGCGTGTGTCGGCGGCGACGAGACCGACACGGCCGTGGACACGACGGCCAGCTACGTGGGGTTCTTCGCTTCCATCGCGGTTCCTGCAGACGGCCTTCCTGTCGTCGCCTACTTCGACGACACCAACAACCACCTGAAAGTCGCCAAGTGCAACGATGCGACCTGCGCCGGCCACAACGAGACGATCAGCGAGGTGGACGGCCCGGGCATGGACTTCTACTACGTGTCGATCGCCGTCGGGAGCGACGGTCTGCCGGTGATTTCCTACAAGAGTGAGTACCAGGGCACGGTTCGCGTCTGCAAGTGCAACGATGCGGCCTGCAACGGCGGAGACGAGTCCATCGTCGTGCTCGACGGACCCACTCCTCCGGTTGGCGCTCCGACCGCGATCGCCATCGGCGCGGACAACCTGCCGGTCATCGCCTATCAGGATCAGCAGCTTGATGCACTGAAGGTGGCCAAGTGTCTGGACTCGATCTGCTCGCCGCCCCCCGTGGCTCATCTCACCATCGTCGACCACCCGGCCGAGGCCGTGGCCAGCGGGATCGACATCGCAGTCGGCACGGATGGATATCCGGTGATCGCCTACCACGACTCGACCGCAGGGCGCTTGAAGGTCGCCAAGTGTTTCACCCGCAGCTGCTTCGCCCCCTGACGCAAGAGCGGGCGAGGAGAAGCGACTCGTCGCGGCGAGCGCTCCGGCGAGTCAATGCGGCAGAGTCGGATCTTTCCTTGCCGCTTCGCACCGAGGACAAGCCGGGCAGGCCGGCTCGTTCGCGCGACGGCGGCGAAAATACCGCCGGAGGACGAAGACGAGCGCGACGGCGGCGAGCGCGGAGACCGCCCAAAACTGCGCGTCGCCCCACGGAATCGCGCTCACGAGACCCCCAGCAGATGGAGGCCGTGGAAGGTGACGAAAGCACCGAGGTAGGCGACCGACGACATCCAGACGAGCTGGAGCGCCGGCCACGTCCACGAGCCGGTCTCCTTGCGCGACGTGGCGAGCGTCGGCAGGCACTGCATCGCCAGGACGAAGAAGACCAGCAGCGAATAGGACGTCGCCGGCGAGAGCAGCGGCGTGCCGTCGGCGCGGGTGGCGCGGCGCACCTTGTCGATCACCCCCGCGTCGGGCTCGGCGCCGGCGTCGGTCCCGGCAAGCAGGACGGTGAGGCTCGAGACGAAGACCTCGCGAGCAAGGAAGCTCGTCAACACCGAGACGGTGATCTGCCAGTCGTACCCGAGCGGAGCGAATACCGGCTGCACGGCCCGGCCCATCCGGCCGGCGAAGCTCTGTCCCTGCTGGTGACGCGCCTGGAGCGCCTCGGCCTCGGCAAGCAGCCCCGCGGCCCGGGCCGCGTCGCGGCCCGCCGACGCAGCCGCTTCGACGCGTAGCGCCTCGGCCGCCGGCGACGGCCCGGCCTTCGGATAGGCCGAAAGCCACCACATGACGATGCAGATGGCGAGGATCACCGTCCCGGCGGTCTTGAGAAACGAGAGCCCCTGCTCCGCCGCGGCGAGCAGCGCGCTGCGCAGCGACGGCAGCTTGTAAGTCGGCAGCTCGAGGACCATCGGCCGCGAACGCCCCGGCAGGATGGTCCGCCGCGCGATTGCCGCGCTGCCGAGCGCCGCTCCCGCACCGAGCAGATAGCAGCCGGCGAAGACGAGCCCGGCCTTCAGCGGATCGTCGCGGAAGAGCAGGCTGGTCAGCAGGACGTAGACCGGCAGGCGCGCCGAACAGCTCATGAACGGAGCCACGAGGATCGTGGCCAGGCGATCCTGCCGATCGGGGATCAGCTTGGTCGAGAGGATCCCCGGCAGCGCGCAGGCGTGCGACGCGAGCAGCGGCACGAAGGCGTAGCCCGGCAGCCCGAATCGACAGAGCACGCGGTCCATGACGAAGGCGGCGCGGGCGAGGTAGCCGGTGTCCTCGAGCAAACTGATGAGAAAGAAGAGCAGGCAGATCTGCGGCAAGAAGACCACCGTCCCGGCGATGCCGCCGAGGACGCCGCCGGCCACCAGATCGCGCAGTGCGCCGGGCGGCAGGGTCGTCTCGACCCAGCTCCCGAGGTGGGCGAAGGTCTTCTCGATCAGGTCCATCGGCAGCGAAGCGAAGGCGAAGATGGTCCAGAAGAGACCGCTCATCACCAACCCGAAGATCAGCACCCCGAGGATCGGGTGGGTGAACGCCTGGTCGAGCCGCTCGACCACCGTGTCGCTCGCCGTGCCGAGCGCTCCGGCGCCGCCGACGCTCGCCTCGACCACGGCGTCGGCCCACCGCTCGAGCTCTCGCATCGGCAGCTCGCCGCGCGGCCCGACCGGGAGATCGGCGAGCGGCGCCGGCGCCTTCGGCTCGCGGAGCGCCTGCCGCAGGAAGCCGAGGAGGATCTCCATGCCGATGCCGCGCCGGGCGACCACCGGGACCACCGGGCAACCGAGCAGCGCCGCGAGACGCGGCGCGTCGACGGTGAGCCCGCGTCGCTGGGCGAGGTCGATCATGTTCAGCGCGACGACGGTCGGCAACCCCTCGCGCAGCAGCTCGCCGACCAGGTAGAGGTTGCGCACCAGGTTGGTGGCGTCGACGACGACCAGCACCGCGTCGGGGCGCGAGTAGGGCGCCTCGCCACGCAGGATGCCGCGCACCAGGGTCGACTCCGGCAGCTCGAGGTCGAGCCGGTAGAGGCCGGGGAGATCCAGCACTTCGGCCGGCAGCGGGCTTGGGTCGTTGCCGAGTTGCGCGCGTCCGACCCGCAGATCGGTCGTCGTGCCGGGGAAGTTCGCCGTCTTCGCCCGCACGCCGCAAAGGCGGTTGAACAGGCTCGTCTTGCCGGTGTTGGGATTGCCGACGAGCGCCAGGCGCGGGCGCTCGCGCGGTGGAGTCGCAGGCGATCCGGCGGCACGCTCCGTCGGCGGGAAAGGCGGTGGTTCCGTGGCCATCAGTCCGTGCCCGTGGGCACGACGCGAATCCGCTCCGCCATCCGCTGCGAGAGCCCGATGCGGGTCGTCCGCACCTGGACGATGCAGGGGTCGCCGGCCTGGCAGACGCGCAGCAGGCACTGGTCGGTAAGCCCCAGGGCGTGCAAGAGCTCGCAGTCCTCGCGCGTCAGGTCGGCGGAGGCCATCCGCCCGCTCTCGCCCCGCCCGAGTTGCACCAGGCGAACGCCCCCGGCTTCGTCGGCGGGGGCGTGCGGGCAGTTCGGGTCGTCGGGCGAAGGCATGGCGGCAGCGTGCGATCGATTCGGGTCGGCTCGCGACCGGCGGCGAGCGCGGCTCAATCTAGCACGGGGGTGACCGGCGGCCATGATCCCGGTCACCTGCCCGGTCGCTGCCCGGTCGCGTCGTCGCCCCGCACCGCGGCCTCCTCGGTGGCCGCCTCATCCCTGCGCTGCCGCCTACTCTCCGAGCGCGCCGTAGCGGACCAGCCGATAGCGGGGCCCCTCGGCCTCGCGCAGCCGCTTGCCCAGCGGCTCGTGCAGCGTGGCCGTCCAGGCGCTCCAACGCTCGAAGAACGCCTCCGCCGCTTTCGGGTCGCCGCCGGACTGGAGTGCCAGCACCTGCTCGAGCAGGCTCGCGACCGCCGTCGGGTAGCGCTCGAATCGGATCGTCAGCCTCCCCTGCCCGTCCACCGCCAGGAGACCCTGGTCGAGGAACCAGTTGAACTGCACGAGCTCCATTCGCTGGTACGGCTGGTCGGGGCGCGGACGGTGGTTGAGCAAGGTGCGCAGGACTCCGTCGGCCTGGACACCGGCGAGCCGCTCGCGCGTCATCACCCCGCGCTCGGCGAAACGCTGGACGGCGAAGAGCGACACCAGGTCGGCCTTGAGCTCCTCGAGGGTGTCGGCCCAGCCGGCGAGCGCCTGGGCGAGCGGCCGGCCGTCGGCGGTGCGATCGGGGCCGAGGTAGTGGCCGACTTCGTGCCAGAGAGTGCGCTGATAGCCGCCGTCGAGCGCCAGCGCACCGCCGTGCTCCGGCGCCACCGCCGCAAGCCAACGGCGCTCGGCCGCGGCGAAAAGATCGGGATGCGTCATCACGTTGCCGCGCAGCAGGATGGTGCGCCCGTAGCGGCGGGCGAAGAGCGCGTCGTTCGGCAGGATCGAGGCGGTGTTGGTGCCGCGTGCCTGGCCGAAATCGGCGATCACCGCGTAGGCCCCGACGGGGATGTCCGCTCGCACCCGCTTGTGCGCTGCGTACGGCAGCGCATCTTCGACCTCCTGCAGGCCGGCGAGCCCACGCGCCAGGTCCGCCGATGCCGCGGCGTCGCGCAGCAGGAGGCTGAACGAGGGGAACGCCTTGACGCCGAAGAGCGCGTCGTCGTACGTCTCGTAAGCGCCGATCTGTGCGTTGAGCCGGCCGAAGTGCCCGGTCACCCAGGCGGCGTCGCCGCTCTCGTAGTCGTTCGACAGCAGGTCGCGGCCGCGGTTGCGCAGGTAGCGCGCGAGCTCGGCATCGTCGCCCTCGATCGCCGCGGCGGCGCGGAAGAGCAACCGTTGGGCGGCGACGTGCTCGTCGCTCCAGGCGACACTGTAGGGCACGGCGTAGAGCGTGGCAGCGTCGGGTCGGGCGGCAAGCGCGCGCAACCGGTCGCCGAGACCGGGGTGCAGCGCATCGAGCACCGGATGGCGTGCGAGCGCCGCGAGATCGGCCGCCAGGGCCTCGCGCGTCGCACGGCGCACGGCGGTGCGCTCGCCGAGGATCTCGGGGCGCTCGCCAGGGTGTGCGGCGAGGTAGCGCTCGACCTCCTCGGCGGTGATCCCCGGCGGGTAGACGTTCTTGCCCGGCGATTCGGGCTCGACGGCGAGGAACGGCTCGCGACGGTTCTCGAGCGTCGTCGCGATCGGCCCCTGAAAGAGGCGATACAGCTCGACGCGACAGGCCACCGGATCGTCCGGAAGGCGGGTCGAGCGCAAGCGGAAGCGATCGGCCTCGTCGCGCGCCACGCCAGCCTCGCGGTGTTTGGCCTCTTCGTAGAGGCGCTGGAAGATCGCCCCGACCTCGAGCAGATCGGCCACGGCGGTCTTCTCGCCGGAGGAAAGCCCCGAAAGATCGGGCGCCAGCCGGACGGTCAGGGTGCGATCGAGAATCTCCCGGCAGCGTTCGACCGACCATGCCGAAGCCACGGGCGGAGTTTCGGCGGGAACGTCGGCGGCGAAGGTCGGGATCGGGGTCATGGTCACCAGGAGAAGGCTCGTCGTGGTCAGGAGGACGCGGCGCATGCTCCAAGGCTACGCGGAAAACCCGGACAGGCACAGATTGCGCCGGCGAACGATATCGTCCGGCGCTCTTCCCTGTCTCCGGGCGGGGGCCGCGGGTGGCCGGACGGAGGGCTCCCATCCCCGCGCGGAGCCCGGATCGAGATTCGTGCGGCGACTCACGGCACGGCCGCCCCGGGCGAGCACGGAGATGGGAAGCCGGCCGGACAGGACCCGCGGAGGGCGGAGCCTGCAACGTTGCCGGCGGGCGAAAGGCCCCCGCCCGGGCCGACGGGGGCTTCTCCTCCACGGGGCCCGTCGCTTTTCCGGCCGTCCCATCGACGGGCTCCCCACCCAACCCCCGGATGTCGATGGGCCCCTCCGGAGACGCGCCACCCGCTCCGGAGAAGCCCCCGTCGGCCCTGCCCCCGCCGGAAGGAAGACCAGACCGGAGGGACACCCCGGACGCATCCATCCGCTTTTCTGCCAAGCTCCCCGCGACAGGAGGTGCCCATGATTCACCGACCGATCTCGCTGGCTCTCTTCGCGGCCCTGGTGGCGGTCGCTCCCGCCGCGATGGGAGCCGACTCTCCCCGCACGCTGCGCGTCGACTACTTCCACACCGGCAACGCCCGCGAGGAGCGCTTCTCGCTCGAGCGCATCGTGCTCGAGCCGCTCCCCTGGCCCGGCGATCCCGCCAAGGCGATCGACGACACCAACCTCGGCAAGTACTTCTTCGAGGTGATCGACCGCGCCACCCACCGCGTCCTCTACTCGCGCGGCTTCTCCAGCGTCTACGGCGAATGGGAGACCACCGGCGAGGCGGCGACGCTCGATCGCACCTTCTCCGAGTCGCTCCGCTTCCCGCGCCCCGAGGCTCCCGTCCAGTTGGTGCTCAAGAAGCGCGACCGAGTGAACGACTTCCGCGAAGTCTGGTCGCTCGTCGTCGATCCTGGAGACATGCTGGTCGACGCCTCACGGCCGCCGAGCGCCGGCGAGCTCATCGCCTTCCAACGCTCGGGCGAGTCGCGCGACAAGCTCGACTTCCTCATCCTCGGCGACGGCTACACCGCCGCCGAGCGCGGCAAGTGCGAGGCCGACGCACGACGCCTGCTCGCCGTGCTCTTCGCGGTCGAGCCGTTCAAGAGCCGGCAGAACGATCTCAACGTCTGGGGGCTCTGTCCGGCGGCGGCCGAGTCCGGCATCTCGCGGCCCTCGCTCGGCGTGCATCACCGCTCGCCGGCCGGCGCGACCTACGACGCCTTCCGTTCCGAGCGCTACATCCTGACCTTCGACAACCGCGCCTTCCGCGATCTCGCCTCGCAGGCGCCGTACGAAGTCGTCGAGATCCTCGCCAATGGTCGCACCTACGGCGGCGGCGGGATCTTCGGCCAGTACAGCACGGTCGCCGCCGACTCGCTGTGGGCGCCCTACGTCTTCGTCCACGAGTTCGGCCACCACCTGGCGGCGCTCGCCGACGAGTACTACACCTCCGACGTCGCGTACGAACCGGCGGCCGATCGCACCGAGCCGTGGGAGCCGAACGTCACCGCACTGCTCGATCCGACTCGGCTCAAGTGGCGCGACCTCGTCGTCTCCGTGACGCCGATCCCGACCCCGTGGGAGAAGGAAGCCTACGAACAGCGCTCGCGCGAGATCCAGGCCGAACGTCGGAAGCTCCGTGCCACCGCGCGCCCCGAAGAGGAGATCGACGCCCTCTTCACCCGCCAGCGCGACGAGGAGGAGAAGCGTCTCGGCGGCGAGAAGCACGCGGGCCGGGTCGGCGCGTTCGAAGGCGCCTCCTACGAAGCCCGCGGCCTCTACCGCCCGCAGGTCGATTGCATCATGTTCAGCCGCGACCGCGTGCCGTTCTGCCCGGTCTGCCGTCGCGGTATCGAGCGGGTGATCGATCTCTACGCGCGGAGAAGGTAACCGCGCCACGACGTTTCGCAACCTGGCTTCCGCGCACCGTCGGTCTTCGCGTCGGCTTCGATCTCAGGGACTCCGGCGCGACCAGGCGACGAGACCGCCCGATTCGAAGCTGTCCCGGAATACCCGACCGACCGCCGGCACGACCAGGGTGCCCGCGGCCCGCGCCCCGGCGGTGAACGAACTGTCCACCGCCCGCATGCTCCAGCTCCAGGTTCCCGGCGCGAGCCCGTCGATTCGCCACCCGATCGTGGTGTCCAGATTCCCGGGCTCGGGCAAGCGTCCGGTGGTCGGCACCGGAGCGCCCAACGGGCGCAGCTCGAGCTCGTAGGTCAGCGCCGTCGTCGCCGTGTGGTCGTCGGCGGCGGGAAGCCAGCTGAAGAGCAGACCCTCCCCGGTGAACGTCGCCGTGGCGCTCCCCGGCATCCCCGGCGCCAAGTTCGCTGCCGGAGCCCCATTGCGGAAAAGCTGCATCCGCGACTCGACCAGTCCGTTGCCACCCGGGACGTAGTAGGCCCCGGCCACCAGATAGTCGAGGTCGCCGTCGCCGTCGACATCGAACCAGGTGAAGGCGCCGCCACTTCCGATCGACGAGATCGGCGCCGGGAGCCCGACGCCGAGAGCGGTGAACTGCCCGCCGCTGTTGGCGAAGATCTCCGAGTGTCCGACGATCTCGCTCTCGCCGACCCTGTTGCCCGTGACCAGGAGATCGACGTCGCCGTCCGAGTCGTAGTCGGCCCAGGTGGCGGCGTGAATGTCCAACCAGTCGGCATTGGGCGCGTCGATCAGGGTCGACTCCGAGAAGCTTCCGCCGTCCTGGCGATAAACGCGCAGGACGGTCGAAGCGGTGCCTCCCGCGTCGACGATGTTGCCGGCGACGAGCACGTCGAGGTCGCCGTCGGCGTCGTAGTCGCCCCAGTCGGCGAGCCCCGAATCGACGCGGATGGCGAGCAGGTTCTGCGCACTGAACGAGCCGCCGTCGTTGCGGTATCGCTGCACGAATCCGCTGTCGAGGTAGGGGTCGACGTTGGTCAGCAGGAGGTCGAGGTCGCCGTCGCCATCGTCGTCCGCCCAGGCGGACTGGGCGTGGGTCGTCCCCTCGAGCGTCACGGCGGCCTCGTTGAACGTCCAACCGCCCGCGCCATCGGCGCCGTCGTTGCGCAGCAGCCGAGTCCCGTAGCTCGACGTCCCGGCATCCCAGACCGACGGCACCAGGAGGTCGAGGTCGCCGTCGTTGTCGAAGTCCGCCCAGGTGATCGAGCGTAGATCGTACGCGCCGAGGTACGTCGAGTCCTCCCAGTACCCGGGCAGCGCAAGAGCGAGTGGGGAGAGGACGCCCGCGGTGTTGCGGAAGAGCACGGTCGCCCCGTCAGAGCCGACGACGAGATCGTAGTCGCCGTCGCGATCGAAATCGCCCCAGGCGAGGTCCGAGGCACCGGCGGTGAGACCACCGAGCGGCACCAGCCGAGGGGTGAGCTGCCAGGCGCCTCCCACTCCCGGTCCCTCGTTGAGCAGCAGCACCAGTCGATCCTCGACGCTCTGGTTGTAGACGACGTAGTAGCCGAGCACCGCCAGATCGAGATCCCCGTCCCCATCGACATCGGCCGGCGCCACGGCGCTGATCCAGAAGTCATCGGTCTCCGGCGTGACGAAATACGGATTCTCCGCCGGTGTGATGTCGACGAACGACGGCTGCGCTGCTGCTCGTGCGGCGACGAGCGACATGACGGCAAGGCTAGCGAACCACAGATCTCTCATCTCTTCCTCGCTTCCGAAGCTCGTCCTCGACAGCCGGCAGGAGACCGGTAACGGCCAACGAGGGGACGTCCTCCCGGCCTCGTCGATTCAGACAGGCGAGGATCGCGGCTGGAACAAACCAACGGGAACCGCGTCGCCGCCCTCCCCACGCGCACCCATCTGCCCGCGCCGCCACAGAGGTTCGATACAATCCCGCTTTCCCAGACGCCATGTGGCGCATCTCGCGGAGGAAGGAGCGGCGCAGATCGTGGAGCTCGAGCGGAGCGAGAGCGTACAGCCGGCCAGCGGCAGGTCGGCGCGCCCAGCCGGTACCTGGAGCGAGCCGCTGCGCTGGCTCTTCGTGCCGTGGACGCTCGCCGTCACCTACCCGGTGCTCCTCGTGACCACCATCTTCTGGGGGTTCGTCGCCGTCGCCGTCTCGGCGGTGAGCCAGCGGCTCGCCTTCTGGGCCGGCGTCGTCTGGGCCTGGTGCCTTGCCTGGGTGACCTGGGTGCGGGTGCGCGTCGTCGACCGCGAGCGCGCCGTGCGCGGCCAGTCCTACGTCATCATGAGCAACCATCAGGGGGCGTACGACATCCTCGCCCTCTACGGCTTCCTCGGACGCGAATTCCGCTGGGTCATGAAGCAGGAGTTGCGCAAGGTCCCCTTCCTCGGCTGGGGCTGCGCCGCGATCGGCCACATCTTCGTCGACCGGGGCAACTCGGCGCGGGCCATTGCCAGCCTCGAGGCCGCCAAGTCCCGCCTGGACGGTGGCATTTCGGTGCTCTTCTTCCCGGAAGGCACGCGCAGCGACGACGGGCACCTCCTGCCGTTCAAGAAGGGCGGCTTCGCGATGGCGCGCCAGCTCGGCCTGCCGATCCTCCCGGTGTCGATCGCCAACTCCTGGCGGATCCTGCCGAAGAGCTGTCTCTTCCCGCGGCCGGGCGAGGTGCGCGTGCGCTTCCACGCCCCGATCTCCCCGGCCGACTACGCCGACAACGACGCCCTCGTCGCCGCGGTGCGCGGGGCGATCGACGCCGGGCTCGATCTCGACGACCGGCGCCGCTGACCGCACACGCGCTCAGCGCGTGGCGAGAATCTCGTAGACCGGCTTGTTGTCGGCGTAGATCTGCAGCTCGGCCACCCGGCCGTCCTCGACCTTGATCCGCCACGCCGCAGGAATGCTCCACCAGGCCTCGCGCGGATCGCTCGCTCCGGCGTAGGTGCCGAAGGCCCGGCCGAAGAAGGCGACGAGGTCGCCCGCCGCGAGCACGTCGGCGATGTCGAAGCGGTAGTCGGGGAAGAGCTCGAAGTAGACCCGCCACGCCTTGCCCACCGACTCGTGACCGTGCACGCGGCGACCGAGGCCGTCGATGAGCGTGTGCTCGACGGCGCAGAGAGCGAGCAGTCCCGGGAGGTCGTGAGCGTTGATGCGCGCCACGAGTTGACGGGCCACCGCCTCGGGCTCGGCAGCGAAGGTGAGCAGCGACTGCGCGACGTCGGGAGGGGTCATCGCGCGGCACCGCCCCCCGCCGCACGAGGCGAGCGGGACCAGAGAGGGGCGGGGCGCCGGAGCGCGGCGCAGGCGCGAGGGCTCAGGATGGCCCGAAAGTATAGGCAGGAAAGGGCCTGGTTCACAAGCACCGCGGCCGGTGGTCGGCCCGCCGGGTGGTCACCGGCTCAGCTGAAGGCGGCGCGGAGCTTGCCGAGCAGACTAGGCGCTTTCGGGGCGTAGAGCCCGAAGAAGGTCTCCGGACGCAAGAGGCCGGCGTCGAGATAGTGGCGATCGAGCGCCCAGACGAAGTCGAAGACCGCCCGGTCGAGCGGCTGGGTGAGGTCGTAGTTGGGGCCGTACATCGTGTCGAGGAGCCGCCGCGACAGGCTGAAGTACGGCACATAGGCCCGCTCGTCGAAACGGCGCCGCAACACGTCGAGGATGTCGCCGGAGCGCACGCATTCCATTCCGTGCTGGCTGGTGTCGGCCTCCCAGACTTCGGCATCGACCCGTCGCTCGCCATAGGCCGTGTGGTTGACCCGCAGGCGCTCGGGCAGGGCGCGAAAGATGCTGCGCACGATCTCGCGCGTCTCCGGCCACATGAGGTAACCGCTCGGCGTCACGATGTCGACGGTCAGCAGCTCGCCGCCGGGGCGAAGCGCCCGGGCGATCCCGTCGGCCACCCGCTCGAGCTCGATGACGTGGTGGAGCGAGGCCGCGCAGTAGACCAGGTCGAACTCGCCGGACGGCAGGGCGTCGACATTGAGGTCGGCGGCGACGAATTCCATCGCCAGTCCGAGCTCGGCGGCGCGCGCCCGCCCGAGCTCGAGGAGCTCGGCGTTGAGATCGACACAGACCACGTGCGCCGTCGGCACCGCCTGGGCAAACGCGATCTCCATGCCCGCCGGTCCCGAGCCGAGAGAGAGCATGCGCGCCCCCGGCCGCGCAGCGAGGCGCCGCGTGACATGGCCGTAGAGCACGTCGCCGGTACGCTGACGGATCACCTCCGAGGCTCGACTCTCCGCCTCCTGCCAACTCGGAGGGATCGGCTGGTGCAGCGTCTCGCGACCTTCGCCCTCGCGAAACAGGCTGCTGTAGTGACCGATCTCCTCGTCGACGTGCTGCTGGTACTCCGCCGTGCCGGGCTTCGGGGGGGCTTGCTGGCTCATCCGCCGGAGGATACCGCGACCGGGGCCGGCATCCCTCGACCCACCCCGACACTCTCCCCCGCTCGTGTCCGGCGCCGGCACCTCGGGCCGGCCCGGGGCGAGATCCCTGGGTCAGGCCTGCTGCGGCACGCTGCCGCGGCGCTGCAGCTTGTTCCAGCCGTGGCGGCGTCCGCGCAACGTGGCCAACAGAGAGCGGAACGTGACGACGTACATGAACTGTCGATAGAAGAAGCGCTGGACGAGGATCAACCACATCAGCCGCCGCGGCCGCCGCTCGAGGGTGAAGGCGAGCAGCGACCCGGCGAGGTCCATGAGCAGGAAGAGCACATAGCCGCTCGCCACCGCGCGCAGATCGCCGCGCAGGAGGGCGAGCAGGAAGACGAGGTCGCCGATCGGCGAGAGGATCGGGAAGAAGATCTGAAAGAGGAAGAGGTTCGGCAGACCCACCCAGCCGAGCGAGCCGTGGAAGAGCGCCGAGCGGTGCTTCCACAGGCATTGGAAGGTCCCGTAGCTCCAGCGGAACCGCTGCCGGGCGAGTGCCGCCATCGTTTCGGGCGCTTCGGTCTTCGAGCGCGCCTCCGGCTCGTAGACGATCCGGCCTCCGGCTCGCAAGAGGCGCAGCGTGATGTCGGCGTCCTCGGTCAGGGTGTCCTGCTGATAGCCACCGAGCGCCAGGACCCGGTCCCGCCTCCAGGCGCCGGTGGCGCCGGGCACGACGGTGATGCAGTTGAGGATTTCGAACGCCCGGCGATCGAAGTTCTGCGTGGTGATGTACTCGAGCGCCTGGAAGGCGGTGAGCGCGTTGCGCACGTTGCCCACCTCGACGTTGCCGCAGACCGCGTCGATCCGCTCGTCGGCGAACGGCAGCGCCAGTCGCTCGAGCGCCCCGGCGTCGAGGAGCGTGTCGCCGTCGATCGTCACCACGATCGCCGTTCGTGCCTCGCGAAAACCGAGGTTGAGCGCCGCCGACTTGCCGCCGTTGACCGTCGAGATCAGGCGGAGGCGCGGCTCGGCGGCAGCGATCGCGGCGACCACGGCGGCCGTCCCGTCGGTGCTGCCGTCGTCGATCACCAGCACCTCGAGCTCCGGGTAGCGGCTGGCGAGCACGCTCGCCAGCGTCTTGGCGATGACGCGCTCCTCGTTGAACGCCGGGACGACGACGGTGAGCGGGGGGAAGGTCGGCTCCTCCGGCACGCGGTGCAGGGCACGACGAGCGCCCCCGAGGACGAGGGACCCGAGCAGCAGGATGCGCACGAGAGAAAGCCCCGTGGTGAGCGCGAAGAGCACCACGACCGCGGTCCAGCCGTAGTGGCCGAGGGCGGTCAGCAGCGAGGTGGCGCCGACCAGCAGGCGCTCGCTCGCCGGCAGCGGCGGGCTCAGCAGGTCTCGCGGGATCCCGCTCGCCTCCTCGAGGCTGACGAAGCGGAAGCCGCGCGCCCGCAGCTCCGGAACGATGCGATCGAGCGCCGCCACCGTCTGCGAGCGGTCCCCGCCGGCATCGTGCAGGATGATCACGTGGCTGTCCGGCTCGGCGGCCAGGCGCTCGACCGTCGCCGCGATCGCCTCGGCCCCCGGACGCTCCCAGTCGTTGCCGAAGATGTTCGCGCTGGCGATGACGTAGCCGAGCTCCGACGCGCCCTCGAGAGCGGCGAGCTCGCGCGTGTCGCGCGGTCGGCTGTCCGTGTCGTAGGGCGCCCGGAAGAGCACCGTGCGCCGATGGGTGATCGACTCGATCAGTCGCTGGGTGCTGTTGAGCTCGGCGCGGAGCCGGGCCGGCGAGATGGTGGCGATGTTCGGATGAAGGTACGAGTGGTTGCCGATCAGCATGCCGCGCTCGGCCTCGGCTCGCACCAGCTCCGGGTGCCGCAGTGCCTGATCACCGACGACGAAGAAGGCCGCCGGCACGTGCAGGCGGTCGAGCGTCGCGAGAACCTGCGGCGTCCAGACCGGATCGGGGCCGTCGTCGAAGGTCAGGACCAGCGTCTTCGGCGGCATCTCGGCGCCGACCCGCGCCACCGTGTAACCCGCCGGCGTCACCAGGTAGCGCGCATAGTCGACCAGGTCGCCGTCGAGCGAGAGGTCGACCTGCCCGCCGTGCGGCACCGATTCGATGCGCAGCAACTCACCGGAGGCCGGGTACTCGATGCGCTCGAGGGCGGGGACGGCGGCCAGCGCCCGTGCTTCGGCCAGCCCGCCATCGATCACGGCCCAGGTCTGCGGCGCTTCCGACCCCAGTCGCCAGAGGCCGAGCCCGGCGACGTGGCGGCGATGGGCCAGCACCGTCTCGTTCCAGGCGGTCAGCGCATCGAGGAACCAGACGTCGTGCAGGGCACCCTCGTCGTCCTCGTAGGTGAAGTGCGGATTGCGCTCGCGCCCGCGCACCTCTGGCTCCGCCTGGAGGTCGTTGGCGAGCGCCATGACGTCGTCGTAAGTCAGCGTTCGCGCCGGCGCGCGCTCGCCGCGCGTCCAGTCGTAGCCGTAGTTGCCGAGCGCCACGACCAGCTTCGACGGCGGCAGCTGTTCCAGCGCCGCGTCGAGGCTCTCTTCGAACCAATCCTCTCCGGCGACCGGCCCGGGCTCGGCGCTCGGATAGTGCTGGTCGTACATCATCAGGATGACGCCGTCGGCCACCCGGCCGATCACCGGCAGGTCGAACGTCGGGTCGTTCGGGGTCACGTCGACGGTCAGGAGCTTGCCGCGCTGGTGCAGACGCTCGGCGAGGAGCCGCACGAATCGCGAGAGCGGCTCGCGGTCGGTGCGCGGCAGCAGCTCGAGGTCGAGGTTGATCCCGCCGACGCCGAGCTCGTCGGCCACCTGCGCCACCCGCTCGGCCGCGGCGCGGCTCCCCTTCGCCGAGGCGAGGAGCTGCTCGAGGTCGGCCACGTGCCAGGAATCGCCGGCGACGTTGCTCAGGCGCGGTAGTACGGTGACGGAGCGTCGACGCAGCGACGCCGCCACCGACGCGTCCACCTCGACCTGCACTTCGGGGCCGGGACCGGTGAGCGTCAGCCAATCCGGCACGACGGCGTCGATCCGCTCGGCATGCTGCTCGAACGCGGCCAGGCTGCGTGGATCGGACTGGACGAGAAAGCCGAGCGCCAGCGTCTCCCCCTTCTTCGGCAGCCGGGCGAGCCCCACGGCACCGAGAGAGAGCGGGCGCGGTGAGCGCGGCGGACGCGTCGCCGGCAGCGCGGGGGGGACGACCGCGGGCTCCGTCTCGAGGATCGAGTGGCGGCGGCGCGCCGCCTGCTGCAACGAAGGCAACGGCGGGTTCACCATCAGGTCGGAGACGAAGACCGCCGCCAGGCCCAGGCCGACCGCGAGGAAGAGTCCGAACGTCGCGACCGTCCACCGCCAGCGTCGCCGGGAAGGGTCTTCGAAGATCTTGCGCGTTGCGCTCACGGCATGGCTTCCGGGTCGGGTCGTCTCCGGACGGCATTCGGCGGCAGGCGCCGAATTGGCACCCCACCTCGTCCACCGGACGGTGGAGCAAGCCGGGTGCCACCTCGCCGCCGAGGCGCCCCGATCTCGTCAGCCGGCCACCGCTCCGGCGGCCCGCGACCGTCCTAGGCGCGCGGCGAGGGTGCCGAGCCCGGCGCTCAGGGACACCACCTGGACCCACAGGGTTGCGGGCGCCATGTACCGGTAGTCGAGCGCCACGACGGCCAGGAGGTAGGTCGCGTCGTAGGCGAGCGGCACGAGCAGCACGAGGAGGAGGAAGAGGTCGGCCGGCCGGCGCGAGCGACCCCAGCGCCATGCCACCCCCCCGACCCAGACGAGGTTGGCGGCAATCCAGAGCGCATGGACGGCACTCGCCCACCGGACGAGCGGCCGCTCGGCGGCATGCCAGACGATCTCCGCCCAGCGCTCCCGCACTCTTTGGCCGTGCTCGTCGAGAGCGAGACCGAGGTCGTTGGGGTCGTCCTCCGCCGTGAAGAAGTAGACCGTGCGATCGAGACCGAGCAAACGCACGAACGCGCGGAGCTTGACCCCCGCGAGCGCCACCGGATGGTGCCGCACGGCGTGGCGGTACTCGGCGGCGAGGGCGGGGTTCTCGCTCGTCGAGAAAAGCTCCGGGCGCGCCACGCGTGGCTCCTCCTCGTAGAGCGGCTCGATCTCCCCGGCTCGATAGACGCGCTTGAAGAGGTCGCCCTCGAGCGCTCCGCGCGTGACCGGGAGATCGGCACAGACCCGGTCGCTCGTCGCGCAGACGCCGACGAGGTCGAGCGCCATCACCAGGTTGCCCACCGCTTCGTGCTGCACCGCGAAGCCGCGTGCCAGGCCGGTGTCGATGACGAGGAACAGGGCAAGCGGCGCGGCGACGAGTGGCCAGACCTGGCCACCGGATCGTCCGCGGAACCGCGCGAGGAGGGCGACGACGATCAGGCCGAACGGCAGGAGGAGCGGCGAGGCGTTGTGCCGCACCGTCGCGGTCACCGCCATGAGCAGGACCAGCGCCGCGAGGCGCGCGACGAAAGCCGGCGGCGCGAGCTCGCCGGCACGACGAAAGAGGTCGAGGGCCGAAGCGCCGATCCACAGCAGGCCGATCATCAGCCAGACGTCGGTCCAGAAGGTCATGAAGTAGAACGGCCAGGCGGAGACCGGCAGCAGCAGGAGCAGCAGCACGCCGAGCGCGAGCCCGCCGCGGCGGCGGCGCGTCAGCCGGTCGCCGAAACAGAACGCCAATATCGCCGTGGCGAGGCGGAGGACGCCGAAGACCGCGGCGAGGCATTGCAGGAATCCCAGCGCGCGCAAGCCGGGACCGGCGGCCAGAAAGCCCGAGAGCACGATCGCCATCAACGGCGGGTGCCAGTCGTCGAACGATCCGGTGAGCGCCTGCTGGTACTGCAGGATGGAGTCGGTCGACATCACCGCCGGGCCGAGCAGGACGGCGAGCCCGACGGCCACCCCGAGACCGCACAGCGCCGGGACGAGGTCGACGAGGACGGACGCCGGTCGCTGCCCCGTCCTCTCCCCCGGCCCTCGCCCGCCTTCCGCGACGGGACCGGCGCCGCCGCCTGCCGACTCTTCCATGCGGATCAGTCTACGGCGGGACCGCCGCCCGCGCCGCGACCGGCCGTCACGACGCCGAAGCGGCCGCCGCGGAGGCGAAGTTGCCGGCCCGCACGAGCACCAGGCGGTCGAGCCGCAGCTGGCGGCGCATCGCCGCCAGGATCGCCTCGCCGTCGAGCGCCGCGGCGCGGGCTTCGAGCGCCGCGTCCCAGGCCAGCGTACGACCTTGGAACTCACGCTGGGCGAGCGCGCGTGCCAGCTCGCGATCGTTGCCGCGCGCCAGGTCGCGGCCCTGGAGCCATCCCTGCCGCGCCACGGCGACCTCGTCCTCGGCGAAGCCGTCGGCGAGGATCCGCTCGAGCTCCTCGGCCATCGCCGCGGCGAGCCGTTCGTGGTTCTGCGGCGCGTAGAAGGCGTAGGCGAGGAAGACCGCGTCCGGCTCGAAGGCACTGGCGCGGAACGACGAACCGGTGCCGTAGGAGAAGCCCTCCTTCTGCCGCAACCGCGTCGCCAGGCGGGAGTTGAGGAAGCCGCCGCCGGTCATGAAATTGCCGAGAACGAAGGGAGCGAAGTCCGCGTCGTCTTCGCGCAGCGGGAAGGCGGCGCCGGCGACATGGACGGCGCTCTCCTTGTCGGTGATCGGGAAGACTTCCTCGCCGGCGTCGTAGGGCCGGAACGGGGTGGCGAGCCGGGCGAACGGTCGAGGGCTGCGCCACGAGCCGAACAACTCGCCGAGGAGCGCCCGCAGCGCCACCGGATCGAAGTCGCCGACGACGGCGATCTCCCCCGTCGAGGCCCCGGCCTGCCCCTCCCACAGCTCGCGCAAGCGCTCCGCGCGCACCTCGGCAAGCGCGGCGATCTTCGCCTGCGGCAGCCAGACGTGTCGCGGATCGCCTTCGGGGAAGGCGGCCAGACGGCGGCGGAAGGCGGTGAACGCCACCTGCTGCGGGTCGCGCCCCGCTTCGGCCAGCGAGGCGAGATGCTCTTCCCGCAACAGCTCGAGCTCGCGCTCCGGGAAGGCCGGCTCGCGCAACAGCTCGGCGAGCAGGGCGAGCGCCGCCGGGAGCTCGCCGCGGCCGACCTCGAGGGTCGCCTGCACCGCGTCGGCTCCACCGCCGAGACGCAACTGGGCGCGCAGCCGGTCGAGCTCGTCCTGGATCGCCTGGCGATCGCGCCGTCGGCTGCCGCGGGTCAGCATCGCCGCGGCGAGCTCGCCGTCGAGCCCCCGGCCGGCGAGGCTCGCCTCGTCGCCGAAACGGAAGGTCGCCGCGAGCTGCACCGTCCCGCCGCGCGTGCGCTTGGGCAGCAGGACGACCCGTGTCCCCGCGTCGAGGGTGAAACGCTCCAGTCGCGCCTCGATCGCCGCCGGGGCCGGATCGAACGGCTCGCCCGCGGCGAACCCCGGATCGCCGCGGTATCCGGCGACCATCGTCGCGAGGTCGGGCGCCGGCGGCACGGCGGCGCGACGCGGCCCGTCGGTCGGCACGAAGAGGCCGACGGTACGGTTCTCGGTGGCGAGGTAGAGCGCGGCGACGCGCTGCACGTCCTCGACGGTCGCGGCCTGGAGGCGGTCGCGGTGGAGGAACATCAGGCGCCAGTCGCCCATCGCCGCCCACTCCGAGAGTCGCAGGGCCGCCCGCTCCGAGTTGCGCATCGTGGCGTCCCACGCCTTGAGCCGTGCGGCCCGGGCCCGTTCGACCTCGACCTCCGCCGGCGGCTCGTCGCCGGCGAGCCCGTCGAGCTCGGCGAGCATGGCGTCGCGCGCCTCGGCGAGCGACTGCCCGCGCCGCACTTCGGCCACCAGGTAGAGCAGGCTCGGATCGCGGAACTGGAACGCCCAGGCCCCTGCCGACGAGGCGAGCCGGCGCTCGACGAGGCGGCGGTGGAGCCTGCCGGCCGGCGTGTCGCCGAGCACGTGGGCGAGCAGGTCGACGGCGGCGAAGTCCGGGTGCGCTCCCGCCGGCACGTGGAACGCCGCCGCCGCCAGTTGCACCTCGCCGGCGCGATGGAGGGTCACCGTGCGTTCGCCGTCCTGCGCCGGCTCCTCGGTCCAGGTCTCGGGAAGCTGCCGCTCGGGTCGCGGAATCGCCCCGAAGGTCCGGGCCACCGACTCGAGCGCATGGTGCTCGTCGAACCGTCCGGCCACCACCAACACCGCGTTGTCCGGCTGGTACCAGCGGCGGTAGAACGCCTGCAAGTTGCCGATCGGTACCCGCTCGATGTCGGAGCGCGCGCCGATCGTCGACCGCCCGTAGTTGTGCCAGAGGTAGGCGGTCGAGAAGACCCGCTCCATCAGGACGCCGTGCGGGTCGTTCTCGCCGATCTCGAACTCGTTGCGCACCACCGTCATCTCGGAGTCGAGATGCTCCTGCGCGATGAAGCTCGACACCATGCGGTCGGCCTCGAGGTCGAGCGCCCACTCGAGGTTCTCCGGCGAGGCGGGGAAGGTCTCGAAGTAGTTCGTGCGGTCGACCCAGGTCGAACCGTTCGGCCGTGCGCCGCGGGCCGTGAGCTCCTGCGGGATGTCGGGGTGGCGCGGCGTCCCCTTGAACACCAGGTGCTCGAGCAGATGCGCCATTCCGCTCTCGCCGTATCCCTCGTGGCGCGAGCCGACGAGATAGGTGACGTTGACGGTGGTCGTCGGTTTCGACGGATCCGGGAAGAGCAGGAGCCGCAGGCCGTTGGCCAGGCGGAGCTCCTGGATCCCCTCGACCGACGTGACCGCTTCGATTCCCGCGGGCAGCGGCGGTGCAGCGGACGAGCCGGGAGACAGGGTCATCGACGATCCTCCAGAAACGCCGCCTCGTCGCGGCGATCGATTCGTGCGGTCAACGTGTTTCGAGCGCCGCGGCGGCGGCGAGAAGCTCTCCGATCGCCTCGGCCGGAGCCGGGCGGGCGAGCAGGAACCCCTGCATCCGGTCGCAGCCGCGCGAGACGAGGAACGCTCGCTGCTCCTCCGTCTCCACCCCTTCGGCGACCACCGTCAGCCCGAGGGCGTGCGCCAGGTCGATGACCGCGCTGGCGATCGCGGCGGTCTCGGAGGCGAGCGGCGTCTCGTCGAGGAACGAGCGGTCGAGCTTGACGGCGTCGACCGGCAGGCGCTGCAGGTAGGAGAGCGAGGAGTAGCCGGTGCCGAAATCGTCGATCGACAGGGTGACGCCGAGCGCACGCAGCTCGGCGAGCGCGGCGAACACCGCTTCGGCCCCCTGGATCGCATGGCTCTCGGTGATCTCGAGGTCGAGGAAACGCGGCTCGAGCCCGGCCTCCGCGAGCGCCCCGGCGATTACCTCGACGAGGTGCGGCTGCTGCAACTGGCGCGCCGAGAGGTTGACGCCGATCTTGAGGTCGCGCCATCCCGCGTCGTGCCAGCGCCGGAGCTGCGCGCAGGCCGTCGCCAGCACCCACGGTCCGATCGGCACGATCAACCCGGTGATCTCGGCAAGTGGCACGAACTCCGACGGCGGAACGCAACGGTCCGCTCGCTGCCAGCGCAGCAACGCCTCGACGCCGGTCACCCGGCCGCTGCCGCAGTCGAGGATCGGCTGGTAGTGCAGCAGCAGCTCCCCCTTGGAGAGCGCTCCGCGCAGGCTAGTCTCGAGCGAGAGCCGGTCGAGAGCGCTCACCGTCATCGCCGGCGAGTAGAGCTGCAAGCTGTCGCGCCCCTGTTCCTTGGCCCGGTACATCGCGCTGTCGGCGTGCTTGAGCAGCGCCTCGCCGTCCTCGCCGTCTTCCGGGTAGAGGCTGGCTCCGAGGCTCGCCGTCGCCCAGAGCTCTCGTCCGTCGACTTCGACCGGCAGTCGCACCGAATCGAGCAGTCGCTGGGCGATCGACCCCACGTCGTCGGTCCGTTCGAGCCCGGAGAGCACCAGCGCGAACTCGTCGCCGCCCAGCCGCGCCACCGTGTCGCCTTCGCGCACGGTCGCCGCCAGCCGCTCGCCGAGGACGCGCAGCACGCGGTCGCCGCCGCGGTGCCCCAGCGAGTCGTTGATCAGCTTGAAGTGGTCGAGGTCGAGGAAGAGCACCGCCACCCGCTGCTCGGCTCGCCGCGCCTGCGCCAGGGCCACGTCGAGGCGGTCCTCGAAGAGCAGGCGGTTCGGCAGCCCGGTGAGCGCGTCGTGGTAGGCCAGGCGGCGGATCTGCTCCTCGGCGCGCTTGCGCTCCAGCGCCACGGCGATCTGGCGCGACACGAAGGTGAGCACCTCGCGATCGGCGTCGCGGTAGCGATGACGGGCGTCGTAGGTCTGCACCGCCAGCACGCCGAGGACGCGCTGGCCGCTGGCGAGTGGCACGCCGAGCCAGTCGACCGAGTCGGCACCGACCTGTTCGACCTCCCCCTTCGCCACCAGGTCGGCGAAGACCTCGGGGCTGGCGAGCAACGGTCGTCCGGTGCGCAGGACGTACTCGGTCAGTCCGCGGCCGTACGGCTCCGGAGCCGGGGCCGGATCGTGGGCGTCGACCCAGTAGGGGAAGCTCAGGCGGCCGGCGAGCGGATCGTCGAGGGCGATGTAGAAGTTCCCGGCGAACATCAGCTCGCCGACGATGGCGTGCAGCTCGCCGCAGAGCTCCTCGACGTTGGCCGTGCGGCTCGCCACGTCGGAGATGCGGAAGAGCGCCGCCTGCAGCTGCTCGCTCCGCCGCCGCTCGCTGACGTCGTGGACGATCGAGTGCAGCAGCACGCGACCGCCCACCTCGACCGGCCCGGAGGTGACCTCGACGTCGCGCACCTCGCCCGAGGCGAGGCGATGGCGGAAGGCGAAGCGCGAACGCAGGCGGCGGACGGCGTCGGCCATCGCGGCGGCGATCTCCGCCGCCGGGGCGACGTTCAGGTCGCCGATCCGGTGCGCCGCCAGCGCGGCACGATCGTAGCCATAGAACTCGCAGGCCGCCGGATTGGCTTCGACGATCCGACCGTCGGCCGGGTCGACGAGCAGCTGCACCGCCGGGTTGCGTTCGAAGACCTGGCGGTAGAGATCGTCCGGGCGAGATCCGAAGCCGTCGGCGTTCATCGCCGCGCGCCGAGCTCCTGCAGCGGCATCACCTCGAGCCGTTTCTCCTGCAGCGCCGCGATCCCTTCCGCGGCGGCCATCGCCCCCGAGAGGGTGGTGATGCACGGCACGTCGTGCTTGAGCGCGGTCTGGCGGATCGCCGCGTCGTCGTCGTGCGACTCGCGCCCGAGCGGCGTGTTGACGACGAGCTGGATCTCGCCGTTGATCAGCGCGTCGACGACGTGCGGCCTCCCTTCGTGCACCTTGCGCACGCGCTCGACGGAGTGGCCGTGGCGGTCGAGAAAGTCGGCGGTGCCGGCGGTGGCGACGAGCCGGAAGCCGAGCCCGGCGAGCCGCCGCGCCACCGGCAGCACGCCGGCCTTGTCGCGGTCGTGCACCGAGAGGAACGCCGTTCCGGCAAGCGGCAGGCGGTTGCCGGCGCCGATCCAGGCCTTGGCGAAGGCGCTGCCGAAATCCGGCGCGATGCCCATCACCTCGCCGGTCGACTTCATCTCCGGTCCCAGCACCGGGTCGACACCCGGGAAGCGCCGGAACGGGAAGACCGGTGCCTTGACGAACTTGCCCGGCACCGCCGGCTCCTCGGTGAAGCCGATCTCGGCGAGGGTGCGCCCGGCCATCACCTGACAGGCGATGGCGACGAGCGGTTTGCCGACCGCCTTGGCGATGAACGGCACCGTGCGCGAGGCGCGCGGGTTGACCTCGAGCACGTAGAGCGGACCGCCCTCCTGCCAGGCGAACTGCACGTTCATCAGTCCCCGCACGCCCAGCCGCAGCGCCAGCCGTCGCGCCACGTCGCGCATCTCGTCGAGCAGCGCCGCGCTCGCCTTGTACGGCGGCAGGACCGCCGCCGAGTCGCCGGAGTGGATCCCCGCCTCCTCGATGTGCTGCAGGATGCCGCAGACCACCGCGCGCTCGCCGTCGGCCACCAGGTCGAGGTCGAACTCGAAGGCGTCGTCGAGGAACCGGTCGAGCAGGATCGGGTGGCCGCCCGCCACCTCCGCCGCCTGATCGACGTAGTGCAGCAGCGTCTCCTCGTCGTGGCAGATCGCCATGGCGCGTCCGCCGAGCACGTAGCTCGGCCGCACCAGCACCGGGAAGCCGATGCCGCGGGCGACGACCAGGGCCTCCTCGCGCGTCACCGCCGTGCCGTTCTCCGGCTGGCGGATCCCCTCCTCCTCGAGCAGCGCACCGAAGCGCCGCCGGTCCTCGGCGAGGTCGATGGCGTCGGGCGACGTCCCCCAGATCGGCACGCCGGCCGCGGCGAGCCCGCGGGCGAGCTTGAGCGGCGTCTGGCCGCCGAGCTGCAGGACGACACCCTCGGGCTTCTCGCGGGCGACGATCGCCATCACGTGCTCGTGGGTGAGCGGCTCGAAGTAGAGCCGGTCGGCGGTGTCGTAGTCGGTCGAGACGGTCTCCGGGTTGCAGTTGACCATGATCGTCTCGAAGCCGAGCTGGCGCAGCGCGAACGCCGCGTGGACGCAGCAGTAGTCGAACTCGATCCCCTGGCCGATGCGGTTCGGACCCGAGCCGAGGATCATCACCTTGCGGCGGTCGGTCGGCTCGATCTCGTCCTCGAGTCCCCAGGTCGAATAGAGATACGGCGTGCTCGCCGGGAACTCCGCCGCGCAGGTGTCGACCCGCTTGTAGACGCGGTGCAGGCCGCGCTTCTGTCGCTCCGCCGCCACCGCTTCGCGGCCGCAGGTCATCAGCAGGCCGAGTCGCGCATCGCCGAGGCCGGCCGCCTTGGCTTCGGTGAGCACCTCGTCGGGCAGGGTGGCGGCGGTCCAGCAGCGCACCTCCTCCTCGAGCTCGACGACGCGCTGCATCTCGCGCAGGAACCAGGGGTCGATCGAGGTCGCCGCGGCGATCTCGGCGACCGTCCAGCCCTGGCGCAGCGCCGAAATGACGGCGAAGAGCCGCTCCCAGCTCGGCGTCGCGAGCCGCTGGCGGAGCCGCACCGGATCGGACATCTTCTGCTCGCGCGAGGCGAGGGTGCCGTCGAGCTCGAGCGCGGCGAGCGCCTTGCGCAAGGCCTCGTGGAAGGTCGAGCCGATCGCCATCACCTCGCCGACCGACTTCATCGAAGTGCCGAGGGTCGTCGGCGTGTCGGGGAACTTCTCGAACGCCCAGCGAGGGATCTTGACCACCGTGTAGTCGAGCGTCGGCTCGAAGGCGGCGAACGACTTGCCGGTGATGTCGTTGGGGATCTCGTCGAGGGTGTAGCCGACGGCGAGCAGCGCGGCGATCTTGGCGATCGGGAAGCCGGTCGCCTTCGAGGCGAGGGCCGAGGAGCGCGAGACGCGCGGGTTCATCTCGATGATGACTCGCTCCCCCGTCTTCGGGTCGACGCCGAACTGGATGTTCGAGCCGCCGGTGGCGACGCCGACGCGGCGGATCACCCGGAAGGCGTCGTCGCGCATCGCCTGGTATTCGGGGTCGGAGAGCGTCTGCTGCGGCGCGCAGGTGATCGAGTCGCCGGTGTGCACGCCCATCGCGTCGACGTTCTCCACCGAGCAGACGACGATCGCGTTGTCGGCGGTGTCGCGCATCACCTCGAGCTCGAACTCCTTCCAGCCGAGGACCGACTCTTCGAGCAGCACGCGGTGCGACGGGCTGGCGGCGAGCGCCGAGGCGACGATCTCCTCGAGCTCGAGGCGGTTGTAGGCGACGCCGCCGCCCTCGCCGCCGAGGGTGAAGCTCGGGCGGATGATGATCGGGTAGCCCAACCGTGCGGCGATCTCGAGCGACTCCTCGAGGCTCCCGGCGTAGCCGCTCTTGAGGACGCGCAGACCGACCTCCTCCATCGCCTGCTTGAAGAGCTCGCGGTCCTCCCCCACCCGCAGGGCGTCGATCCCGGCGCCGAGGAGCTCGATGCCGTACTTCTCGAGCGCCCCGCGCTCGTGGAGCGCCACGGCCAGGTTGATGCCCGTCTGCCCCCCGACGGTCGGCAGAATGGCGTCCGGCCGCTCGCGCTCGAGGATGCGCTCGACGATCTCCGGGATCAGCGGCTCGACGTACGTCGCGTCGGCGAACTCCGGATCGGTCATGATCGTCGCCGGGTTGGAGTTGACCAGGACGACCCGGTACCCCTCCCGCTTCAGCACCCGGCAGGCCTGGGTACCGGAATAGTCGAACTCGCAGGCCTGACCGATGACGATCGGCCCGGAGCCCAGAACCAGAATCGAATGGATGTCGGTGCGCTTCGGCATGTCGGGGGGGAAGTCTAGCAGTCGGGATCGGCCCCGACTCGGTCCTCAGCCGGCGCGACGACGAGAGCCCACCGGCCCCGGACGTCCTCGCCGAAGGCCTTCTCTCGCCGCGATTTGCGCCAAAGTAGCGGCCCAGCCAGCGACCGGTCCGGACGGACCGCGGTGTCGATGCGGACGATTCGGGCCCCAGAGGTGATAGAACCGGAGGCCCCGACGAGAGGACTGCGCATGAGAAACCTGCTCAAGCTGGTCCTGATCGCGACGGCGCTGATTGCGCCGGCGGCTCGGGCCGAGGGATTCCTCTGGCGCACCGAGAGCATCCGCGCGACCGTCCAGCGCGACCCCATCACCCCGCGGCTCGGGCAGTTCCTCCGGCTCGAGCAGACGCTCGAACCCGGGGAGACCGGATGGGGCATGATGAAGATCGACCTGCCGGAGAACTGGTCGGTCAAGGAGATCACCGTCGCGGCCGGACGGGTCACGCTGAGGCTGGAAGACGGCAGCCGCTACGAGCTGACCGAGAAGAACTTCTCCGCACTCCAGTTCGAAATCCTCGACAGCGGCGCCAAGAGCGACTCCGCCCTCGACGAGCTCTGGCGGAAGCACGCGCGCGTCGAGAACTGAGAGCCGCTCGTCGCGGTGCCGTGTAGGCGCTGAGCAGGTGCTGAGCAGGTGCCAGGGACTTTCCCGGGCCCGCTCAGGTCCGGGCGAGGGCGGTGCTGCCGAGAAGGTGCCAACGACTTCCCCGAGAAAGTGGGAGGCAGGCAGCGGTTTCTCCGGTTCTCGCTAGCCGATAGCGCGGTCACCGCCGGCATCGATCCGCTCGGGCCGGCCCCAGGGCCGTAGGATGGACGGGCAGCGGCAAGCGGGGCGAGCAGAGAGGAGGCGGTGATGAAGGCCATCGTCTGTCGGGGTTACGGTCTTCCCGGAAGTCTCGCCGTCGAGGAGGTCGAGCGGCCGGTCGCCGGGGAGACGGAGGTCCTCCTGCGCGTCGAGGCCGCGGCCGTCAATGCGCTCGACTGGCATCTCCTGCGCGGCACGCCACGGAGCGCGCGACTCTTCCTCGGGCTTCGCCGGCCGCGCTACTCGCGGCCGGGGCGCGACGTCGCCGGCGTGGTCGAGGCGGTGGGGAGGAAGGTGACGCGACTCGCGCCCGGCGACCGCGTCTTCGGCACCTGCCGAGGGGCCTTCGCCGAGCTCGCACGCGCCGCCGAGAGCTCCCTCGTCGTGCTGCCCCCGAACACGACCTTCGAACAGGGCGCCGCCGTGCCGATCGCGGGCCTGACCGCGCTGCAGGGATTGCGCGACGCGGGACGCCTGCGACCGGGCCAAGCGGTCCTGGTGCACGGCGCCGGAGGCGGGGTCGGCACACTCGCCGTGCAGATTGCCAAGATCCTGCGGGCCGACGTCACCGCCGTCACCAGGACGGAGAACCTGGAGACCATGCGCGCCCTGGGCGCCGATCGGGTGATCGACTACACCCGCGAGGACTTCCTGGCGAGCGGGCAGCGCTACGACCTGATCCTCGACTGCTTCGAGAACCGTCCGCTCGCTGCGCTCCGCAGCGCGCTGAAAGCGGAAGGCCGGCACGTCGCCGCCGGGGGGCCGGTCACCTCGATCACCGCCATCGTGGTCGGCGGACTCGCCCGCCTCGTCCGGTCGTGGTCCGGGCGCCAGAAGTTCGTCTCGCTCCTCGCACGAGGGAATCCCACCGACCTCGGACTTCTGGGTGAGTGGCTGGCAGCCGGAATGCTCCACCCGATCATCGACCGCCGCCTCGGACTGGGAGAGGTCCCGCGAGCCATCTGCGATCTCGGCGCAGGCCGCGCCCGAGGAAAGATCGTCATCGTGCCCAGCCGGGAAGGTGTCGACGGCATTTCCTGAGTCGATCGACGGGGCGCCCTTCTCGCCAGCGAGCAGAGGCTCGCAAACCGGACAGAGAAGGTGCTAAGCAGGTGCCAGGGATCTTTCCGGTTCAAGACACTCCCGCGGTGGCATGGCTGCACCGTAGGCCCGCCGAAGAAGGTGCACGGAGCCTTCAGGGGAAGGTGCGGGCGAGGGCCCGCAGGAAGGGGCAAGGGATCCTCTCAGACCGCGTCGAGGTCCTCCCCAGCCGGGCATCCCCGGATTGACCGCGCGACCCAGTCGAGATTCGACGTCCCTTTCTCGGTAGCAGCCCGCTCCGCCGCCCGGCAGAATCGCCTCCTCGAAAGGAGGCACCTTGAGCAACTCGTTCCAGTTCCTCGCCCTGCCAGCCGAGAGGTTCGCCCCGCTCTTCGATCGGAGCGACGCCGAGCTGCGAGCGATCGGTGCCCAGCTCATGGTCGCCGACGCCAAGCCGGGATTCCCCTGCCGGGTGAGCCTTGCCGATGCCGAGATCGGCGACATCGTCCTTCTCCTGCACTTCACCCACCATGACGTCGCATCGCCCTACCGGTCCTCCGGGCCGATCTTCGTCCGGCGCCGCGCCGCGACGGCTCAGCCTGCGGTCGGCGAGATCCCGCCGCTGCTCGCGTCGCGGACGCTCTCGCTGCGCGCCTACGACGAGTCCGCCATGATGATCGGCGCCGAGGTCGTCGAGGGCGGCGATCTCGAGATGGCGATCCGCCGGCAGTTCGCCGATCCGCGGGCGAGCTATCTGCACGTCCACAACGCCCGACCGGGCTGCTTCAATTGCCGTGTGGAGCGGGCGTGAGCCGAGCTGCGGATCCTCCCCCGTTGGACCGCAGGAACGCCGTGCCAGGGGCCTCCTGAAACGATGCCGAAACGGTGCCAGGCACTTTTCCGCCTTTCCGGTGCCCGCGAAGGTGCGAGGCACCCGCCGAGCGCTCAGCCCCAGGGGAGTCCGTGGGTCACAGCACAGGTCGGGCCGTAACCGACGCGGACGCTGCGCGGGTCGGAGAGTCGCCGCTGGCAGAAGCAGCACTCGCCGGTCTCGCGCCCGTAGCGCGCCGCGACGTGGACCGGGTCACGGTCGAAAGCGCCGAGAAGCTCCAGGAGCCCTTCCAGGCTCCGGTCGCTGGGGCGGAAGCGGCCACTGTCGAGATCCAGCGTGCCGTAGCTCGCCCAGGTCTCGACGGGGTTCCCGTTCGAGAGGTTCACGTGAGGCGAGCTGCGGGTCCAGGAGAAGACGACCGGCTCGTTCCTTTCCGTGCGGAGCCGGATCCGGCGCTCGAAGGCGCGCCCGCGCGTGGCCGCATCGCGCAGCCGCTTCGCCAGCGCGCCGAACGAAGCACAGGCGTGAAGGTCTTCGCTGTCGACGGTCGCGCTCCTGCGACCGGCGGTGTCGCGCTCGACACCCTCCCGGATCTCGACCGGGAAGGTGCCGCCGCTCGCCGCCGGCAGCCAAGCGACCTCCTTGCCGCAGGTGCAGTCGCGAATCTGGTCCGTTCTGACCCGAGTCATCGCTCGACCCTCCCCATGTCATGAGGGAAGGCCCGGCGGGCGGGGGAACTCTCGGCCCGACCCGAACGCCGGGTACCCCCCATCTAGAAGACGAACGAGCCGTCGAATCCGGGCAGCCGGAGCCACGGCCTGCCCGCCTCACGCCCTGCCCACTCCAGCCAAGCCAAGGTGCCAGGCACTTGGCAGGTTGGTTGACGAGAGCGGGCGCACCCGATCTTTCACCGGTAGCTCACGGTTCGACAGGGCCTGACGCGTTCCGCGGCCCCTCCCTTGCCTGTCCCGGACTGGAGTATCCAAGAGCAGCCAGGGCACTTCGAGTAGACTCCCACCAGAGACTCCACTGGATTCGTCAGACCTCTTCTCGAGAGCCGCCGGAAAGGCGGATGACGGGGAGACTGCGAGCGGCCCACATGGATTCCGCCTCCTCGCGGCGGACCTGAGTGGGAGTTGCTTCGCTCGAGGTGTCGTGCGGTTGGTTTGCTCTCGGCGCACTTGGCTCGGGCCGCGCTTCCTGTGGTGCAAGGGCGAGCCCAGAGCGACCGTGGCAACCGTATGGGCGCTCGGCAGTGGACTCTCGCATCGGCGTTCACGGCATCGCGGCAACCTCGGTGCCGACCTCGGGGGGATTTGGACCATGGGACTTTTCGACAAGATCCAGGAAGCGGTCACCAACGTGGCGAACGCGGCGGTCACCACCGTGACGGCACCGGCGACGGCCATCGTCGAGGTCGCTACAGGCAAGCCAGTGAACGAAGCCGCTGAGACCGCCGCGAGCCATCTCGCCGCAGCTGCGGGAGACGTTGCCGCGGCATCCACGATTCCGGACCACGCCCTGGTCGACGCGGCCGCGGCCATTGGCGGCGAGACCGGCGGCAAGATCGCTCAGGCCGCAGTTGCGGGCCATGTGTTTACTGCGAATCTCGCCGCCGCAGTGCCCGCGATGGTCGCTGCGGAGGGTCAGGCGCCATCGGTGGTGGAGGTGGTGGCGACCCCACTGTCCGTCGTGCTCGCTGGGACTCTCGGCGCCGCTGCAGAGCAGCTCCGCGGAAACGCCGTGCCGATCCCCAAGCTGGTTCGTCTGGCGTTAAGTTCAATCTTCCCACCAGAGGTGCTCGACCGAGCTCGCTACACCATCGGCAGGGTCGGCATCACCCTGCCCGAGGCGATCAACGGTTTCCAGACCTTCATGGGCAATCACGAGCACGCGGTGACGGTGGACGAGATCATGGTCTTCTCCCAGGAGCCCGGCCAGTCCGAGAGCGCCGTCCGTTGGTGGGCGCACGAGCTTCAGCACGTCGCCCAGTATGGTCTGCTCGGCGTGGCGGGCTTCGCCTCCCGCTATGTCACCGATTACCAGAGCCTCGAGGGCGAGGCCGAGGCAAAGGCTGCCTCTCTCGTCCTCTGAGTCCCGCGAAGATGGTCTCGCGCTCCTCCGCACGCTCCGAGGCGGCAGGCGGACGAAGCGTGGCGAAGCGAACGCCTCCTGCCGCCAGAGGACCCTCGGACGTGTGACACGGAACCGACCTTGATCGAGCTCGAGAACCCCAATGACCAAGCCGAAGACCAGCTCATGGTGGACCACTCTTCCTGGCATTCTCACGGGCATCGCGGCGGTGCTGACCGCCCTGGTGGGCCTCTTCGCCGTCATCTCGCCCTCGGATGAGCCGGTGAGGGAGATCACCTGCAGCGAAAACGTACCGTGCGATGGGACTGTCCTGGCCTGCCAGGCATCCGGCGATAGGCCCGGCGAGGTGCCGGCAGGCAAATGGCTCTATGGGCCGAGCTCGCCGGAGTACATGAACAACGTGCAGGGTGTCGCCAGAACGGACGCGATCGAATGGGGCGGGTGGTCCAACTCCGAATGCGGGATCCACGGCGAGGGCTGGCACGCCAAGGTCGGAACCTGCGGGACCGGCACAGGAACCGGGTGGCAACGCTGCGCGAATGTCAGGGTGCGCCCGCCTGGCTGATCGTCGAGAGGTCCAGCGAGGAAAGCGGAACGGCGACGCGCTGGCGGACCTGGCGGCCCGGGCATCGCACCAGCGCTCTCCGGGCTCGATCTCGCCAGGGAGAGGATCGACCTCTTCCTGGCGTTCCGCTTTCGGCAATGGGGCTGGCGGGCCACGTCATCCTCTGACTTCCGATGCGTCGGGCTGTCGACTCGACCTTCGCACCGCGGCGAAGGGCCTCCCCACCGAGCGCCAGGCACCCACCCCCGACCACCGGAGTAGACTCCCAAGCGGTGCCGCCTCCCACCGGAGGGATCCCCCCCTTCGGAGCGACCGCTCGGGACGAATTCCCACGGGGAGGCAGGCCCTTCCTCCTGCGAGGCTTCACCTTGAACCCTCCCCGTTCGGCCGTCCTGGCCCTCGTTGCCCTGCTCGCATCCTCTTTTCCGGCCCTCGCCGACGGAGGCGCCGTCGCTCCCGCTTCGCTCAGCCGGGAGCAGGTGCAGATGCTGATTCGCGAGTCCGAGGAGCAGGTGGCGACGATCCTCGCCCGAGAGATCTATCTGCCGGGGCTCGCCGTGGCGCTCGTCAGCCGCGACGAGGTTCTGTGGACCCAGGCGTTCGGCTACCGCGATGCAACCGGGGGCAAACGGGTCGACGAAGACACTCTGTACGGTCTGCTGTCGCTGTCGAAAACCGTCACGGTGACGGGCCTCATGGCGGCGGTCGACGAGGGGCTTCTCGATCTCGACGTCCCGATCCGGACCTACCTCCCCGACTTCCACCTCAACTCGCGCTTCGCCGAAGACCCGATGGCCACCATCACGCTGCGGCATCTTCTCGGCATGACGTCGGGGCTCACGCACGATGCGCCGGTCGGCAACAACGCGGACCCGTCGACCCCGTCCTCCGAGGCGCACATCCAGAGCATCTCGCGCACCTGGTTGCGCTTTCGGACCGGCGAGCGCGCCGAGTACTCGAATCTCGGCATCGAGCTCGCCGCCACCATCCTCGAGAGAGTCACGCACCGGCCGTTTACCGACTACATCCAGAAGAAGGTGTTCGATCCCCTCGAGATGAGCCGCAGCACCTACGCGCTCGACCGGATCGAGCGCGACGAGAACCGGGCCGTCGGGCAAAACCGGAACTTCGAGCGCGTGCCGCTCGCCAACCCGATGCTCGCCCCGGGAGGTGCCTTCGCGAGCATCCGCGACATGGCGAAGTTCCTGCAGTTTCAGATCGACGACGGCAAGCTCCACGGCCGCTCGGTCATCCGCGAACCGATCCTCCGCCAGATGCGCACGATCCCGTTTCCGCTGAGAGACCAGGTGGCCGGATACGGCATGGGACTCTGGATCGGGTGGTTCCACCTCGGCGGGCAGGACGTGCGCTGGCTCGCGCACGGCGGAGGCGGCTTCGGCTATCGCTGCCAGATGAAGTGGCTGCCCGATCTCGGCTACGGCGTCGTCGTGCTGACCAACGCGCAGGATCACGACAACGTCAACGAAGGCCTCGCCGACGACATCCTGCTGAAGGTCGTCGAGCTCCTCACGGGCAAGAAGGATCTCGGCCCGGCCGACTGGCTCACCCGCCACACGCCCCCGCACACGGTCGACGCGTCGTATCTGCCGGTCGACCTCGCCGGCCGGTACAACGGGACGAGCGACGACATGCTGTTCCTGGTCAAGGACGGCAAGTTCGGGTACGCCTCGGGCACGACCTTCGTGCCGTTCACCCCGATCTCGCGCGACGAAGTCGCCTCGAAGCGATACCTCTATCGGTTCGTCCGCGATGCCGCCGGGAAGCCGGTCGCTGTCGTGCGGCCCTACGACGGCACGGTGTGGACCTTGGGAAGCCCCGCCGACGAGCCGAAGGGTCCCGCGAAGAGCGAGTGGACGGCCTTCCTCGGCAGCTACGTGCGGAAGCGCTTCGGGTTCGGCGAGCGGCTCTACAACGTCACGATGCGGAACGGCTGGCTCCACTTCCAGGGCGACGGCCAGGACTTCCGCCTCACCGAGCACACGCCCGGCCTGTTCTTCACGCCCGACGGCGAGGCGGTCGACCTCCGCGGTCCGGCATTCACCTTCAGGAACATCCGCCTCGACAAGGCCGGGAGCTGACCTTTTCGGTATCGTTCGCAACGCGTGGGCGCTGCCGAGCGGCAAGATGCTGCGACCACCGCTGCGTCGCTGCCTTCTCCGCTCTCGTTCACCAGTACGCGCCTCTGCCGCGGGCGGATGAAAGACGACTCGACCGCAAAGAAGATCGCGATGACGCACGTTGCCTTCCACGTCTTGCCCAACCTTCGTTCGATTTCCTGCGTACGATAGAGAGGCCGCGTCGCGGTTGGGGATGCTTGTCGTTCAGGAGAGAGAGAGTCGCATTGACGAAATCCACGATCGCTTCGTCGGCGGGGATGGCCGTGGTGGTCCTCCTCGCCCTCGTCGCGGGCTACCGCGCGCTCGAACACGGCGAAGCGCGCCTCGTCGCCGCGTCGCCCGGGAGCACGCCAGCGCTCGCTCCCGGAGCTTCGCCGGGCCCGGCGCCCGAGCTCGTCACGCCGGGTTGCCTCTATGGTCGGATCACCGCGAAAGACGGCACGACCTACGAGGGCCGGATGCGCTTCGCGGGGTCGCAGGAGGCGTTCTGGGACGACCTGTTCAACGGGGTCAAGCTCGACAACCCATGGGCCGTGCACGTCCCGGCCGAACGGCTGAAGGGTGAGCGCCAGCCGATCGCGGTGCTCGGGATCGAGATCGGCGAACGCCGTCATCCGTTGGAGCTCTCGCGCCCGTTCCAGGTGCGCTTCGGCGACCTCGCCCGGCTCGAGTCGGAAGGACGAGAGGTCCGCGCGACGCTCAAGAGCGGCACCGTCGTCGCCCTCGATCGGCTCGAGGCTGGCGACTTCGACGACGGCATCCGCGTCTGGGACCGTCGACGCGGCGTCGTGGATCTCGAGCCGCTCGCGATCCGCACCGTCGAGTTCCTTCCCACCCCACCGCTCGCCGAGGCTCCGACGCGGCTCCGCGGCACGGTGCACACGCGACAGGGAGAGCTCGGCGGTTTCGTCGCCTGGGACCGGGACGACGCGCTCGGCACGGACGAGCTCACGGGTCGCACCGCGGAGGGGAGAGTCGCCCTGCGGCTCGACACGATCCGCTCCATCGCTCGCACTTCGCGCGACGGCCTCGACGTGACGCTCCGCGACGGTCGCACGCTCGCCCTCCTCGGCCGCCGCGGAGACGGCCCCGGACACCGCGGCATCGCCGTCGGCGACCCGCGCCTCGGGCGCGCCGTGGTCTCGTGGGGCGCCTTCGAGCGGGTCGATTTCGCCGCCCCGCACACGGATCCCGGATCGGCCGATCCGGCGAGCGGCCCGGCCTACGGCGACTTCCCCACCGGTCAGCCGCTCACCGGCCGGCTGACCACGCGCGGCGGCCGGAGTCTCGCCGGCCGGCTGGTCTTCGACCTCGACGAGAGCGAGACGACCGACACCCTCGATGCCCCCGCACACGGCGTCGACTACAGCGTCCCCTTCGGCCTCGTCGTGGCGATCGAACCCGCGGCGAGGGTCGGCGTCGGCCCGCGGACGGCACGTCTCACCCTCCACGACGGCACGATCCTGGAGCTCGATCCCGCCGGCGACCTCGGCGATCGCAACGGCGGGATGCTCGTCTTCGTCGGCGGCAGCGGACGCGAAGACGCCGCCGACTACGTGCCGTGGAGCGATGTCGCCCGCCTCGACTTCTCCTCGATTCCGGCGGGCGAGACGCCGCACCCGGGACGGTAGACTCGTCGTCTCGAGCGGAGGCGCGACGGTCGTCGCGCTCTCGCCCGGCACGGCGGCGAGGCGGCTCGGCCGCATCGCGAGGAGGTGCGAGTGAGCGTGCAGCCCGACATTCAGGTGCTCCGCATCGTCCGCTGGCAGATCGTCTTCGCCGGCGCCTTCGCGCTCCTCTGCGGCGCCGCGCTGGCGCTCGTCGTCGGGCGCGAAAGCGGTGTCGTCGCGATGGCGGGTTGCGCGCTGCTGACGATCGGCGCACTCGCCGCCTTCGCGCACGCGATCACCACCCGAATCGCTCTCCGCCCCGAGGGGCTCGAGATCGTCCACAACTTCCGCCGGCGGCTCCTCCCGCGCGAGGCGATCGAAACGGTGCGCTGGGAACGGGGCAGCGGGGTCGCACTCAAGCTCGTCGGCGGCGACTGGGTGAAGCTCCCGGAGACCGGGCACGAGAACCAGCACCGCGCCGAGAAGATCCGCGCCTGGCTCAAGCGGCCGCAGGCGATCGGCGACGGCACGCGGCGACGCCATCGCGCCTGACCCTGGGGAGCGCCGGCCCCTTCCGGGCCTGATCTCGGGCACGACCCCGCCCGAGCGACCCACAGCGGACAAAGGGCGCAACTCCCGCTCGCCGACCGGCGTATTCGCAGGAGAGGGTCCACGGAGCCGTCCGTCGACGACACCTCTCTCGAAGGGCTCGCACGTCGGCAAGCGACACCCGCCCGCCGAGCGCCTATCGTGCCACGCGCGAACGACAACCCTTCGCGAGCGCAGCACCTCGTGGGGGTCATCCACTCCATCGAGCGTGAAGGAGATGCCATGCTCTCGTCATTCGACGAGGTTCCTTCCCGTCGCTCCATCGAACGCCGGCAGTTCCGTCGCCTCCCGCTGATCGTCGCCACGCTGCTCGTCCTGGCGTCCGGTCGCTCGGCGCGGGCGGTCGCCTACCTCGGGCAGACGCCTCCCGGCGAGATTCCGCGCGTGTTCGCTCCCGGCGTCGTCTCGCGAGGGAACGTCCACGGCCGGCTGGTGATCTCGCCGGACTCGCGCGAGATCTTCTGGACGACCTTCGATCCGGCGACGTTCACGACGCAGATCCTCGCCGTGCGGTCCGCCGGCGAGGCCTGGTCGAAGCCGGAGGCTCCCGCCTTCGCACGCAACGGCAAGTCCCAGGGGCCGGTGTTCTCGCGCGACGGCACGAAGCTCTACTTCTGGGTCGACCGCGGCGAGAGCTGGGAAGCACGGGTCGTCGAGCGCACCGCCGAGGGATGGAGCGAGCCGCAGAGCGCCCGCGTCGCTCCACGGAGCAGCGCCTCGTTCACCCGCTCCGGCGACGTCTTCTACTCGGCCGAGATGGCGTCGAAGGTCTGGGGCTCCGGCATCTTCACCGCGCAGGACGCAGCCGAAGGCCCGATGCACGCTCGACCGCTCGGTCCGCGGATCAACATCGAGCACGGCATCGACTACACGCCGTACGTCTCCCCCGACGGCTCGTTCCTGCTCTTCACGTCCAACCGCCCGGCGGTGGGCGACAAGGAGGAGATGCACCTCCAGGTCAGCTTCCGAGACCGCGAGGGCGAGTGGTCGACGCCGGTGCGGGTCACCGAGATCGAGGCGAGATTCCCCTCCCTGTCGCCCGACGGCAAGCTGCTGTTCTTCTGTGGTGACGACGGCAACATCTACTGGGTAGCCGCCTCGATCCTCGAAGGCCTGCGGCCAGCCTCCCAGGCCTCCCCACCCACCTCGACCCCCGCACCGTAGTCCTCTCCGCCAGGTGCCAGGGACTTGGCAAGTCCTTGATTGACAACACTTGAACTCGTGCCGGCGGGCAACCGCGAAGGTGCCAGGCACTTTTCAACAGCAGGTTGGACCATCGTCCCGGCCATTCCGCGACCGAGGGTGCCGGTGGCAAGATCCCCCCCGGCGACGGAGGGGGTCCGATGCAGAACCTGCTGGCCGGCAAGCGAGCGCTCATCACCCAGGCGGGCGAGTTCATGGGGCCCGCGCTCCGGGAGGTCTTCGCCGAGCAGGGGGCCGAGGTCGTGGCGAGCCACGAGCCGCTGGCCGACCCGGAAGCGGCCGAACGGGTGGTGAGCGAGGCCGGCCCGATCGACATCCTGGTCGCCAACCTGGCACGGACGGCCCCGTCGACCCCGGCCCTCGAGGTCTCCGAGGAGGAGTGGCGCACGGTCTTCGCCGCACTCGTCGACCCGCTGCCGCGACTGGTGCGCGCCGCCGCGCCGCAGATGATCGCCCAGGGCGCGGGAAAGATCCTGGTGATGGGGAGCGCCTCGGCGCTGCGCGGCATGAAGCGCGCGTCCACCTACAGCGCGGCACGCGGCGCCCAGCTCGCCTACGTCCAGGCTGTCGGCGTCGAGCTCGCGCCGCAGCGGGTGCAGGTCAACGCGATCGCTCAGAACTTCGTCGACAATCCGACCTACTTCCCGCCCGATGTCCAGGCAGATCCGCGATTCCAGGAGCGCCTCGCCCGCGAGGTTCCGCTCGGCCGCCTGGTCGCAGCGCGCGAGGACGCCCTGTTCGCCGCCTACCTCTGCAGCGGCGCCGCCGGCTGCTTCGTCGGACAGGTCTTCCCGGTCTGCGGCGGCTGGGTCGGGCGCTGAGGAACGGCCGCGCCGCTTCGCGCTCCCCGCCCCGAAGCCTGTCCTCCGACCGGAGCGCTTTTCGCAGCTCGACATGGGCGCTCCTCTCTCCTCCGGGAAGACGACGCCCCGGACGCCGCAGCCCGTGCCCGGCAGGGGTCTCCCACCGGACGATTCCGCCGCCCCTTCCCGACTCGAACGGGCGGCGGGAAAGGATCTCTCGCATGCCACGCACCTCGCCTCGACTGCCGTTCCGACTGAGCGGCAAATGGTCCCATCGCCTGATGAGCCTCCAGGCGCTCTACCACGCGACCCTCTTCGTCGCCCTTCGCCGCCTCGCCCGCGGTCCACGCCTCCCCAACTGGAGCTGGAGCTTCGAGACAGCGATCCGCTTCCTGCAACTGCAGACCGCCCGGGCCTTCGACATGGCCGACCCGGCCGAGGGGCGCGCCTACGAGAGCTCGCTGGTCTTCCACTCGCCAGCGGTCGCCAAGGTCGAGATCGAGCCGGTCGCCGCGCCGGTGAGCGGCCACTGGTTCCGGCCCCGGGCGAGCGCAAGCGGAAGCTCGCGCGACCTCACCGTCCTCTACCTGCACGGCGGCGGCTACGCCTACTACGCCGAGGCGCATGCCAATCTCATCGCGCTCGTCACCCTGGCGACCGGCGCGAGGACGTTCGCCCCCGACTACCGGCTCATCCCGGAGCATCCGTTCCCCGCGCAGCTCGACGATGCCCGCGCCGCCTACGCCTGGCTCCTCGCTCGAGGGGTGCGGCCTGAGCGGCTGGTGGTCATCGGCGACTCGGCTGGCGGCAATCTGACGCTAGCGCTCCTGCTCGCCCTGCGCGACGCCGGGGAGCCGTTGCCGGCTCTCGGCGTCGGCATCGCACCGTGGACGGACGTCGGCAACTCCGGCGCCAGCATGCGGGACAACGAGGCCTACGACTGGGTCGAGAAGCGGATGGCCGACCGCTGGGCCGAGTGGCTCTGCCGCGATGCCGACCCGCGCGACCCGCTCGTTTCACCGATCCACGCCGATCTGCAGGGACTGCCGCCGATCTACCTGCAGGCCGGCGACGCCGAGATCCTCTACGACATGATCCGCGCCTTCGCCGAGCAGGCCCGGGCCCGCGGACACGACACGACGCTCGACGTCTGGCCGGGAATGAACCACGACTTCCAGGCCTTCGGCGACGCCATCCCCGAGAGTCGGGAGGCGTTGGCCCGCCTCGGCGAGGTCGTCGCCCGACACGTGCCGTGATGGCATCGAACCGACGCGGGGCGCGGGCACGGTCGGGCGCATCCGCACCGGCGACGTGACATCCGCTACGATCTCGGCGTGCGTCGCCTTCGCGCCCTACTCCGCCTGCTGCTCTTCCTGCTCGCCGCGTTCCTCGCGGTCTCCGCCCTTCCCGGCGGCATCATGCTGCTCGCCGGGATCTACACCCCGCCGGTCGAGCAGCTCCGCGGTTCGATCTTCTCGAGCTTCCTTCTCCCGGGACTGGCGCTGCTGTTCGTCGGCGCCGGCGCGCTGCTCGCCGCCGCGCTCGTCCTGCGCGGCAACCGCTTCGCCCGTCCGGCAGGTGCCCTGGCCGGCGCCGCCGTGATGAGCTTCGAGTTCGTCGAGGTCCTCACCATCGGATCGCCCGCGGGTCCGGCCTTCGTCATGCAGACGATCTACTTCGCGGTCGGTCTCGCGCTCGTGGCGCTCGCGGCGTTCGATGCGATCGCCGGGACGCTCGCCGGCGTCGCCGAATCGCCGTCCCCCCCGAAAGCCCGAGACGCCGGCTGAACGACGAGCGGGGGACGCACGGCTCGTGGCCGTCGTCTTGCGAGGCGAGCCCACGCCGCCTAGACTGCCCACGAAACACCATGCGCCCGGCAGCGGTACGGCCGGTCCTGCCGCGACCTCGCGACCGTCGTGGCTCGAGAACGGACCGCTTCGCGACCGGACACCAGGAGCCTGGATGTCGATTCGAAATCGCGCGCTCAAGGCGCTCTCGCTCGTCACGCTGTTCGGCGCTGCCGGCGCTCGCGGCCAGGCTACCGCCGAGGTCCCGATGTGGGCCTATCCGAGCCCTCCGCCGGGCTTCCAGCACCCCGCCGACGACGGCGTCGCACGCCGCGTGCCGGGAAGCCAGGTCACCTACACGCTGACGCAGTTGCGTGATCCGTTCTTCGCCCCCGACTGGCATCCGCAGGAGCACCCGCCGATGCCCGACGCGGTTCGCCAGGGGCGCCGGCCGGACCAGCTCGCCTGCGGCTACTGCCACCGCGCCACCGGCACCGGCGGGCCGGAGAACGCCAGTGTCGCCGGGCTGCCGCGCACTTACATCCTGCGTCAGTTGCGCGACTATCAGAGCGGCGCCCGCCGCACCGCGGTGCCCGGTCGCGCGCCGACGGCCCTGATGATCTCGACCGTCAAGGCGGCGAGCGACGCGGATCTCGAGGCGGCTGCGGGCTACTTCTCGAAGCTCAAGCTGGCCGCCCGGATCCGCGTCAAGGAAGGGTCCGCCGCACCGAAGCTGACGCTCTCCAACTGGCTGTTTGCCGCAGCCCCCGGCGGTGGCACCGAGCCGCTCGGCCGGCGCATCGTCGAGGTGCCCGAGAACCTCGAACAGTTCGAGGCCCGCGATCCGCACGCCCGCTTCGTCGCCTACGTCCCGCGCGGCAGCGTGGCGCGCGGCGAGCAGCTCGTGAAGACCGGCGGAGGCAAGACGCTCGCCTGCGCCGGATGCCACGAGGCGAACCTCCGGGGGACCGCGGAGATCCCGCCGATCGCCGGTCGCTCACCGACCTACATGGTGCGCCAGCTCGTCGAGCTCCAGCGCGGCGTCCGGCGCGGGGTCGACGCCGACCAGATGGAACCGGTCGTCTCGGGCCTGACGCTCGACGACATGATCGACCTCGCCGCCTACCTGGCGACGCAGGCGCCGTAGCGAGGCGAACGGGCCGTCCACGGCGGCAGGCCGACACACCTCGAGGGCGACCGGTTCGCCGCGCTTCGCCCCACCCGAGCCATCCGACTTCACGGAGCCAGCGCTTGAACTTCACCGAATCCCAGGACCGTGCCACCGGCGAGCTGGTCGAGCTCGTCGCGAGCTGTCTCGGCGCCGAGCGGGCGATTCACCCCGAGACGGCGATCGCCAGCACCGCCCGCCTCGCCGGGAGCCTGCTGTTGCGTTCCTTCGGCCTGCCGCTCGGCAAGCTCGAGCCCGGGTCGGTCGTGCTCTCCGACGCGGCGAACGAGAAGGGGCCGATGCTGGTCGAGATCCTGGCGGCCTACCTGGCCGGTGCCGAGGTCCCGATCCAGCGCGACCAGCTCGGTGGCGAGCCCGCCCGTCGCGGCGCCCAGCCGCATCTTTCGACCGTGCAGTCGCTGGCGCAACTCCAGGACGAAGCGATGGCGATCGCCGAGCGCCATGGCCTGACCCTCGAGCAGCTCGCGCAATCGGCGGCGCTCGCCACCGCCTTCCTGGTTCGAGAGTGCGCGCCGCGGATCGGCGCCGAGACCGGCTTCAACATCGCGACCTACGGCTTCGTCGAAGGCAGCAAGACGGTGCCTCCGCGGAGCTCGCGCCCCGGCAGCGGCCCGGTGCCGGCGGCAGCGCGGCCGTGGTACAAGTTCTGGTGAGCGAGGGCACACCATGTCCGACGAACCCGAGACCGCCGCCGTCGATTCGAGCCTGCAGTCGAGCGTACTGATCCCGCCGGGAGAACGGCCGCTGAGCGAGGCGATCGCCGAGGTGCTGCGTCTGCCGGTCGAAGAGCGGGTCCCGGTCTTCGGCGCGCGGATGCGCGAGATCGAGGCCTGGGTCGCGACGCACCACCCGGAGCACCCGTGGACCTGCACCTTCCACCGCGGCGTCGACGGCTCGCACGTCTTCCGCGGTGGCGTCGGACATTCGCTGGTCATCGACCCCGACGGCCGGCTCTGGCGCGCGCTGAGTCACGAGGACTTCCTCACCACCTGGGACATCACGCCGACGAGCTGCACCATCGCCACGCTCGAACCGCTCTACGCTCAGATGCGCGAGTACCGGCCGCGCGACGGATCGGCTGCGCCGTGATCGAGGTCGAGCTCGGCAGCGATGCCGATACCGAATGGGCGGCACGGTTGATGGCCGGCTCCGAGCCCTGGATCTCGCTCGGACGAGGCCTCGAGGCCTGCCGGGCGGCCTGCCGACGGCCCGACCATCAGCTGTTCGTCGCGCGCGCTGAGGGTGAAGCGCTCGGCTTCGTGCTCGCCCACCCCAAGGGCCTCGCGGGATCGCCCTACATCGCCGCCGTCGCCGTGACCGCTGCAGCTCGCGGCCAGGGGGTCGGCGCGCACCTGCTCGCCCACGTCACGGCGCACTTCCGCCCCCAGGCGCGGCATCTCTTCCTCTTCGTCTCGTCGTTCAACTCCCGCGCGCAGCGCTTCTACGAGCGCCACGGTTGGCAGGCGGTGGGCGAGGTGCCGGGGCTCCTCGTCGACGGAGCCTCCGAGATCCTGATGCACCAGAGGCTTCGCCCGTGACGACGACGCCTGCGACGGTCCCGCGGACGCTGTGGGGCGACCTCACCCGCGTGGTCAGCGACCCGCGCCTCCGGGCGGTCACACTGCTCTCGTTCGCTTCGGGCTTGCCGCTCGGGCTGATCTGGTACGCGATCCCGGCGTGGATGACTCGCGCCGGCATCGATATCAAGGTCGTCGGTCTCTTCACCCTGGCGCAGGCTCCCTGGTCGTTCAAGCTGCTCTGGTCGCCGACGATGGACCGCTACCCGCTTCCCTGGCTCGGCCGCAAACGAGGCTGGATGGCTGCCGGGCAGATCGGGCTGCTCGTTCTCGGTCTGCTGCTCGCCGGCGCCGCGCGTCATCCCGAGGCGGTGTGGGTGATCGGAGCGCTGGCCTTCGCCATCGCCTTCGCCTCGGCCACCCACGACATCGCCTACGACGCCTACACGGTCGAGGTGCTCGAGCGCGACGAGCTGGGCATCGCCACCGGCTGGCGTACCGCGCTCTACCGCCTGGCGATGCTGGTCTCCGGCGGCGCGGCGATCACCCTGGCCGCAGAGACCTCGTGGGTCGTCGTCAACGTCGCCCTGGCCCTCGTCTACTTGCCGTTCCTCGTTCTCACGGCCCGGGCACCGGAGCCGGCGAATCTGCCGCCGCCGCCGCGCACGCTCCGGGAGGCGGTGTGGGGGCCGTTCGTCGGCTTCCTCGGCCAGCATCGCGCGCTCGAGATCCTCGGGTTCGTGGTGCTCTACAAGCTCGGCGACAACCTCACCCAGGCGCTCACCCGGCCGTTCCTCATCCAGCTTGGCTTCAACGACGTCGACGTCGGCATCGGTGCCGGCACGATCGCGGCGGCGGCGATCGTCGCCGGGACGTTTCTCGGCGGCTGGTGCACCGATCGCATCGGACTCGGGCGAGCGCTCTGGATCTTCGGCTTCTTCCAGATGTTCTCCAACCTCGGCTACGCGCTGCTCGCCCAGGTCGGACCGAGCCGCCCGGTGATGTGTGCCGCGATCGCCTTCGAGCTCGGATCCTCGGGTCTCGGTCAGGGCGCCTTCGGCGTCCTGCTGCTGCGCCTCACGCAGAAGCGCTTTTCGGCGACGCAGTACGCCCTGCTCTCGAGCCTCTTCACGCTCCCGCGCATCCTCTCCGGACCGGTGGCCGGCGTGCTCGCCGACGCCATGGGCTGGCGCGACTTCTTCATCCTGACGGTGGTCTTCGGCGTCCCCGGAATGGCGATGCTGACGCGCTTCGTGCCGTGGGGTGTGCGCGAGGTCGAGTTCGAAGTGCTGGCACCGCGCCGCGGCCCGGCGCTGTCGCGCCGGGCCTTGGTCACCTGGGCCACGCTCGGTGGCGCCGTCACGCTCGCCGTCGGTGTCGGCGGTCGCGCGGCGGTCGGCGGCCTGCGGGCGCTGCGCGCCGGCCACGGCTTCGACTGCCTGCCGACGCTCGCCGGCCTGGCCTCGCCGGCCTCGGTCGGCGACTGGCTCACGCTGGCCGGACTGCTGGTGCTCGCCGCCCTCGGCGCCCTCGCCACCGCCGCGACGCTGGTCGCCCGCCGCGGCCTGGCTGCGGGCGATCCGCCGGCGACGGCCTGAGACGCCCAGTCCGCGCACCGCTCCCTCGCGGTGCCAGGCACTTTCCAGAGGCTCTTGCGCCGCCTGACCGGTGCCAGGGTTCTTCCTTGAACCGTCAAGACGGCGGGAGCCAGCTCCGGCGTTCCGCCTCCGCCGCGCCTTCCGGCGGCGGTTCTCCACCGGCGTCGCGCTGCAGAACGAGCACCTGCGACGGGCGACTGAGCAGCCGCGTCATCTCTTCGATCTGGTCGAGGCGAACCGGCACGCCGGTGAGCGCACCGAATTCGAGCGTCAGGTAGGCGAGCAGCGTCGCCAGCTTCCTCTTTCGCACCATGGATCCTCCGTGGGGTTCGTCGGACACGTCGAGAACGCGAGACGAACCGCGGGAGGACCCCGGAGCAGGAGCGCGGCAGAACCGAGTCGCGGCCGCGAAACCTGTGCGAGGGAAGCGAAAGCCGCCGCACCGACCCATGGCGCGACGATGGCGACGAGAGCCGCCGGCACGGCGAGCCCGAGGAGCACCATCCCGCCCCACGCCGCGCCCGCGGCGGCGAGCAGGAGGAGGGCCAGCAGCAGCACGGGAAGCGCTCGTCGCATGCCAGAGGGAGTCTATCCGAGGCGGCGGACGCCCCGCCCAGTGCCGGTCGCGCTCGTCCCCTCGCCCCCAGCACAGGTGGCTGGCACCTTTCCCGGAGAAAGCAGGGTCGACCCCGCCTGTGGCATCGGCTGGCCGCGGATCCTCAGCAGCCTGAAGTCCCGGCTCGAGACGGGGCGCCACGAGCCAACTTCGCGGGCTGAGCGCTTCCGGCCAGGTGCCAGGGACTTTTCCGGCAAGGTGCCCGCCAGGGGTACTCCGCGTGGTGCCAGGGTAACTCCCGTGCACGCACCCGGGGCTCCCGCGAGGTCCTCGCCGCCAGGCGTGTCAGACTGGACGCGCAGACTCGCGAGGGCCCTGGTGGAGATCAACCTGTCGCCGAGACGGCTCTGGAACGCGGCCCGCAAGGTCGTTGCCGGGCTTCCGCTCGGTGGCGAGGCCGTCTGGCCCGGGCTACGCAACGACCTTTTTGTCGCCCACGAGTCGATCTACCGCTACGCCGCTCGCTGGGCGCCGGCTTGCCGCATTCTCGACGCGGCTTGTGGGACGGGCTACGGCTCCCATCTGCTCGCCTGCTCTGGGGCAAGGTCCGTCCTCGGGGTCGATCGTGAACCGCGGCGGGTCCGATTCGCCTCGCGCCGATACTCCCACGCCGCGCTTTCCTTTCGTGTCGAAGACTGCGAACGGCTCGACCTCTCGCCTGGCGCCTTCGAGCTCGTGGTGTCGTCGAACACTCTCGAGCACCTGGCGGAGCCCGAGGCGTTCCTGCGTGGCGTCGCCGGAGCCCTCGGTGCCGCCGGACAACTCCTCGTCGCCATGCCGCCGGTGCTCTCCGACGCCGACCTGCGCGAACACGCCTGCAATCCTCACCACCTGTCGAATCTGTCGGTCCGCGGCTGGGGCGAGCTCTTTCGGCGCGAAGGATGGCAGTTCGAATACCTCAGTCATCGCTGCGCGAAGCCGCTCGACTTCCACTCGTTCCGCGCGAGCCGCGTGACCTCGGAGGACTTCGCGTTCGTCGGGGAGGCGCTCGAGGCCGCCTATGCCACGCCTCCCATCACCGCTCTCTTCCGCTTGCGGCGCGAGCGCTGACCCCGAACCCGTCAAAGTGCCAGCGACTTTCCCCCAGAGCCAGACCCACCCGAACCTCGCAACGGCACAACCCCTCGACTCCCTCAGACCGATGAGCCCGTCCGTCGCCGCTCGCAGGACCTCCCGTCTCCCCGCAGCCGCCGCGGCGCTGCTCGCCCTGGCACCCGCCGCCTTCGCCGACGCTGCCAAACCCGCGCTCCAGGGACCTGCCACGGAGGTCCTGCGCCGCGCCGAGGGCGGGCGCTGGTGGAGCGATGCCGCCCGGCTGAACCCGGAGATCCTGCCCACCTCGGACGGCCGGAGCTTCGTCGTCGTCTGGCGCCCGGCGGGGGCGACCCCGACGCGCTGGATCGTCTCGCTCCACGGATCGCGCGGCTTCGCGACCGACGACCTGGCGATCTGGTCTCCGTCGCTCGAGGGCCGCGACCTCGGGATCGTCTGTCTGCAGTGGTGGATCGGCACGGACGACTCGACGTCGTCCTACCTCACGCCGGTGCAGATCGATCGCGAGATCGGTCGCGTGCTCCAGCGCCTCGGCGTAAAACCGGGCCGGGCGATGCTCCACGGCTTCAGCCGCGGCGCCGCCAACATCTACGCCGTCGCGGCGCTCGACGCCGGCGGCGGCCGGCGCTCCTTCGCGCTCGTCGTCGCGAGCTCCGGCGGCGTCGCCGAGGAGTACCCGCCGACGCGCGCCCTGCTCGCGGGCAGCTACGGCGACCATCCGCTGCGCGGCACGCGCTGGGTCACGGCCGCCGGCGCACGCGACCCGCACCCCGATCGCGACGGCATCCCGGCGATGCGGCGGACCGCCGAGTGGCTCGTCGCGCAAGGCGCCGTCGTCGTCGAGCGGATCGAGGATCCCTCGCAAGGTCACGGTGCGCTCCAGCTCGATCGCGCCAACGCGCGGCACCTGGTCGATCTCTTCCTGAAGGAAAGCGTCGAATGAACGAGCGTGAGGCGCGTTGCGCACCGGATCCCGATCCATCCGTTGCCTGGTACCCCGGACACGAGCTGCTCCTGCCCGAGATCGTCCGGGCGGAGAACTGCTCGCTGTGGGATGCCGCCGGAAGGCGGTTCGTCGATCTCGAGTCCGGCGTCTGGTGTACCTCGGTCGGCCACGGACATCCGCGGCTGCTGCGCGTGATGGCCGAGCAGGCCGCGCGGGTCGCTCACGCCGGCTTCGGCTACTCGCACGCTGTCGTCGCCGAGAGCGCGCGGGAGATCCTCGATCTGTTGGGGTTCTCCGGCGGTCAGTGCGTCTTCCTCTGCTCGGGCAGCGAGGCGGTCGAGTACGCCGTCCGTGTCGTGCAATCGCTCGCCGAGCGACCGTTGCTGCTGACGATGAGCGACTCCTACCTCGGGGCCTACGGCTCGGCGAACCGGAAGCGCGACGACGAGTGACTCGGCTTCGACTGGGAGTCCTGCGCCGCGTGCACCCACTCCGCCGCTGGCAGCGAGCTCTGCGAGCACCTCGCCGCGATCCCCTTCGACACGATCGGCGGATTCGTCTTCGAGCCCGGCAGCTCCTCGGGGCTGGTGCGCTTTCCGCCCGGCCCGCTCGTGCGGCGGATCGTCGAGCGAATCCGCGCCGACGGCGGCCTGGTGATGGTCAACGAGGTGACCACCGGCATCGGCCGCACCGGCGAGTGGTTCGGCTTCCAGCACGACGGCCTCTCGCCCGACATCGTGGCGCTCGGCAAGGGTCTCGGCAACGGCTATCCGGTGAGCGTCGCGGCGTTCGCGCCGCACCTCGCCGAACGCCTGAGGGCCCAGCCGCTGCGGTACTCGCAGTCGCACCAGAACGACCCGCTCGGCGCGGCCATCGCTCGCGAGGTCGTCGCCATCGTCCGCGACGAGGGGCTGATCGAACGCGGGCGGGCGATCGCCGCCCAGCTCCGTTCGGGTCTCGAAGGGATCGCACAGCGCACCGGAGGGATCGAGACGATCCGTGCGCGCGGGCTCATGCTCGCGGTCGTCCTGAAGGACGGCCCCGGGACCCCGCTCACCCTCCAGGCGCACCGCGAGCTCTTCCGTCGCGGCTACCTCGTCGGTCGTCGCCCCGGCCTCGCCGTCCTGCGCCTCGACCCCAGCCTGACCATCGAGCGCGCCGACATCGCCGGGTTCCTCGTGGCGTTCGAGGAGGTCCTGGAGGCAGCGGTGCGGTCGCGCACGGGCTCGGACCCTCGAGCGACGTGAGCTCCCCCCGAGCGTCGCCTCTCCTTGCCGTTCTGCCCCCGGGCTCCTACACTCGCCACCATCGGAGCACCAACCCTCGGAAAGGAGACCCCATGACGAACCGCCGTCGCCTCGTGCTGGCTGCCGCCGCTCTGGTCTTCGTCGGTCTGGTCGCCTCGCTGAAGGCAGCTCCCGCTGCCCGGCCGAGCGCCGCAACGCCGGCCATCGGCGTCGAGCTGGCGATCTCTCCGTCGACCCGCGGCGACAGCACCTACACCTGCGTCGCCAGCCTGCGCGATCTCGCCACCGGCCAGGTGCTCTCCGAGCCCCGGGTGGTCTTCCGCAGCGGCGAGAGCGCCGAGATGCGCTCGGGTCTGACGCTCGACGGCGAGCCGGCCCACGTCGACCTCGCGATCGCCGCCGACGGCACCGACCGCACGGCCTCCGTCCGCGTCGACTTCACCCGCGGCGAAGCGCACACGACGATCCAGAGCGTCCGCGTTCACCTCTGATCGCCGCGGGCCACGCGGCGCTCGGCCCGTCACCTCCACCGACAGGAGCTTGCGATGAGCGACGAAGACGAGCTCGTGACCGCGCTCGAGACGGGCGATGCCGGCCTCGTCATGCTGGTCCGTTCGATGCTCGAGGATGCGGAGGTCCCGTGCGTCGTCCAGGGTGACGCGGTGCAGGAGCTGTTCAACCTCGGCCGCTTCGGAACCGGGTTCAACCCGCTCGCCGGCCCGGTGCGAATCCTCGTCCGGCGCTGCGACGAGTCGACGGCACGCGAGCTCTTGCGCCAGACGACACCACTCGTCGAAGGCGACGAGGGGCACGCCTAGGGCTACGATGCGACGACGCGCTGCTCTCTTCGCCCTGTTGACGATCGGCTGCGTGGCGTTCGCCGCGAGCTCACCGGCGCGGGCCGAAGGCACGGTGACGTTCCGACCCGGCCTCCCCGACGACCCCGCGGCCAGACGTCTCCGCCTTCGCAACCCCCAGACAACGACGATTCCGCTGCGCGACTCGACGAAACGCCTTCCGGTCCTCTGGGCCAAGGACGAGGCGGGAGACGACGCGCTCTGGATCGTCCTCGAGCTACCGGAGGGCGGCACCGAGCTGCGTTCGGTGAGCTTGCAGGTCAGCGACTCCGGCACCCGCGCGACCCGCGTCTCTCTGCCATTGCAGGCCGATTCCGGTGTTCTGACCGGCCTCGATCTCAGGCTCCTGCCATCGACACGCGAGCTGCGCTACCGATGGTCGCAGACGATGCTGTCGACTGCGGAGGCCGGGTCGGTCCTCCGCGGAAAGCCGCTGCCCCCCTTTGCGTTGCGCGAGCTCGGGAGCACCGTCGAGACGCCCTTCGCATCGTCGTCCGCTCTCGTCGTCATCAACTCCTGGACGACCTCGTGCGGCCCCTGCGTCGCGGAGATGCCCAGCCTCAACGAGCTGGTCGCGAAGTGGTCGCCGCGCGGCGTCCGTTTCGTGGCGATCGCCCAAGACAGCCCGGAGCGGGTCACCCGGTTCTTCGCTTCGCACGAGTTCCGCTTCCACCAGACCCTGGGCACAGAGTCGAGCGCTGCCGTCTTCGGCCTCACCTATCCTCGCCACGTGCTCCTCGGCCGGGACGGTCGCGTCCAGTTTGATGCCGTCGGCGGCTCGCCGCAGATCGCCAAGCGTCTCGATGCCGCCCTCGCGAGGGCGATGCACGAGTAGCCCCCCGATCTCGCGGAGGGATCCTCTCCCTGGGGGCGTTTCGTTCCGTGTCCTCCCCGAGTCGGTGAACGCGTAGCCTGGTACATGAGCGTCTCGACGAGCACCAGCCTCTCTCGGTCCAGCTGGAGCCCGATCGCCCCGGCGAGCCGGAAGGGTCGGGGCCGACCGCTCCGCTGCCTACGCTTTTCGGAAGATCGATGACCCGTACACCTCAACGGATCCGCAAGGCCTGGGCCGTGCTCCTGGCCTACTGCATCCTCACCTTCGTCGGCGGGCTCTACCCGTATCTGACGCTGACGGCCGCGGTCCGTCCGGCGCAGCTGGCGCAGGTCGCCGTCGATGCGGTGGCGATCTACGGTCTCGCCGGCTTCGTCCTCCGCCGGCCCGTCCGGCAGATCGCGCTGCGCCTACTGTTCCGGGTGATTGCCCTTGTCTTCGTCGCCCGCGCGGTTGTCGTGGCCCGCCTGGTCTCTCCCAATCTCACCCCGTGGGAATCGACGCGGGAGCAACTCGTCTCGCTCCTCCTGATCGCGACGCTGCCGCTCGCGCTCCTGGTCGCTGTCGCGCTCTGGCGGCACAGCTTCGCGGACCGGGCGACGCCGGAGCGCAAACAAGATTCTACAACTCGGTGATTTCCCTCCCTCGTCGCGCCGACCCTGTGGCAGACTTCTCCCTGCACCGCATGTCCAGAACCTCTCTCGTCGTGACGGTCGCCGGAGCGCTCGCACTCGCCGGGCCCTTGCTCGCCGCAGTCTGCCTTGCCGCCGGACCGAAGCCGGCGCCGTACGGAGCGAAGGTCGCCTTCCGCGCCGGCTCGCCGATCCGTTTCGCCGATTTCTCCCTCACCTTCCTCGGCACCCGGCGGGTCGCCTCCGAGACGTACCCGCGGGGATTCGTCTTCTACGATTTCCGCATGGTCCGGGAGGACCAGGTCGTCACCGTCTCGTGGAGCGCGGGGACCGGCGACATCGGGCCCGTGACCTTCTCGCTCGGCGGGCGTCGTTTCGCACTCGAGCTCAAGCGCTCGGATCGCCTCGGCGTCCTCGGCGACGACGAGCTCGTGGTGACGCCGGCCCCGCCGGCGGAGTGACATGTTCTTCACGCAGCGCACGCGCTTCGTCCTGGTCCACGGCGTCCTCAGCCTCTGCGCCATCCCGGCGGTCCGCCACCTGGCCACCCTGTGGCACCAGGTCATAGGACGGATCCACCTTCCGGTCTTCGATGTCATCTGCGAGCTCACGCTCGCCGCGTTCTTCTCCCTCGTCTCCGGCGTCTGCATCGCGCGCCTGGCGGCCTCGTGGCTCGTGCGATCGACCCCACCGGGCGACGAGGCGGACGTCAACTGACGAGGACCCGGCGAGGAGCCCCGGCGCGGCCTCGTTCCGCACCCTGCACCTCGCCACGGCGCGAGCCCACCTCCGGCCGCGAGCCGGTGCGGCGTGACGCTCGCCCCGGTTCCAGCTTAGTGTTGGCGCACCAGGAGGACAGCCCATGAAGAGCAACCCGGTCGGTTGGTTCGAGATCTACGTCCAGGAAATGCCGCGCGCCAAAGCGTTCTACCAGACGGTCTTCGAAGTCGAGCTCAAGCCGCTCGCCAGCGGCGATCTCGAGATGTGGGCCTTCCCGGCGGAGCTCGACCGCTGGGGCGCCGGCGGCGCCCTGGTCCGGATGGCGGGATGCACGTCGGGGTTCGCCGGCACGCTCGTCTACTTCAGCTGCGCCGACTGCGCGGTCGAAGAGGCGCGCGCCGCGGCGGCCGGCGGCAAGGTGCAGCGCGCCAAGATGTCGATCGGCGAGTACGGGTTCATCTCGCTCGTCGTCGACACCGAAGGCAACCTGATCGGTCTCCATTCGATGAGCTGACGCCCGGGCGAGCCGATCTCGTCCGAGCCCTTCCCGGTGAAGCGATCTCCGTGAGAGTCCTCGTCACCGGCTCCTCCGGACGGATCGGCCGCGCCATCGTCGTCCGGCTGGCAGCCGAGCACGCGGTGGTCGGCCTCGATCGCACGCCCTCGTCGACCACCGCGATCGTCGCCGCGCTCGACGACACCGCTCGACTGCGCCGCGCGCTCGACGGCGCCGACGCGGTCGTTCACGTCGCGGCGCTTCACGCTCCACACGTCGGCCTGGAGAGCGACGACGCCTTCGAGCGGGTCAACGTCCAGGGAACCGAAACGCTGGCTCGGCTCGCCGTCGAGGCCGGCGTGCGCACCTTCGTCTTCACCAGCACCACCGCGCTCTACGGCGTCGCCGGAGCGGCCGGCGCACCCGCCCGTTGGATCGACGAGACGACGACGCCGCAGCCGCGGACCGTCTACCATCGAACCAAACTCGCGGCTGAGCGCCGGCTCGCCGCCATCGCCGAGCGCGACGACCTCGCCGTGACCGTCCTTCGCATGTCACGCTGCTTCCCCGAACCGGCGCCCGCGATGGCGCTCCACCGCCTGTCTCGGGGCGTCGATGCACGCGACGTCGCCGACGCCCATGCCGCGGCCCTCGACGAGCGCCCCGCCGCCGCCCGCGAGCGCTACCGGACCTTCGTCATCTCCGGAGCGACGCCTTTCCTGCCGGAAGACGTCGCCGAGCTCGGGAGCGACGCCGCGAGGACGCTCGCGCGACGCGCCCCGGAGCTCGTCGATGCGTTCGCCCGGCGCGGCTGGACCATGCCGGCGACGATCGACCGCGTCTACTCCCCCGCCCGTGCCGCGAGCGAGCTCGGCTGGCGGAGCGTCCACGGCTTCGCCGAGGTCCTCGCCGAGCTCGACCGGCGCTCCTCGGAGGTCCTGCCGCCCGGTTTCCCCCACAGCCGGCCGTTCCCCTGATACGGTGAGACGTGCAAACTCCGCGCGAGATGACCCGACGGGACCTCCGATGACGACCAAGCCGCAGACGATCGACGAGTACCTCGCGCCGCTACCCGAGGAGAAGCGCGCCGCGCTCGAACGGCTGCGGCAGCAGATCCGCGCCGCCGCCCCGGAGGCCGAGGAGTGCATCAGCTACGGTCTCCCGGCGTTCCGTCTGCACGGACGGCTGCTGGTGGCCTTCGGCGCCGCGGTCCGCCACTGCGCTCTCTACCCCGGGGCCCATCCGATCGCCGCGCTCGCCGACGAGCTCGACGACTACGACACCAGCAAGGGCACCGTGCGCTACACCGAAGCCAACCCGCTTTCGCCGGCGCTGGTGCGCCGGCTGGTCCAAGCGAGAATTGACGAGCACGACAGCCAGCGGAGCACCGCCTCCTCCCGTCCGTCGGCCCGCAAGGCGGCGAAGCCGGCGGGCGCCGACACGCCGGAACCGCACCCCTGACCGACCGCACGCGTCCCGCCCACGTCTCCTTCGCCGGCGACGGCCGGGTGGGGGTCGACGCGCCCTCGGAATCGCTCGTCCCCCTCCTCGCCGAGCTCGGCGGCCACGCCCGCGGCGACGGCTGGACGCTCCCCGATGCGGACGAACTGCAGCTCGCCCGCCTGCTCTCGACGCTCCGCAATCTCGGCCTGCCGCTCGCCGGGGCTCCCCACGGCTGGCCACCCGCCGAGATCTTCGCCGACCTGCGCGAGCGCGGCCTCGTCGCCGGGACCTTTCTCGAGATCACCTGGACCTCCCCGGATCAGCATCAGACGGTCGAGCGCTGAGCCACGCCGCGTGCCTTCGATCTCCATTCGAGCTTCGCTGGGCAGGACACTGTTCGCGCTTGCGTCTACCCTGCGAATAGGCGGATGAAGGAGTGGCGAAGGCGGTCCCAACAACTGTCGACAAGGACTGCGACTCCTTCCATAGAGGCGAGTTCGAGACGGCACATCTCGGCCACACCCGGGAAGAGACCACGAGAGACCCGCAGTCACTCACTACCCGTTTCTACAAGAATCCCTTGCGAGGACCGAACGATGCCCATCGAGAGACCGAAGCCCGAGGACCAGCGGAAACTCCACGCCGAGGTGAACCAACTCGTCAACCAGCGTTTCCTCTTGACCACACTCAGCATCACGCTGTTCGGCGCCTTGACCGCCTGGCAGATCCCAGGTCAGACGCCGACGGCCACGGAGCCTCTCGGCGCCTTCCGCTTCGTCGTGGCTTGGCTGACCGTCGTCGTCCTCTTCCTGCTCTTCTTCCTGGCTAATCGACTCGGAGCAGCGATTCGGACGATCTCGACCTACCTGGTGGTGACGAGTGCATCCGACTGGGAGCGAGACATCGAGAGGCTCCGGCAGTCAGGTGGCCACATCGGGTACACCAAACCCCAAGCTGTGGTCTTTCTGACACTCGGAGTTCTCTCGAGCGCGTTCCCATTCGTGCTGTGGGCGGCGTTTCCCACCTACGAGCTCCAGCCGCGCGGCGGCGTCCTGATCACGGTCATACTTGGCCTCCTCTACATCATCTTCGTTTCTGGTATGGCCTACGGCGACTGGTTCAATCCAGATCGTGAAGCGAAGGCCAGATGGGAGAGCCTGCTCGGCACCCTGGAACCGAATTGCCGCAATGAGCCCGCTTCGAGGCTAGATTCCGACGGCGCATAGGCTGACAACCCACAAGAGAGTTCCCGAAGCGGAATCTCGCGCGGGAGAAGAGGAATTAGGAGCAGGGAGCCAGGAGTCCCTCGGGAGAGGTGGCGTGGACCCCCCAAGTGCGCCCAAGCTCATCGAGCCTGGGCAGCGAAGGCCCCTGAACCCCCCGTCTCGTCCTGTCAGTGTCCAGCTCCCGAAACGAGATCGTCTCCGAATGAGGCCTGGCCGAACACAGGTCCGCGCCACCGAGCGAGACTCTCAGCTTCGCCGCCATGTCACGGCTCCAGAAACCGGCATCTCAAGAGGCAATGCTGCCCACTGGCGGAGAAACAAGAGACCTCGGCGGCCAGCAACTGGCCGGAACCCACCCTCAAGCCTCGAGCAACCGCCTCAGCGCAACAGCGACGCAACGAGCGGATAGTCCCCGTCGCGCAACGAGCCGGCGCGGATGCAGCGCAGGGCACCGTCGGCGCCGACGAGCAGTTGCAGCGGGATGCCGCCCGGCGCGGGCTGGGTGTAGCGCGCGAGCCAGGGATCGAGGTCAGCCGAGCTGACCAGTCGCCCCGAAGGATCCGGGGCCGTCTCCGGATGCTCGGCGAGGAACTTCGTGAGATCTGCTTCCTTCTCGTCGACCGAGAGGAAGAGCACCTCGGCGGCGATGCCCTCCTTGCGCAGCGCGTCGCGCCAGCGCAGGACGAGCGGCATCTCGCGCAGACAGGGGACGCACCAGGTCGCCCAGACGTTGACCCAGAAGGGACGGCCGGCGGGGAGCACCGGCGCGGCGCTGCCAGGTCGCGCCGCGACGAGCTTCGGCAGGTCGAGGTGCGGACCGCCGGCAGGGAACGAGGCATCGCACCAGCGGGCGGTGTCGGTCGAGGGTGCGCTCGCCTTGACGGCGTCGAAGCGCGAGACGGTCGGCGCGGGCTCCGAGCGACCGCAGGTGACCCCCGTGAGGCCGGCCAAGAGGACGGGGGCGAGCAGCGAGGCGATGCGGCGTCGGCTCACAGCCGGCAGTCGATCCAGGCGATGAACGCCGAACGGTTGAGCTGGGCGGAGGTGCAGGTGTCACCGGGGCGCGAACGCGACCAGCGGCAGAACTCCGGATCGAGTTGGGCGAACTCCTCGCCGAGCCAGAGCAGACCGACCTCCTGGTCGAGATCCGGGTCGTTGAAGCGGCTGCGCAGGTGCTGCAGCACGCCGTCAGCGCGCTTGCGCGACAGGTCGCGGTTGTAGGCCGCGCCACCTTCCGGCGACGCGCGCGACACCACCAGGAAGTAGGAGGCTCCGCGCTGGTCGGCGAAGGTCTTGTCGAGCAACGCGAGCGCGCCGCTGTCGAGGTCGCCGCTGTCCTGGTCGAACTGCAGGATGGCGGCACGGTCGGCGAGCGGGGAGAAGAGCGCGTTGAAATCGTGCCCCGACATCGCGGCGACCGAACGCGCCTCGAGCGGCTGGCAACCGCGAGTGCCACCCCCCTTGACCAGGCCGCAGGAGGTGAGCACCCGCCGCAGGATCTGCTTGAGCGAGCCGGTGCAGTAGCCCTGATCGGATGCACTCGCCACCGCGACCCCGGCGGAAGCCGGCGTCTGCGCCTCGGCGAGGCGGGTCGAGGCGCCGTGCACCCAGAAGGCGACGAGCGCGGTGAGCGCGACGAGGCCGGCGAGCGAGAGCATCGTGGACAGGTTGCGGGACGGCATGGCTCACCTCCCCGCGCCGGCGAGCCGGCGCGAGAGCACGTACTCGAGACCGAGATCGGTGTCTTCGTCGCAGACCTTCTCGCCGTTGACGAAGAGCTGCGGCGTCAGCACCGGCAGCGAGTTGCCCACCGCCCAGCGCAGCGAGCGATTGAGCTTGGCCCGCACCTCCGGCTTGCCGAGGCAACCGGCGATCGCGGGGAACTGCGCGGCGAGCCGCGCCCCGACCTTCGCCGGGTCGGCACGCCCGAGCTCGTGCAGCTCCTCCTGGTGGGCGAAGGTCCAGGCGAGGATCTCGCGCCCCTGGGCGCCGCCGCACAGCACCGCTTCGCTCGCCGCGCAGGCCCCCGGATGGACCGACTCCTGAACCATCCAGTTGCACGACTTGTCGAGCGGGAAGAGGACGGTCTCGAGCGCCAGCCGGCGATCGAGGCCGCTCGCGGCCAGCCGCTGCCCGAGGCCACGACAGGCCGGGCAGAGCGGGTCGACGAGCTCGATCGCCGGCGCACCGCCGGTCGCCTCGCCGAGCTTCAAGCGGACGCCGTAGCGATCCTCCGGGTGGAGCAGATCGCCGCACTTGCCTGTTGCCGGATAAGCCGGCTTGAGGAAGAGGTAGAGGAGCAGCGGCACGGCCACGAAGACCACGCCCTCGGCGAAGGAGAAGGCGAAGCGACCCCAGGAAGCCGGAGCCTCCGCCGCGCCGCGCGCCGCGCCGAGATGGGCGACGAGCGCCGTGACGAAGAGGCCGAGCGAGCTCGCGTAGATGCCGACGCAGAGCTTGCAGACGGCGCCCAGCACGGCGACCGAGAGGATGAAGTAGCCGATCGAGACGGCGAGCGGCAGGAGCGAGGCGACGAGCAGGAAGCGTGTCTCCCCCGCCTCGGCCGTCTTGCCGGCGAGGATCAGCCCGACGATGCGGAAGAGCAGGAAGGCGAAGACCGACAGCGCGCCGAGTGCGATCGGCACGCCGCCCCAGGTCGCCGAGCGGAGCACCGCCGAGTACGGGCTCATCATCGTCACGTGACAGCCGGAGGTGCCGCTCGCGTCGGTCGACGCGAGACCGGGGATGTACGAGCAGGTGATCGCGTGTACCTGACGATCGAGGTGGGCGACGTAGTCGTGGGTCGACACGCCGGCGAAGATCGCGCCGGCGAGCGCACAGAGCGCCATCAGGATCCAGACGGGCTTGGCGGTGGCATTCACAGGCGGGGACCTCCCGGAACTCGTTCCTGCTGCACGGCGTGCCGATCGGGTGTCCGCTGCGAGCGGCGGATCGCCCCGGATGCTAGCACCGCTTTCTGGGCGACAAGGCCTCCCTCGAGGCCGTCGCCACCCGACTCGCCCAGCCCACGAAGCCTCCTCCCGAGAAAAGTGTCCGGTCTTTGCCTCCGGCGGCAGCGAAGAAGAGAAGAAGGGCCCGGGAGCCGGCGGAGGACCCCGGTGACTCGAGCCCGAAAGGTACGAGGTCGACCCGCCGGGGGACACCACCGGTGGCTCTCGGCGGATTCGATCGCCCCCCAGGGGAAAGGAGCCCCCCGATGAGCGAGACCACATCGGACGACGCGTTGCATGCTGCCGGGCTGGCCCTGGCCCAGGCCGTCGCCAACGCCCTCGACCTTCCGGAGGGCGAACCCCTGCAACCGCTGGCTTTCGTCGGACGAGGATCCGACCTCCGGCTGGTGCAGTTCGCGGCGCCGGCCGCCGAGCCGGCCCTGGCGAAAGGAAGGCAGGAGTCCGAGACCTGGCGCTCCGCCGGTTGGCCCTGGGCGCTGGCGTGCAACGGCCAGTTGGCGAGCGACGACCCGACGGTCGACGTGCTGATCGTCGAGCTCTGGGGCCCCGGAATGGAAGAGCCTCTCCGCATCGAGCAGGCTTACCTCCCCTCCCACGGTCCGGAGAAGCTGAGAGTGCTCGGTCCGATGCGACTCCGCCGCCACGACCAGGGAGTCCCGGCACCCGAGGTCGTCCCGCTCGTCGCCCGGATCATGCGCGGGATGGCCCAACACCCGCAGGCCCGTTCGGTCTGGAGACACTGGGCCGAGGCCAGCTGAGGGCGGCCCCCTCCGCCTCCCGCAGGTCTTCGACGGCGCGCGAGGGCGTCGGGTAAGCTCCCGGTCGTGCCCCCCAGACGCCGGATTCCCGGCTCCCTCCTGCTCGCCGCCGTGGCGGTGCTCGTCGGCTGCCGCCACGCCGACTCGACCCGGAACGCGCCGCCGAGCGACGCCGAGCTCGCGCGCTTCCGCGATCGCGTGCTTGCCGCCGCGGCACGCGAGCTGCCCGGACGCGAGCTCACGGCGACCGGCGACCCGCGAGTGCTCAAGCACGGCAACGCCGAGCTCGGCCTGCAGAACCTCTTTCTCGTCGACCGGCAGAACGGCGGCGACGACGCGGCGCTCGCCCGCCTCGTGCGCGAACAGCTCGGCGCCAGCCTCGCCGCCGCCGACGCGGCCGCTGCGGCGAGAGCCCTCGACTGGGTCGCCGCGAAGCCGCTGCTCCGGCCGCAGATCGCTCCGGCCGAATACGGAACGCGGATGCCGCTCGCCCATCGCCCGTTTGCCCACGGCGCGATCGAGGCCTATGTTCTCGACCAGGATTCGACCTATCAGTACGTGCTCGTCGACGATCTCGCACGCTGGAAGGTCACGCTCGACGAGGTTCGTGCCCGGGCCCTGGAGAACCTCGACCGGGCGAGCGCCGGCCTCTCCCCCGAGGTCGCCGACGGGGCCGAGACGGTGCTCGTCTTCTCCACCCACGACGGCTACGACGCCGCGCGGCTGCTCCTGCCGAGCGTGCGCGCCGCTGCCGCCGCAGCGCTCGGCAGCCCGTTTCACGCGGCGATCCCCACCCGCGACACGCTCGTCCTCTGGCGCGCCGACGCCTCGCCGGACGTCGCCGCGCAGACCCGGCGCACCGTCGCCGAACAGTTCTCCCACGATCCCTACGCCCTGAGCGACGCGATCCTCGAAGTTACGGCCACCTCGCTCCGCGAGCTGCCGCGGTAGACCTCACGTCCCCCCGGCAGTCGCGCTCCACCCTCGGTCGGCCCGGGTGCGTCGCGCCCAGCGGAATCGTCGCGACGTCCGCCGTGCGGGACGCACACGACGCCGAACGCGGTATGGACGTATGCCAGGAAGGCACCACCTGTCGCGGGTCCGACGATCGACGGTCGCAGTTCGACGCGAGGACCCGCGCGACTCGACGAGGCCTCCGATGCTCTGGAAGCGATTCCTGCCCTGGACCTCTCCGCCGCTCCCGCCTTCGAATCTGCTTGCCGGCGTCGGCCAGGGCGACTTCTGGAAGATCGGCCGAGCGACCGTCGACCTCATCCGCCGCACGGTCGGTCTCACCGCGTGCGAGCACGTGCTCGACGTCGGCTGCGGGCTCGGTCGCATCGCCTGGCCGCTCTCGCGACAGCTCGGGAGACGAGCCCGCTACATCGGCATGGACGCGAGCCGGCTCTACGTCGACTGGTGTCGACACCACCTGGGGCACGATCGCCGGCTGACCTTCACCCACGTCGACGTCCGCTCGCGGGTCTACAACCCGACCGGAACGATCCCCGCGTCCGAGTGCGTGTTCGAGTGGCCGGACGCGAGCTTCGACCTGGTCGTCGCGACGTCGCTCTTCACCCACCTCGAGCCGAACGCCACCGAGCGCTTTCTCGCCGAGATCGCCCGCGTGCTGAGCCCGACCGGACGACTCTTCGCCACCTTCTTCGTGCTCGATCCCCTCGGCCGAACGGCGATCGCCCGCGGCGCCACCTTCCCGACCTTCGAGCACCCGATTCCGCAGGGACGGCTGCACGATCCGGCGAGGCCGGAAGCGGCGATCGCGTTCCATCCGGAATGGCTGCACGAGGCGATCTCCCGGGCCGGGCTGCGCGCGGGATGCGAACAGTCCGGACTCTGGAAGGGCGCGCCCGGGCCCTGCTACCAGGATGTCATCGCCGCCGCACGTCGCTGACGGCGGGGACCGCGGTCGGCGCCGCGGCAGCGCTCAGCGACGGCGCAGCAGGAGCGCACCCGCGGCGGCGAGCAGCGACGCCAACAGGGCAAGCGAACGGCCGTCGAGCGTCGGCACGGCGATCACCGTCACGGCGAGAATCGTCGTCGGGTCGCTCGCTGCGTCGTTGGCGAAGTTCGAGTCGCCACCGCCCGCCACCGTCGCACCGTTGACGACCTGCGCCGGGGCGTCGGCGGCGACGCTCACCGTGACGACGAGCGGCGGGTAGCTCGCCGCCGCCGCGAGCGCGTCGCTGCGCGTGCAGGAGAGCATCGCCGGACCGGTCGCCGGGGTGGCACTGCACGACGTCCAACCGCTGCCGCCGATCGCCGTGGCCGTGAGGCCGGCGGGCAGCGCGTCGCTCACGGTCACCGCGCCCGAGCTCGGTTGGGTTCCGACGTTGCTCACCAGGAGCGTGTAGTCGTGGCCGCCGCTGCCTTGCGGGAAGGTCCCGACGTGGGATTTGGCGATCGCCAGATCTGGCCCGCCGACCCCGAGCGTCGCCGCGGCGCCCGGGGTGCTCCACCAGGCCGGCTCGCTGCCGTCGTCGTAGGTGTAGCCGAGCGGGCCGGTGAGGTTCTCCTTCGTGCCGAGCGACGTCGCCGTCACATCGACCGTGACGGTGCAGGCCGCGTCGGCCGCGAGCGCGAGCGACGAGAGCTCGATCGCGGTGCCGCCGGCCGGCGCGGTCACGTCTCCCGCCACCGACACGCCGGGCGCCAGCGGATCGAGGCAGCTTCCGCCGAGACCGTTCGGCGTGGCGACGACGAGCCCCGGCGGCAGATCGTCGACGAAGGCCAGGTTGCCGAAGGTCGGCAGGAAGCTCGGGTTGCTCTGCGAGTTGTTGGGATTCGTGAGAGTGAACGTCAGCGTCACCGTGCCCCCGACGAGCGTAGTGTTCGGGGCGAACGCCTTGGCGAAGGTTGGCCGATCGATCACCGTGAGGGTCGCCGGGCTGCAGGCGGTGCTGGTGGCGTTGTCGGCGGAGACCGTACAGTCGCTGTTGACGAGATCGCCGACGCCTCCGGCGGTGATCGTCACCAGGATCTCGCACGAGCCCCCGGCCGCGAGCGTCGCCCCGACGAGTCCGACGGTGGTCGCTCCGGGAGCGGCGGCCACCGTCCCGTCGCAGGTGGTCGATCCACCCGGGGTCGCGGCAACCGTCATGCCGGCCGGCAGGTTGTCGGTGAGCGCGACGCCGGTGGCGGTCGCCCCCGCCGAATTGACCAGGGTCAGGTCGAGGAGTGCCGTTCTCCCGGTCAGGATGCGCGCGGGGATGAACGACTTCACGGCGGACGGCGCGGCCGTCTGCCCCGCCGACGGCGCCGCGGCGACGAACGAGATCGCCACCGCCACGAACCAACCAAATTGCCGGATCCAACGCTTCATGGCGACACCCCTCGGAGCTCGTTCACCCACTTCGGCGGATCGTGTGCTCCGGCAGGATACCTGCGCTTCTCCGCCCCGCCAAGCGCCGGCACCGAGCGTCCTCGCCGGCCGCAAGCGGTGGAATGACCTCCCGAGCTCCGACACGCGCGGCGAGGCCGTTCACGGCTCGCGCGCCGGTCACTGGGCCAGAGTGCCGGACTCGCGATCCTCGAGGAACGGCAGGGCGACGCCGCAGACCGAGATCGCCTTGCCGAGTCCGTCGGCAGGGCGCTCGAGGTAGCCGGTTGCGGGGCTCCGCACGAGAGTCTCGACCATCTGCCGCAGGCTGCGCGACGAGGTCGCGTCGACGACGCGAAAGTCGAAGAACGAATCGCTCGAGTACGTCCCCTCGTGGGTCGCACCGTCCGGCATGAAGACGGCGAGGCTGGGCGGCAGCCCGCTCGCGTCCGCGCCGGTCGCGAGCTCGGAGCGCGTGGCGCAGCCGCTGACCAGCGTCTGCGCCTGGGCTTCCAATCGTGCGCGGTACGGCGACCCGTCCCCGGGCGTCAGCACCGGCGGACAGGGATCGTGTCCGAAGACCGTGCGGCTCGGCGAGCTTGCCCAGCGACCCCACCAGACGACGTTGCCGTCGCCGCCATGGGTGTGCTCGTCGTTCGGGTCCGAGAGGTCCTCGCGGACGAGGATCGGTGCCGAGATGTGGTGGGCGAGCACATGCTGACGGCTGCGGCATTTCCACGCGTCGCCCGCCGCCGCATGCTCCGCCACGCAGGAGGTGTCGAAGATCGTGTCGAGCGAGGCACCGGGCGACGGCAGGTAGCTCGTGTACTGCTCGAGGTAGGGCGAGAGCGGGGCGGTATCGTCCGGCTGTCCGTCGTAGACGCCACCTCGGGCGTCGCACCGCTCCGGATGCCGCTGTAGAAGTCGCCCGTCCGGGACGGATCGACGTCGACCTCGTTCTCCGCCGCAGGCAGGAAGTTGGCGTCGAGGACCGCGCCCACGTCGCCGGCAAACGCCGTCCAGCCGCGCGAATGATCGGCGAGACGATCGGCGTTGCGGTGAAGACCGTGGGCACCCCCGGAGTGCCCCACGAACACGACCTGCGTCGCGCGCTCGAGCGCCGGGAAGGCGATCGAGACCGGCACCACGTTGCCGCTGACGACTTCCCAGCTCGAGAAGGTGAGCCCTTCGTTGGTGATCGAGTTGCCGCGCAGCGCCTCGAGAGCGGCCTGCAGGATCAACTGTCCGTGGCAGCTCGACGATGCGCTGTCCGGTCCGCAGCCGCACCCGCAGCTCGTGAGCGTCGAACGGCTTGGTGAGGTCGTCGTCGGCACCGGCTTCCAAGCCGACGACGACCTCCTCGACCGTGCCACGGGAGGTGAGCAGGATCACGTAAGTGCAGGGTTCGTGCCCCCGGCGCCGCAGCTCGCGACAGACCTCGATGCCCTCCATTCCCGGCATCACCCAGTCGAGCACGGCGAGTAGCGGGGCGTTCTCGGCGCTGAGGACGGCGAGCGCTTCGAGACCGTCCTCGACGACGAGTGGCGTGAAGCCCAGACGCTGCAGCGTGACTTCGAGAACGCGCCGCGAAACCGCGTTGTCATCGGCCAGGAGGTCTCTCAGAGTGCACCACCCCCGGGGCTTCGAGAGCGCAGGCGGGCCGGTCGCGGCCCGAGCGCCAGCGCCTCCTGCGAACCGCGCACAGCGCTTCCTCGGGCGACGCCCACGACACGGCCGTCTCGACCGGCGGCCCGGCGACGCGGAACGGGCACCGGCGGCACCGGGGAGGTGCGGTGACCGGGCGACCCCGTCGTCGACGTCTGTCGTGCCGCGGCGTCCCCGCTTGCCGCTCGCCCTCCTCGCGGTGAGAGGATCGGGCTTCGAGCAGCGTCCGACGCCGCAGCCTTCGAGGAGCCTCCGATGGGAATTCCGCCCCACGCATTCGTCCTGACGATGAACCTGCTCCTCCTCTCGGTGGGGCCAAGCGCCGTGGAACTCGGCAAGGCGAGCGGCAGCGGCACGATCGACCGCATCCGCCCCAACCCGGCCACTCCCGACCAACCGACGACCGAGAAGGTCCCCTTCACGGCGCGAACGTCGTGGGCCTACCACGTCGCGATCGGCGGACAGACCTACACCTGGCTGGTCCTCGCCGATCAGGAGCCGCCGGCTGCCACCGATCGTGACGCCGCCAACGTCGACGAGGCGCGGCGCAACTGGTGCGCCCGCGCCAAGGCCTCCTTCGTGGCCGTCATGCTGACCCGGGAGGGTGAGGTCAACCTCACTGAGCTCTGCGCGGGAGACGGTGAGGTCAACACCGAGATGCTGAGCCGCGCCAACGGGCTCGACAGCACGGTGGTGACCCTGACCTCGCACGACCGGCGCCACCTCGCCGGCGCGTTGCGCATGGGGCGCGGATCTTGTCCGGGTCCCGGCGATCAGGCCGAGTACTGCGAGAAGACCGGCGACTTCGTCTTCGACGCGCCGTTCGTGCCCTGAGCCGCGTCGACTTGCCGCTTGCCGAACCCGGGGGGATCCCGCTAGCCTCCCGGTCCCCGTCCCAGCCCTCGGCCGCAAGGAGCCCGCGATGCACGTTCCGCCTGGATTCGGTCGCGTCACGCCCCACCTCTTCGTCGACAACGCCGAGCGCTTCCTCGACTTCCTGATGGCCGGGCTCGGCGGCCACGAGACGCTGCGGCACCTCCGTCCCGACGGGAAAGTCGCCAACGCCCAGGTCCGATTCGACGACTCGACGGTGATGGTGAGCGAAGCGACCGAGGACTATCCGGCGATGCCTAGTTCGTTCTACCTCTTCGTCGACGACGCCGATCGCGCCATGTCTCGCGCCATCGAGCACGGCGCGACGATGGTGCTGGCGGTCGCCGACATGCCCTACGGCGACCGCCAGGGCGGCGTACGCGATCCGCACGGCAATCTGTGGTGGATCTCCGAGCGCCTGAGCGCTGATCCCTACGATTGAGCCGACCGGTGCCGTCGAGGGATCGAACCTTCGACTGTCCGCCGCGTAGACGGGCGGAGACCTGTCGAGGTGACCTCATGGCACGACGCCACGCCTTCCTGCTCGCCGCCTTCGTCGTCCCTTTCGCTTTCGGCACGACCCGTGCCGTGGCAACCGCTCCGGAAGAAGCCGCAAGCCCGGCGTCCACCGCGGCACGAGAGATCGCGGCCGGCATCCATCTCGTCCCCGGGAGCTTCGTCCCCGGCCGCCAGCCCGACGGCAACAGCCTCCTGCTGGTCGGCCCTCGAGGAATCGTCGTCGTCGACAGCGGGCGACACGACGCGCACACCGAGCGGGTCCTCGCCGCCGCGCGGGCCCTCGGCGCCCCGATCGTCGCAGTGGTCAACACGCACTGGCACCTCGACCACATCAGCGGCAACGCGCACTTGCGGCAGGCCTTCCCCGACCTTCGCGTCCTTGCCAGCGGAGCGCTCGACGCGGCGAGCAAGGGCTTCCTGGCGAGCTCTCGACGGCAACTCGAGCAGATGATCGCGACCGCGCCGGATGCCGCGACCGCGGCCCCCTGGAAGGCTGAGCTGGCACGGATCGCGTCGATCCCCAAGCTGGCGCCCGACGAGATCGTCACGGCCTCCGGCGAGCGGACGCTGGCCGGGCGAACCGTGCGGCTGGTGCTCGAGACACCCGCTGTCACCGCGGGCGACCTCTGGGTCTTCGATCCCGCAACCCGCGTGCTGATCGCCGGCGATCTCGTCACCCTGCCGGTACCCTTTCTCGACACCGCCTGCCCGAAGGGCTGGCGGAGCGCGCTCGACCATCTCGCGACCATCGACTTCCAGCTCCTCGTCCCGGGGCACGGCCCGCCGATGTCGCGAGCCGCCTTCGAGACGTACCGGACGGCGTTCGGCCGGCTCCTCGACTGCGCCGCCTCGACGCAGCCGGTCGAGTCCTGTGCGACAGGCTGGCTCCACGACGCCGAGACGCTGCTCGATGGCGCCGATCCGTCCTTCACCCGCGAGCTTCTCGACTACTACCTGGGCGAGGTCCTGCGCGGCGATCGGTCCCGCCTCGAGGCCCTCTGCAAGGCCTAGCCTGGAGCCCACGAGAGCCTGGGGCTCGGGGGCTCGACCTCGCCGGCACGACGGCGGCGAATTCGTTGCGGCGCTCGTCGCGGACGAGATCGAGCCGCGGCATCAGCGCGACGACGGCGAGCTGACCCCTGGCCAGGCCTCCAGGCCGCCGGTCTCGAACCCTTCCGCGAGCAGGCTCGACGAGAGGACGAGGCAGGCGTCCGCCTCGATCAATCCGCCGCCGAGCTCCCCCTGCTCCACGCCCCCACCCTTCCACATCCTCGCGCTCCCCGCGTCATCAACGAGGAACGCGCTGGCGTGATCACGGTGTCGGCGGGCGAGCGGGGTGACCGCCATCCACTGATTGCTCGCCACGTCGTAGGCGAAGCTGTCGGCGTACGCCTCGGGCCACTGCCCGCAACCCGGCAGCACGATCTTGCCGGCGAGGCGCCAGGAAGAGCCGCTGTCGAAGCCGAACGCCTCCGTTCCGTCGCATCCGGAGGTGCCATGGCCGAGCGGCGGAATCGCGGCCCGTGGCTGCCAGCCGAGACCGATCTGCTTCGGGTCGAAGACCAGGACAGTGTCGATCGCCGTCCGCGCCGAACCACTGACCGCGTCGCCGCCGAGCGAGTACACCCGTCCGTCGACCACGGCGGAGGCCTGGCCCGCCGCGGGTGACGGCAGGTCGGGGCCCGCCGACCACCGATTGCCCGCGGTGGCTCGCGGGTCGTAGATCCAGGTCTGCGCGCTCGCCGTCGGCGAGGCCGCGCTCGGGCAGTCGCCCCCCCACACGATCGCCCGGTTGTCGACGACGGCGACCCCCCCGGGAAGGACCGTCGAACCGTCGACCGTCCCTGGCCACGGGTCGCTCGCCACGACCTCCGCCACACCGGAGTCGGGACGGAACACCTGGACCGCCGACACGCACTCGCCGTCGACATCGCGACCGCCGAAGACGAAGAGCCCCGGCCCCTCGTCGTCGGTGAGTCGCGCGATGGAGTAGTCCGACACCCAGATCGGCATCTCCGCCCCCGTGTCGCTCCACTGTCCCGTCGCCAGGTCGCGGCTCCAGACCGTGCCGTCGGTCGAGCCGTCACTCGCGCGGAAACCCGGCACGTAGAGCCGGCGCTCGAAGACCTCGGCGTCGTAGTGCGAGGCCGCCGCCGGCAGCGGAGCGCTCGGCACCCAGGGGCCGATCCGGCTGATGAAGCGGGCGCTGACGTCGCCGATCCGCGTCGCCACCAGGTTGCCGAGACGATCGATCTCGAAGACGCCCGAGCTCGACGTCGTCAGCAGGTTGCCGTTGTCGAGCGCATGGACCCCGCGCAGCCCGGAGAGCGACGCCGGCAGGTAACGGCCGACCAACTCTCCCGTCGGTGCGATCTCCAGAATGCCGCTCTGGCCACCGTTGAAGACCGCCACCAGGACGTTCCCGCTGGGGATTTGCTCGACCTGCTCGGGGAAGCTGTCCACGGCGACGAACGCGCCAGCCGACACTCCGTCTTCCTCGAAACGATGCAGCAGGTGACTGCCGGTGCCCGGGATCAGCCACTGACGAGCGACGAGCGATCCTGCCCCGACCGAGACGGCGGCGATGTCGAACGGACTGAGCAGCCCTCCGGCGCCCGGCGCGACCAGGTGCCCGGCGAAGCTCCCGTTGCCGTCGAACATCACCACGCTGTCGTGATTGGTCGAGTCGGCGGAAGTCACCAGGAGCAGGCCATCGTGCATGGCAATCCCGCGAGCGTTGTCGAGCACGTCGGGATCGGCCCCGCCGACCGGTGCGAAGTGCCGGACGAATGCGCCGCTCGACAGCTCGTACTCGAGCACGGCGTCGTTGACCTGGTCGGAGACCAGCAGCGTCCGCCCGTCGGGCCCGGCAATCGCCTCGACCGGCGTGGCGAGATGAGCCGGGTCGGAGGGGATGAAGTCGGGATCGACGAGGGCTCCATCCTCCGGAGCGAAGGCCATGATCCGCTTGTTCGTCGAATCGGGGACCAGCAGCAGTCCGGTCGTCGCGAGACGAGCGAGCGCCTCCGCCCGCGCGGAGGGATCGGGCGCCGCCAACGGCCGGTCGAGCGCCGGCTCGACGCCTGACTTCTCGAGCAGCAAGGCCACGGGCTCGGCGCCGAGCGTCACCCCAGCCGACAAGAGAATACCGAGAATGACCGCCACGATGCGGCGGTGGACGGGGCGACGCCGACCCTCGGCCGGCGAATCGACGCAAGAGACGACTCGTTGCTCGTACGACGTGGTCATCGCGATCCCCCTGGCTCGGTCGAAGCCTTTATCGCGGGATCAAGCCTGTCGTGTGCGACAGCCGGTCGAAACCGGACGGAATCCCGGATGGGCGTCGGTTCTCGTCCTACGGCCAGTGAGGGGAAGGTCCGCCACGGGCAGACCGTGTGGGCGCTGCATTCCATCCGAACCCTCCCTCCTTCCGGGCCGGGATCGGCCCAGGATTCGGGGAAGGAGGCGGCGAGACGGAGCCGGGAGCCGGAGCCGAGAGGCGTGTCGTGGACGTCGCCGTCGGCTACCGTTCGGTTCGAGCCCGACTGGTCGATCCGCTCACGCCGTTTCCCGGCGCCGAGCCGGCATCGTCCCCCGTCGGCTCCCCTTGGTTCGAGCTCTCGAGATCAGGGTACGCCTACGTTGCCTCCCACACAAGTGACGCGCGAGACGTCACGGCCACCGGATCGCCCTCCCGCCAACGCCCGGCGAGATGCCCTGGCCTCGAGCAACCGAGAAGGTGCGAGAAGGTGCCGAGAAGGTGCCACTCACTTTTCAACTGCTTGAATCAACGCGAGATGCCATGTCCCTGGCACCTGTCGAGCACCTGTCGAGGGCTGAGGGTCCCCTGCCGCGGCGAGGCGACGGAAGGCGGAAGCCTCGGCCACGAGCAGCGGCAGATCGCCGAGCCTCACCACCTCGCCGCGCACCGCCACCGGCTCGGCCACCAGATCGAGCAGCTCGGGACCGAGCGGGCGACCGGCAGGAGTAACCAGCATGAGCACGAATCGCTCCCCGCTCCGCGTGCGCGCCACGAGCGCCGCCGGGGCTCCGCCCGAGATGCAACGCACCGCGCAGTCGCGGTGAACCTTGCCCTCGCCGGGGTTCATCACGCCGAGGTAGCACTTCGAGTCGACCACCTCGCCGACGAGAGACTGCTCGCCGAGCGGCAGGCTCGCCACGGCCGGCGTCGCCGCCGCCGGCACCGCCTCGGCGCGAGCCACTTCGAAGAGCACGGCCGGACCGCGGCGGATCCAGTGCCCGGTGAGCCGCACGCTACGTCCGGCGAGCGCCATCACCGCGGGAGCCGGAGCGTGCTTGCCCTCCCCCACGAGGGGAACGACCCTCGGCACCGCGATGCCGGCGCTATCTCCCGCCGTCCAGAGCGCCGGCAGAGGCGCGGCGCGCAGGACGCCGGACACCGTCACCTCCGTCCAGGGGTCGTACACTCCAGGTCCGAGCGCCCGCTGGCTCGCCGCGAGCCCGGCTCCCACCGCGAGGAACAACAGCGCCAGCGTCGCGGCGACGCGTCGCAAGAACGGTGGGATCCCTGGCGGCGGTGGCAGGTAACCGACGAAGAAGTCGCTGCGGTCCGGGGGCGACACGATCGCCGGATCGAACCGCGCCGGCTCGACCCGCGTGCCCGCAGGCAGCGGGCGCGGATCGACGAGCACTCGCCTCCCTTCGATCCGCACGCGGAAGGTGGACACGCGCTCGGTAAACGGCGGCGGCGAGGCACCGTCTTCCGGCCGGTACTGATATCCGTGCCAGGGACAGGTCACACACCCGTCGACGATCCGGCCTTCGCCGAGCGGGCCGTTCTGGTGCTGGCAGACATTCGAGATCGCCGAGATCGTCCCGGTGTGGCGGAAGACCGCCACGCGCTCGCCGCCGAGCGAGACCACCCGTGCGCGCCCCTCGGGGATCTCGTCGAGGCGAGCCGCGGCGACGAAGCCGTCCGCCTCCGCCTCCGCGAGCGCCCGGTCGAGGCGCCGCTCGCGCGCGGCGGCAAGGAGGTGCAGCCCGACGAGCACGACCATTCCGAGCCCGACGAGCAGGGCCGGCAGCAGCGCCCGCTCGTCCTGCAGCACGCCGAGCGCGACGTGTCCGACCAGCAGCGCATAGACGGCGTACCCGCCGAAATGGATCGCCTTCCACACCGGCGCGGACAGCTGCGTCAACCAGAAGTCGTGCGAGGTCGCGGCCATCACGAAGAGGATCGCGAGCGCGATGGCGCCGAGCAGTTGAAACGGGAACCACGGGAGCGACTCGAACCGCGTGTTGCTCACCAGCAGCGATATCAGCGGAAACCGGTCGCCGAAGGCGTGGAACTGCACCAGGGCGAACCCGCCGTGCGCGAGGCCGCAGAGGAAGGTCGTGACTCCGAGATGCCGGCGGTTCCACAGCAGGGGCAGGTAGCGAGGATCTAGCCGCGTCAACGGACCGATCGCCAGCGCGACATGCAGCAGCAGGAACGCCGCGGTGCCAAAGGCGCGAAGGAGTGCCGTCTCCACGGTCATCTCCGGGCGCAGCGAGGCGGTGACGCCGAGGAAAGCGACGAGGTAGAGCGCGAGCAGGACACCGAGGACGAGGTCGTAGCGGCGCTTGGCAGGCGACCACTGCACCGCCTTGTAGCCCGCGCTCATCGCCCGCCCTCCATCTCGACGGAAGACGGCAGCTCGGCGAGCGGGCGGTCGAGCTCCGGCCTTGCCGGACGGGCGCGAAGCGCCGCCAGGAGGAGCACCGGCAACAGCAGCGCCAACAGCAGGAAGAGGCGGCGATGGCGATCGCGATGGGCGCGAATCATCGCACCGCTCCTTCGACCGCGCGGCGATGGGCCGTCCGCTCGACCGGCGGCGGCGAGTCGTGGAAGAGCCGGCGAGCCAACAGCGGCCAGAGCGCCACCAGGCCGGGCACGACGATCAGGCGAAATCCGACCGAAGCGCCGCGCGCCGCCGGATCGAGCCGCGCGAGCCCGCGACCGAGATGGGCGAGCGCCAGCACGACACCCACGCCCACGTAGACACCCGATCCTGCCACCACGACTCGCGCGACGAGCTCCGCTGCCATCGGCCCCTCCAACCTCGAATGCTGAATCTCAGCCTCTGCGATGCGAGTCCCCATTCGGAGGTTCCATGACGCCGCTGCGAGGCCAGCCCTGCCAAGTCCCCGAGGCAGACTGCTACCCAAGCCACCGTCCGACGCGCCAGTCGGGTCGGGAGGGGTGCCAGGCACTTTTCCGAGGCACTTCTCCGAAGAGGTGCCCGAAAAGGTGCCAGCCACTTCTCAAGTGCTTGACTCAAAGCGAGATGCCAAGTCCCTGGCACCTGTCGAGCACCTGATGAGCGGCGTGGTGCGAGCGCCGATGCCGGCTCGCCCCGCCCAACCCGACCGGGCGAGTCCCCGATGGTAGGCTTCGCCGGTCGTCGTTCGAGTCGCGGACTCCGCATCCGCCCGAGGACGCCACCCACTCTGCGCCGTCCCGCGCCTCCGCCTCGAGGAGCCCCCCATGCGCCGTCTTCTCTGTCGCCTTTCGCTCGCCGTGCTCACCCTCATGGTGTTCCCGGCCCTCGCCGCCGCCACCGTCGTCATCAACGAGCTCGACTCAGACCAAGCCGGCACCGACGCGGCCGAGTTCGTCGAGCTCTTCGACGGCGGCGCCGGCAACACGTCGCTGACGGGCATGGTGGTCGTCTTCTACAACGGGTCGAACGACCTTTCCTACGCCGCCTTCGACCTCGACGGCTATTCGACCGACGCCAGCGGCTACTTCGTGCTCGGCAACACGGGTGTCCCCGGCGTCGATCTCGTCTTCGCCGGCAACTTCCTGCAGAACGGTCAGGACGCAGTGGCTCTCTACAACGGCGACGCGACATCGTTTCCGAACGGCACGGCGGTGACGACGACCAATCTGGTCGATGCCCTGGTCTACGACACGTCGGACGCGGACGACCCGGGGCTGCTCGTGCTGCTCAACGCCGGACAGCCGCAGGTCGACGAGAACGCCAACGCAGCGAGCGCCACGGAGTCGATCGGTAGGTGCCCCAACGGCTCGGGTGGGGCTCGCAACACCTCGAGCTACGCGGCCGGGTCGCCGACCGCCAACGCCGCCAACAACTGTGCGGCCCCGCCGGTCCCGCACGCCATCCACGAGATCCAGGGTAGCGGCGCAAGCTCGCCGTTCGTCGCGACGGCGGTCGAGACCACCGGCATCGTCACCGGCGTCAAGACGACCGGCTTCTACCTGCAGGCACCCGACACCAGCGCCGACGCCGACCCGACCACCTCCGAGGGCGTGTTCGTCTTCACCTCGAGCGCTCCCACCGTCGCGGTCGGCGACAGCGTGACCGTCACCGGGACCGTCTCCGAGTACATCCCGACGGCCGACACCCAGCAGCCGCCACTGACCGAGATCGGCGCGCCGCAGCTGTCGGTGACACTGAACTCGAGCGGCAACCCGCTGCCTGCAGCCATCTCGCTGACGACCACACTTCCCGATCCCGCGGGTGCGCACGACCAGTTGGAGCGCTACGAGGGGATGCTCGTCACGGTACCTTCGCTCACCGTTGTCGCCCCGACCCTCGGCTCGGTCGACGAGCCGACGGCGACCGCGACCAGCACCGGCGTGCTCTACGGCGTCGTGACCGGCGTTGCTCGCCCCTTGCGCGAAGCCGGGGTGCAACTCCCCGACGCGCTGCCGGCCGGGTCACCCGCGAACGTACCGCGGTTCGACACCAACCCGGAGACGCTGCGCGTCGATAGCGACGGCGTCGGACATGCCCTGCTCGACGTCAACACCGGCACGGTGCTCACTGGCATCAACGGCCCGCTCACCTACGGTTTCCGCCACTACACGATCGAGATCGCCGCGAGCGCCACCGTCGGTGCGTCCGGAGGCGTGACGCCCGTGGCGGTCACGACGCCGACGAGCGCCGAATTCACCATCGGCAGCTACAACCTCGAGCGCTTCTTCGACATCACCGACGACCCGGCGATCAGCGAGCCGGTGCTCTCGGCCGCCGCCTTCGAGGCGCGCCTGGTGAAGGCGTCGCGGGGGATTCGCGAGATCCTGCGCACCCCCGACATCCTCGGCGTCGCGGAATGCGAGAACCTGGCGACGCTCTCGACCCTCGCCGCGCGCCTCAACGCCGACGCGGTGGCCGCCGGACAACCCGACCCGCAGTACGCCGCCTATCTCATGGAAGGCCACGATGTCGGCGGCATCGACGTCGGCTTCCTGGTGAAGACGGCACCGGTCGCCGGAAGCGTGGCGAGGGTCGAAGCGCTCTCGGTCGCCCAGGAGGGCTTCAACACGCTCTTCGTCAGCCCGGACAGCTCGACGGCCTTCCTCAACGACCGTCCGACGCTACGCCTGCAGGCCATCGTCAGCTTCGTCAACGGGAAGCGCTTCCCCGTCACCGTGATGGTCAACCACCTGCGCTCGCTCGGCAGCGTCAACAGCGAAGCGGCCGGCAGCAACGGCTGGACGACCGAGGGCCAGCGGGTGCGCGCCAAGCGGCTGCAGCAGGCAGAGGAGGTCGCCACCGTCGTGCAGGCGCGGCAGGCCGCCGACCCGAACGAGTGGATCGTCCTGGTCGGCGACTTCAACGCCTTCGACGTCAATGACGGGTTCGTCGACTCGATCGGAACGATTCTCGGCGCGCCCGCTCCGGACGACCAGTCCGTCGTCCCCGGCGACGGCATCGACCTCGTCACACCGAACCTCGTCCGGCTCGGCGCCGGAACCTACTCCTACACCTTCGACGGCGCGGCGCAATCGCTCGACCACGTTCTCGTCGACGCCGCCGCGGTCTCCGGCACGGTCGCACGCCGGCTCGAGCCAGGGCACGTCAACGCCGACTTTGCCGAGACAGTGCGCAACGACGGTTCGAGCGTGGCCCGACTCTCCGACCACGATCCCCTGCTCGCCTACTTCCAGCCGGTCGGTGTCGACGCGACCTCGCTGCTGCGCGACGGCTTCGAGAGCGGCGACCGTCGCTGGTGGACGCCGAGCGCGCCCTGACGGATCCGGCAATCGCCGCGAAACCAACGGCCCGAAAGCGGCCACCAACGAACGGGGCGCACGACCGTGCGCCCCGTCGTGATCCGGAACCGACGATCTCCCGAGGCACCCTGCGGCGTGCTCAGCTCCCGCCGCAGGAAAACGCGCTCGTGTCGGACACCAGCGGCGCAGACTGTCCCGAGGCGTTGGCGTAGTGGCGCGTCGCGCCGGTCACCCTGTCGGTAACCCTGACCTCGAACGCGACCGTCGAGCCCGAGGAGAGGAACACCCAGTAGCTGCCGTTCACCCCGCATCCGTCGAGCACCTTCACGGTCACCTCGACGTTCTCCGGCGAGAAGAACCAGAGGAGCCCGCTTGCCCCGTCGCCGTCGAGCGGACGCGCGTGTCCCGCGCCCGTGCCTCCCGAAAAGTCCGACCAGGTCGCCTCGACCTGGAACCGACCGCCACCCAGACAAAGCCTCGTCGGCGACGGCACGCATCTCGCAGCGTGGACGACCAGCTGTTCGCGCACCAGCGCCTTGTCGGGCCAATTGTCGAGGTTGCGCTCGAAGAGCCGGACCTCGTACACGCCCTCGGCCAGCGAGCCGAGATTCCAGTCGATCGGCTCGAGAGCCGGCTGGACCGGAATCGGCAGGATCGGCGGCGGCGGGTCCATCCGATAGGTAAGCTCGATGATCTTCCCAAGGACTCGCGGTTCCTCCACGGTGAAGCTGGCGGCGGTCCGTCGCACGATCGTGGTGAGCAGCACCGGCGCCGCATCGGTCGCCACGACGGGGAGCACGAAGTCGGCCGATCCGGCTTCGTAGACCGGGAGCTCGACCTGGTCGAGCACCGGCAGCGGCGGCGGAGTCGGCCCCGGCGCTTCCGGCCCCTTCCGCAGGCGGATCCGGTACGGGCTGAAGAGGGGATGGAACGGCCCGACCCGGACCGTTGCCGAGAACGAGGCGGTCGAGGCGGCGTCGCAACCCAGCAGATCGATGTCGATCACGTGCTGGTTCGACACGACCTTCTCGACCGGCTGGGCGAAGACACCGCTGCAGCCGACGCCGGTGACGCGTGCTTCGATCTGCTCGTTCCAGACTGCGACATCCGGCACCAGGGTCAGATCGACCTGCTGGCCCTCCACTCGCCCGGCGCCGAGCCACCCCGTCACGCAGACGATGGCCCAGAGAGGCGTCGAGCGGGCGACAGCTCGCATCGCGAGCCCACGCGCGAAACACCGGGACAGAACCACTGGCAATCCGGAAAGAGATGGGGCGCGAACGATCCCGATCGACTCGCTCATCGTCTCAGCTCCCGCCGCAGGCAAACGCGCTCGTGTCGGACACCAGCGGCGCGGACTGGCCCGAGGAATTCGCGTAGTGGCGCGTCGCGCCGGTCGCCGTGTCGGTGACCGTGACCTCGAACGCAACCGTCGAGCCCGAGGAGAGAAACACCCAGTAGTGCCCGTTGACTCCGCAGCCATCGAGCACTTTGGCGGTGACCTCGATGTTCTCCGGCGCGAAGAACCAGAGAAGGCCGCTCGCGCCGTCGCCGTCCAGGGGCCGCGGATGCGCTTCGCCGTGTCGCCCGGCAAAGTCGGTCCAGCTCGCCTCGACGCGGAAGCGCCCGCCGGTCAGGCAGAGCGCCGTCGGGGAGGGCACGCAACGCTCGTGGTCGAACACCACCAGACGACGGCGGGTGAACGGCGCGGCGGGATCGAATGGGGGCCCGTAGAAGAGGCGGACGTCGTACGTCCCCGGCTCGAGGGGGCCCAGCGTCCAGTGGATCGGCTCGACACCCGGCGAGTAAGGCGGGGGCACCCCCGAGACGGAGGTCCAGACGTAGACGAGCTCGATGACGTTCCCGCGAACGACTGGCGGATCGGTGGAAAGCGTCGGACCGGTCCGCTGCACCCAGGTGGTCATCGACACCGGCTCCCCGTCGGTCGCCGCCTCCGGCATTTCGAAGAAGGCGGCGTTCTCGTTCCGAACCGAAAGGTCGGCCTCGTCGAGCACGGTCGGGGCAAGCGTGGCGTTGCGTACACGAATCTTGTAAGGGATGGGGCGCGGATAGAGCGGACCCACTCGCGCTACAACGCCGAAGGGCGTCGTCGACGTCGGCGAGCAGTCGAGCAGGTCGATATCGACGACGGGCGTCACACCCACCACGCCCTCGACCGGAGGCGCGAAAGCTCCGCTGCATCCGATGCCGGTGAGGTGCACCTCGACCGGTTCGTTCCAGACCGCCACCTCCGGCACCAACGTCAGGTTGGCCTGCTGCGCCCCGGAGGGAGCGCCGGCCAGGAGCGCGGCCGCCGCGAGGAGCAGTGCCCTGCGGGCCGTTCGATTCGCGCTGGGTCGTTTCATGAAACCTCCCGCGTCTCGGCTCAGGCGAGCGGACCGATTTCGCGCTCGACTTCGTCGAGTACTGCACATGAGGATACCAGTTGTTTCATCCGAGTATGGTCCGGATAGAGCGGCCGGTCGACGTCGAGATGGTCGACGACGGTACGAACCACACGGCGCGCCGCCTGCACCCCGCGGCCCGGGGTGAACTCGCGGAAGTCGAGCGCCTGGGCCGCCGCCATGAGCTCGATGCCGAGGATGCCGTAGGCGTTGTCGAGAATCTGCCCGGTCTTGATCGCCGTGTTCATCCCCATCGAGACGAAGTCCTCCTGGTCGGCGGCGGCGGGGATCGACTGGATCGACGCCGGCATCGAGAGGATCCGCTGCTCGACGATCAGCGAGTCGGCGGTGTACTGCGAGAGCATGAGCCCCGAGAACATCCCCGCGCCCTTGGTGAGGAACGCCGGCAGGCCGACCGAGAGCGCCGGGTGGTTCAGGCGATTGAGTCGCCGCTCGGAAAGCACCGAGACCATCGTCACCGCGGCACCGACCATGTCCATCGGCAGCGAAACCGGCGTCCCCTGGAAGTTGGCGCCGGTGAGGGTCAGCCGCTCCTCGGGGAGGAAGATCGGGTTGTCGCCGACGCCGTTGAGCTCGATCTCGATCTGGGCGCGGGCGTAGGCGACCGCGTCGTGCGCCGCGCCGATCACCTGCGGCGTCGAGCGCATCGAGTAGGCGTCCTGCACCTTCGTCTTGATCTTGCCGGAGAGCAGGTCGCTCCCCTCGACGCACTTCATGATCGCCTGCGCCGAGCGCACCGCGCCGGAGAAGCCACGCAGGCGGTGCAGCCGCGTGTCGTAGGGCTTGAAGTTGGCAAACAGCGCCTCGAGCGACATGGCGCAGGCGATCTCGGCCTGCTTCAGCCAGCGGTCGATGTCATGGACGTGGATGGCGCTCATCGCGGTGAGCAGGTTCGAGCCGTTGATCGTCGCCAGACCGTCACGGGCCATCAGGCCGGGGATCGCGATGCCGGCGCGCTGCATCGCCACGTGGCCGGGGAGCCGCTCGCCCTTGTACCAGGCCTCTCCCTCGCCGAGCAGCAACAGGGCGATCTGCGACATCGGGGCGAGATCGCCGCAGGCACCGACCGACCCCTTCTGGCAGACCACCGGCGTGACCCCGCGATTGAGCATCTCGACGAGCGTCTGGGTGATCACCGGCCGGCAACCGGAGTTGCCGTGGGCGTGGACGTTGATCCGTCCGGCCATCGCACCGCGCACGTACTCCACCGGAGCCGGGTCGCCGATGCCGGCGGCGTGGTTGTAGATGAGATAACGCTGGAAGTCCTTCACCTGCTCGTCGGTCAGCACGACTTCGGAGAACTCGCCGATGCCGGTGTTGACGCCGTACATGATCTCGTGGGCGTCGATCTTCTCTTCGAGCACTGCACGACAGGCACGGATACGATCGAGCGCCGCCGGCGCCAGCTCCACCTTCTCGCCCCCGCGGGCGATGCGAACCAGATTCGGGACCGTCAGCGACGATCCGTCGAGAACGATGGTCATGCTCCCTCCCTGGAGTTGCCCGGGCCCGCGACAACGCGCCCGTCCACCGGGAATTATGCGCCCGCGCCACCCTCACGGTCGCCGGCCGCGCCACGCCCCGGTGCCGCCGGTCTCGAGGCCATCGCTGAAGAGGTCCACGTGGCCACCCGCGAGCGCAGTCGCGCAGGGGCCGTCGCCGTCGTACTCGACGGCTCCCAGGTCGGGCGAACCGTCGTCCCGCCGGTTGGCGCAGTAGTCGGCGGGCACCGCGGCGAGCGGCGTCCCCTGGTCGACGAACGCCGTGCCGTCGACCAGGGTCAGGTCGGCGGCGAGCGGGTCGACGAACCAGGCCTGGAACTGCGCGAGGGCCACCCCCGTGAGGTTGCCGCTCGAGGTGCTGGTGCCGCCGTCGCGATTGCGGATCGAACCGGAGACGAGGTTGCCGCGGATCTCGGCAGTGGAGGCGGCGAAGCGCACGTCGATGCCGGTCGTCGCGATCAGCGTGTTGTGGAAGAGCCGCGTCCCGAACGCCTCGTTGAGGTAGATGCCGACGTCCTGCGGGCAGTTGACGATCAGGTTGTTGCGCATCGTGCCGTTCTGGTGCTCGGGGCTGCAGACGCCGTCTTCGCAGATCGGGTCGGGCCCTGATCCTCCCCCGCCGAACGAGAGGCCGAGTCGCACGCCGCCGGCGTGGTCGCGCTCGCAGATCACCAGGTTGCGCTCGAAGAGCCCATCGCGCGAGTTGCCCTTGAGGAAGGCGGCGTAGCTCACCTGGTCGCCGCCGGCTTTCTGGTGGTCGTGGATGAAGTTGGCGCGGACGATCCAGCGGCGGCCGCCGACCACGTCGATCGGCGTCACCGGGTTCGCGGTCGAACGCGGCGCCGCGTTGGCGAGCTCGCAGCCTTCGATCACCACGTCGTCGGGGAAGACGGTCGGCACCCCCTCGCCGTTGCCCTTCACCTGGGCGTTGAAGTCGAGCAGACGACTGTTGCGGATGTGGGTGAAGTCGGCGGCGCCGACGAGGTGGAAGGCGTGCTCGCAATCGTCGTCGAGCGCGCAGACGCCGCGCACCACGAGATCCTCGAAGATCCAGTGAGGCGCCGAGACCTTGAAGCCCTCGACCGCGTCGAAACGGATCTCCGCGGTGCCCGGGCTGGCGGCCCGCACGACGATCGGGGCCGACGCCGTCCCCGGCGCGTCACAGAGGAGGCTCTGAGCGACCGCGTAGGTCCCGGGCGCCAGCGTGATGACGTCGCCCGCCACCGCGGCGTCGATCGCCGCGACGAGCTGTGCCGACGTGGACACCGGGACGACGCCGGCAAGCGCGGGCCGGGCGATCGGCAGCAGCAGGAGGAGGGCCGCTCGGGTCATCGGAGACTCGTCCCCGAGGTTGGAGCGGCGGCCGGAGCGACGCGATGAAGGAGGTCACACCCTGCCTGCCGCTCTCCGCTCCCCCGGGCCGTCCCCGGCTCCGCCCTCCCACCCGGGAGGCCGCCTTGTGTTAGCTTCTCCATACCGAACTTGGCGCCTACGGCCCGCGTCGCGGGCGGGACGTATGCCGTGAGCGACGTCGCGACACTCGCCGTCGTTCGACCGGAGGACAGCATGGCCGTCCAGGGAAGCCTGGAAGAACTCTCGATTCCCGACCTGATCCAGCTCGTTTCGGCTGGCGCGAAGACCGGTGTCTTCGAGTTGCGCCGCGGCCAGCAGACCGGCCAGATCTACCTCAATCGCGGCCGGATCGTCGACGCGGCCGTCGGCGAACTGCAGGGGGACGAGGCCGTCTTCGCACTGCTGCTGTGGCAGGAGGGCGAGTTCGCGTTTCTTCCCGGTGCCGAGCACCCCTCGGTGACCGTCCAGATGTCGAACAGCAACCTCCTGATGGAGGGCGCCCGGCGCATCGACGAGTGGAAGGTCCTGTCGAAGAAGATCCCGTCTCTCGACCTGATCCCTGCCTTCACCCCCACGGGCGGAGCTACCTCGGTCTCGTTCAACCCCCAGGAGTGGGCGATCGTCCGCCGGATCGACGAACATCGCTCGATCGACGAAATCGCCACCTTGGTCGGCATGCCGACCTTCGACGTCTGCAAGGTGCTCTACGGCCTCCTGAGCTCCGAGGTGCTCGAGCTGCGCGGACAGGCCGCACCACCGCCTCCTCCGCCACCCGAGCCATCCACCCCGGCCCCGGAGCCGGCGGCACCACTCGTTGCCGGCGCCACGGCGGACCGCCAAAAGCAGATCAACGACCTGCACGCATTCTTCAACCAGCACATCCGCGAGACCCTCGGCCTGCGCGGCTTCATGCTGCAGTTGCAGGCGGAGAAGGCCACCTCCCTCGGCGACTTCTTCGTCCTTCGCGACCCCTTCCTCACCGCGGTCCGCAAGGCCAAGGGCGAAGCCGTCGCCGTCGGCCTCGAGACCGCGCTCGACAAGCTGCTGCAGTAGCACCGCCCCACCCCAGCTGCCACGCGGCGCGGCGCCCCGAGACGAGGGAGCTGCCGGGCCGCCGGTCGCGTCGACCATCGCTCCCCGACCCCTTCCGGGGTCGAACGCGCCGGACCCCGTCGCCGGCACGATAGAATCACGGTTCCGCGCCCCCCGGGTGCGACCCCTCACCCCGCACACCGCGCACCAGTCCGCCGTCGGCCGGATCTTCCTCGCCCTCTCGCGCTGGGTCGACGAGACCGGCACCGGGCGAGCCTTCCTCGCGCCGTTCGACGTGGTGCTGTCGCCCACCGACGTCGTCGAGCCGGACCTGCTCTACCTCTCGAACGCGCGGCTCGACCGCCTGACCACGGCCAACGTGCAGGGCGCGCCCGACCTGGCCATCGAGGTGCTCTCCCCCGGCACCGCGGGGCGCGACCGCGCGACGAAGCGCCGGATCTACGAGCGCTTCGGGGTCAGCGAGTACTGGCTGGTCGATCCGGAAGAGCGCACGCTGCTGCAGGTCCGTTTCGGCGAGACGGCGGGCGGCGGCGAGCGGCTCTGGGGAGAGGCCGAGCGGGCGGCGAGCCCGACCCTGCCCGGGCTCTTCCTGGCGGTGGGCGACCTCTTCGCCGGCTGAGGCGCTCCCTCAGCCGCCCTGCGACGCCGACCACGCGCCGAGGCCGGTCTCGAAGCCGTCGTCGAAGAAGCTCGGGAAGGTCGCGCCAACCTCGATCGATCCGCCGTCGCAGGCGCTGTCGCCCGCCACGTAGCCGCGCTGGTCGACGTCGGCGCAGGCGGCGGCGCGGTCGCGGACCACGCTGCCGGCGCCTGGCACGTAGAACCAGGTCCGGCCGTCGGTCTGCAGCGCTCCCAGGCCGAGCGAGCCGTCGGACACGCTCAGCAGGTCGCCGGTCGCCGCGCCGAAGGGGGCGCAGGTGGCGCCCGGGCTCTCGACGTTCCAGCCGTCGGTGACGTAGACGAAGGCTCCGCCGCCGCAGGTGCCGGAGATCACGTTGCCCGAGTAGCGCAGCTGATTGCCGAAGGTCGTCGCGCCGCCGTGCAGGGCGGCGCCACCGGAGCCCGCCGTGTTGGCGCGGAAGGTCGAGGCGAAGACCTGCACCAGGGCGTCGCCGGCCCACAGCCCCCCGCCCGCCCCGGCGGCTTGGTTGGCCGAGAAGGTGCTGCGTGCCACCACGGTCCCGCCTCCGGCGAGCACCCCTCCGCCGTCGAGGGCCGCCGTGTTGCCGACGAAGCTCGAGCGGCGCACCTCGAGGCCGCCCCGCGAATAAACCCCTCCGCCCGAGCCGCTCACCGCGTCGTTGTCGACGAAGCTCGAGCGGAAGACCTGCGCCGAGGCCGGCCCGATCTCTGGCCCCACGTAGAGCCCTCCGCCGCTCGGGGCCGTGTTGCCCACCAGCTCCGCGCCGTCGATCACCGCGCGGCCGACACCGACGGCCACCGCACCCCCGGCCGACCCGGACGAGTTGCGGTCGAACGCACCCTCCTCGACTTCGAGCAGCTGTTCGGCGCCCCCATAACCCTGGCGCCAGAATGAGATCGCACCTCCCGTTCCCCATGCCGTGTTCAGCGTGAAGGTCGAGCGCACCACCCGCAGGCGGACGCCCGCCTCCGGGTCATTGGGGTATGGGGCCCCGGACCACGAGGCGACCGCGCCGCCGGCGTCGGCTGTGTTCAGCTCGAAGACGCTGTCCACGAGCTCGAGCCAGGCCGTGGCGCCGGGGTTGGTGTTCATCACCAGGATCCCGCCACCGCCCTGGGCGGAAGCAGTGTTGGCGGAGAAGGTGCTGCGCTCGACGCGGGCAGCGCCAGCGAGCATCGCGATGCCGCCGCCAGCGAAGATAGCCGCGTTGCCGGAGAAGCTGCTGTCGCGAACCGAGAGCGTCCAGCCGTTCGTCATCCACGCGACGCCACCCCCTCGATCGGCGCTGTTGTTCGCGATGGTGACCCGCTCGAGGGTGAGGTTGCGGCCTGCACGCAGTCCACCGCCCCAATCGCTCGAGGCCACTCCACCTTCCAGACCGAGGTCCCGCACGTCCAGATCGGCGGAAGCATCGAGGAGCCGATCGCCGAGCGTCACGCCGACGATCGTCGTCTGGGTCCGCCCGGCCCCCTGGATCGTCAGCGGCCCGGCGACGTCGAGGTCACCGGTGAGCCCGGCGTCCTCCCCGGCTCCGGCTCTGGTCAGCTGGAACATCCCCGCACCCAGCACCACCGTGTCGGCCCCGGCGAGGGCGTTGGCGAGGATCACCGCCTCGCGCAGCGAGCAGTCGTTCGGGAAGCAGCCGTCCGGCGCGGGATCGTCGAGCCGGGTCACGGCGAGCGTGACCGCTGCGGCCGGTGCGGCGAGGGCAAGCAGAGCCGCGCCGGCCAGGGCGGCGGCGAGGTGACGGACGGGGCGAGGCGCGTGGGTCGGCATGAGCTCCTCCTGCCCTCCTCCACGGAATCGCCGAAGGAAGCCGGACATCCTCGTCGGCGCGGTTTCGCGGTGACCTCCCGCCCGAAATCCAGGGAGAAAGCGGATGGCCGAGCTCAAGACGAAGGCGCACGACGCGAGCGTCGACGCGTTCCTCGACGGCGTCGCCGATGAGCGGCGGCGCGCCGACTGCGGCGCCGTTCTGGCGCTGATGCGGGAGGTGACCGGCGAGGAGCCGAAGATGTGGGGCCCCTCGATCGTCGGCTTCGGCCGCTACCACGACCGCTACGCGAGCGGCCACGAAGCGGAGGCGTGCCTCACCGACTTCTCGCCGCGCAAGACGGCGCTCACCCTCTACGTGATGCCCGGATTCGACCGCTTCGACGAGATCCTCGGCCGGCTCGGGAAGGTCAAGGCGGGCAAGGGGTGCCTCTACCTCAAGCGGCTCGCCGACGTGGACGAGTCGGCGCTGCGCGAGCTGATCGCCGCCTCGGTGGCGCACCTGCGCGCCGCCTGGCCGACACCCCGGAAGTAGGTCGCGGGGAAGTGGACCGGCCCTTGCCGGGCGCGCCGGGCCGCGTCAGGATGAGCGGCAGGAGATGGCCGACCAGACCCTGAGCGAGCTGTTCGCCGCCGCGGAAGGCGGGGAGACGGGCGCCTTCGAGCGCGCCTTCACCGCCATCTACGGCGAGCTCAAGCGCCTCGCCCGTCGCCAGCGCGCCCGCAGCCGTCCGGGCGACACCCTGTCGACCACCGTGCTGGTGCACGAGGTCTTTCTGAAGCTCTCCGCCGGCGGCGCCCTCACGATCCGCGACCGCGAGCACTTCTTCGCGCTGGCGGCGCGGGCCATGCGGCAGATCCTGGTCGACGCCGCGCGCACCCGCGCCGCGGCGAAGCGCGGCGGCCCGGCGGCGGTCCGCGTCGAGCTCGGCGAGGAGGACGCCGCGGTCGCGGCGGTGGCCGACGACGTGGTGGCGCTCGACCGCGCCCTCGCCCGGCTCGAGGCCGTCGACGAACGGCTGGCCCGGCTGGTCGAGGCCCGCTACTTCGCCGGCCTCACGGATGCCGAGGTCGCCGAGCTCCTCGGGCGCAACGAGCGCACCGTGCGGCGCGACTGGGAAAAGGCGCGCGCCTTCCTGCTGCGCGAGCTGCGCGGCGGCGCGCCGCCGGGCACGAGCGCGTGAGCGACGCCGGCGAGCGCGAGCGCTGGGGGCGGGCGAGCGCGCAGCTCGACGAGCTCTTCGACCTCGACGACGGGGCGGCGTGCGCGGCGCGCCTCCGCGCCCTCGCGCAGGAGGACCCGGCACTCGCCGCCGAGGTGGCCGGGCTGCTCGCCGCGAGCCGCTCCCCCGACGCCCTCCTCGACCGCGACGGCGTCGCCGCCGCCGCCGTTCTCTCCGGTACCACCCTCTCCGGCGCGCTGCCACTCGAGCCCGTCCCCGCCGACGCGATCCCCGGGCGGATCGGCCCGTGGGAGGTCGTCGGCGTGCTGGGCGAGGGGGGCATGGGGAGCGTCTTCGCCGCCGAGCGACGCGGCGAGGGGTTCGTCCAACGCGCCGCCGTGAAGGTGCTGCACGGCGGTCTCGCCGGTCTCGCCGCCTCGGCCCTCCGCCAGCGTTTCCTCGAGGAGCGCCGGATCCTCTCGGGGCTCGAGCACCCCGGCATCGCGCGCATGCTCGACGGCGGGATGACCGACGACGGCTCCCCCTACCTCGCCATGGAGCGGGTCGACGGGGCGTCGATCACCGAGGCCTGCCGCGCGAGATGCGCCACCGTCGAGGAGCGCCTCGCCCTCTTCCTCGAGGTCTGCGCCGCGGTCGAGCACGCGCACCGCCAGCGCGTCGTGCACCGCGACCTCAAGCCCTCGAACGTGATGGTGGACCGCGACGGCCGGGTGAAGCTCCTCGACTTCGGGATCGCCAAGCTCCTGGCACCCGCCGGGGCGCTCGAAGGGGCGGGGGGCGAGCGCGCCCCGACGCTGCTGCGCGCCCTCACCCCACGCTACGCCGCGCCGGAGCAGATCACCGGCGGCGCCGTCACGCCGGCCACCGACGTCCACGCCCTCGGCGTGCTCCTCTTCGAGCTGCTCGCCGGCCGGCTCCCCTGGGAGGTCGGCGACGAGAGCTCCTACGCCGTGGAGCAGGCGGTGGTGAGGGACGAGCCGGCCCGTCTCTCGCGCGCCGCCATCCCCGACGCCTCGCGCCCCGAGGGCGAGCGGCTCGCGCGGCGGCTCGCCGGCGATCTCGAACGGATCGTCGCCCGCGCCTTGACCAAGGAGCCCGAGCGGCGTTATCCCTCGGCTGCGGAGCTCGCCGACGACCTGCGCCGGCACCTCGCGGGTGAGGCCGTGGTGGCGCGCGGCGACGCGCCCGCCTACCGGCTCGGCCGGTTCGCCCGCCGCCACCGCACCGCGCTGCTCGCCGCCGCGCTGGCCCTTTCGCTCGCCGCCCTCACCGCCCTGGCGCTCCTGCAGATCGGCCACCGTGCGGGCCCCGCGGCGGGCCAGCCGGCGGAGCGGGCGCCGGTGGTGGCCGTGCTCTCCTTCGCCCCGCGCGGCGGCGCCGAGCCTTGGCTCGCCACCGCGCTGAGCGAGGGGGTCGCGGCCGAGCTGGGCCGCACTCCGGGGATCTCGGTGCTCGCCTCGGCGAGCGTCGCCGGGATGGGCGACGACGAGGCGTCGCAGGGGCGTCTCCGCGGCGCGCTCGGAGCCACGCACGCGGTCACCGGCAGTGTGGAGAGCGAAGGGGAGACCGTCCGCGTCCAGGCCGCGCTCGTCGATCTCGCCTCGCGACGCACGCTCTGGGCCGGGCATCTGGACGGCGAGGTCGGAGCGCGCCTGGCGGCCCGCGCCGAGCTCGCCCGGCGCCTCGCCTGGGAGCTCCTCGAGCGGCTCGGTGCAGCCACGGGGGAGCCGCGGCCCGCGGCGCCGCCGACCCGCGACCCGCGCGCCTGGGAGGCCTACCAGCGCGGGCTGGCAGAGCTCTCCGGCCGCGCCCCCGGGGGCGTCGGGCCCGAGGAGCGCCTTGCCGCCACCGTGCAGCTCGAGCTCGCGGTGGCGCTCGATCCGGGCTTCGCGGAGGCCTGGGCCCGCCTCGGCACGGTCTACGCGAAGCGTCTCTTCCACGACGCCCCGAGCGCCGACCTCGAGGAGCGGGCGTTCGCCGCCGTGCAGCGCGCCCTCGCCCTCGACCCGCGATTGGCCGAGGCCTACCTCGCCCGGGCCCAGCTCTCCTGGACCCTATCGCGCGGCTTCGATCACGCACGAGCCGTCGCCGACCTGCGCCGCGCCGTCGAGCTCCACCCGAGCCTCGCCGAGGCGCACCTCGAGCTCTGCAAGGTGCACTTCCACGTCGGCCTCACCGATCGCGCGCTCGCCGAGTGCGACCGCGCCCTGGCGCTCGACCCGGCGAACCGCACCGCCCTCGGGCGGAAGCTCTCGCTGCTCGCCGACGCCGGGCGGGACGCGGAGGTGGCGGCGCTCCTCGCGGCGCGCGGTGGCGAGCTCTCCCCCGGGATTCGCGCCGGACTGCTGATCGACATCGGCCGGCACGCCGAGGCGCTTCCCCTGCTGCTCGGGGACGCGGGGGCCAAGCGGGTCCGCGATCCGGAGTTCGGCTGGCCGGCCGCCTCGCGGGGTGCGCTGGAGCGGATCTGGGCCGCCGTCGCGTTGGCGCGGCTGGGGCGCCGGGAGGAGGCCGCGGCGATCCTCGCGCGCGCCGAGATCACCGCCGAAACGGTCGAGGAGCAGTCGCACCTGCACCACGCCTTCTACTTCGCCGGCGCCGCCCACGCCCTGCTCGGCAACCGGGAGGAGGCGCTGCGCTGGCTGGAGCGCGCCGCCGCCGAGGGGTATCCCTCCTACCCGCGGTTCGCCCGCGACGCGGACCTCGCGTCGCTCGCCGGCGAGCCCCGCTTCATCGCGCTGCTCTCCCGCCTCGAGCGCGACCGGCAGCGCTGGGAACGCGAGCTCTGACCGCAGCTCAGCAGTCGCCGAGCCGCCGCGCCACGAGCCGCTCGCGCACGACCGGCATCGCCATCCCGCCTTCGTTGACGATCCGCGCCTCGTAGGCGTCGGTTCCACGCACCGTCGTCACCGAGGTGGAGGTGCCCCGGGGAAGCTCGGGGCGGTCGCACTCCACCCGGTGCCGCCACTCGGACGGACCCGTGCGGCTCCGCTCGGCGGTGCAGCCCATGCGCCGGAACATCGCGATCATCTCGTTGGCCATGACCTCGGGGTCGAAACAGATCTCGCTCACCACGGGCCCGGCGGCCGGCCGCCGGTCGGCGTACTCGAAGCTGCGCTCCAGCCGCCAGCGGCCGGGGCGCAGGGAAGGGCCGGACGGCTCCGCGGCCCGCAGAGCGGACGCTGCCAGCAGGACGAGTGCCGCCGCGAGCAGCAGCGCCATCCCGGCGCACCGGCGCGAGTTACTGGTGGTTCGGCCCATCGCTCCCCCTCTGTCTGGGTACCACGTGTGATCCGGCCGGACCCGGGCGCCCAATCGACCGGCCACGACAGATTGCCGGTCCCGCGCCCCGGGCGCGCCCCGGACTCCCCGGTTCCATCCCTGCGAAGGCTGCAGGCGAGACCCCTCCTGCCCCGTCGCCAGCGAAGCCTTCCTCGACGATCGACTCGCGCCTGCGCCGGCGCTCGGGGCCGAGGGATTTCGTCCGCCGCCGGCGAGCTCGACGGAGGCCCGGCGCACTGCGACGATGGTCGCGAGCGTCGCGCCCGGTGCGCGGGTGACGCAGCGGTGCGCCTCATCCGGCCTGCCGCCGGGCCCGTAGCAGGGGCAGGGACCGACCCACGGTCCCCGGAAAGGACCCCTCCATGACCCGCCGCACCCTCTCGACCGCCCGCGCCCCGCTGGCCCTCCTGGCCGCCGGTGCCGCCCTCGTCTTCGCCCCTGTCCTCGCCGTCGCCCCGGCGCAGGCCCAGTCGACGCCCTTCCGCCTCGAGCTCGAGGGGGGCGCCGCCTGGCAGACCCGCAACGACTTCGCCGTGCCCGGCGACACCGGCACGCGCCTGTCGCTCGACGACGCGCCGGCCACGGCCTCGTTCCGGGCCGCGCTCCACTGGGACTTCGGCGCGCGCTGGTCGGCGCGCCTGGTGGCCGCGCCCCTCGCCACCGAGACCGACTTCGTGCCGGCGCAGGAGGTCCGCTTCGATGGCACCACCTTCGCCGCCGGGCGGCCGCTCACCCAGCGGTTCGAGTTCAACTCCTACCGCCTGACCCTCTACCGCCGCTTCACCCCGGCCGGCGCCTGGAGCTTCCGCGCCGGGCTCACCGCCAAGGTGCGCGACGCGCGGATCGAGCTCGCCGGCGAGCAGGGCTCGGCGCGCCGCGACGACCTCGGGGTCGTCCCGCTGCTCCACGGCGCCGCCCGCTGGGACGGCGGCGGACGCTGGGCCTTCGAGGCCGAGGCCGACGCTCTCGGCTCGCCGCAGGGGCGGGCGATCGACGTCTCGGCACGGCTCGAGCTGCGGGCGAGCGAACGGGTGCGCCCCTACTTCGCCTGGCGTCTGCTCGACGGCGGCGCCGACAACGACGAGGTCTACACCTTCGCCACCGTGCAGTACGCCCTGGCGGGGGTGAGCCTGCGGTTCTGAGCGCCGCGCCGGGAAGCGGTCGCGGGGCCGACGCGGTAGAATGTCGGCCCCGCGCCCCCGGGCGCGGCCCCGTTCTCCCGCATTCCGCGATCCCGACCGCTCGAGAGAGGCCCGCATGCCCCAGTTCATCTATGCCATGAAGAACCTGCGCAAGCTCACCCCGCAGGGCAAGGAGATCCTCAAGGGCATCTGGCTCTCCTTCTACTACGGGGCGAAGATCGGCGTCATCGGCCACAACGGCGCCGGCAAGTCGACGCTGCTGCGCATCATGGCCGGGCTCGACAAGGACTTCGATGGCGAAGCGGGGCTGCTCGAGGGCTACACCGTCGGCCTGCTGCCGCAGGAGCCGAAGCTCCCCGAGGGCAAGACCGTGCTCGAGTGCGTCGAGGAGGCGGTGGCCGGCAAGCGGGCCATCCTCAACCGCTACGAGGAGCTGGCGGCGAACTACAGCGACGAGACCGCCGACGAGTTCTCGCGCCTCCAGGACCAGATCGACGCACACAACCTCTGGGAGCTCGACCGCCAGCTCGAGATCGCGATGGACGCCCTGCGCCTGCCGCCTGCCGACCAGGAGGTGTCGATCCTCTCGGGCGGCGAGCGGCGCCGCGTCGCGCTCTGCCGGCTGCTGCTGATCGAGCCCGACCTGCTGCTGCTCGACGAGCCGACGAACCACCTCGACGCCGAATCGGTCGCCTGGCTCGAGCGGCATCTGGCCGAGTACAAGGGCACGATCGTCGCCGTCACCCACGACCGCTACTTCCTCGACAACGTCGCCGGCTGGATCCTCGAGCTCGACCGCGGCGCCGGCATTCCCTGGGAGGGGAACTATTCCTCGTGGCTCGAGCAGAAGCAGAAGCGGCTCGAGCAGGAGGAGAAGGAGGCCTCGTCGCGCCGTCGCACCCTCGAGCACGAGCTCGAGTGGGTGCGCATGTCGCCACGCGCCCGCCAAGCCAAGGGCAAGGCGCGGCTCTCGGCCTACGAGCAGCTGCTCGCCGAGGAGCAGGCGGCCGAGAAGCGCGGCCCGTCCAACGAGATCCTCATCCCGGCCGGCCAGCGTCTCGGCGACACGGTGATCGAGGCGACCGGCCTCGCCAAGTCCTACGGCGACAACCTGCTCTTCGAGAACCTCTCCTTCATCCTGCCGCGCGGCGGCATCGTCGGGGTGATCGGCCCCAACGGCGCCGGCAAGACCACCCTCTTCCGCCTGCTGGTCGGCCAGGAGCAGCCCGACGCCGGGACGCTCAAGATCGGCGAGACGGTGGTGCTCTCCTACGTCGACCAGAGCCGCGAGGCGCTCGACGGCGAGCGCACGCTCTTCCAGGAGATCTCCGACGGCGGCAAGGACATCGTCCTCGTCGGCAAGCGCGAGGTCAACTCGCGCGCCTACTGCTCCTGGTACAACTTCAAGGGCGCCGACCAGCAGAAGAAGGTCAAGGACCTCTCGGGCGGCGAGCGCAACCGCCTGCACCTCGCCAAGCTGCTCAAGGACGGCGGCAACGTCCTGCTGCTCGACGAGCCGACCAACGACCTCGACGTCGACACCCTGCGCGCCCTCGAGGACGCCCTGCTCGCCTTCCCCGGCTGCGCGGTGGTGATCTCGCACGACCGCTGGTTCCTCGACCGCATCGCGACGCACATCCTCGCCTTCGAGGGCGACAGCCAGGTCACCTGGTTCGAGGGCAACTACCAGGACTACGAGGCCGACCGGCACCGCCGCCTCGGCTCCGACGCCGACCAGCCGCACCGCATCAAGTACCGGCCGCTGGTGCGCTGAGCCGACATCGGACTCGACGAGCTCACCGGCCAATCGCTCGGCGGCGTGCCGCCCGCCCACTGGAGGTTCCGGGGGAAAGTCTCGGGTGACTGCCCCCCTTCTCCACAGCTAGACTGGATTGGTCATGAGCCCCAGCCCATTCCAGCGGGAGGCGAACCGCTCCGCTGCGCTGTCCACCGACCTGGACCGTGCCGACGCCCTCGTGTACTTCAGCTGGGACGAGCCGACGACCGTCGAGGAGCTGCACGCCCAACTGCAGCACTCGCCGCCAGAGGTTCGGGATCGCCTCCTCGCGAGGATTCTGCGCGAGGCGCGCGACACGGACGTGTGGAAGTTCACGACCCTGGCGGAGGTCGTCGCGCGCTGGGACGAGATCGCTCCTCAGCTCGGTCGGAGGAGGGATTTCTGGGAGTTTCTGCTTCGACGCTGGCGCGACTCGGAGGTCCCCGGTGAGCCTCGGTAAGCTGCAGCAGGAGGTCCTCGCGGCGTTCTTCCATCTCCAGAAGGGCTTTTTCCTCACCGGGGGCGCAGCACTCTCGGCCTTCTACCTCGATCACCGACCGACTCACGACCTCGACCTCTTCACCGAAAGCGATCTGCTCAACGACGGGGACCGCACCCTGCGCACGGTCGCCGCCGAGCTCGGCGCCACGGTGGACGAAATCCAGACGGCTCCCGACTTCCGGCGGCGACTCCTCACTCGATCGAACGAGGGTGTCCTCGTCGACTTGGTGCGCGACCGAGTGGCACAGCTCGAGGTTCGCAAGCGGGCCTTCGGTTCAGTGCTGGTCGACACACCGACCGAGATCCAAGCCAACAAGCTTTGTGCGATTCTCTCGCGCTCGGAGGTTCGGGATCTCGTCGACCTCGCAGCCCTCGAGCGGTTCGGCTTGCCCGTCGACGAACGGGCGATCGCCGCGGCATGCCGCAAGGACGCCGGCCTCACCGCCGCTCAGCTCGCATGGGTCCTCGAGCGGTTCACCATCCCCGAGACCATGCCACCGCTCGGCGGCATGACGGCTGGCGACCTGTCTCGCTATCGCGACGAGCTCGTCACCCGCCTCGTGCGGTTCGCCCGCCCCGGCTAGGTTGTCGGCGAGTCCAGAACCCGCCCCTTGCCGGAGAAGACCCCGCCGATCGCCACCGCCGCCTCGGCTCCGACGCCGACCAGCCGCACCGCATCAAGTACCGGCCGCTGGTGCGATAGACGACACGAAGGATCTCGTTCTCCAGCCGCAAAGGCTGCGCGCTCGACCGGTTCGTGCTACCTTCTTTGGGTTCCCCACCCACGGAGGTCTCTCGATGCCCATCGTCCCGCTCTCCGCCCTGGTGTTTGCCGGCGCGGCGCTGCTTGCCGGCAGCCCACCGTCCGCTTCACCGGAAACTCAGCCGACGGCCCCAGCCGTCGCCGTCGCCCCCGCCGCCGCTTCCGGCATGGTCGTCTACATCGACCCGGAAACCGGCGGCCTCACCTCGACACCGCCATCCGCCGAAGCCGCCGCCGAGCTGCTCGCTCTCGAGGCCGCGCTCAGCCGCTCCTCCGAGGGTCTCGTCGAGACCACCGCCGCCGACGGTTCGCCGATGATCAACCTGCAGGGCCGCTTTCAGAACGTGCTGATGGCCGGCGTCTCGGCGCACGGCCCGCAGGCCCTCTGCACCACGTCGAAGGTCACCGCGCACGCGGTGATCGCGCCGGCAGCCTCGCCGGCGAAGCCGGCCTTCCTCGGTCGGGAGGAGAAGTAGCCATGCGCCGCCCTCTTCTCGCTATCTCCTCCCTGCTGCTCGCTCTCCTGCTCGGCGGGTCGACGACCGCCGACGCCGCCTCGACGATTACCATCGTCGTCAACGACGGCGCCGGTGAGGGCTTCAACGACCCGACGGCGGTCGCCCCGGTCGGCGGCAACACCGGCACGACGCTCGGCCAGCAGCGGCTCATCGTCTTCCAGAAGGCCGCCGAGATCTGGGGCAACCTGATCAACTCGCCGGTCGAGATCCTCGTCCGTTCGCAGTTCGACGCCCAGACCTGCAGTGCCTCCGGCGCCGTGCTCGGCTCGGCGGGCACGCTCACGATCCATCGCGATTTCACCAACGCCCCGGTGGCCGGCACCTGGTATCACCAGGCGCTCGCCAACTCGCTCGCCGGCAGCGACCTCGACCCGGCGACCCCCGACATCAACGCCACCTTCAACAGCGCGCTCGACACCGGCTGCTTGCCCGGCACGACCGGGTGGTACTACGGCATCGAGCCCGGCGCGCCGACGACACAGATCGCCCTGCTTCCGGTCGTCCTGCACGAGCTCGCGCACGGGCTCGGCTTCGCCAACTTCGTCAACGAGGCAACGGGCGCACAGCAGAGCGGCTTCCCCGACATCTACTCGGTCTTCACCTTCGACGACACGACCGGCCTGTTCTGGACGGCGATGAACGACGCCCAGCGCGTCGCCTCGGCGATCAATACGTTCAACGTCGTGTGGACCGGACCGCGCGTCACCGTCGAGGCCGCCGACTATCTCGGCGACCGCCCCGAGCTCAGCGTCACGGCACCGCCAGCGATCGCCGGCGACAAGATCGCTCAGGCGGCGACCTTCGGAGCCCCGCTGACCAACGTCGGCCTCAGCGGGCCCGTCGCTCTCGTCAACGACGGAGTCGGCACCACCTCGGATGCCTGCGAAGCGATGACCGCCGGCAGCCTCAGCGGCAAGATCGCTCTGATCGACCGCGGCACTTGCACGTTCATCATCAAGGTGAAGAACGCCCAGGACGCCGGCGCGATCGGCGCGATCATCGCCAACAACGCGGCGAGCGGACTGCCCGGGATGGGCGGCACCGACGCGACGATCACCATTCCCTCGCTCGGCATCCAGCAGGCCGACGGCACGGCGATCAAGGGCCAGTTGCCGGCGCCGGGAGTGACCGCCACGCTGCGGACGAACGCTGCCCGACTCGCCGGTGCCGACACGGCCGGCAACGTGTTGCTCAACGCTCCGAATCCGGTCCAGCTCGGCTCGTCGATCTCGCACTTCGATCCGCTGACCACGCCGAACACCCTGATGGAGCCGGCGATCAACGTCGATCTCTTCCGCAAGGTCGACCTGACCAAGGCGCAGCTCGAGGACGTCGGCTGGAAGGTCGTCCGCTTCGCCGACGGTTTCGAGTGGGGCGACAAGACCGCCTGGTCGACGTCGACGCCCTGACGACCGGACGGACGCCGCACTTCCCCTGAACGGCCGGGCAACGCCCGGCCGTTCTCTTCCACCCGGGTGGTCAGCCGAAGACGGCGATCTGCAGGGCGCGGAGACTTTCGAGCAGGGTATCGAGCTGGCGGTGGAGATCGTCGAGCAGCACCTCGGCACCGACGAGATCGTCACCCTTGCGGCGCGCGACGATCTCGCAGCCGAGGTCGTGGGCCTGCTGATGGGCCTCCACCACGGCGGCGAGCTCGGGGCGATGGGCGTGGCGCAACCGGCCCGAGCCGGCGAGCCAGCTGCCGACCGGGCAGCTCGTCGCATCGAGTGGCGGGACGATCGCTCCCGACCCCGAGCGGACGAACGACTCGATCGCCTCGATCCAGTCTTCGTGCTGTCGGCCAGCCAGCAGCAACGGGAGGTCCGAGGCGGCGTACGCTCGCCGTTCGCGGGTGCGCCAGCGCACGTCGGGAACCCACGACGCCGCCCATCCGCGCAACTCCGCAGCGGGCATCGGGTGGGCGATGCCGTGCCCCTGGCCGACCTCGCAACCCAGGCGCAGCAGGGCAAGTCCGTGCTCGACCGTTTCGACGCCCTCGGCGACGATCGTCCTGCCGAAGGCCTCGCCGAGCGCCACCACGCCGTCGACGATCACCAGGTCGCCGGGATCGTGCAGCATGTTGCGGACGAACGACTGGTCGATCTTGAGCGCTTCGACCGGCAGCCGGCGCAGGTAGGTGAGCGAGGAGTAGCCGGTACCGAAGTCGTCGATCGCGAAGCTCACGCCGAGGCGGCGACAGCTCTCGATGACTTCGCTGGCGCGGAAGAGGTCGGTGAGGGCGAACGACTCGAGCACCTCGAACTGGAGCTTGCCGGCCGGGATCGGACCCCGCTCGGCGAGCAGCCGCTCGAGCTTGCGCACGAACCCGTCTTCGAGCAGGTGTCGCGCCACGACGTTGACCGAGACGGTGCACTCGAGCCCTTCGGCACGCCAGGCGAGGAGCTGGTCGAGCGCTGCGGCGATGACCCAATCGCCGAACGCGAGCTCGATATCGGAGCCTTCGAGGTCCGGCAGGAAGTCGCCGGGAAGCAGCAGCCCGCGCTCCGGATGGCGCCATCGCGCCAGGCCCTCGAGCGCCAGCAGCTCGCCGGTCCGCATGTTGACCTCGGGCTGATAGTGCAGCTCGAGCCATGACGATCGAGCGCCTGCCGCAACCGCTCGACCCGCTCGCCGCGCGCCCTCGCCCGCAGGTCGTGGACGGGATCGTAGAGGTGGAAGCGGTTCCGCCCTTCGCGCTTGGCCTGGTACATCGCCTGGTCGGCGTGGCGCAGCAGCTCGTCGAGATCGGCATCGCAGTCCTCGCAGGGACAGGCACCGAGGCTCGCGGTGACGGTCACCCGCTCGGCGGCGGTGATCAGGTCGACGGGTTGCGCGACCACCTCGAGGACGCGCCGCAGGGCCGCCTCGAGATCCCCGACCGTGCCGAGGTCGAGCAGCAAGAGGACGAACTCGTCGCCGCCGAGACGGGCGACGGTGTCCCCGCCGCGCAGCGACTCGGTGAGCCGTCGAGCGATCGCCACCAGCAGCTCGTCGCCGGCGGCGTGCCCGAAGCGGTCGTTGATCGGCTTGAAGGCGTCGAGGTCGAGGTAGGCGACCGCCATGAAGTTGCCGCTGCGGCGACCGTGGGCGCGCGCCTGCGCCATCCGGTCGGTCAACAGGACACGATTCGGCAGACCCGTCAGCGGATCGTGGTGCGCGAGACGCTGGAGCCTCCTGCTCCTGGCGCTTGAGCCGGCTGATGTCGGAGAAGACCGCGACGTAGCGCACGACCGCCCCGTCGGCGTCGCGGACCGCCGAGATGCTCAACCACTCCGGGTAGATCGAGCCGTCCTTGCGCCGGTTCCACACCTCGTCGCTCCAGCGACCCGAGCTCGCCAGGGCCTCCCACATCTCGCGGAAGTACTCGGGATGGTGTCTGCCGGAGTTGAGCAGGCGCGTGCTCTGGCCGAGCGCCTCGTCGCGCGTGTAGCCGGTGATCGCGGTGAAGGCCGGGTTGACGTCGAGGATCGTGCCGCGCGGGTCGGTGATGATCGCCCCTTCCCGCAGGTTCTCGAAGACGCTCGCCAGGAGACGGAGTCGATCCTCGGCGGCGATGCGCTCGGTCACGTCGAGGCTGAGGCCGATCAGCCCGGTGACCGCACCCGCCTCGTCGGTCAGGCGCAGCTTGAGAATCTCGATCTCGTGCAGCCTGCCGTCGGTGAAGCGGACGTGCTCGCGCGAAGTGTGCAGACCGGGGTGGGCCAGCGCCGCGGCGTCCGACGCCATGCAGCGCGCCGCCGTCTCCGGCTCGTAGAGCTCGGAGTAGTGGGGCGCGGCGAGGAACTGCTCCTCGCCGATCCCCACGGCGTCACAGTAGGTCTTGTTGACGAACGCCAGATGTCCGTCGGCGCGCAGCAGCCAGATGCCGATCGGCGCGTGGTCGATGATCGCCCGGAAGATGTCCCCATCCGGCGCGACGGTGCCCCCCAACGGCTGCCGACCCGGCGACCCAGGCTCGCCCATTGCCTGCGCATGGTACGACACCTGCGCCCCCCGCGCGCGACCGTCCAGATTCGCCCCGGCTTCCTCCGCGCTGGTGTGACCACGGATTGGGAAGACCCGTGCCGTGACACCGTCTCGCGGCGCCTCGCGGACGACTGGCCGTTGGCCGTAACATTGGGATCAACGACCCTTGGCGCGTCATCTTTCGCGTGACCGGCGCACGCCCTGACGAAGTCGAGATCCAGGACGACCACTGAGGTGACGCAATGAGTTTCACGACGATCCGCCGGATGCCGACGAGCCCCGGGGAGATCCTCCGCGAGGAGTACCTGGTTCCGTTGGAGATGACCCAGAAGCAGTTGGCGGACCACCTCGGCTGCGACGTGAAGGTCGTCAACCGCATCGTCAACGGCCGCAGCGCGGTCACCGCGACGGTGGCACTGAAGCTCGCCGCCACCTTCCGCACCACACCGGAGCTTTGGCTGAACGCCCAGAAGGCCGTCGACCTCTACCGCGCCGCTCGCACCCTCGGCGCGCTGCCCAAGCCGCTGCTCGAGGCCGGCTGAGCCGGGAAACTCCAGCTCGGTTCGTCGCGAGACGGCGCAGATGGCTTAGGCACCGCTCTGCTGGAAGCCGGAGTGGGTGCCGGCGGTGCTGTTGAGTGCAGAGATCGGGAGCTCGGAGAGCTCGAGCTCTTCGCGGCTCAGGGCAACCGACGAGACGGCGGCGCGCAGCATCTCCCGCCGCACAGCCTCGTAGCGCCCGAACCAGACCGGCTCGGCATCACGCCAGACCATCTCGGGTGCGTTCTTGCTCAGCGCGAAGCTCACCTGCATGCGAACGAGATCCTCGAGCTCCGCCTTCGCCTCCTCGAAGGTCTCACCGTAGCCGCGCAGATCCATCTCGAGCGCGAGCGCGACCCACTCGCCTTCCTCGCGGTAGCCGAGAATCCGCAGCGCCAAGCCGTCGGGAGATGCTCTCTGGACATCCGCCATGACGCACCTCCTGCACTTTGGCCGACACGGAGCCCGCGCCCGACCCCAACGATCCTAACGCACCACGCTCCAGCACCTCGCGGACTCGGCCCGGGTCACCACCGCGAGCCCAACCGCCACCAGACTGTCGAGCGCGGCAGCGAGCGGGACGTCCTTGGCACCTTGGAGCGCCGCCTTCGCCGCAGCGAGGTCGAGAGCACCGCGCTCGGCGAGGAGGTCGCGCACCGCGGCGATCTGCCCGGGGAGGTCCTTCGGCCAGCGACGCCGGTCGCCAGCCCCACCGGTCTCGCCGCCAGGCGACTTCGCACCCTTCTTCACCTTCACCGCGGTCCCCGGCAGCTCGTCCTGCACCGCGGTTCCACCGCCACCGGGGTTCTGAAACTCGGGCCGCAGCCAGCGCACGAGACCGCGCCTCTCTTCTTCGGCGCGCTCGTGATTGAGCGCCACCAGCCGCTCGAGGATCTCCTCGTCGGAGAGCGTCGCCGGCCACCCGTAGGCCGCGAACACCGACGCGTCGATCTCGTCGTGGATCTGCTTCAAGACCGACACCAACCCCTGCTCGTGGATCACCTTCTCCTTCGCCGTCAGCGCCTCCCCACTCCGCAGCTTCTCGAGCACGTTGTACATCCCCGTGATCGTCAACCCCGGATGCTCCGCCAGACGGGCCGTGATGTGCACTTCGAGACCATCATTTTCTCCTGTGGGTGGGACCGAGTGCCCAGGCAGAGCCGCGGTTGCCGACCATCGAGGCACTACCTCTGCGGTGCTAGCATCTGGCTCGCCAACCGAGTGCCTGAGGATGAACGACATGCGCACGACATTCGCCATACTCCCTTCGCTCGCAGTGGGAGCCGTTAGCGTTCTCGCCGCATCGGCTTCGTCCCAGCCGCTCCGTGTCTCTCCACTTCTTACGGCGAACGTCGCCAACTACGAGTACCCATGGCCGCTTCGAGTAGTGCCAACGGCCGACGACGGATTCCTCCTCTTCTGGCACGACTGGATCGAGAGCGAGAGGGTGAGCGTCGTCATGTCGAAGCGCTTCGACTCACACGGCCAGCCGGCCGGGCCGGCAACGCGCGTATCGGACCGCCCGCTCGACACGTCCGGAGCGCGCTGGGAGATGGTGAGCGTTGTCGAGGATCAACGCGGCGGATTCCAGCTCGCGTGGCAAGTGGATTCGGGAGACCTCGCCGGCGACTTCGCCGTGAGAATGCTCTCTTCTGCCGGCGTGCCAGTAGGTGCCTCTCAGCTCTGGCTTCACACCGTCGCGCCGACAGGTTCCCTGTGGCGACTCGGAACCAGCTCCCGAGCGATTCTGTGGAGTCCGTTTCACGACCCAGGCCGGAGCCTCAAGGTCTCCTGCTTCTCCGAGGACGGAGTTCCGACCGGAACGGCAGAGCTCGCCCCGCTCCGAGAAGGCGTCCTCCCCATCGCTCAGACATTCTTGCCTGACGCCGAGGGAGGCGTAGCCTTCTGGGCAGAGAGGGCAGGGGAACCCATCCAAACGGTGTTCGCCAGCCGGGTCTCGTCCGAATGCCGCGTCGAAACCGGCCCTGTTCCAGTGTCCGCGTCTAACGACGACCTCTTGATCTTCGGTCACTTGGCGGCCGCGGCAGATCGAGGCTCTCAGCAAATCCTCCTGACCGTGCCCACGGCGGAGGGCCTCAAGGCACAGGTCGTCCTTCCGAACCCACTGGCGGCGTCGCCGCTTCCGCCGCTCCTCCTCGACGACAGAAGAGGCCACCATCCCGCTGTCTCGCCGCTCGCAGACAGCGGGTTTCTTGTGTCGAAGATGCTTCAGGAGTATTCCCGAATGAACGTGTGGGTCCAGAGGGTCAGGATCGACGAATCCGGCCTCTTGGCCGAACCGCACGAATCGTTGACGGCCAATGCAGAAGAAGAGTACAACGGCATGCCGACTCTGACTGCTTTCCCTTCCGGCAAGCTCCTTCTTGCCTGGGCTCGGCACCACTCAAATGAGTACGGCCAAGTTACCGGTCAGACCTCCATCGTCGGCAACTTCCTTGCCGAGCAGTGCCAGACGGGACCCGGCATCCTGTGCATCGACTCGGTTGCCGGCGACGGCGCTTTCCGCTTGGCGATCGACTTCTCCACGACTCAGGGTGGCGGGCTATCGGGGCGAGCGAGCGCGATCCCACTCGCTCCGCTCGGAGTAACTCGTGGTGGCCTGTTTTGGTTCTTCGGCGCGGACAATCCAGAAGTGCTCGCCAAGGTGCTGGACGGCTGTGCCATCAACGGCAAGCACTGGTTCTTCTCCTCGGCCGGAACCAACGTCGGCTATCGGCTGACGCTACTCGACACGCGAACCGGCGCCTCGAAGACCTACGCGAACCGGGACCTAGTGGAGGCCGTCCCTATTCAGGATTCCTCCGCCCTCCCGTGCCCTGCGCCGCCGAACTAACCTCCGGGCCAATGGAGGAGATGTGAGGTGGGGGGACCGCTCGGCAGCGCCTGGTACCTCGGCCCCCTACCCAACGGTCAGCCAGCGCCGCGAGGGCCCATCACCGCTCGCCACCGCGAGACCGAGAGCGGCAAGGCTCTCGAGGGCAGCGACGACTGCTGCCGACTTGGCGCCACGGAAGGCGGCGCGAGCCTCGGCAAGGTCGAGACTGCGGGCGCGCACGAGGAGGTCGCGCACGACCGCAACCTGGGAGGGAATCTCCTTGGGCCATGGCGCCGGACCGGCCCGCCCCTCCTCAAGGCTGTCGGCCGCCACGCCCCGCCCCGGCTTCTTCTTCGCCCCGCTCACCCCCGGCAGCTCGTCCTGCACGGCGGTTCCACCGCCACCGGGGTTCTGAAACTCGGGCCGCAGCCAGCGCACGAGGCCGCGCTTCTCTTCTTCGGCCCGCTCGTGATTGAGCGCCACCAGCCGCTCGAGGATCTCCTCGTCGGAGAGCGTCGCCGGCCACCCGTACGCCGCGAACACTGCCGCGTCGATCTCGTCGTGGATCTGCTTCAAGACCGACACCAGCCCCTGCTCGTGGATGACCTTCTCCTTCGCCGTCAACGCCTCGCCACTGCGCAGCTTCTCGAGCACGTTGTACATCCCCGTGATCGTCAGCCCCGGATGCTCCGCCTGCCTCGCCTTTCGGTGTGCGTCCAACTGCTCCCCGAGGGAGGACAACAGCGAAGACGTCTGGGTGGCGAGGATTGGGAACGGGAACGTGCCGAAGCAGTCGCTGTGGTTGTAGTTCGGCCGGTCCTCCAGAAAGGCTCCTGTGCGAGACGCCCACAACTCGTGAAGGCGAGACGACAAGATGGCGAGTGAGACGCCGTCGGCCAGCCCGATAGCGATGATCTTGGCGTCAGGAAGGATCTGGGCATCTAGAAAGACGAAGACTCGATGACGCGCGGTTCGGCACGTGGCGATGAACCTGTCGAGACTCCGATTTGCTCGGCGCAGGCCCTCTCTCACCTTGGCGAACTGCCACCATCGCACTGCGTACTCGGCCGCGTCGCGGTTCTTCGGTCCGTTCGCCAAGCGCTCGGGGCGAACCTCGTCCGCGATCTTCTGGAACAGCGCAGGGAATCGATTCCGCGACTCACCCTCGGATAGACCGCTGAAATCGATAATGAAGCGTTCGCGCGGAGTCTGCACCAAGTCTTTGCCGATCAGATAGGGCCGCACGACTGAGGGCAGCTTCGAAGCGTTCAGGCCGAGGCCCGCCAGCTGATCGGGCTCGATTCGGAAGCCCTCCCCAAGCGGAGTCACACCCATGAAGGCGATCCCTCGATTCGCGTTGAGGGAAACTGCCGAAACGACATCCGCACCGACAGTCAAGTCCGCATGAACTCGGCCGGCCCGAACCCCCAGCCGGAGGCTGAACGCCTCGTCCGCTCCGGCAACCTCTTCTTCTACCCAGACAGCCCTTCCGTCTTTCCTCCCGCCCTCGCCAACCGTCATCGCGACGCGCACAGCGGCGCCGTCGACGGAGTCCACCCACGGATGGTCGGGAATGGCGAAGACGATCGACATCCCTCCTTCACCCAGACGTCTTTCCACCACCTTGCGATTGAACACCTGCGTGATCGAGTTCGTCGTAATCAAACCAAACCGTCTTGTCTTCCCCGCGGCAACGAGCGACGCCGCGCGGTCCCACCAGTACATGACGTAGTCGGCGGTCTCGGGGACGTCGGTGTGCGCGGCACGGAGCGCTTCGACGTAGCCGTCGCCGAGGGCGGTGCGCATGCGCTTGTTGCCGATGTACGGCGGGTTGCCGACGATGAAGTCGGCCGGGGGCCAGGCGGCGGGGCGCGGGTTCTTGTAGGTGTAGACGGGCATGCGCGCGCTGTCGTCGGGGATCGGCTCGCCGGTGACCGGGCTGGGCTTGGTCGTCACACCGTCCCAGCGCGTGATCGGCACGCCGTGCTCGTCGCGCGCCAGCTCCGGCTCGCCGTCCCAGGCGAGCACGGCGTCGCGACACTCGATGTTGTGGTAGTCGCGCAGCACCGGCTCGGGGATCGTGCTCGCCTCGCCGGTCTGCCGCACTTGCCATTGCAGGTAGCCGATCCACAGCACCAGCTCGGCGATCTCCTTGGCCCACGGCTTCACCTCGATGCCGCGGAACTGCTCCGGGGTGACGCGGAAACTCTGAAGCTCGAGACCGAGCTGCTTGTAGCCGAGGCCGGCGAGCTCGGCGAGCACCTCCGTCTCGAGCCGCTTGAAGAGATCGAGCGTCACGTAGAGGAAGTTGCCGGTGCCGCAAGCCGGATCGAGCACACGGACCTTGCAGAGCCCCTGGTGGAAGTCGCGCACCCGCCCTTGCGCCTCCTCGACCTTGCCGGTCTCGACGAGCTGGCGCACCTCGGCGCGCACCAGGTCCCAATCGCCGCGCAGCGGCTCCTCGATCGTCGGCTTGACCAGGCGCTCGACATAGGCGCGCGGCGTGTAGTGCGCGCCGAGTCGATGCCGCTCGGTCGGGTCGAGGGCGCGTTCGAGCAGCGTGCCGAAGATCGACGGATCGACCGCGGCCCAGTCGCTCGCTGCGGCCTCGGCGAGCAGATGCAACTGCTTGGCCGAGAGCGGCAGCGCCTTGCTCTCGGCGAACAGCCCGCCGTTGAAGCGCAGCAGCCGGCCGGCCACGGTGTCGCGCCCCTCGTCCATGTCGCGCCAGAGCACCGAGACGCCGCCCGGAAACGAGGCCGGATTGGGTAGCCAGTACTCGTCAAGGTACTTCGAGAAGAGCTTGCCGGGCAGCAGCCCGACGTCCTCGGCGAACATGGTGAAGAGGCAGCGCATCAGGAACTCGGCGACGACGCGCGGATCGTGCCCGGCGGTCTCGAGCTCCCGCGCCAGCCCGGCGATCTTCGCGGCCACTTCGCGGGTGACCCGTGCCTGATGGCGCGCGGGATCGAGCGACAATGGATCGAGCCAGAGCGCGCGCAGGAACGGCAGGTGCCGCGCGAGGTCGACAAAGTAGAGCCGCTTGCGGAAGCCGTCGGGAAACGGTCGATAGGCACCCGAGCCGTCGAAGGCGGCGTGTACATCGAGGCAGTGCCCGAGGTCGCAGACCAGGACGAACGGCGGCGGCTCGGGAAGGCTCCGCGCGTAGCCGAGCGCCTGGCCGCAGGCGGCGTTCATCGCCTGCTCCCACGCCGGCGAGCCGCGCTTGCTCGCTTCGATCTGCTTGGCCTCGAGCACGAAACAGCCGGCGCGGTAGAGGTCGATCTTGCCGATCGAGGTGCGGTCCTCGCGCGACCGCGCGACGCTCTTCTCGAAGACGTAGGTGTCCTGCTCGTCGTCCTTGGTCGTCGGGCGGGGCCGTTCGACCCCGAGGACGTCGCAGAGGTCCGAGAGAAAGAGGTCCTTGTTGGCCCGCTCCGCGCCACCGGCGCTGCGCCACTTCGAGAGGAGCTGGTCGATCGTCATGACAACAGAGCCTACCCGACCTCGGAGCTCCTCGCTGCTTGACCTGGCGTACGCAAACCCGTACGCTGCGTGCCGGAGGCAGAGAGCGATGCGGAGCATCAGCACGACGAAGGCACGGGAGGCGCTCTATCGGCTGGTCGACGAAGTGGCCGAATCGAGCGAGCCGGTGACGATCGTCGGCAAGCGCGGCAACGCGGTGCTGGTCGCCGAAGAGGATTGGCGGGCGATCGGCGAGACGCTCCATCTGCTCTCGATCCCCGGCCTGCGGGAGTCAATCCGCGCCGGGATGGCCGAGCCGCTGGCCGATTCGTCCGACGAGCCGGGCTGGTGAGCGCGCGCTGGCGCGTCGTCTTCACGCGGCAGGCGCAAAAGGACGCGCGACGGATCGCCGAAGCCGGCCTGCGCCCGCGGGTCGAACGTCTGCTCGCGCTGCTCGCTCGCAACCCCTTCGCCAGCCCGCCTCCGTACGAGAAGCTCCTCGGCGATCTTGCCGGTGCCTGCTCGCGACGGATCAACCTCCAGCATCGACTCGTGTACGAGGTGTTGTCGAAGGAGCGCGTCGTCCGCGTCCTGCGGATGTGGACGCACTACGAGTAGCCCCGACTCTCCTCTTGCACCCGCCGACCGATCGGCGCACCATACTCGGAAAGGGGAACAGGAGTGGAGGGTCGGATGCGTGCAGCGACTCGCTTCGCCGTTTGTCTGTTTGCCCCGGTCGCCGCACTCGCCGTGGCACCCGCCACCTTCGCCGAGGCGATGGGCGAGATTCACCCGGCCGAGACGCGCACCGGGAGCTTCGCCACCGCGACCGAGGTCGACACCTTCACGTTCAGCGGCAGCGCCGGGCAGGTCGTGCTGCTGATGATGAGCGCCGAGTCGCCGGGCACCAACGAGCCGCGCCTCGACCTGCGTTCGCCGAGCAACGTGCTCGTCGCCTCGACGCACTTCTTCAACACCACCGAGATCGGTCCGCAGGTGCTGCCGGAGAACGGGGTGTACACCGTCGAGGCCCGTCTCTGGGCAGGATCGAACGGAACCTACAGTCTCTCGTTGCTGATCTTCGGCGGCGCGACGACCTCGACGGCCGACGGCGACGGTGGCGAGATGCAATCGGCCGAGACGGTCAGCGGCACGATGGACTGGCGCGCCGACACGGACGCCTGGACCTTCGACGGCACGGCCGGAACCGGCGTGATCGTCACGATGAGCCGCGAGAGCGGCGGCACGAGCTTCGAACCGCGCATCCGCCTCTACGATCCGACGGGAGCCCTCGAGGCGAGCGCCTTCGGCTCGGCGACGGCGACCGTCGAGAGTTGGACGCTCTTGCAGAACGGCCTCTACACTCTCGTCACCACCTACCGCTCGGGCACGGCTCCCGGGCCCTACAGCCTGTCGCTTCTCCTCCTGCCCGGCCCCACCGTCTCGCCGAGCGATCCCGACGGCGGCGTCCTCGCCTCCGGCGGGGCCGCGCCAGGCACGCTCGACCGTCGCGCCGACACCGACGCCTTCGCCCTCGTGGGGCATGCCGGAGAGACCGTCACCTTGACGATGACCGGAAGCTGCGGCGCCCTGACACTCGAGCCGCTGGTGCGACTGGTCGCTCCCACCGGCGTCGTCGAGGTAAGCCAGTTCGGCTCGGGCACCGCACAGATCACCGCGCATCCTCTCGCCCTGACGGGGGCCTACACCGCGGTGGCGAGCCGCTGGTCGGGCACACCTCCGTGCACCTACACGATGAGCTTCGCCAAGAGCCCGCCCGCGACCGTTCTCTCCTGCACGGCGGCAGCGGCGGTCGTGGGCTACACCGGCGGGTGGTCCGGCTCGGTCTCCGGAGGGAGCGCTCCGTATGCCTGGTCCTGGTGGTTCGGCGATGGCGGCGGATCGACCGAGGCCGAGCCGTTTCACCTCTACCCGCCCCCCGCTCGCACCTACGCCTGGCAGTTGATCGTGCGCGACGCCAACGGCGAGGCCTGCGTGCGCCAGGGCCTGCTCCAGACGCCGAGCAACGCGGTCTTCAGTGACGCGTTCGAGTCGGGAACCCTCGCCCGCTGGCACGCCTCCTCGTCCTGACGCTCGCGGCGACCGCCGCAAACGAAACGGCCGGGCTCCCTCCCGGCCGTTTCCACGACGAGTCGACCGACGCGCCTCCGCCAGGCGCGCCGGGGGCGGATCAGAACGTGCAGCCGTACGCCTGCATCGCCGGAGCGGCTGCGGTTTCGGCAGCCTTGCAGGCGGCAGCGAGACCCGCCTTGCCGTTCGGATCGACGGCGACCGCCTTCCAGGTGGCGACCGTCTGATCGAACGCGGCCTGGTACTGCGCGCGCGCCGCCTCGGGCACCTTGGAGGCAATGCAGTCCATGTACTTGCGGATGTACTGGTCGCACTCCGCGACTCCCGTCGAGGCGACGCTCGGGCCGCCACCGGTGGGTGCGGCGGCGACGGCTCCGCCACCGACCGGCGCCGCGGCGTTGCCACCGCTCTTGCTGCAACCGACAGCGGAAATCACCAGGGCGAAGACGAACGACGACACGAGCAACTGGCGCATGAGCACTCTCCTTCGAGTCTGGGCCGCGCCTCTCGGGCAACGGCCGCGTGGCACTCCCGGAGCCCCTCGGACGCCGCCGATCGGCGCCCCGCTGCCGCGCTCTCGTGCCCCTCGGCCGCCCACCCTTCCCACCCGCACCGCGCACGCGACGATGGAATCTCCGTCGCTGAGGGATACGGGGTCGCGACGCGCCCGGGGACACCGCCGCCAACCGGGTCGCGGTTCGGCGGACGGCGATCGGGCCTCGCCGATCGCCGGTCCGGCCCGATCCAGATCCGGCGAGTCTTTACATCCCCGACACGAGCCCCTACGCTCCTCGGGGAGGCCGCGGAGTCCGCCCGCCTCGGCCGCTCACTTCCGGGGGGAAGCGAACGACACGCGGACCTCGCTGGAGCGGCCGGATCGGGAGTCGATCGGCCTGCAAGGAACCGCCGAGGGAGCGCGCGTTGCCGATGCCACCGACCCACTCGTCGTTCGTCTCGCGCATCCGCGATTCGCGCACGCTCGACCGCCTCCCCTGGCTGGTGCTGGCGACCACCTTGGGCCTGGCCCTGCTGCTCGCCCAGCGCGAACAGCGCGCGAACGAGCGCGAGGTGGAGGAAGGCCTCGAGGAGCACGTGCGGGAGGTGGCGGAGCGGATCGACGACCGCATGGCCGCCTACGAACAGGTGCTGCGCGGCACGGTCGGCCTCTTCGCCTCGTCGGACGAGGTCACGCGGCGCGAGTTCCGTGACTATGTCGGAGCGCTTCGCCTCGGAAACGACTACCGCGGCATCCAGGCCGTCGGATTCGCCAAGCGAATCGCCGCCGAGGAGAAGGACCGGCACGTGGCCGCCGTGCGCGCCGAAGGCTTCGTCGACTATTTCATCCGGCCGACCGGCGAGCGACCGGCCTACAGTCCGGTCGTCTTCATCGAGCCGTTCAGCGGGCGGAACCTGCGGGTGTTCGGATTCGACCTGCTCTCCGAGGCGAAGCGACGGGAGTGCGCCGAACAGGCACGCGATGCCGGTCGAGCCAAGCTCACCGGCAAGGTGACACTGCAACAGGAGACGCACGACGACGTCCAGGCCGGGGCGATCATGATGATGCCGGTCTATCGCGGGGCGATCGTTCCGGACACCGTCGAGGCCAGACGAGCGGCGATCGCCGGCTGGGTCTTCGGCACGTTCCGGATGGGCGACCTGATGAGCGGCATCCTCGGCGACGACGACCGGCAGATCGCCATCGAGCTGTTCGACGGACCGGCCCTGACGCCCGAGACCCGCCTCTTCCGCAGCCATCCGGGTCCGCCGGGCAGCGGCCCCGGGGCGGGGCGCCTCAAAGTCCTGCCGCTGACTGTCGGCGGGCGCACCTGGAGCCTCGCCGTCTCGTCCCAACCGGGGCTCGAGGTGAGCTACGCGTCGGGACGAGTCGCGCTCGTCGCCGCCGCGGGCGGGCTCACCAGCCTGCTGCTGACCGCGCTCACCTGGTCGCTGGTGCGCGCCCGCCGGCGGGCGATCGAGGCAGCCGACGCGATCCGAAGGAGCGAGGCGCGCTTTCGCAGCACTTTCCATCTGCCGCTCGTCGGGTTGGCCATCACCTCGCCGCAGATGGGCTGGCTCGAGGTCAACGACCAGCTCTGCGAGCTTCTCGGCTACTCCCGCGACGAGATGGCGGACCTGACCTGGGGCCTGCTCACCCATCCCGACGACCTCGCCGCCGATCTCGCGCAGCTCCGCCGGGTGCTCGCCGGCGAGATCGACTCCTACTCGCTCGAGAAGCGTTTCCTCCGCAAGGGCGGCGGCATCCTCTGGTCGCTCGTTTCGGTCGGCTGCGTGCGCAGAGCGGACGGCTCGGTCGATTTCATGGTCGGGCTGCTCAAGGACATCTCGAAGCGCAAGGCGATCGAAGCGGAGCTGCAACGCGAGCGCGACCTGTTGCGCGAGGCCGAGGCGATCGGCCAGGTCGGCTCGATCGAGTGGGACGTGGCGACCGGCCGCTGGACGGCCTCGGACGAATTCCGCAAGATCTACGGCTTCTCGCCGGGCGAGCCGATCCGCACCGGCCATCTGCTCGCGCTCGTCCACCCGGACGACAAGAGCCGGGTCGACAAGGCAATCCGCGACTACCTCGCAGGCAGCGAGCAGAACGAGGTGGAGCACCGGATCGTCCGGCGGTCGGACGGCGTCGTACGTTGCGTCCACGCACGCGGCGTGGCGATCCGCGATGCGGCCGGGCGCCCGGTCCGCGTCGTCGGCGTGTCGCAGGACATCACCGAGCGCAAGCGGGCGGAAGAGGAGGTCCGTGAGCTCAATCGCGAGCTGGAGAGCCGTGTCGCCACGCGCACGGCCGAGCTGCGCTCGGCGCTCGAGGAGATGGAGTCGTTCTCCTACAGCGTCGCCCACGACCTGCGCGCGCCGGTGCGGGCGATCGACGGCTATGCCGGCCTGCTCGAGGAGCAGGTCGCCGCCCTCGGCGACGAGGAGGCGCAGCGCCTTCTCGGCTCACTGCGTTCGAGCTCGCGTCGCATGGGCCGGCTGATCGACGACCTGCTGAACTTCTCGCGCACCGGGCGTCTCGACCTGCATCTTGGGCGCGTCGAGATGACCGAGCTGGCGCTCCGGGTGGCGGCCGAGTGCCTCCCGGCCAGCGGCGGTGAGCGGTACGAAATCCGCGTCGCCGAGCTCCCGCCGGCGCAGGCTGACGCTCGACTGATCGAAGTCGTGTTGCGCAACCTGGTCGCCAACGCCTTCAAGTTCGCCTCGCCGCGCGAGCGTCCCGTCATCGAGATCGGCAGCCACGAGGCCGACGGCGTCGTCGAGTATTTCGTGCGCGACAACGGCGTCGGCTTCGACCCGCGCTACGCCCACAAGCTCTTCGGCGTCTTCCAGCGCCTGCACTCCGCCGAGGAGTTCGAAGGCACGGGGATCGGCCTCGCCCTCGTCGGCAAGATCGTCGGCCGCCACGGCGGCCGAGTGCGGGCCGAGGGCGAGCTCGACCGCGGCGCCACCTTCGCCTTCACCCTGCGCGAGAGCTGAAGCCGCCTGGTGGCCGAGGGGTGGGCGCCGGCCGCGAGTCGCCGGCAGCGGCGCCTCGTCGCCGCGCGCCGAGAGGGCGAGCGGCCCCGCCGGCATGGTTTCACCAGCCCGATCACCGCCGGGGGGACCCGGGCGGATCGCACGGGTCGCGCCCTCCGTGTGAACCCCTCCATTCGTGGATGCTCGCCATGCGGCTAGGTTCGCCCTCGAAATTCGAAGACCCGGGCCAGGAGGAGTTTCTGCATGGAGAGCGCCGCGACGACCCGTTCCGCTTCGACACCCAGTCGCCGGGAGCTGCTGGTGCCACCCGACCACAGCGGCGTCGTCGCACTGGAAACCCAGGCGGAGAGCCTGAACGAGCTGTCGTCGGGCCGAGAGCCGCTCACCGCTCCGACCCTCGCTGTCGTCGTGCTCAATCGGCTGGCGTTCGGACCGCGACCCGGAGAGATCGCCGCCTTCAACGCCCTCGGCGCCGACGACGACAGCCGCCTCGCCGCCTGGGTGGCGCAACAGACGACGCCGGACCCGGTGGCCGCCAACGACACCGAGTATTGGCAACGCCGCAACGGCCTCGCCGGCTTTCCCAGCGCCGGCCTGACGACGCTCGACAAGAGCCTCAACCAGCTCTGGCTGGACCACGAGGTCGGCAACGTCCAGCCGAGCCGGCCGGTCGAAGAGACGCGGCTCGACAGCCTGTCGCGCATGGTCTACAGCAAGTGGCAGCTGCGCGAGGTGCTGGTCGACTTCTGGATGAACCACTTCAACGTCTACGGTTACGAGAACATCGGGCAGGAGACCTACGTCCACTACGACCGCGAGGTCATCCGACCGCATGTGTTCGGGAACTTCCGCGAGCTGCTCGCTGCCGTGGCGCGCTCGACGTCGATGCTCTACTACCTCGACAACTACACCAACACCGCCGCCGGCCCCAACGAGAACTGGGCCCGCGAGCTCTTCGAGCTCCACACGCTGGGAGCGGAGAACTACGTGGGCGTCGGCCAGCAGGCGAGCGTGCCGACGTGGCCCGATCCGACCTTCGCAACCTGGCCGGCCGGCACGCCGTCGGCCGGCTCGCCCGTTCCCGCCGGATACGTGGACGCCGACGTCTACGAGGCGGCGCGCTGCTTCACCGGCTGGGGGGTGGCGAGCGCCAGCGGCCTGTTTTCCTACACCGCCGGCAACCACGATCGCTTCCAGAAGGCCATCCTCTCTCAGGGCTTCGTCAACCTCCCCGCCGACCAGGTCGCCGAGAAGGACGGCGAGGACGTGCTCGACCTGCTCGCCGCGCATCCGGGAACCGGCCGCTACGTGGCGCGCAAGCTCTGCCGCCGCCTGGTCGCCGACGATCCGCCGGAGTCTCTGGTGGACAGTGTCGCTTCGCTCTTCACCTCCACCTGGCAGGCCACCGACCAGCTCCGACAGGTGGTCACCGCGATCGTGCTGTCGAGCGAGTTCAAGTCGACGTGGGGCGCCAAGATCAAGCGGCCGGTCGAGTTCGCCGTCTCGGCGATGCGCGCCGCCTCCGCCAACTGGCAGTTCGGCTACACCAGCCAGAACCCGCTCACCGTCGAGCCGGACACCGCGAGCTTCCTCTCCCGTCTTTCGCGCACCGGGCAGACGCTGTTCGGGAGAGTCCCGCCGGACGGCTATCCCGACCGCGAAGAGGCGTGGGTCGGCACCAACACGCGACTCCAGTGCTGGCGCCTCGGCGCCTGGCTGATCGACCAGGACATCGACGGCTCGACAGCCACCGACGATTTCCGCCTCGACATCCTGGGTCAGGTCTACGCCGCGTTCCCCAGCCACCTGGCGAGCAGCAACCAGCTCGTCGACTTCTGGATTGACCGGATCTTCGGCCGCGCGCTCGACACTGCCGTCCGCGCCGAGCTCGTCGATTTCATGGCGCAGGGCAGCTCGCCCTCCCTGCAGTTGAACCTCGACACCTCGAGCACCGTCCGCTCGCGCGTGCGTTCGCTCGTCGCCCTGATGTTCATGACCCCCGACTTCTTCCTGAAATAGGCGCGAGGAGATCATGCGCGACACCACACGACGCGGTTTCCTGATGGGGTGCTCGACGGCGATCGCCGGGATCGCCAGCGCGCGCTTCACCAATCTCGTCTTCGCCGATCCGCTCGCCGTGCCGGAAAGCGACGTGCTGATCGTCCTCTTCCTGCGCGGCGGCATGGATGGCCTGAGCTTCGTGATGCCGACCGGCGGCAGCGACCGCACGCTCTACGAGACGGCACGCCCGGCGCTCAAGATCCCGACCAGCAGCACCGGCGCGGCACTCTCCCTCGGCAACCTCGACGGCACGCCGTTCGGGCTGCACCCGGCAGCCACCGGCTTGCACGAGCTCTATCAGGACGGGCATCTCGCCTTCGTCCATGCCGCGGGCCTCACCGTGCCGTCGCGCAGTCACTTCGACAACCAGGCGCAGATGGAGCTCGGCACGCCGGGCGTGGGCAGCACGACGAGCGGCTGGCTGACCCGCCACTTCCTGACCGCACCGGGCCTGCCAGCGGAGACTCCGATGCTGCAGCGAGTGGCGGTGTCCTCGACGCTGCAGACCTCCTGGCTCGCCGACACCAACGTCGTCGCCTTCGCCAATCGCGACGACTTCCTCTTCAATACCGGCCCGTCGGCGTGGCGCGACGCGCAGAAGACCAGCCTGCGCAACATCCTCGAGCTGCAGTCGGCGACCGATCCACGCTACGCCCAAGGGCTCGTCTCGCTCGATGCCTCGGCCTTCCTCGAGCAGAACGTGCCGCCGCTCACGAGCTACGTGCCGGCCAACGGCGCTGTCTACCCGACCGGCTCGTTCGGGGACACGATGAAGCTCACCGCGCAGTTGCTCAAGCTCGACATGGGACTGCGCGCCGCGACGATCGACCTCGGCGGCTGGGACACCCACAACGGCCAGGGGACAGCGGCGGACGGCCAGTACTTCTGGGAGAAGATCCAGGAAATGTCGGCGGCGCTCGCCGGCTTCTACCTCGACCTCGACGGCAGCGGTGCCACGGCGTTTGCAGGGCGGGTGACCGTCGTCGTCATGTCGGAGTTCGGGCGCCGGCTGCGCGAGAACAACGACGTCGGCACCGATCACGGACACGGCGGCGTCATCACCGTGCTCGGCGGGCAGGTCGCCGGCGGCCGGCTCTTCGGCACCTGGCCAGGGCTCGCCAGCGAGCAGCTCTACGACCACGCCGACCTCGCGATCACCACCGACTACCGGCGGGTGATCGCCGAGATCCTCGCCCGGCGCATGGGCAACCCGAACTGGTCCCAGATTTTCCCAGGCTACGCCGGCTATTCCCCGCTCGGATTGGTCGGCAGCACCGTTTTCGCCGATGGCTTCGAGGGCGGTCAGACCAGCGGCTGGTCGCACGGGTCTCCGTAGCGGCCGGCGCTGCGGCGGTACGCCCGCTTATCGGCTCTCGTCGGACCACAGCAGGGTGTGCCCGAGCTCGAAGCCGTCGCTGAAGAGCGCGTCGGCGGCGTCGGCGGATGCGTCGAGCTCGACCGCCCCGATGTCGCAGCCGTCGCTCCCGCTCCCATCCGGCACCGTGGCGACGTCGACGCGTCGTTGACGCAACAACGGGTCGCCGAAACCGCGCTGGTCGGTTGCCGCGCTCGAACAGCTCCCGCTGTCGATCAGCGGCGAAGGGCCCGACGGCAGGGGACGGTGCGTCGACGTCGGCCCCCCGTTGTCGCGCAGGATGCCGAGTTGCGGATCGAGCGGCGATGAGACCGTGCCGACGTAGTCCCCGCTGGCGTTGGGAGTGCCGGCAGCAAAGTAGCCGGTGGCCCCGGCCCGGCTGCCGACGAAGTCGAATCCGGTCGCCAGACTGGCGAGGATTCCGGAGGGGATCCACAGGTCGGGAAACAGGTCGGTCCCGCTGTCGAGGTTCGCTGCCACCACGCTGTTGCGCAGGTCGAGCGACAGGAGCCCTGCGGTCCCGGCGATGGCGAGCCCTCCGCCGTCTCCCGTCGTGTTCGCGTCGGCGTTGGCGAGGTTCAAGGTGATCGTCGAATCGACGATCGTCAGGCTCATCGGCGCGGGAGCGAAGTTCCCGGAGACGTAGATGCCTCCGCCGGAGTCGGCCTCGTTGGCCGAGAGCGTGCTCTGCTCGAGCGTGAGTCGACCCTGAAACTGTCGGATGGCGCCTCCGACTCCGCTGGCTGAGGTCGCCCGGTTGCCGGAGAAGGTGGTGCCATGCACGGTGACTTGCGAGTAGTACGAGTAGAGCCCGCCCCCGCCGAGGGCGCCCTCGGCCAAGTTGCCTTCGAATTCGCAATCCTCGAGCGTCACCGTCGCTCCGCCGGAACCCGAATCGCTCAGGCCGAGACCGCCCCCGCCGTTTGTCGAGCTGTTGGCGAGGAAGCGCACCCGCGAGAAGAGCGCCTTGTCCTGGGTGCCGACGAAGGCACCGCCGCCGGTGCCGTTGACCCCGCCCGGAGCGCGTCCGCGCGTCAGCGTCAGCCGCTCGACGTAGAACCACGGCAACCCGCCCGGCGAGTCGAGCACCAGGATGCGGTGCAGGTCCTGCCCGTCGAGGGCCAGTTGCGTGCGCCCCGGCCCCTGGATCTTCATCGAGGTCGTCGCCGCCGGCAGATCGGCGGCGAGCGCGATCGTCGCCGGAAAGGCGAGGTCGAAAACGATGCGGTCGGCTCCCGCTCCCGGCGGGCAGCCGTGATAGCCGGCATCGGTATTGGCCGCCACGATCGCTTCGCGCAACGAGCAGTCGACGTCGTCGAGGTCGACGTCGGTCGTGGTGGTGACGGGAATCGTCGCAGCGCGAGCCGGATCGACGACGGCCAGGCACGCCGCGTAGAGCAGCCACCCCACCCCGCGTCGCAGGCCATCCAACAACGATCGCACCGGGATCGCCATGTCCTTGCACCTCCGCCTACCGGGCCCACCATGCGATGGCCCCGAGTCGATCGAGCTCCAACGGCGAACAGGCGGCAGAGCTTACCGGAGACGCGCGCCGCAGGCGCACCGTTCGCTCCGGAAGCACGGACGAAGCGGCCGTCCGCGCGATTCGGCGACCGTTGAGGGGCGCGGAAAGCCGCGGACACGACTCGGCCTGGCCACGTCCTCGGAGTCGACCCCGGCCTCGGGTGGCCAGGGTACCGATCGCCGCCGCATCGTGGCGTCGCCCGCAGCGTGCGATCCCGGCGAATCGCCGGCGCCGGCCGTGCCGGCACGTCCGACGGCGGAGGCAGGGGGGCGGTTCCGGAATGGAACTACTCGACGCCGAACGACGTCAGCTCGACCGGCAGGGTCGTGACGACGAGCTCCCAACCGAGGTCGAACGACGGGGTTCCACCCGTGAACGTGATCCCGGATCCCGCCGAATTCGCCGTGGAGAAGAAAGAGCCGGCCGCCGCCGTCTGGAATCCGGTATTGGTGCTGGAGCCGAGATCGACCGGGCCCATCGCCAGGATCCCGAAGTTGTTGAGCTCGGTATCCGTGGCCCCGGTCGTCGTGCCGACATTGTCGAACGTCAAGCCGGCCCAGAGCGTGGTCGTCGTGCCGGTGGGCACCGCGAATCCGGTGCCGCGGTTCCCGGTGAGGATCGTGGCGCCCGGGGAGAAGGTGAAGGCGTTGATGCCACCGGTCGAGTTGCCGTTCAACACCGCGGTCAACTGATAGGTCGTCACTTTGAAAAGATCGCGAGGGGATCGACGGCGCGGATGAACGGCGTCGCGGCCAATTCCGACGGCCGGACGTGGCGCAGCACGGTGAGGGTGCCGACCTGATCTCCGGCCAAGACCGGGACGACCGTGAGGGCGAACAGGGCAACGAGACAGCGGGCGAAACGACGCATGGGGCTCCTTTCGATCGACGGGCGAGACGGTATCTCGCGATTTGTCTGATCCGATTTCCTCTGCGCCGGAGCCCTCCACCTGGCGCAAGCGATGTCCCCCCCGGCCGCCTCCACACGCATCTACCGTCACAGGCACAGAGCTTGTCGAGAGGGGCCGTTGCGGGAACGCTTCCCGCACCGCGCGCCAGAAGGGAGACACGATGCCGCGAGCCGCCTCCGCTCCACCTAGGAAACGGGACCGCCCGGTCCGCCTCGGTGCTCCGCTTCTCGTGCTCTTGACCGTGCTCGTCCCGAGCGCTGGCGCCCAACCTCGGGGAGACACCAACGAGGCACCGCTCGTCCGCCCGAATCCGGTCCTCTTCGTCACGCAGCCGCCGATCCCCGACGATGTCGCCACGGCCACCTCGTCGTTCGCCAATCACCTGGCCGACCCGGCTCACGCCGGACGCGGTGGCGACCTCTGGATCCTCTATCCCGACGGCACACTGAGGAACCTCACGCAAGAGGCTGGCTACGGGTTGCCCGACACCTCCGTCCCCGGCGCGCCTCCCGGTTTCCAGGGGGCGACCTCGATCGCCGTCCGCGACCCTTGCGTGCACTGGAGCGGCACGCGCGCACTCTTCGCCATGGTGGTCGGCGCACCGCGGTGGAACGAGCAGCACCTGCAGCAGACCTGGAACTGGCAGCTCTACGAGGTCACCGGCCTGGGCCAGGGGCAGACCGCGGCGATCAGCCGCGTGCCGCTGCAGCCGGCCGGCTACAACAACTTGAGCCCGTGCTACGGCTCGGACGGGCGGATCCTCTTCACCTCCGATCGGCCGCGCGACGGACAGGTGCATCTCTACCCGCAGTTCGACGAGTATCGCGGCGAGCAGACGGTCACCGGCCTCTGGAGCCTCGACCCGCTGAGCGGCGATCTCCGGCTGCTCGACCACTCGCCCTCGGGCGACTTCGGTCCGAAGGTCGACAGCTTCGGCCGCGTCGTCTTCGTGCGCTGGGACCACCTCCAACGCGACGGCCTCGCCAACGACGACGACCAGGGGGGCGCCTACGGCACCTTCGACTGGACCGACGAGAGCCCCGGAGCGACGGCTGTCGCGCGAGCACCGGAGATCTTCCCGGAGCCGTTTCCCAACCGCACCGATCTGCTCCGACCGTGGGAGGTCGGCTTCGAGTTCAACCACTTCTTCCCGTGGACGATCAACCAGGACGGCACGGCGATGGAGACGCTCAACCACATCGGCCGGCACGAGCTCGCCTTCGCGGTGAACCGGGCGCGCAACGACGATCCGCGGATCGTTCCCTTCCAGTCGACCAGCATGCCGCGCACCAACCCGAACTGGATCGCCAACTTCTTCCAGGTGCGGGAGCGGCCGGACCTCGCCGGCTCCTACCTCGGCGTCGACGCGCAGGAGAGCCAGACGCACGCCGCCGGACAGGTGATCGAAATCGCCCTGGCACCGAACGTTCCCGCCGACGCCGCGTCGGTCGTCTATCGCACCCATCGCCTGACCGCCTTTCCGTCGAGCTCCCCACCCGCTTGCCACTCCGGTCTCTATCGCGACCCGCTCCCGCTCTCCGACGGTTCGCTCGTCGCCGCCCACGCCGGCTATCGCGCCGACACGAGCGGCCCCGAGACCCGCGTCGACGTCAACGGCGGCACCGCCCAGAACCCCCTGTCGCGCTACCAGTTCCGCTTGCGCAACCTCGTCGCTGACTCCACGCCCGGCTGCACGGGCTCGCTGCGCGCCGGGACGACGCTCACCAACGGCATCGCCAAAACGGTCTCCTGGTGGGATCCGGATCAACTCGTGAGCTACTCGGCCTCGGTTCCGATGTGGGAGCTCGAGCCGGTCGAAGTGCGGTCACGCCCCGTGCCGCCGCAGCCGGGCTCGCCGCTGCCGTCCCCGGAAGCCCAGGTCTTCGCCGAAGAGCACGTCGACGAGCAGGCCTTCCGCCAGTCGCTCGCCGAGCTCGGCCTCGGCCTGATCGTCAGCCGCAACGTGACGACGCGCGACCGCGCCGATCGCCAGCAGCCGTTCAACCTGCACGTCGCCGGCGGCAGCGCGACGACGCTCGCCGACGACTACCTCGCCGGCGACACGATCTACGACATCGCTCAGTTGCAGATCTTCCAGGCCGACCTCGTCCGCGGCCGAGGGGGGGTCGCGACGCCGGTTCCGGGTCGCCGCGTGCTCCCCCGCCCGCTGCACGACCCGGCGGCGACCAATCCCCCCGCACCGGGGCTGCTCCCCGGGGCGGTGGCGCTCGGCGCGGACGGCTCGCTCGCCGCGCTGGTGCCGGCCCATCGGGCGATCACGTACCAGCTCAACGATGCGGCGGGCTTGCCGGTGATCCACGAGCGTTTCTGGATTACCCTCCAGCCTGGGGAGGTGCGGGTCTGCGCCTCCTGCCACGGCGTGAACTCACACGACCAGGCCGGCGCCAGCGGGGCGCCGCAGAACCCGCCCGAGGCGCTCCGCCACCTCCTTCAGGTCTTCCGACCGCTCCACCTCTTCGACGACAGCTTCGAGAACGGCCTGTCGCGCTGGACCCACCCCTGACCCCGCGAACAGGTGCCAGCCACTTTTCAAGTCACTGAAATCAAGGACTTTGTCGAAGTCCCTGGCACCTTGCGAGGGGGTGAAGGGCCGCTAGCTGCCGCTCGCGGCGAGCGGTTCGTGGCGGCACCCGCAGCTGAGGCAGTGGCGGTCGGGCACCCCCAGCAGCTGCCCGCCACATGCCGGACAGTCGCTCCCGGTGAAGGGCTGGATCCCGGCGAGTGCCTTCTGCCGGTCGGGGTCGGGCTGGTGACGCCAAGCGGCGCGTAGGGCGAGTGCCGCCGCGGCCGTCAGACCGATCCTCACCGACCAGACGAAGACAAGCGCCCCGCCGTGAACCTCTCCCGGGGCCTCCCACCACGCGGCGATGGCCAGGGCCACCAGCATCACGGCACCGGCGATCTTGAATCCGCGCCGCGTTCGGGTGTTGGCGTCCGGTGGGCGGCCGCAGCGGCTGCAATGCCAGGTGCGCCAGAAGCCCAGGGGCAGAACCGGCACCCAGTAGAGGTGCAGCACGCGGAAGGCGCGCACGCGGACCGCCAGGGTCGCCTGCCCGCAGCCGCGGCAGAAGTCGTGGCGAAACGCCACCCGCCGAACCGCCCACTGGTAGATCCCGTGCAGGATCAGCATCGTCTCCCCCTTCCCGGACGCCGCCTCAGCCGTGCGCTCTCTCCGGTCGCGGTCGCTCACCCGGCGCGACGTAACCGTGGAGCAGCGCATGCTCCCATTCCGGTCGCCCCCGCTCGGCGGCGAGGCGGGCCATGTCCCGCGAATCGTAGGGAACGGCCACGAGCTCGCACTGCCACCCCTCGCGCCGGCGCTCGAGAACCGCATACCGCGCATCGGGAGAGCCGGTCTCCATGGCATGGAGGTGCGGATAGTCGCCGACGTAGGCCTGCAGACCGACGCTCCCCGGGTTGACGAGCAGTCGGCCGTCCGCGCGACGGACACAGCGCGGGATGTGCGTGTGCCCGCAGGCGACGACTGCCGCCGAGGCGCCGCCGAGGCGCTCTTCGATCTCCTCCGGCAGGGCGAGCCGCGCATGATCGCGCTCGACTGTCTCCAGCAGGTAGACGAGATCGCTCGCCGGCGTGCCGTGGCAGAGGAACAGGTCGTCGCTCCAACAGAAGGAGGGCGGCAGGGTCGAGAGCCAGTCCAGCCACTCCGGACCGAGCTCGGCGCGAGCGTGGGCGTCCGAGGCACCGAGCGATTCCGGAGGACGGGTCAGGAGCTGCCGCTCGTGGTTGCCCGCGAGGTGGAGCCAGCCCGTCGCACGCAACCGCGCGGCCGTCTCGCGCGGGCAGAGCGGCCCGGAGACGAGGTCGCCGAGATCGACCACCGCGTCGACCGAGCGCCGCTCGAGGTCGGCGATCACCGCCTCGAGGGCGGCGAGATTGCCGTGAACGTCCGAGAGCAGGGCGATGCGCATCGTTCACCAGGGCGAACGCACGGACGGAACGTGCGCCCTCCCCTCCTCATGCCTCAGGGGTCGGGTGCCCCGCCGGCGATTGGCCGAGGAAGTCGCCGAGCGCCTGGTCCGAGGTCGCCATGTGCGCGAGAAGCCAGCGCTCGAGCCTATCGGCCTCGCCCCGGGCGTCGAGCGGCGAGGCGTCGGCAAGCGCGGTCCGCAACTCGCCGAGCTCGCCGATCAGGCGATCGTGCTCCTGCTGGTGCGCCTCGTAGCCTGGGTAGGCGTGCAGACGCATCAGGAGCTGTTCGGTGAGGAAGTGCGCATTGGTGAAATCGGCCAGCCGCTCGAGCAGCTCGGCGGCGAGCGCTCGTTCGCCGGCGAGCAGCGCCGCCTGCAGCTCCCGCACGACGCGCAATTCGAGCGCGTGCTCGCCGTCGATCTCGGCGATGCCGGTCCGCGGCATCTCGGGGTGGTCGTGGGACATCGAAGAGCTCTCCTCGCCGGTCGCACCGTACGGTCGGTTCGGCGCGCATCCTCTCACGGCCTTGCGACGCGGCCCAACGCGCCATAACGTGCGACTCGTGCTCCTCGCCGGTGCCGCCACCCTGCCCCGGAGGTCGCACGATCCACCACCGGCACCAGCCACCGCACCGCGACGGCCCGGTCGATGGCGAGCCCCCTGGCTCGCTCGCGAGAGACCGCACGGGTCCTCGCCGCCGATCTCCGGGGCGCGACGGTCGAGATCGAGCCCGATCTTGCCGAATGCTCGCCACCGGCGTGGCGCGCCGGGGCGAACACCGACCAGAAGCCGGAAGAGATGGCGGCATGCGCCGAGCGGCTCGACGCCCTCTTCGCACGCCGTTTCGTGCCGGCGACGGGAAACGAGCGACACGAGCTCTTCGTCGCCCATGGCAACGTGATCCGCTACCTGCTCACGCGGGCGATGCGGGTCGACGGCAAGGCCTGGCTCGAGATGTCGGTCGGCCACGCCAGCCTCTCGATCGTCCGCGTCGAGCCCGACGGCCGCTGCAAGGTGACCGCCGCCGGCGACGTCGGACACCTCCCGGCGAACCTCCAGACCGGGGCTGCCGGCGATCCGGAGCGCAAGCTCGAGCCACCGCCGGACGGACCGCGACGACCGGAAGCCGAGCACGGCCTCACCCGTGCGATCCTCTGTCCCCGCTCGCCGCGAAACGACGTAGGTTGATCTCAGAACCCGAAGCGAGTCGAAAGGAGCTTCCCTTGCACCGACCTGCCGTCCCCTCCCGTCTGCTCATTCCGCCTTCCCGGGTGCTCGCCCTGCTGCTCGCCGCGCTCGCGCCGTTCGCGGTCCGCGCGGAGACACCCGAGAAGCGGCAGGCACAGGGCTCGATCGAGAGCAAGACGATGAAGTTCGAGGCCCGGGGGGCCTATGCCTTCCCAGCCAAGGTCGGTCTCGACGACGAGCCGGGGATCAAGGTCGCGATCTCCAACGCCGGGTTCATCGAGGAAGCGCTCGACCACGACTACGACCGCGAGTACATGATCGACAACTACTTCCGCGACGACGAGACCCTCGTCGCCTACTTCCAGTTCTCGAAGACCGGCGCCTACAAGGGTGTCTCGTACGCCTTTGCCTCCGGCGACGGATGCGGCCTCTGTTACGACGGAAGCGCCCAGTCGACGATCAAGGTGGACGGCGGCCGCATCCACGGCAGCTTGAAGCTCGCCAAGCCCGACAGCCTCGCCTTCGACGTCAGCTTCGACGTTCCGGTGGCACCGAGCGACTACGGCGATCCCCTCCCGGCCGGCGGCGGCGAGCCGGGCAAGGCCTACACCGCGCTGCACGGCCCGATGGTGGCGTGGGACTACGCCGCTGCCAAGCCCTTCTTCACCGAAGAGACCCAGGCCGACTGGAAGGACCACTCGCAGGAGATCCTCGAGTCGTTCCGCAAGGACCACCCGACCGTGAGCTTCCGCGTCGTTCGCGGCTGGGTGCGCGGCGACCGCGCCCTGCTGCTCGTCGAAGGCGAGGCGACCTACGGCAAGGTCAAGTCCGAAGCACAGCTGGTCCGTCAGAAGGGGACCTGGCGGCTGAGCTCCGAGGTCATGCAGATGCGGATCGGCGAGTAGAGAGCCGGGCGGGCCGCGATCACCTGGTCATGCGGCCGTCGCCCCGCGACCGGCGAGCGCTCGCAACGGCAAGCCGACCAGAACCAGCAACGCGAGAATCCACGCCTGCTCGAAGGTGCGGGTGGCGAGGAGAACCAGGCAGAAGCCGACCGCCAGCGGGACGATCAGGCCGGCGAGCGGCAGGCGGAATCCCGGCGCCTCGCCGCCACGTCGCCGCAGGACGACGAGCGCGGCCGCCGTGAGGGCGTAGTAGACGAGTCGCACGATCGCCGCGAAGGTCGCGTTCGAAGCGAAGCTGCCGAACGCAGCGAAGCCGAACGCCGCGGCGGCGAAGAGCACGATGGCCACGTCGGGTGTGCGGAAGCGCGGGTGAACCCGCGCCAGCACGCCCGGCAGCTCGCCCCGCTCGGCCATGGCGAAGAGCACCCGCGGCGACTGCAGAAGGGTCCCCGTCGACCAGCCGTAGATCGACACCATCGCCGCCAGGCTGCCGAGCGTCGCACCGAACGGCCCGAGCAGGGCGCGCAAGACGGCGGCGATCGGCGCGCGCTCACCCGCCGCGTGCGGCACGACGCCGACCACGACGAGTTGCACCAGACAGTAGATCCCCGCCACCAGGGCCAGGGCGACGAACAGGGCGAAGGCCGTGTCGCGCTTCGGATCGCGGGCCTCGCCGGCCGGCAGCAGCGCGGTCTCGAAGCCACCGTAGGCGAAGACGAGCAGCAGGATCGCCTGCGTCCAGTCGGGCTGACCGACCGCTTGCGTGGCGAGCGTCGCCGTCGAGACCCTGCCGAGGCCGATCGCCACGACCAGCCCGAGCGGCAGGAGCTTGGCGACGGTGAACAGGTCCACCGCCCAGGTCGCCTGGCGCACCCCGACGACGTTGAGCGCCGCGACGGCCGACCAGAGCACCGCCATCGCCACGAGCCGCCCGGCACCCTCCCGCGCGGCCGGCAGCAGTTCCCCGAGGTAGAGCGCGAAGACGTTGAGGTTCGCCGCGGCCGACAGCACCCGCGTCCAGAAGATCAGCCAGCCGATCTCGAAGCCGACCCAGGGGCCGAACGCCTCGCGCGTGTAGAGGTAAGGGCCGCCCGCATCGCGGAAGCGACTTCCCACCTCGGCGAAGCAAAGGACGATCGCCAGGATGCCGAGCCCGGCGGCGAGCGCGGCGACCGGGCTCCAGGCTCCGGTGAGCGCGACGAGCGTCGCCGGAAGGCCGAAGATCGCGCTGCCGACGATGCCGTTGACCACCGCCGCCGTGAGATCCCAGCGACCGATAGCGCGCACCAGCGCCGGACGCCGCGGACCAGGCGCCTCCGCTCGTTCCGTCATGTCCGGCGGATCCTACAGGAGCGATCTCCGCCGATTCGGCAGCACGCCGCCCGAATCGCCGTCGCGCCGGACCGCCGCCGGCGGCACGCCGGCGCAGCGGTCCAACGCTGCTCCAACGCTCGCGGCGGAAGCTCCGGGCATGAACCGCTCGACCTGCCCGGAGGCCACCATGTCCGTCGCCCGCCTGCTCCCTGGCTCCGCCCTCGCCCTCCTGCTGTTCGCCGCCCTTCCCGCCTCCGGAGCCGAGCCGCCCGGGCCGCCTCCCGCGGCGGCACCGCGACTCTGGGTCGACACCGAACCGCACCCGCGGCTCGCGCCGGCGCTCAACCAGATTCTCGCGGCGGGCTCGGCCCACGAGGCAACGAACGCCGAGGCCCGGCAGGGGTTGGCGGCGCTGACCGCTCCCGACGGCACGGTCGAGGTCGTCGTCGAGACCCTCGGAGCCGCCGCTCCGGCGATCGCCTCACGCGCCCTCGAGCTCGGAGGCCGGATCACCGCGGTCGAGGGGAGCCTGGTCTTCGCCGCCCTCCCGGCGGCCAGCCTCCGGGCACTCGCGGACGCCCCGGGCGTGCTTCGCGTTCGGCGTCCCAACCATCGCGAGCCGGACGTGGTCAGCGAGGGGGTCACCCCGACCGGCGCGGCGACGCTCCACACCGCCGGCTACCTCGGGCAAGGGGTGAAGGTCGGCGTGCTCGACTGCGGCGGGTTCTCCGGCTATGCGAGCCTGCTCGGCAGCGAGTTGCCCGCCCAGGTGACGCTGTGGAACGGCGGCACCAGCGGCGATCCGGTCGGCAGCAGCCTGCACGGCACCGCCTGCGCCGAGATCGTCCACGACATGGCGCCCCAGGCCTCCCTCTACCTCGCCCACGACGGCAACGAGGCCGACTTCTACTCCGCCGTCGACTGGTTCACCGCCCAGGGCGTCGACGTGATCTCGTACTCGTGCGGCTCGTTCGGCGCCTATCCCTACGACGGCAGCGGGGCGCCGCACAACCTGACCAACGCCAAGGTCGAGGCGGCTCGCCAGGCGGGAATCCTCTGGGTCAACTCCGCCGGCAACTACGCCGACGGCGAGACCTACGAGGCGACCTACTCCGCCTACCCCGGCACCAACTGGCACTCGTTCGACGGCGGGTGGTCGAATCGCTGGGGCTACCTCACGACGGGGCACTCGTACTACCTCACCCTCTCCTGGAGCGACTGGCCGGCGAATCCCGCCACGCAAGGTGCCTCGCACGACTACAACCTCGAGCTCTGGCGATGGGACGGCACACAGTGGCTCTCCGTCGCCGCCTCGAGCAACTCGCAGAACGGCACCGCCGGCCAGTTGCCCTTCGAGGAGATCGACTTCACTCCTTCAGTGAGCGACTGGTACTACCTCGCGATCACCCGCGTCTCCGGACCGGGGACCGACTACCTCAACCTGCGCACCGTCGGCGCCAACTTCGAGCACTTCAACGCGGCGCGGAGCGTCAGCTCGCCGGCCGACTCGCCGCAGGCGTTCACCGTCGGCGCCCTCGCCTGGAACGGCCTCGCCCTCGAGGTCTACTCGAGCCGCGGCCCGACGCTCGGCCCCGGTGGCACCGCCGCCGGCGGCTACCTCAAGCCCGATCTCGTCACCCCCGACGGCGTCAGCACCGCCACCTACGGGGTCAGCAACGGCCAGCCGTGGCCGGGCGGCAGCGGCTTCTTCGGCACCTCGGCGTCGTGCCCGCACGTGGCCGGCGGCGCCGCACTGCTGCTCGACGAATACCCCAACCTCACTGCCGACGCCCTCGCCACCCTGCTGCGCAGCGAAGCGCTCGACGTCGGCGTCGCCGGAGCCGACAACGACACCGGCTACGGCCTGCTCTCGCTCGGCTTCAACGTCGTCTGGGCCGACGGATTCGACGCCGGCGCGCTCTGGCCGGTGCACCGTCCGTGATCGCGACCGCGAGGAGCGCGACGACCATGCGCCCTGTCCCGAACCGTCCCGTCGCCCTCGCGCTGGCGGTCTTCCTGGTGAGCACCGCCGCGCTGGCAGCCGAGGGCGGCGACGCCGCCGGCGCGCTGCGCGCGGTGCCGCACGACGAGCTCCGCTCCGTTGCTCTCTTCCGCGGCGGCGCAGGGAACCACGACTGGCACGATCCACGCAACTGGTCGACCGGTCGGGTCCCCGGGGCGCGCGACGTGGCGCGCTTCGACGCCGCCTCGCCCGACGCCGTGGTCGCCGAGGAGGCCGTCGTCGAGCTCGCCGGGCTCGAGCTGGCGAGCGACACCCCGGCGACGGTGCAGCTCGCCGGCGCGGTGACCGTCTACGGTCTCGTTCGAGTCGATGCCGGCGAGCTCGCCCAGGGTGACGCCGAGCTGCGCGCCGTCGCGCTCGAGCAGGGCGGCGGGCGCTTCGCCGGCGGCACCGCTCGCCTCCGGATCGAAGGCGAAGCGCGGGTGCGCGGCGGGCTCTTCGCCGCGCCGGCGGCCACCACCGCCCTCGGCGCGCTGCGCCTCGAGGCGCCGGCGATCTTCGAGCTCTCCGCCGGGACCGCTCTGCAACTGACCGGCGCCGGCGAGCCGCTGACCGGCAACGGCACGCTCGACACCGTCACCCATCGCCCGAACAGCATCTCTCTGACCGGCACGCGCGACTTCGATCTCGCCACCGCCGAGCCGCTGCGCGGCCGACTCGCCCCACCGGCGCTCGCGACGCGCGAGAGCGGCGCACGCCCGGATCTCTTCGCCGAGGTGGGACCGACCCTGACGCTCAAGAACGAGGAGCAGAGCAGCGGCTGCGCGGTGATCGACAGCACGCACGGCTACGCCTACTTCGGCACCGACACCTCGCCGGGGATCGTGGTGCGCATCGACCTCGCCACCTCGCGGCGCGTCGGCGTCGTGCTGCTCGAGCCCGGCGAGGAGTACCTGCGCTCGGCGGTGCTCGACGCCGCCGCCGGCTACGCCTACTTCGGCACCAACACCGGGCCGGGCAAGGTGGTGAAGATCGACGTCGATCCGGCGCGCCGCTTCGTGCGCGCCGACGCGCTGACGCTGCCCCCCTCCGAGCAGGGACTCCTCGCGGCCGGCATCGACACGACCGCCAGGCTCGCCTACTTCGCCGCCGTCGGCAACTCCGGCCCGCCGCACATCGTGCGCGTCGACGTCGACCCGGGCCACCCGCTCGCCCGGCTCTCGTCGCTCACGCTCGACGCCAGCGACGACTTCGTGCGCTCGGCGGTGATCGATGCCACGGCCGGCTTCGCCTACTTCGGCACCGTCAACCAGCCGGGGAAGGTGGTCAAGGTCGATGTCGCTCCGACGCACGCCATGACCCGCCTCGGCGCGGTCAGCGGACTCTCCGGCGAGAGCAGCTTCGTCTCGGCCGTCCTCGACGAGGCGAACGGCTACGCCTACTTCGGGACGCTGTCGATGCGCGTGGTCAAGGTCGACGTCTCGCCGACCCGCGCGTTCGCTCGCCTCGGCGCGGTGACGCTGGCGAGCGGCGAAGTCGAGCTCACCTCGGCAGCGATCGACGCGACGAACGGTTACGCCTACTTCGGCGTGAGCGGCACGGGCGCCGGCAAGATCCTCCAGCTCGACGTCGGCCCGGCGCGCCCCTTCGCCCGAGTGGCCGCGCTCACCCTCGCGGGGAACGAGACGAATCCCACGGCGGCGCTGCTGGACGCAGCGCGCGGTGTCGCCCTCTTCGGCACCTGGAACTTCACCATCCCGGGGCGGATCGCCCGGGTCGACGTCGACCCCGCCCACGCCTTCGCCCGCCTCGAGCCGATCCTCCTCGGCGCCTCCGAGACGCCCGCGGCCTCGGTGGTCGTGGACCCCGTCCACGGCTTCGGCTACGTCGGCACCGGCTCGCCGCCGGCCGCGGTGGTCCGGTTCGACCTCGCCACCATGCGTCGTTTGGCGATGCTGACCCTCGACAGCGCCGAATACAACCTGAACGCGGCCGCGTTCGATGCGGCTCACGGGCTCGCCTACTTCGGCACCTCCACGTCGCCCGGACGGCTGCTGCGGATCGATGTCGACCCCACTCATGCCTTCGCCCAGCTCGGCAGGGTCGTCTTCGAGAGCGGCGAGGACAGCGTGCGGACGATCGCTCTCGACGGTGCGCACGGCTACGCCTACGCCGCCACCGGGACCTATCCGGCGAGAATCGTCCAGGTCGATGTCGATCCGGCGCGGAGCTTCGTCCGCCTCGGCGCGCTGACCCTGCCGAGCGGCGAGAACAACCTGCTCTCCTCGCTGCTCGACAGCACGCACGGCTACGCCTACTTCTCGACCAACGGCTCGCCCGGCCGCATCGTCAAGGTGGACATCGACCCGGCGCGGAGCTTCGTGCGGGTCGCCGGCGCCGATCTCGCCGCGACCGAAGACCAGCCACGCGGCGGCCTCTTCGACGCCGCGCACGGGCTCGCCTACTTCGCGACGATCGGGACGCCGCCGGCGCTGGTGCGAGTCGACGTCGATCCGAGCCACGCCTTCGCGCGGCTCGACGCGGCGACGCTCGACGCTGCCGAGGGTCTCCCCTGGACGGCCGTTCTCGATGGCGGATCGGCCTTCGCCTATCTCGGCACGCTGGCTGACCCGGGGAGGGTGGTGCGCGTCGATGTCGATCCCGGGCGCACGTTCACACGGCTCGATGCGGTGACGCTCGCCGCGGGTGAGGGCGACCTCGTCGCCTCGGCGATCGACTCGGCAGCCGGACTGGCCTGGTTCGGCACTCAGGGCGATCCGGGAAAGATCGTCCGGCTGCACCTTGCCGCGGGTGCCGGCACGGTGCTCCCCTTCGCCGACGGGTTCGAATCGGGCGATGCCCAGCGCTGGTCGGAGCTCCTCACCGAATGACCCTCGATCCGTCTCGCCGGCGCAGCCCGAGGAGGCTGCGCCGGCTTTGCCCGGACGGATCGGCGGAGGGCGGGGCGAGGCCCGACCTGAAGGACCGGCAGGTCAGCCCGCGGCCGAGACGGCGCCGAAGAACGACAGCGCCGCACCGATCGCCCAGACGGGCAGGCACATCGCCCAGCGCATGAACGGCGTCTTGCACGCCTCCCAGTTCTGCGCCACGAAGAAGAAGATGACGAACGGGATCAGCAGGCTGGCCAGCCCCCAGCCGATGCTCTTCTTGAAGGCAAGGATGAGGATCTGGATTCCGAAGATCAGCATGCCAATTCCGCCGACGATCGACAACAGCATTCCGAGGGTGCCCATGGTGGTCTCTCTCCCTGGAGCGAACGACCGAGGTCCCGCACCACGAGGCGCCGGATCGCACGTCCGGCCCGCCTCGGGGGTTGCCGCCTCCTGCCGTTGCTCGTCCCTGCCTTCAGACTCGTCAAACCCGGCCTGCGGAGGACATCACCGCCCTGACCGTCGTCGCCTGTCCCCGTCGCGCGTCGGGCTGCGCATCACGATGAAGGACCGTCGGCGACCGCACCCGCTCGGTCGCCGCACGCTCGACAGGAGTCCGTCATGCCCACGTCCCACCGCCCGCCGCTCTTCTCGGCTCGTACCTGCCTTCTGGCCGGGTTGCTGGGGACCGTCCTCGCCGGCCCCGGAACCGCTGCGCAGCGCACCTGGTGGGTGGAACCGTCGCTGCCCGAGAGCGGCCGACTGGTCAACGGAGGCTTCGACACGGACGTCTCGGGTTGGGTCGTCACCGACCCGGTCAACGTGCCGATGAGCTGGGACGCCACCGACGCCACGGGCAGCCCGAGCTCGGGCTCGGCGCTCCTCGTCACCTCGGCCGTTCCGAGCAACAACGGTGGCGTTTTCCAGTGCATCTGGCCAGTCGTGCCCGGAGCCAACTACACCCTGCATGGACGCATCCGTATCGCCTCGGGCCAACCCGCGCTCGGCGGCGCAGCGGGGATCTTCCTCCGCGCCTGGTCGTCGTTCTCGTGCACCGGCTCGGCCGTCGGCGACCCCGCCGCCACCGCCTACATCGGCACCAACGCCGATCCGTCGAGCCTCGACGTCTGGGTGCCGGTCACCGCGACCCTCACCATGCCCGAAGGTGCGCAGTCGCTCTGGGTCTACTTGAACGTGCAGCGCTGGAGCTCGCCGACCGGGTTTGCCGCCCGCTTCGACGCGATCACCCTCGACCTCCCACTCCACGCCGACGGCTTCGAACGCGGCGACCTTCTGGCCTGGGACGGCGAACAGAGCGCCCTCTGAAGTCGCACCGAATCTGACGTTCGGGGCCCTTCCCGGCTCCCCTCCCGCAGGGTCCCATCGGAGAGACCGCGGTCGACCGCCGTCTCTTCGATTGAGAAAACCGTCCGAATGCGCTACAACTTCGACGGTCAGCGAGGACATGGTGAGGGGACGCTCGGCGGGACTCGGATTCGCGGTAGCGCTCGCACTGTCCACCGCCGTCGGGTTCGCCGAGAACCCGCCCGCCGAAACCCTCCCTCAACTCGAAAAGCGCCTGGAGAGCGCTACCGACTCCGACCGGATCGCCCTGCTCAACCGGATCGCCGGGATGGTCGTCCGTCAGGACGGCCCCCGAGCGAAGGCGCTGGCGACCGAGGCGCTGGCTCTCGCCGAGCATCTCGGCGACCGGCCGGGCGAGGCGCTGGCACAGAAGAACCTCGCCCTCTCCTTCCTCGTGCTCGAAAGCGCCGCCGAGGGTCTGCCGCACATCCAGCGCGCCCACGAGCTGTACGTCGCCCTCGGAGACCGCCAGGCCGAGGCGGCGACGCTCGGCTACACGGGGATGCTGCTTTCCGCGACCGGAAAGACCTGGTCGGCCATCTCGACGATCCGCCAGGCGCTCTCGCTCTACACCGAGCTCGGCGATACCAAGGGGATGGCGGCGGCGACGAACAACCTCGCCGCCGAGCTGACCCAGGTCGGGGAGCTCGACGAGGCCCTCCGCTTCGCGCTCGAGTCGCTGCGTCTCGAGGAATCGCTGGGCCGCAAGATCGGCATCGCCAACGACCTGAATTCGATCGGCAACATCTACTTCGAGCTCGGCGACTACCTGAAGGCACGCGACTTCTACGAACGCGCCCTCCCCCGCTTCGCCGAGCTCGGCGAGAAGCCGGGCGAGGCCCGGGTGATCAACAACCTCGGCAACATCGACGAGAAGCTGGGCCGCGACGATCGCGCCCGCCACGCCTACGAGCGCGCGCTCGCCATGGGGCTGGCGCTCGCCTCGCGCTCGATCGAGACCGACGCGCGCAACAACCTCGGCATCGTCTTCAAGAAACAGCAACGCTACGCCGACGCCATCGCCCAGTACCGCGCCGTCCTGCGACTCCGTCAGGCCAACGGCGACCTCGCCGGCCTGCCCTCGACCTACCACAACCTCGCCGAGGCCTGCCTGCTGCAGGGTCGCCCTCGCGAGGCGCTTGCTCACCTCGAGGAGGGGAAGAAGGCCGCCGCCGAGCTCAAGTCGAACGAGCCGCTCGAGAGCATCCACCGTCTCTCCGCCGAGGCCTACGCGGCGCTGGGCGACTGGAAGAACGCCTACGAGAGCGAAGTCCGCTACGGCGAAGTTCGCTCGGCGCTGCTCGACGCACAACGCAGCCGGAAGATCGCCGAGCTGCAGGAGAAGTACGACGCCGAGGGGCGGGCGAAGCAGATCGCGCTGCTCGCCAAGGACAACGAGCTGCTCAAGAAGGACGGGGAGATCCGGCGTCTCGCGCTGGCGCGCTCGCGGCTGGTCACCGGAATCCTGGTGACCTTGTCGGCTCTCGTCGTCGTCGCCACGCTGCTGCTCTTCCGGCGCTACCTCTACCTGCTCGCCTTCTGGAAGAAGCGGAGCTTCGTCGGCCAGTACCGCATCGACGCGGAGATCACCAGCGGCGGCATGGGCGTCGTCTACCGGGCAACCAGCCTGCTCGAGCCCGACCGACCGGTGGCGCTCAAGGTCATCCGCGAGGAGCTCGCCGCCGACGAGCGGCAGCGGCAGCGCTTCATCAACGAGGGCCGGATCATCGACGCGCTCGACCACCCGGGCATCGTCAAGGTCCTCGACCGCGGCGAGCATGCCGGACGCCTCTACCTGGCGATGGAGCTGCTCACCGGCAAGACGCTCGCCGCGTGGATCGCCGAGGCGGCGGCCGCCGGCCGGCCGATCGAGCTCCGGCGCGGGCTCGCCCTGCTGCGACAGCTCGTCGAGGCGGTGGCGGCGATCCACGCGCGAGGCGTCATCCACCGCGACATCTCGCCGGCGAACGTCCTGGTCGTCGAGTGCGACGGCGCGGAGCAGGCCAAGCTGCTCGACTTCGGCCTCGCCAAGGCCGACACGGGGCGAACGCTGACCGAAGCAGGCGAGCTGCTCGGGACGCTCACCGGGCTCGCTCCGGAGCGCATTCAACTGCGCGACCTCACCCCCGCGAGCGACACCTTCTCGCTCGGCGTGCTCGCCTACGAGCTGCTCACCCTGAAACGCCCGTTCTCCGCCGAGGAGCCGGCCGAGCTGCTGCGCCAGCTGCTCTCCCTCGACCCGGTGCCGCCGCAGCGCCTGCGTCCGGAGATCGGCGCCGAGCTGTCGGCGCTGGTCATGGCGATGCTCGCCAAGGAGCCGCGCGATCGCCCGGACGACGAACAGCTGCTCCACCGCTTCGCCCGGGCCGGGGAGAGCGCGTGATCGAGAGCCTCAAGTCGCGGCTGGCGGAGAAGATCGCCCAGAAGCGGATCGGCCTCATCATGCTCGTCGACCGCGCCGGACGCATTCGCTGGCGCGCCGGCCGGGAGATCGCCGGGCGGACCGTCGAGTCCGGCACCGGATTCTCCCGCAGCCACCTGCTTCAGGTGCTCGTCGGCCACGACAGCGTGAGCCTCTCGGACGTCGTGATCAGCGCCTCGGAGCCGGCGTTCCCGGCCTCGGCGCGCTGCCTGTTCGTGCGCAGCCTCTTCGTCCACCCGGTCAACGACGACCTCGTGCTCTACGTCGATTCCGGCAGCGACCGGCTCGACCCGGACGACATCGCGTTCTTCCGCGACAGCGGCGAGTCGCTGCGCGAGCTGCTCGACGAGCTGCGCAACGTGGAGGAGGAGGCGGGCGGCATCACCGGACCGAGCGCGGACGCGGCGCGCATCCGCCGGCTCGCTCTCGCTTACGCCCTGGAAGACGATCCGGTCCTGGTGCTCGGCGAGACCGGCGTCGGCAAGAGCCACGTCGCCCAGCTCATCCATCGCTTCTCGGGACGGCGCGGTCAGCTCATCGTCGTCGACACGCCGGCGATCCCCGAGAGCCTCTTCGAAAGCGAGCTCTTCGGCCACGCGCGCGGCGCCTACACCGGCGCCGATCGCGACCGACCCGGTCTGGTCGACGCGGCGGCGGGCGGCACGCTCTTCCTCGACGAGGTGGCCGAGGTGCCGCTGGCCGTGCAAGCGAAGCTCCTGCGCTTCGTCGACACGCAGCGATTCCGGCGGGTCGGCGACTCGGTCGAACGCAGCGCCAGCGTCCGGCTGATCGCCGCGACCAACCGCGACCTGACCGAGGAGATCGCGCGCCAGCGCTTCCGCGAGGACCTCTACTACCGCCTCGACGTGCTGACGATCGCCATCCCGCCGCTGCGCGAGCGGCGCGAGGATCTCCGCGCGCTGATCCTCGAACACCAGCGCTTCCTGCGCGGCCGTCGTCTCGGTGCCGGCTTCTGGCACGCCATGCTCGCGCACGACTGGCCGGGGAACGTGCGCGAGCTCGTCAACGTGCTCAAGCGGGCCGGCGTCGAGTCGGCCGCGGGCGAGCTCGGCAGCGAGGTGGCCCGACTGCTCGGACGCCGCGCCGAACGCGAATCGGCCGGCGAGCCGCTGGCGCGTGTCCGCGCCGCGCTCGAGGCCGGGCAGGGCTTCTGGGAGACGGCGTGGGAGGCGTTTCTCGAGCGCGACCTCAACCGCGTCGAGCTGCGCTCGCTGCTCGTCGAGCGCTTCGCCGATTGCGACCACAATCTCAAAGAGCTGGCCCGTCGCCTCGCCGTGCCGGACGCCGACTATGCCCGCTTCGTCTCGGCGCTGCACAAGTACCGCGTCCACCCCGCACGCGCGGACGCCGGCTGAGCGCTACCGCACGACCAGCGCCGGCACCTTGATCTCCTCGGCGGGCTTGCACTGGAAGTCGGCGAGCTCCTTCCTGCCGCTGCCCTCGTCGACCGCCGCCAGCTTGCCGTTGCCCTTCCAGAGGCCGGGGACCAGGTCCATGCGGAAGTAGTAGGACCTGCCGCTTTCGACGGCGAGCGTGATCGCGTCACGCGCTTCGTCGGCCCAGACCCGATGCGAGCCGGGGGTGAGCTTGATCTTCACGAACGTGCCCGGGTCGAGCTCCGCGACCTCGACGCCGTCGAGGTAGACGGAGGTGTTGAGCGCCATGCCGACGATGCGCTTCTGGCGGTAGACGACCATCAGCGACTCCTCGCCCGCGGCGGCCGGCGCCACGGCGGGAGGCGGCGGAACCGGCTCGCGCGGTGCCGAGGGCGACTCTGCCGGGGGAGCCGCCTTCGCCGCTGCCGGTGGCGACCCGGTCGAGCTGCAGCCGGCAAGCAGGCCGGCGATGCCGAGGGAAACAGAAAGAAGGAAGACGTCTCGTCGAATCATGGTCTCTCTCCTGTTGCGTGGATGCCGTTCACAGCAGCGGGCGGCCGACCGCGCGGAGCGCGGCGAGGCCGGTCCAGTAACAGATCGGCACGAGGCCGACCAGAGTCATGGCGACACCGAGGAAGGCCAGGAACTTCAGCGCATGTCCGTAGCTGCCGAAGCGATACTGCGAGAGGAAGCTCCAGCCGTCGAGCGTCAGCGCCGTGGCGCCGATCGCCGGCAGGCAGAGCAGGATCGCCGTGAGACCGCCGGGCTGGCGCGGGCCGAGAAGGATGACGCCACCCGCGACCGCCCAGATGGCGGCGCCGAGCCCCGTTGCCAGCAGGCGCACGAGCCAGCGGGTCCGCTGCGTTTCAGCGGCGTGCCAAGGTCGAGCGGAGGCGGCACCTCCGGGGGACGAGCGGGGGCCCTCGAGCGCTTCGGGTCGTTCCATGATCTCCCTCCTCGCCGATCCCCAGAGCAGGTCGCGTGCCATCGACGGCGAGCGAGCGAAGCGATGGATTTCAATGGATTTCCGCCGGAACGGTGCGGCGCCTCGGCGGGCAACATGGCGCGCTGGGTAGGGGCGCTACCGTCGCGGGTATCGCCCCCCGCCGGCCGCTCCCCTCGCGAGGCATGCCACGATCTCCGCTCTCCCTCGAAAGAAACCGAGCTTTTCCCGCACCTCTGGATGCGTGGCCTCCTCTGCCGGAATGTCCCCGCCCTCCGGCGTCTCGCGCTCCCCCAGGCAAGGAGAGACCTCTCATGCGCTCGCGGACGTTCCCAACCCTCGTCCTCGGCCTCGCCACGCTCGTCGCCGGCGTGTCGATGCCCTCACCCGCCGGCGAGGCGCTCGCGGCCGGCGACGTCGTCCGCGACGAACGCGCCGATCTCGCGGCCGGCAGCTTCTTCGGTGGGAGCGCCGCGCTTCCCTGACGGGGAGCGGCTCAGCGCGGCGGACCGCCGGCGCGGCGCAGGAGGCGCTCGGCCTCGCGGGTCGAGGCGTGGCGAGCCCCGCGCTTCTCCGCGAGCAGCGGCACGGCGGCGGCGAGATCGGACCGCGCGCGCGGCCGGTCGCCGTCGGCGAGGGCCATCCGGCCGCTCTCGAGCAGCGCGTCGGCACGCAGCACGTCGTGCGGCCGCACGCGCGCGAAGATGTCGAGCGCGGCGTCGAGGCAGCGACGCGCCGCGGCGCGATCGCCGGGACCGGCGCGGGCGAGCAAGGCGCGCGCCAGCAGAAGCTCCGAGCCCGCCACCTCGCGGTGATCGCGCGTGCCGAAGAGCTTCACCTCGAGGGCGCGCACCCGCTCGAGCGTCGCCACCGCCGCGGCGGCACGACCGGCGGTGGTCTGCACCTCGCCCAACTGCTTGAGAGGCAGGCGGACTTCGTAGCTCTCGCCGCCAGCGGCGCGTTCGATGGCAGCCACCGCACCCGCGAGCTCGGCAAGCCCCTCCCCGACCTTGCCCATGCGCGCATGCGCCCATCCCAGGTTGGCGAGCGCACGCTGCTGCTGCACATTGCCCGGACCGAGCGTCCGCGAGTAGATCTCCGCCGCACGCGCGTAGAGATCGGCGGCCTCGGCGTAGCGCTCCTGGCCGGCGGCCGAGAGCCCGAGATAGCGCAGGCAATGGGCCGAGTCGAAGCGGTCGGGGCCGAAGATGTCGAGCGCTTCGCGCAGCGCCGCCTCGGCCGCGGCGTGCTCCTGGCCGCCGAGCAGCAGCACACCGTAGGAGAAGAGCGTCTCGGCGAGCCGCTCGTGCCGCGGGCCGAGCCGCGCACGCTGGGTGGCGATGGCGGCGGCGAAGAGCGGGCGCGCCTCCTGCGGCCGCGACAGCCGGTCGAGCAGTCCGGCGAGATTGGCCTGCGCCTCGGCCACGCGTGGATGCCCGGCGCCGGAGATCCGCTCGAAGGCGGAGAGCGAGGCGCGGTAGGCCGTCTCGGACTCCGGGTAGCGACCCACCATCTCGTAGGCGATGCCGAGCTCCTGGCGCGCCGCGGCCACCGCCAGGGAATCGGCTCCCTGGAGAGACTCCAGCGTCGCCAGCGCCTGCTCGAGCAGGGTGACCGCGCGGATCGTGTCCTCGGGATTGGTCAGCGAGGCGCCGAGACGCCCCCGCGTCTCGGCCACCGCTTCGCTCTGCTCGCCGTACGCGGCGATCAGCCGCGGCAGCGCCGCCTCGAAGGCCTTCTGCGCCTCGAGACGGTCACCGTGCGACATCAGCGCCTCTCCCAGCACCACTTCACCGCGGGCGAGCTGGGCATCGTCGCGCACCGGCAACGCGGCACGCAGCTCGAGGGCCCGCCGCGCGTGCACCAGCGCCGGATCGAGCGCCCCGAGGCTGGTCTCGATCTTGGCGATCGCCTCGAGCAGGTCGGCGTGGGTTTCCGGATCGGCCACGAGCTCGACGTCGAGGCGCTCGGCACCGCGCGCCAGGACCTCGCGTGCGGTCGGCTCGGTGCCCGACGACCCCTGCGGATCGGATTCGCGGAAGATCGACACCAGGAACGACTTGACGCGCTCGGCGCGCGCCGAGGCGAGATCGGCGCGCTGCGCCTGGGCGCGCGCCGCGCGCGCCTGCCAGATCGCCACGCCGAGCCCGGCGAAGAGCGCCACCCCGGCGACGGCCGAGGCCACCACCGCCCAGCGATGACGGTCGACGAAGCGCCGCACGCGGTAGGCGAGCTCGTCGGGGCGCGCCGCCACCGGACGCTTCTGCAGGAAGCGGGCGAGATCGTCGGCGAGCGCCGCCGCCGAGCGGTAGCGCCGCCCCGGCTCGCGGTGCAGCGCCTTGAGCACGATCAGGTCGAGATCGCCCACCACCCGCCGCACGGCGATGGGGGGCAATGGGCGCTCCGTCGCCGCCGCGCTCTCGCCGTCGGCCCGCCGCCGGAGGGCCAGGCTGGGGCGCTCGACCGTCTCCTGGCCGAGCGCGCCGGCGAGCACGTCGAGCGAGCGCGACTCGCGACGGTGCGGCAGCGTCCCGGTGACCAGCTCGTAGAGGATCACGCCGAGGGCGTAGATGTCGCTCGCCACGGTGACCGGCTGGCCGAGGATCTGTTCCGGCGCGGCGTACGCCGGAGTGAGCGCGCGACCTTCGAGCCGCGTCAGCGTCGCGCTCTCTCCCGGCTCGTCCTCGAGCAGCTTGGCGATGCCGAAGTCGAGGAGCTTCGCGGTGCCGTCGTCGGTGACGAGGATGTTGGCCGGTTTCAGATCGCGGTGGACGACGAGCCGCCGATGAGCGCTCGCCACCGCATCGCAGACCGTGGCGAGGAGGCGAAGCCTCCCTTCGAGCGGCAGATGGCGAGCTGCGCAGTAGTCGGTGATCGGCTCGCCGTCGACCCATTCGAGGACGAAGAACGGCCGGCCGTCCTCCGCCGTGCCGCCGTCGAGCAGCCGGGCGATGTTGGGGTGGTCGAGGTTGGCGAGGATCTGCCGCTCGCGCAGGAAGCGCCGGACGATCCCGTGCGCACTCCCGCCGTGACGCACCACCTTGATCGCCACGCGCTGCGAGAAGGCACCGTCGTCACGCTCGGCGAGGTAGACCTCGCCCATGCCGCCCCGTCCGATCGGCTTGACGACGCGCCAGGGACCGAGGCGCGTCCCGGGCCCGAGCGAGAGTTGCTCGTCGATCGGTGACGCCTCTTCCCCCGGGGTCGTCGCGGACGTCGCGGTGTCGGCAGCCGTGAAGCGCGACGACGGGGCTACGGCGATCTCGCCCTCGCTCTCCTCGCGAGCCGGATCTTCGACGGCTTCGACGAGCGAATCGGAGAGCGGCTGATCGAGGAACTCGCCGGCCTGGGCCTCGGCGGCGAGCAGTCGCGCCAGCCTCGCGCCGAGCGCCGGATCGCGCGCCGCGATCTCGGCGAGGCGGGCTTGGCGCTCCGCGTCGGGGCGCTCGACGAGGTCGTCGAAGAGCTCCTCCCAGGCGGCCGAACGAGGCTCTCCGGCGGACGGGTTCATGGACGGGCGAATTCTGCCACGTCACGCCGCGGGCGAGCGCGCCGACCGCCCTCCTGCCGTGCCACCCGCCCGCGCAGGTCCCTCGCTCTCGCTCGGGACGACGAGGGCGCGGGTGCGCCGGCACATCGCCTCACCTCCCGGCGATGGGAGCGATCTGCTCGACGAGGGCGCGGGTGATCGGGCACCTCCTTCGGCCATGCCGACAGAGGGCGCAGGGGCGGGGAGCGGCTCAGTCGGCCGGCGGCGGCGTGGCGTCGCCGCGTAGCTCGGCCCAGAGAAACGCCCGCGCCCGGCGCCAGTCGCGTTTCAGCGTGCGATCGCTCACCCCGAGCAGCACGGCGATCTCCTCGAGCTTGAGCCCGGCGAAGAACCGCAGGTCGACGAGGCGGGCGAGCCGCGGGCTCTCCGCTTCGAGCCGTGCCATCGCCGTGTCGAGCGCCATCAGGTCGGCGGGTCCCAGCGCGTCTTCCGCCGCCGGGTCGAAACCCTCGGGCCACGAGACGCGCAGACCGCCTCCACGCTTCTCGGCGCCGCGCCGGCGGGCAAAGTCGATCACCACGTGCCGCATCACGCGCGCCGCGAGGTTGAGGAAGTGCGACCGGTCCTCGGCCGCGAGCTCGGCGGGCGGCACGAGACGGAGGTAGGCCTCGTGCACCAGCACGGTGGTGTCCAGGGTGTCGCCGCTGCGGCGACCGCTCCGCCCGAGCTGGGCTCGAGCGAGCCGCTTGAGATCGTCGTAGAGACGGCGGAACAGCTCGTCGGCGGCGCTGCGGTCGCCACGGCGGGCGGCCTCGAGCAGCGTGGTCAGTGCGGTCGTCGTGTCAGGCATCGTTCGCTCGACGTTCGTCTCCCGGCGCGGCAGCCGCCGCGCTAGAAGATGGCCTCCATCGCCGCCCGGTCGCCGCTCTCGACCGCAACGGCCTGAGCGACGGCGGTCGGCACGGTGCGCAGCCCGAAGTGGACCGCGGCCTGGATCTTGTTGTGCAGGAACGACGCCTGGGCGTTCTCGGCGATCGCGGTGCGGCGCGCCGCGGCGGGGGCGTCTCCGGCGACCCCGCGCGTGGCGAGCAGGTCGGCGAGCTGGGTGCGGGCGATCGCCGCCTGCTGCAACAGGAAGCCGCCGCCGCAGAGCGCGCCGAAGAGGTCGAGCAACGGCACAGCGTTGAGCGTCACGAGCAGCGCGCCGTCGGGGCGGCGCGGCACCTCGGCGACGAGCCGGCGGAAGGTGGCGAGCCCCGTCGCCACTTCGCGACCGGCCGCCGCGAGCTCCGGCATCGCGGCCACCGCCGCGGCCGCCTGCTCGAGCTCGTCGAGCAGCGCGGCGAGCGGCTTGCCGCCGTCCATGGCGAGCTTGCGGCCGACGAAGTCGAGCGCCTGGATGCCGTTCGTCCCCTCGTAGATCGAGGTGATCTTGGCGTCGCGCAGGTACTGCTCGACGGGGTAGTCGCGCGTGTAGCCGTAACCGCCGAACACCTGCACCGACCACTCGGCGACGCGGAACCCCCAGTCCGAAGCCCAGGCCTTGCACACCGGCGTCAGCAGCGCCACCGCCGACTGGTGGGCGCGCCGCTCGTCACCCTCGCTGGCATGCGAGCGATCGAGGTGCCAGGAGGTGCGCAGCAGCAGCGCGCGCATCGCTTGCACCGTCGCCGCGCTGCCGAGCAGCATCCGGCGCACGTCCGGATGCTCGACGATCGCCACCGGCTCGGCGCCGCGCGACGGGTCCCAGTGGCGCATCTGCACCCGCTCGCGCGCGTAGTCGAGCGCCGCGAGGTAGGCCGCCGCCCCCACCGCCGTCCCCTGCAGCCCGACCTCGATGCGCGCCGCGTTCATCATGTCGAACATCAGGCGGATCCCCTGCCCCTCCTCGCCGAGCAGGAAGCCGCGGCAGCGGCCTTCGCGTCCGAAGAGCATCGTGCAGGTGGGCGAAGCGTGGATCCCCATCTTGTGCTCGATGCTGCTGCACCAGACGTCGTTGCGCGCACCGAGACTTCCGTCGGCGTTCGGCAGGAACTTCGGCACCAGGAAGAGCGACAGCCCGCGTGTCCCCGCCGGGGCGCCGGGCGTGCGCGCCAGGACGGCGTGCACGATGTTCTCGGCAAGGTCGTGCTCGCCGCAGGTAATGAAGATCTTCTCCCCGGCGATCCGGTAGGTGCCGTCCTCCTGCCGTTCGGCCTTCGTTCGATTGGCGCCGACGTCGGAGCCGGCCTGCGACTCGGTCAGGCACATCGTGCCGGTCCAGCGGCCTTCGATCATCCGCGGGCAGTAGAGCTCGCGCAACTCCGGCGTGCCGTAGTCGGCCACCAGCTGCGCGGCGCTGCGGGTGAGCAGCCCGACAAGGTTGAAGGCGAGGTTGGCGCCGGCGAAGATCTCGTTGGCCGCCGAGCCGACCGCGTCGGGAAGCCCCATGCCGCCGAGCGCCGGATCGCTCGTCAGGCCGACCCAGCCGCCCTCGCAGAAGAGCTTCCACGCACGCACCGCCGACGGCGGCACGCTCACCCGGCCGTCCTCCCAGGTCACCCCCGCGCGGTCGCCCTCGACGTTGATCGGCGCGAGCTCGCGCACGGCGAGCTCGGCGGCCTCGCCGAGCACCATGCGCAGGCTGTCGCGGTCCCAGTCGGCGAAGCGCGGATGGGCCAGCAGCTCCTCGAGACGGAGCCAGTCGAAGAGCTGGAACTCGAGATCCTGGAGATCGACGCGGTAGGGCATGGCTCCTCCGGAGGTGGAACGGCCCAAATAGGATAGCCGGGATCGGGTCCCGAGCGAGAGAGTCCGAAGAGATGGAGGTCAGGGCCGCTGCGCCGGCCAGGCTTCGAGGCCCCCGGTTTCGAAGCCGTCGACTTGCAGGACACCCGGGAGGAGCAGGCGGACGGCGAAGCGGCTCCCGGCGCCGCGCAGCTCGAGACGCCAGCCGGTCGAATACTCCTGCGGGTCGACCGTGTGCCAGGAGACGACAGTCGCCGTCGCTCCCCGCGGAAGGAGCGGCACCAGGCGAAATCCCGGAACGGTGACGACCCCGCCGGCGATCGTCGGCTCGACCGGCAGGTTGAGCTGGAAGACCGCCTCCACGTCGGGGTCGACGACGAAGCGATCGTCGAGCAGCAGCCCCGTGCCGGAGAGCTCGACCGTGCGCTGCCAGAGGTTGACGCCGCGCCCGGCGCCGTACGCGGCGGTCAGGTCGGCGACGAGGCGGGTCCAGCTCGCCCCGGCCTGCACGGCGAGCGACGAGGTGGTGCCGGGCAGTTGGGTGATCGGCACGCCGGCACGGTCGAAGCGCACGAGGTTGTGCTGCTCGGTCCCCTGTTCGATGCCGCTGTGCGAGAAGACGTACTCCGAGACCGCCAGGAAGTCGCCGTGGAAGAGGTTGAACGAGCCCTGGTCCTGATGGGCGTGCGACTGGTCGTAGCGTCCGGCGACGAAGCTTATCCAGGTCGCGTCGCTGCCCCAGCCGGTGCGGGCGAAGAGATGCCCGGCGCCGACGGCGTGATGGACGAGCGCCGTCGGTGCCGTCTCGGTGACGCCGGCGGGCAGCAGGTCGTGGCGCAGGTTGAAGCCGCTGGTCATTTCGTCGATGGCGATGTGGTGAAGCCACCAGGAGGCCCGCTCGCGCACCGCCGGGGCGACCGCCATCGCCCGCGCTTCGAGCACCAGCCGGCGGTGGTAGTCGTAGAGCCAGGGGTACGACTCGCGCGCCAGGTCGCCGATCGGCGCATAGCGATCGAGCGTCGGGACCGTCGCGTGGATCCAGTAGTCGATCGTGTCGGCGAGGTGGCTCGACCTGACCCCGAGATCGACGCTCGTCGAATCCCGCCAGAGCCGGTAGAGCTCGAACAGGCGCATCAGGGCGAGCCCGTAGCCCGTCCCCTCCCGACTTCCGCCGCCGGAAAGCTGCGCCCAGTAGGCGGTGAGCGCCGGCAGCTTCTCGTCCTCGAGCAGCGCGAGCCAGGTCGGGCTGTCCGACGCCAGCCCCCAGAACATCGTCGCTTCGAGGAAGCTGAAGTGGTAGTTGTTCCCCGGGTCGTCGACCCCCCAGCCGGGCCACGGGTGCGCCACGCCGCCCCAGCTCGCCTGGCCGTGGTGCCAGAGGTTCCACACCGTCTGCTCGGCATAGGCCGCCCAGCGGCTGCGCTGCTGCGCGGTCAGCACCGGATAGCACCAGGCGTAGACCAGGGCCACGTCGTGGATCCACGGCCCGGACTCGAGGTACTGGTCGCCGGCGATCGGCGGCACCTGACCGATGGCGATGAACCCCTCGGCCTCGCTGACCTGTGCCTCGACCGTGGCGATGGCGAGCTGGGCGTACGCCGACTGCCCCGTCACCCGGTAGACCGTCACCGCGTCGGTGGCGGTGAAGCCGTAGGGCGGCGTGCCGTCGAGCGCTTGGTCGACCCAGGCGACGAAACGCTGCCAGGCGACCGACTGCGTGTCGACGTAGGAAAGGTCGAGCCCGATCGTCGCACCGAGGGTCGAGGCGGACAGGCCGCCGACGAGGAGCACGCCGACGACGACCAGGACGAAGCGAGGGCCACGAAATGACGGAGAGCGGCGCATGACAGGACCACGCGAATTCTCGCCGGGTCCCGCCACCTCGCGGTGTGGGCTTCTCCACTGAGGCGGCGCCCGCCTCCTCGGGGAGAGCGCCCGACACCCGCGACGCAATGGCCGAACGGTGCGACGAGCGGCCCGCCCTTCACGAACGAAGGGCGGGCCGCGGCGACGCGGGCTCAGAAGGTGATCTTGGCGGCGAGCTGGACGATCCGGTTGTCGGCTGCCGTCGTGTCCTGCCCGAAGTTGCTCTGCGGCGCCAGCGTGTTGGCGCTGGCGTTGTACGTGTAGTAGCCGGTCCGCTGGCCGATGATGTTGTCGCGATCGAAGAGGTTGAACGCCTCGGCGATCAGCTCGAGACCGACGCGGCCACCCAGACGGATCTCCTTCGAGATCCGCAGGTCGACGCCGTAGGTTGCCGGCAGCTCGACCGAGTCGCGGCTGCCCGGCACGATGTCGTTGCGCCGGTTCCCGTCGTTGTTGAGGTCGTTGGTCACCGCCAGGGAGTACGGCTGACCGCTCTGATACGACGCGATCCAGGAGATCGACCAGCCGCCGAGCACGGCGCGGCGCCAGCCGTCGCTTTCCCGGAAGTAGGGGAGCTGCCAGAGACCGGAGACGACGACCCGGTGCCGCTGGTCGTTCGCTCCGGGCGCGCGATCCGCCTCGAAGTCGGCCGGGTTGGAGGCGAACTTCGCGTCGTCGCTGCCGCCCGGCACCACCGCGGTGGCATCGGGGACCGTGTCTTCGACCTTGCCGTAGGTGTAGGCCACGCTCGCCTGGAACCCGTGGACGAACCGGCGGCGCAGCTCGATCGTCGCGCCGTCGTAGCGGCTCTCGGCGGTGCTCTCGAACCGCAGGATGCGGTCGAAGTTGGAGAACGGCCGCGCCGACGGGAAGCGCTGGACGGTAACGCTGCCGCCCGTGGTCACCGGAATCTCGGTCGCCACCGGCGTGCCGACGTTGAAGTCGCGGGTCCGCTGGAGGTGGTCGGCGTCGACGTGCAGGTAGCTCACCGCGAGCGCCAAGTCGGGCGTGATCGCCCAGTCGGCGCCGAGGCTCGCCTGCGCGACTTCCGGGTTCTCGAACGCCGGGTCGAAGACGAAGATCGACGGCTTGGGCGGCGTCGCACCGGTGGGGATCGACGTCAGGATCGTCGGGTAGATCGGCACCGCGCTGCCGGTCAGGGTGATCGTCTGGACGTTGATGCCGTTGTTCGAGTGCGCCGTCCCCACCATGATCGCCGGCGTCCGGCCGTAGAAGACGCCGTAGCCGCCGCGCACCACGACGTCGCTGCGCGGCGTCCAGGCGAAGCCGAGGCGCGGGGCGTAGTTGTCGTCGTCCTTCGGCACGAAGCGCGTGTCGATGCCCGCGGCCGCAAGCTGCGGATCCGGGTTGCGGACCTTCGACGGGTCGTACTTCTGCAGGTCGTAGCGCACGCCGAGCATCACCGAGAGCTGCGAGCTGATCTTCCACTCGTCCTGCACGAAGGCGGCGAGCTCGCGCGAGCTCGGCTTGGTCGTCGGACCGGTGGTGCCGGCGCCGGCGAACGCCTGGACGTAGGAGGACGGCACGCCGAGGTTCCAGGCCGCGAGCGAGTCGAAGGTGTAGCCGCCGGAGAAGTTGCCCGGGAAGTAGTTGAGGATGTCGTCGTGCAGGTAGTCGAAGCCGGCCTTGATGCCGTGCGATCCCTTGAACCAGGAGACGGTGTCGGCCACCTGCCAGCGGTCGATCGTCGTCTCGCGCGGGCTGAAGAAGTTCCGCCCGACGACGAGGATCGTGCGCCCGCCCTGGCGCACCGTCGCCTCGGGCAGGTCGCTGTTCGCCTTGCCGGGCTCCTGGTCCTTCGCCCACTGGCCCCGGAGCTCGTTGAACAGGGCGTCGGAGAAGACCGAGGAGAGCGAGGCGTTGATCGTGTCGGTGTTCACCAGGCTGTCGCCGGTGTGCTCGGCACCGTTCGTGGCACCGCCGTTCTCGAAGTTGACGCCGGTGAACTCCTGGCGGTTGTAGCGCGCCGACAGCCGGTGGGAGGACGAAGGCAGCCAGTCGAGCTTGGCGAGATAGACGTCCTGGTCCTGGCCGCGCTCCCAACTCTCGCCCTTGGCCCGCAGCTTGGCGAGCCCGGCGATCGTGTCGGGGTCGTTCGGCAGCGTCAGGCCGGCGAGGTTGTTGTCGATGCTGATGACGTTCGGGATGGTGTTGCGCTGCGCGTCGTAGGAGAGGAAGAAGAAGAGCCGGTCGTGCACCACCGGCCCGCCGAGCGAGAGGCCGAACTGGTCGTAGCGGTACTTCGACTTGGCGCGGTTGGCGATTTTGTCGGCGTACTGCTTGGCGTTCAGATCCTCGCTGCGGTAGAACTCGAACGCCGAGCCCTTGAGCTCGTTGCCTCCCGACTTGGTCACCACGTTGATCACCGCGCCGCCGGCCCGTCCGTACTCCGCCGAGTAGGCGTTGCGGTTGACCTGGAACTCCTGCACCGCGTCCTGGCTGAACTGGTATGGCGCGCGACCCGAGCCGGTCCGGCCGAGCGTCTGGCCGAAGAAGGTGTTGTTGTTGTCGGCGCCGTCGACCACCAGCGAGTTCAGCGTGCCGCGCTGGCCGGCGAAGCTGATGTCGCCGAGCCGCACGTCGCGGGTCACGCCGGGGGTGGTGAGCACGAAGTCGATGAAGTTGCGACCGTTCGTCGGCAGCGCCGCCACCGCCTCCGCTCCCACCGCCGAGGCCTGCGCGCTGCGCGTCACCTCGAGCACCGACGCCTCGCCGGTGACGGTGATCGACTCGCTGACCGCGGCAAGCTGCATCTTCAGGTCGACCGTCAGGGTCTGGCCGATGCCGACGCGCAGATCGGAGCTCTTGAGCGAGGCGAAGCCCGAGAGCGAGGCCTCCAGCTCGTAGGTGCCCACCGGCAGGAGCGGCGCCCGGAAGAGGCCGCTGCCGTCGGTCACGGTGCTTCGCGACAGGCTGGTCGCCACGTTGCGGATCGCCACCGTGACCCCGGGCAGCGGCGCGCCACTGTCGTCCTTCACGCTCCCTTCGATCGTTCCGCCGGTGCTCTGCGACTGTGCTGCAACAAGCGCCGGCACCAAGAAGCCCAGCAACATCCCTGCGGCGACGAGACCACGCAAGCCCCGGCCACGGTCCCAGAATCTCGGCCCCATACATCCCTCCTCGGTTGGTGGCGCGAACCCTAGCACGGGAGCAGCTCCGGATCCGTCGGGTGGCTCACCGCCGGCACGGCGCGACCGGTCTTCGGGGAGCGTCGTGCCCGTGCGGCGGGGCGGGTCGGGCGCGGCGGCGCTCAGCGCCCGACGAGCTCGAGCAGCTCGTCGACGATGCGCAGGGTCAGCCCCCAGATCACCCGATCCCCGAAGTGGTAGCAGGGCATCGGCACCGGGAGGCCGGCTCGCACCCAGGTCATCGCCCGCCGGTTCCGCCGATCGGCGAGGAAGGCGAGCGGAACCCAGACGAACTCCTGGACCTCGTGGTTCGGCACCAGCTCGCTCGGACGCTCGAGCGCGAAGACGAACGGGGCGACGCAATGCGGCAGTCGGCCGAGCGCGAGGTGGGTTCGCACTTCGGAGAGCCGACCGATCAGCGCTCCGTGCGTCCCGAGATCGAGCGACAGCTCCTCGCGCGTCTCCCGGACTGCCGCCGCCAACGGGTCGGCGTCGCCGGGATCGACCCGGCCGCCCGGCAGCCCCATCTGCCCGGACCAGGGATCCCGCGGGTGCTCGGCACGGCGGATGAAGAGCAGCTCGGGGCCCTCGCTCTCCTGCCGCAGCACCGCCGCCACGGCCGCCTTGTGAGCGTCGCGAACGGCGTCGTCGACGCGCGCCGGGTGCGCGGCGAGGATCGCGGCGAAGGCGCCGAGGTCGGGCAATCGAACCATCGACGGAATTCTCGCACCGCGCGCTAGACTCGGCACGCCCCCTCGCCGTTCTCCGCCATGACCCTCGCCTCCGCCGCCGTCCTGCTCTTCCTGGTGATGGACCCGCTGGGCAACGTGCCACTCTTCGTCTCGGCGCTCGCCGGCGTGCCGGTCGAGCGGCGCACGCGGGTGCTGGTGCGCGAGCTGCTGATCGCTCTTGCCGTGCTGCTGGGGTTCCTCTTCGGCGGACGCGCGACGCTCGACCTGCTGGGCATCCGCGAGGAGTCGATCTCGATCGCCGGCGGCATCGTGCTCTTCCTGATCTCGATCCGCATGCTCTTCCCGGTCCACGACGACGGGCGCGAGCAGAGCCGCTCCGAGCCGTTCATCGTGCCGATGGCGATCCCGCTGCTCGCCGGACCGTCGACCTTCGCGACGCTCATCCTGCTCGCCGGTCAGGGCGGCGCGCGGCCCGCCCTGCTCGCCGGCGCGCTGTTTGCCGCCTGGGCCGCCTCGGCGGCGATTCTCCTCGCCTCGCCGGCGCTCGACCGGCTGCTCGGCGAACGCGGCCTGATGGCGATGGAGCGCCTGATGGGGCTGCTGCTCGTCGCCCTCTCGGTGCAGATGTTCCTCGACGGCGTCGCCGTCTATCTGCGCTGAGCCGCGCGGAAAAGCCCTACTTCGCCCGCAGGTACGGCGACGGCCAGGGGACGTCGACGCCGAGCCCTCGCGCCGCGTGGAGCGGCCAATAGGGATCCCGCAGCAGCTCCCGCCCGAGCAGCACGAGATCGGCCTCGCCCTCGGCCAGGATGTGCTCGGCCTGCTCGGCGGTCGTGATCAGACCCACCGCGCCGGTGGCGATCGCCGCCTCGCGCCGGATGCTCGCGGAGAACGGCACCTGATAGCCCGGAGCGAGCGGGATCGTCGCCTGGGGCACCAGGCCGCCCGAGGAGCAGTCGATCAGATCGACACCGCGCGCCCGCAGCTCGCGCGCGAGGGCGATCGACGCGTCGAGATCCCAGCCGCCCTCGACCCAGTCGGTCGCCGAAAGACGCACGACCAGCGGAAGCTCCGCCGGCCAGACGGCACGCACCGCCTCCGCCACGGCGAGCGGCAGGCGCATCCGGTGGGCGAGCGATCCGCCGTAGTCGTCGTCGCGGCGATTGGACAGCGGCGAAAGGAACTGGTGCAGGAGGTAGCCGTGCGCCATGTGCAATTCGACGAGGCGGAACCCGGCGGCTGCGGCACGACCGGCGGCCGCGGCGAACGCCGCGACGATTTCGGCGATCGCGCGCTCGTCGAGGGCGTGCGGCTCGGGACTGCCGTCGGCGAAGCGCAGCGGGCTCGGCGCCACCGGGCACCAACCGCCGTCGCGCGGCGCGAGCGGCCGGCCGCCGCGCCAGGCGAGATCGGTCGAGGCCTTGCGCCCGGCGTGCGCAAGCTGGATTCCGGCCACCGCCCCCTGGGCCTCGAGAAAGGCGGCGATCGGCGCCAGCGCGGCGGCCTGGTCGTCACGCCAGAGGCCGAGGTCGCCCGGCGAGATCCGACCCTCGGGTCGCACCGCCGTCGCTTCGACGATCACCAGGCCCGCGCCGCCCACCGCCCTGCTGCCGAGGTGGACGAGGTGCCAGGCGGCGGCAAGGCCGTCCTCGGCCGAGTACTGGCACATCGGCGAAACGGCGATGCGGTTGCGCAGCTCGACACGGCGCAGGCGCAGAGGGGAAAAGAGGATGCTCACGGCCACCTCCAGCGGGAAGGAGTGCCCCGCCGACAGTCTGACGCATCCGCTCCCCGTCCGCGACGGGCCGGCCTGACGTAGTGTCGACAGATGATGCCGCCGGCCCGCCAACGCCTGCTCAACCTCGCGCTCTACGAGATCGGGTGGTTCGCCTGCGTTCTCGGTGCGGCGCACGGCCGGGGCGAGGCCGGCGCGCTCCTCGCGCTCGCTCTGCTCGGTGTGCACGTCGCGCTCTCGCGCGATCGTGCCGGTGAGCTCGCCATCGTCGCCGCGGCCGGTCTGGTCGGGCTGTCGGTCGACAGCCTCCTTGCCGCCAGCGGGCGGCTCGCCTTCGCCGACGCTCCGGTCGCCTTCCTCGCCCCACCGTGGGTGCTGGCGCTCTGGATGCAGCTCGGCAGCACCCTGCGCGGTGCCCTCGCCTGGCTGGGCCGGCGACCGGGGCTCGCCGCGCTCCTCGGCGCCGCCGGCGGCCCGCTGGCGTTCCTCGCCGGCGAACGAATGGGCGCTGCGGTCTGGGGCGAACCGCGCTGGGTGACGGCTCTCGCCCTCGGCCTCGCCTGGGGCCTCGCGACACCGCTGCTCTTCGTCTGCGCCGCCCGGCTCGGACGCGGTCGCCCGAGCGGCTACCGCTGAGCGCTGGCCGGCAGCGCCGTGCCGGCCGTCCGGTGCTCCGGCCGCAGGAGCGCTTGCCAGAGTGGAGCACCGGCGGGCAGTCGCGCCAGGGCGAGCAGGACGTACGCCGCCATCGCGAGATTCCCCAGGGTGAGGAACGCGGCGAGCCAGGCGGCACGCGCCCCGTGCGTGCGCTCCCGATAGGCCACCCAGACCCAGACGGTGACGAAGCCGAAGTAGGCGTCGGCGAGCGTGGCGCGAAACCAGGCGTCCGGCCAGAGCGCCGCGGCCGCCGTGAAGACGTTGCGTTCGAGGCTGGCCTCGAGGGTCACCGCGACCATGGCGACGAAGATGCCGGCGAAGAGGAGACGCAGGGCGGTTCTCATGACCGTCTCTACGCGCGCGACGCCTCGCCGGCCGAGTCCGCGCGCCGCGCCCGGCCCGAAAGGCTCAACTGGCGAGCTTCTTCCAGATTTTCCGCAGCGGCGAATCGGCGGCGAGCCGGCGTTCGATCTCCTCGAGCGACGCCGGCAGCAGCACGATCTCGCGCCGCTTGACCGCCAGCAGCAGCGCCTCGATCTGCTCGGCGCGCTGCGCCTCGCTCTGGGCGAGCAGTCGACGCAGGGGGGTGCGACCGTCGAGCGCCTCGAGCAGCGAGCGCTGCGCCGGGCTGTGGCCGGCCAGATCCTCTTCGGTCGGACGCCGCAACCAGATCGGGCAGAGGTGGCGCAGGAAGTCGAGCGGCACGACCGCCTTCTCGCCGCCGACCAGCACCTCCTCGAAGGCTGTCTGTTCGAGCAGGAGGCGCTGCAGGTTGACGTCGCCTACCGGCTGGGCGGTCGCCTCGACGACTCGCGAGATGCGGAAGACGTCGGCCCGCAAGAGCCCGACGACCTCCTTGAGGAAGAGAAACTCCACGCCGCCGGTGCGATCGCGAAGCTCGCCGACGGTCGCCTCGCGCCCCAGGCCGGAAAGTCCGCGCGCGATCTGTTCGGCCGTCGGCGAGAGCTTCTCGCCCGGGAAGGCCGACCCGCGACCGAGCACCACCTGGTCGCTCACCAGGATGCCGCGCAGACGTGCGTGCTCGTCCATCCACCGCGTCCCTTCGAGAACCAGATGGAAGAGCTCGATCGGCTCGCAGGTGAGCTGCTCGGCGGGCAGCGGCTGCTCGGTGAAGTAGAACAGCCCGTGCTTCCAGAGGAAGAGGTCGCACACCGAGGCTTCGATCGCCTCGCGCAGCGTGCGACGGATCGTCGCCTCGTCGAGCAGCCCGAGCTCGGCGAGCGAGGCACCAAGCCGCTTGCCGTGCTGCCGGCAGTGGCCGAGCGCCTCGACCAGCGCTGCCGGTTGCAGGTAGCCGTTGAGCAGCAGGTACTGTCCGTAGTGTTCGCGTGGGTCGTTCGGCAGACAGCCGACGAGCCGGCCCGCCTGAAAGAGCAGGTGCTTTTCGCGCCCCTCGCTCCGTACCACCAGGGCCCCGGTGCGCCGCTCCGTGCCGGCCCACTGCAGCAGGGCCGAGGTCGGGAAGACGTCCAACCGTCCGGTGAATTCCACTGCGGCCGATGATACGGCGACTCACCGGCAGCGGGAACCACGACGCGGCAGCCGCCGTTGCGCCGCGCGGGTAGACTCGTCGCATGCAAGACGACTCGGTGCATCCGCTTCACCCGGCGGGCCCGGCCGTCCTGCTCTGCACGGTTCGCAACTGCGGCCTGCCGCTCGCCGCCGGGCCTTCGCACTTCCGCTGCGCCAGCGGTCACACCTTCGATCGGGCACGGCGTGGCTGGGTGAACCTCCTGCAACCGCAGGATCGCCGGTCGCGCGTCCCCGGCGATTCCCGCGCCGCGGCCCTGGCACGTCGTCGCCTGGTGGCCCGCGGCATCGAGGCGCCGCTCCATCGCCACCTGCTCGCCCAGGTCACCGAGCTCGAGGTCGCCCGTCCGGCGGTGCTCGACGTCGGCTGCGGCGAAGGCTCCGCGCTCGCGTTTCTCGCCGAGCGCCGCCCCATCGACGCGCACGGTGTCGATCTTTCCGCCGAGGCGATCGACCTCGCCGCCATGCAGCTCCCGAGGGCTCTCTGGGTCGTCGCCAACGCCGACCGTGGCCTCCCCTTCGCCGCGGCGAGCTTCGATCTCGCGATGTCGCTCCTGGCGCGCCGCCCGGTGACGGAGCTCGCACGCGTCCTGCGCCCCGGAGGGAGGCTGCTCGTCGCCGTGCCGGCACCCGACGACCTCGCCGAGCTGCGCGAAGTCGTCCAAGGGGCGGCGACCGCACGCGACCGGCTCGGTCCGATCGCCGCCGAGCTCGCCGCCGATTTCGAGCTCGTGGGTCGCGAACGCTGCGCCGACCGGCTCGCGCTCGACCGCCCGGCCCTCGACGACCTGCTCGCCGCGAGCTATCGCGGCGCGCGCGCCGCCGAGCGGGCACGCTTCGCCGACGTCGAGCGCCTGGAGGTGACCAGTGCGCGCGACGTCGGCTGCTTCCGGCGCCGCTGACGGCTCAGAAGGTCGAGTTGCAGGAGCTGCAGTGGTGCGAGCCGCCGTGCCCCGCCTCGCGGTCGCAGCAGCCCTTCCAGGTGCTGATGCAGTCGCCGTGCGTCATGCCGCACTCGCCGTGCTTGGGGGCCGGCGCCTTCGGCTCGCGCTCGCTCTCCCGCCGCGTCGTTTTCTTCATCGCCTCGGTCCTCCACGATTCTCGCCGGGCGACCGGCGAGGATGGATCGTCACCATCGCTGCAGGTCGCCGGTCTCGAATCCGTCGGCGAAGACCGGCAGGACCATGAAGCGGAACCCCGGGCTCGCCGAGCCGAACGGCACGTCGAAGAACGACGACCCGATCCCCGAGTACCACCAGGGCAACGCCGTCGCTCCGCCGACCAGGACGCCCGGAATCCACCCCGTGCCGTTCGGCGAGGAGAAGGCGAGGAAGTAGGGACTGCCGGCGGTGAACGTGACCGAGGCGTCGAGAGCGAATCCGGTCCAGACGAAGGGGAGGGCGGGAACCACGCTGCCCGTCGCGAGCACGGTCCCGTTGCGCTGCGTGTACACGGTCAGCTCGATCGGCCAGGGGACGTTCGAGCCCAGCTTCGCTTCGATGCAATCGAAGCTCACGGCGGCGGGCGGGGTGAGCTCGAACCCGTGTCGATTGCCGGCACCCCAAGGGCCGGAATCGGTGTTCGCCTCGCGGTTGATCGCCATCACCTCGACGGCGCCGCCGCCGATCCCGCCGCACTGCGGTTGAGCCGCCGCTGCGGACGCCACTCCCAGCCCAAGACTCAAGCAGATCAAGGTCCTTCCGATCGCGCGGCTGGCGCGCATCGGCCAAGCTCCTCTCTCCCCCCGCGCGATGCCGCCAGCCTCGGCTGAGCAAGCGATCGCGACTGACCGGTCGTTCGCCGGACCGATCCCTCTCCGAGGATAAGCGGCGCGAACGCCTGCGCTGTGAACTGGTCCACGCGCGGAACCGGCGCCGCACCCGCCCGGCCGCCGAGCTCCGGCGCGGCGCTGCGCGTCAGCCCGAAGACGCCGCGACAGCCGCGGCGGCCTGCGCCGCAGCGATCGCCGCGAGCAGCACCGCCGGTGAGCCGGCGAAGCCCACGACGTTCAGCCCGAGGCCCTTGAGCGGATTGTGCCAGCGAATCGCCCCGGTCGCCGGGTCGAGGCACCAGAGCTCGCCGCCCGCACCCGCGAAGATGGCGTCGCCCTGCGTCGTCACGGTGACGAACGGGCTCGACTTGAGCTTGGTCCGCCAGAGCTCGCTCCCGGTGCCCGGGTCGAGCGCCACGACGTGCCCGCCGATTCCGATGAACAAGGGCTTCCTCTCGCCGTCCATGTCGATCTCCCCGCGTTCCCTACTTGCCCAGCGCCGGCCGGTCGACCGCCTTGACCGCCGAGAGCGCGGTGGCGATCATCCCCGCCACATCCCCGACGTTGGCGGGCACGACGATCGTGTTGCCGGCCTTGGCGATCTGTCCGAACTGCGCCACCCACTGTTCGGCGACGCGCAGTTGCAGCGCCTCGATTCCGCCCGGCGACTGGGTCGCCGCGGCGACCAGACGCAGGCCCTCGGCCGTGGCGTTGGCGATCGTCAGGATCGCCTGACCCTGGCCCTCGGCCTCGTTGATCCGCTGCTGCTTGTTCGCCTCCGAGGCCTTGATGACCTGCTGCTTCTCGCCCTCGGCGGTGTTGATCGCCGCGTCGCGCTCGCCTTCGGAGGTGAGGATCACCGCCCGCTTCTCCCGCTCGGCGCGCATCTGCTTCTCCATCGCCGCGAGCACGTCCTTGGGCGGAGTGATGTTCTTGATCTCGTAGCGCAGCACCTTGACGCCCCACGGCTCGGTCGCCTTGTCGATCTCCGAGACCACCGCGGCGTTGATGTTCGTGCGCTCCTCGAAGGTGCGGTCGAGGTCGATCTTGCCGACCTCGCTGCGCAGCGTCGTCTGGGCGAGCTGGGTGATGGCGAAGTAGAAGTCGTGGATGCCGTAGGAGGCACGCTCGGCGTTGAGCACCTTGAGGAAGATCACCCCGTCGACCGACACCTGGACGTTGTCGCGCGTGATGCATACCTGCTCGGGGATGTCGAGCGCCATCTCCTTGAGCGACTGCCGGTAGCGGATCACGTCGACGAACGGCACCAGGATGTGGAAGCCGGCGTCGAGCGTCCCGGCGTAGCGGCCCAGCCGCTCGACGATGTAGGCGCTCTGTTGCGGCACGACGATCGCCGACTTGGCGACGATGACGAGAACCAGGAAGGCGAGAACGGCCACCGCCGCGATGATGCCCATGTCCATCGTTCCTCCAGGAAGGCGGCGCGCCTACTCGGCGCGACCGACGAATACGGTGAGACCCTCGACGCGCTCGACGCGCACGCGCACCCCCTTGGCGAGCGCCCGGCCGTTCGTGGCGCGGGCGTTCCACGGCGTGCCGCGCAGCTCGACCTTGCCGAGCCGCCCGGCGCCGATCTCCTCGAGCGTCACCGCCTCCTCGCCGACCAGCGGATCGACCTTGCGTGCCGGCGGTGGGGAGAAGCGGCCGAGCAGCGGCTTGCGGAAGAGCAGCAGCGCGAGGACCGACACGGCCGAGAAGGCCACGCCCTGCAACCAGAGGGGCATGACCACCCCGGCGAGACCGAGCAGGCCGACGACCAGCGCGCCGACGCCGAAGAAGACGATGAAGAACCCGCCCGGGGTGAGCAGCTCGCCGGCGAGCAGGACGAGACCGAGAATCAGCCAGAGCCAGAAGGGCATGTCAGGTGCTCCGTGAGGGTCGAAAAAGGAGTTCCGAGGAGGATGCTACACCCGGCGCCGACCGAGCTCGCTCTACGCAATTCCGGCCGCTCACCCCAGGTCGTCGTCCCGAGCGAGAGCGAGGGACCGGGGTGGGCGGGCGCCATGGCAGCTCCTCGCGGGCCTCGCGTCAGGCCCCCCACCCGGATCCCTCGGTTCGATCGAGAGGACGAGGGGGGGCGCTCACCCCTTCGTTTCGGCGGCGGAGGCGAGGATCGCCAGGACCGCGGCGCCGTAGCGCTCGAGCTTGCGGGCGCCGATGCCCGCCACCTCCTCGAGCTCGGCAAGGCTCGCCGGGGCACGGGCGGCGAGCTCACGCAGCGTCGCGTCGTGAAAGACGACGTAGGGCGGCACGCCGTGGGCCTGCGCCGTCTCCTTGCGCCAGGCGCGCAACGCCTCGAAGCGAAGCTCGTCGACGAAGATCGCCGGCTCGCCCGACGCCGCCCCACGCCGCCGCTTGCCGCGCTTCGTCACCTTGCGCTCTTCCCGCAGCAGGAGTCGCTCCTGGCCGCGCAGCACCGGCCAGGCTCGCGGGGTGAGCGAAAGCGTGTTGTGCCCGTCGAGGTCGACCTTGAGCAGCCCCCGCGCCACGAGTTGGCGGAAGACGTTGCGCCAGCCCTTGGCGTCGAGCTCCTGGCCGACGCCGAACGTGGGCAGGCAATCGTGTCCGAAACGCGTCATCTTCTCGGTGGTCTCGCCGCGCAGCAGGTCGACCAGATGCTGCGCGCCGAAGCGCTCACCGGTGCGGTAGACGGCCGAGAGCGCCTTCTGCGCCGCGACCGTCGCGTCGAAGGTGGCGACCGGCTCGAGGCAGGTGTCGCAGTTGCCGCAGGGGCCCGGCAGCTCCTCGCCGAAGTAGCGCAGCAGCACCTGCCGGCGACAGTCGGTGACCTCGCAATAGGCAAGCAGGGCGTCGAGCTTGCGGCGCTCGACCTGCTTGCGCGCCGGCTCGCTCTCCGACGAATCGATGAGGAAGAGCAGATTGAAGACGTCCTGCAGACCGTAGGCCATCCAGGCGTCGGCCGGCTCGCCGTCGCGCCCCGCCCGGCCGGTCTCCTGGTGGTACGCCTCGAGACTCTTCGGCAGGTCGAGGTGGGCGACGAAGCGGACGTCCGGACGGTCGATTCCCATGCCGAAGGCGACCGTCGCCACCACCACCACGCCCTCGCCGGAGCGGAACCGGTCGAGCGTGGCACGGCGGCTCTCGGCGCTCATCCCGGCGTGGTAGGGCAACGCCTCGACCCCGTGCTCGGCGAGCCAGGCGGCCGTCGCTTCGACCTTGGCGCGCGAGAAGCGGTAGACGATGCCGGCGTGACCGGAGTGCTCCTCCTCGAGGAAGGCGAGGAGCTGGCGGCGTGGATCCTCGCCCTTGTCGACGACACGGTAGCGCAGGTTCGGCCGGTCGAAGCTGGCGACGAAGACACGCGCCTGCTCGAGCTTGAGCCGGCTGAGGATCTCGCGCCGTGTCGGCGGGTCGGCGGTGGCGGTGAGTGCCAGCCGCGGCACGCCGGGAAAGCGCTCGGGCAGCAAATCCAGACCGAGGTACTCGGGTCGGAAGTCGTGCCCCCACTGCGAGACGCAGTGCGCCTCGTCGATGGCGAAGAGGGCGAGCGGCGTCCGCGCGAGCAGATCGAGGCAGCGCGGCGTGAGCAGCCGCTCGGGCGCGACGTAGAGCAGATCGAGCTCGCCGGCGAGGAGCCGGCGTTCGATCTCCGCCGCCTCCCGCCCGTCGAGGTTCGAGTGCAGCGCCGCCGCGGCGACACCCGCTTCGAGAAGCGCCGCCACCTGGTCCTGCATCAAGGCAATGAGCGGCGAGACGACGACCCCGGTGCCGGGCCGGAGGATCGCCGGCAACTGGTAGCAGAGCGACTTGCCGCCGCCGGTCGGCCAGAGCACCAGAGCGTCCTCGCCGGCAAGCAATGCCTGCACGACGTCGGCCTGGGCACCGCGAAAGTCCGGGAAACCGAAGACGCGCCGCAGAGTGGCGCGCGCTTCGGCGAGCGGGTCGTCGGTCGCGAGCAGGGTCATCTCGGGGTCGAGCATGGCGCAGTCACCTCTTCTGACGCTACTGACGAAATCGGCGTGCGGCATCTCGCAGCGGCCGATGCATTACACTTCCCGACGGGAAACGCCATTGATCGTCTCGTTCGTCAGCAAGAAGGGCGGCGTCGGGAAGACCACCAGCTCGGTCAGCGTCGCGGCCGCGCTGGCCTTCCTCGGCCATCGCACGCTCCTCGTCGACCTCGACAGCCAGGCCTCCGCCTCGCTCTCGTTCGGCGTGAGCCGCGAGGACCTCGCGCCCTCGGCCTACGACCTGCTGTTCGGCAAGCTGCCGGCGGCGGCCGTCGTCCGGCAGACGCCGCACCCACGGCTCGACCTGATCACCGCCTCGGTCGACCTGGTCTCGGCCGACGTCGAGCTCGCGCCGCTGCGCGACCGCGAGCTCGCCCTGCGCCGGCGCATGGAGCCGCTGCGCGACGCCTACGACTGGATCCTCTTCGACTGCCCGCCGACGCTCTCGGTCGTGCCGCTCGGCGCGCTCGCCGCCTCCGACGGCTTCGTCGTCCCGGTGCCACCGCAGCCGCTGGCCACCGACGGCATCGAGCTCCTGCTCGAGGCCGCCGAGCGGTTGCGCGTGCGCTTCGGTTTCGGGCCGCGGCTCTTCGGCCTGCTGCCGACGATGGTCGACTATCGCACCCGCCTGGCACGCTCCACCGTCGCCTGGATGCGCGAGCGCTACGGCGACCGCGTCTTCGCCGCCGAGGTGAACGTCAACGTCCGCCTCGCCGAGCTGCCGGGAGCCGGGCGCGACATCTTCGACCTCGACCCGGCGGCGCGCGGTGCCCGCGCCTATCTCGCGGTCGCCACCGAGCTGGTGCAGCGGGCGCGCGGCGAGAGTCCGCTGCCACCGAGCCCCGCCTCGGCGGCCCCCGACGAGAGCGCGCGGCCGACGGTCGCTCCGCCCGCCGCGGCGCCGCCCGCCGCCGCCGAGCAGATCGCGCTGCTCTCCGCCGACGAAACGAGCGGCCGCTCGCTCGTCGAGCCGCCGACCGCCGAACCCGCAGCCGGCGAGAGCTGAGGGCCTCTCAGGCCGCCCCCCGGAAGAGGCGCAGCGCCAGCTCCCAACGCACCCGGCGCCGCCCGAGGCCTCGCCCCAGAGCGGCTCCAGGTCGCCGATCAGCTCGTCGACCGGATCGGCGCCCGTAGCCCTCTGGCACGCGGCCGTCGCCGACCAGCTTCGCAGGTAGCCGGCGAGCTCGGAGAGCGTCCAGTCGGCGGCCATGACGAAGCGCGGCGCCGGGATCTCCGGCAGCGGCAGCACCAAGGAGCGATAGCCCTCTTCCACCAGCCGCCGTTCGGGCGGCCAGAAGGCACCGACGGTCTCGCGATAGAAGCGCTGGACCGCCGCGTCGATCGCCGCTCCCGCGACGGCCAGGGTGGCGTAGCACCAGACCGCGAGCAAGCCGCCCGGCACGAGCACGCGGCGGGCCTCGGCGGCGAAGCGGTCGACGTCGAACCAGTGGAGCGCCTGAGCGACCGTGATCAGGTCGACCGAGCCGGCGGCAAGACCGCTCGCCTCGGCCGGAGCGACGCGCCGTTCGATCCGCGGGTGCGGCGGGAGCTCGGCGAGCTGCGCGGCACTGGCGTCGGTGGCGACGACCCGGTCGAAGCGCTCGACCAGGGCGAGCGTCGCCTGGCCGCTCCCCGCCGCACAATCCCAGGCGAGAGTGCGCCGCGGTGCGAGCGCGGCGAGCTCGTCGAAGAGGGCGTCGGGATAGCGCGGTCGAAAGGTCGCGTAGGTCGCGGCGACCTCGCCGAAGCGATCGACGAAGGCACCGCCCCCGGTCGTCGTCATCGCCACGACCCACGGACCCGGACCGCGATCACTGCGGGACCGGAATTTCGCAGGTCGTCCGCACCGCCGGCACCAGCGCCGAGTCCTCCATCACCTCGACTCGCGCCTGACCGCCCGCCACCGTGACCCGGACGCGCGTCACGTACTCGTTGTCGAGCGCCCGACCACGCCAGGTGATCAGGCCGGTGAAGGTGTCGTTGCCTTCCGCCTTCACCCCGCCCGCGCTGCGAAAGTCGCCCGCCGGGTGGAGACAGGCGAGCGCCGGCCGCGCCACGCTGTCGGCGAAGAGCTTCTCGAAGCGCTGCTGGGCGCAACCGGCGACGACCAGCAGGGAGAAGAGCGACAGGGCGAACATCAGCGGTCGGATCGATCTCATCGGTTGCGTCCTCCGAAGCGGCGGCAGCCGCGGTGGTCCGTCAGGGTTCGCACGGCTCACCCGAGCCGCGAAAGCAGCAGGATCAGCAGCACCGCGGCAGCGACGGCTGCCGCGATCTTCGCCCACGACCAGGGCGCGTCGCCGTCGACCTGGCCGGTCACGCCGTTGACCAGGAAGCGGTAGGTCTTCCCGCCGTACTGGTAGGCCGCGATCCAGATCGGCAACAAGGCCCCCTTGTAGGCGAGCTCCGACCAGGAGGTCTCGACCTGGAGGTTGCGATAGGTGTCTCCGGGCACGGCGGCGCCGCAGGCGGCGCGGATCTCCTCGGTCATCCGCTCGCGCGCGGCGCGCTCGGCCTCGGGCAGGTCGACACCGTACTCCTCGGCGAGGAAGCCCGAAAGGTAGCGCGGGTCGTAGGGGACCAGCCGATCGGTCGGAAACGGCTCGATGCCACGCGTCGCCGTCGGGTCGAGACCGCGCGAGGCCGGCACCGGGAGATCGTCGAAGCGCTTGTCGAGCGTGCCGGAGCGGTGCTCCCAGCGCGTGCGCGTCTGCGTCTCGGTCACCGAACGGCCGCCGCGCGTCACCTGGACCTGGACCTGGTCGTTGAAGCCCGCGTCGGCGCTCCAATGCGAACGGGTGTCGGCGTCGAACGTCCAGAACGGCACGTAGACGCCGCGCAGCGTCGCCACCGACGACTTCTCCTTGAGGTCGCCGGGCCGGAACCAGAGCCGGCCGATCCAGTCGCGGAAGCGCGCCACCGCGGCGTGGAAGTCGATGGCGAACGGCAGCAGCCCTTCGGGTCGCACCAGGTCCGGGTTCGCCGGCGCCTCGACGACCGTCGGCGTGCCGCAGAAGGCGCACGAGGTCGCGGCCACCGCCGGGTCGAGCGTCTCGGTGGCGCCGCAGCGAGTGCAGCGCACCGACTTGCGCTCGATTCCCCATCCGGTGTCGCGCGGCCGTGCCAGGCCCTCGGCGAGCGAGCGTTCGCGCACCGGCTCGCCGGCCGGCTCCACCTCCTGCCGCGTCCCGCAGTAAGGGCAGACGAGGGCGGCCGCCCCCGGCTTCCAGACCACGTCGGCGCCGCAGGCAGTGCAGGGAAACTTGCGGATCGCTGCGGAGATCGCGCCCGGGTCGCTCATCGTCGGGCCCACGACCTCAGCGCTGCGGAGGCGGAGGGGGTGGCGGCGGCGCCGACGGCTCGCCGAAGCCCGAGAAGCTCGCCAGCGGCGCCCAGCCCGCCGCACCCGGGTGCCAGGCGAGCGTCGCCGGCAGCACCTGCCCTGCGGCGACCATGGCACGCAGCGCTTCGTCCGTGTACGGCCCGTAGGTCTTGCCGTCGATGGCGAGCGACCAGCGCGGCACGCTCGCCGCCACCGGCGGCGGCGGGGCGGCGCCCGGCAACGGCGGTGGAGCCGGGGCCGCGGCCGGAGGCGCGGCCAGGCCGGACTGCATCGCCTGTCCCATCATCTGTCCCATGCCGACACCGGCACCGAGGCCCACCCCGGCCCCGGCGAGACCGCCGGGGTTCGCCGCGGCCACCTTGATCGCCTCGGCCGCCTGCATCTGCGTGTACTGCGCCATCTTGTCGCCCAGCACACCGAGCTTGGTGCGCTGGTCGATCGCCGCCTCGACCTCCTCGGGCAGCGAGATGTTCTCGACGAAGAAGCGCGCCAGGTCGAGGCCGAAGGTGGCGAACTCCGCGCCGATCACCTGCTTGCCGACGGCGGAGAGCTCGTCGTACTTGGCCGCCAGGTCGAGCGCCGCGATCTTCGCCTCGGCGATCGCGTCCGAGAGCTTCGAGAGCACGATCGAGCGCAGCTGGCCGGTGATCTCGTCGGTCGTGGTCAGCCCCTGGGTGCCGACGATCGTCTCGAAGAAGACCTTCGGGTCGCCGATCTTCATCGCCCAGGTGCCGAAGGCGCGCAGGCGGATCATCCCGAACTCGGCGTCACGCATCATCACCGGGTTCGCCGTGCCCCACTTCAGGTCGGTAAAGAGCCGCGTGTTGAAGAAGTAGACCTCGGCCTTGAAGGGCGACTGGAAGCCGTACTTCCAGCCGCGCAGCGTGGTGAGGATCGGGATGTTCTGGGTCGAGAGCTCGTAGCGGCCCGGGCCGAAGAGGTCGGCGGCCTTCCCTTCGTTGACGAAGAGCGCGACCTGGTTCTCGCGAACCGTCAGCTGCGCTCCCATCTTGATCTCCTGGTTGTACACCGGGAAGCGGTAGACCAGCGTGTCGTTGGTCTCGTCGAGCCACTGGATGATCTCGATGAACTGCGAGCCGATCTGCTGGCGGATGTTGTCGAGCAGGCCCATGGTCGTCTCCTTGATGGCGGCGGTGCCGGCACCGCCGCGCCTGATCCTATGCGTGACCCGGTCCCTTCGGGGAGGTCAGACGAGAGAACGGGCGGCGTCGCAGTCGCCGCCCGCGCCCTTCGCCTCGTAGAGCGAACCGTCCGCCGCGGCGAGCAGCTCCTCGATCGATTCCGTGGCGGAGTGACTGGTCACCGAGCCGACACTCACCGTCACCAGGGCCGGACCGCTGGCGAGCGCCTCGCGCAGGCGTGCCCGCAGGCGGACGGTGACCGCCTGCGCCGCCTCGGCGTCGGCGTCGGGAAGCAGCGCGGCAAACTCGTCGCCGCCCAGGCGTCCCGTCAGGTCGTTGCCCCGCGTCGCGCGCCGCAGGGCGCTGGCCACCGCGCAGAGGACCTCGTCTCCGGACGCGTGGCCCAGCCGGTCGTTGACCCCCTTGAAGTCGTCGAGATCGACGAACAGCAACGAGACCGTCCGCCCCCCGCGCCGCACGCGGACGAGCTCGGCCTCGGCGGCGGCGAAGAACGCCCGCCGGTTCGCCAGGCCGGTCAGCTCGTCGGTTCGCGCCAGGGTGCGCTCGCCTTCGAGCTGCGTGCGCAGCTCGGCGAGCAGCTCGGCGAGGACGATGTAGATGCCGGCCCGCGACAGCGCGTTCCAGGCGGTGACCCACTCGGCCGACCGCTCGCCCGACAGGGCGTTGGCCAGCATCGACGCGACGGTCGAGGCGGTGGCCGCGACGAACCCGCCGCGCCGCCCGAGCCGCCAGGCGGCGAGCGCCACCGGGGCGAGATAGAAGAGGGAGAACGAGACCTCGAAGCCGGTGACGAAATCGAGCAGGCCGAGCGCAGCGATGGCGACTCCGGTCGCAAACCAGGTGACGAGCAACGGCTGACGCTCGAGCCAACGCAGGAGCCGCCGGATCATCCCTTCACCGTCCAGCCCTTCTTCTGCAGCAGGAGGCGGAGCGCGTCGCGATGGTCGCCCTGGATCTCGAGCGCGCCCTCGCCCGCCGTGCCGCCGGCGCCGCAAGCGCGCTTGAGCTCGCCGAGCGTCTGCTTGAGGAATGCGTCGTTGCGCGGCAGGGAGTCGACGACGGTCACCGTCTTGCCGCCGCGGCCGGCCTTCTCCACCCGCAGTCGCGCGACGATCTTGGCCGGCACCGCCTCGTCGAATCGGGACGAGCAGCGGCAGTCCTTCTCCGGCCAGCCGCACTTCGGGCAGGTGCGTCCCTTGTCGGTGGCGTAGACGAGGCGGCCGGAGGGGGTCGGCATGACGGAGACTCTACCGGGCTTCGCTCACGGCCTCACCCCGCCGTTCCAGGCGGTGGTCGCTCCCCCCTCGAAGCCGTCGCGGTGGATCACCCCGAGCGGGTCGACTTCGACGGCAGCGAGAAGCGCGGCGAGACGGTCGCGGTGGGTCTGGTAGGCGACGTAGTTGGGGCTCGCGGGGTTGCCCAGATTGTCGAGCTCGTCCGGGTCGACGGGCGCTCCCGCCGAGTCGACGAGGTGGTACATCTCGATCTGGTCGGCGGCCACGCCCGCGGGGTCGAAGTAGCGCCCGTACTTCCACTGCCCGAAGTCGTCGTCGACGCGGATGGCGCGGATGTGGTTCGGCTGGGTGACCGTCGTCTGGCCGTTGGCGGTCCCCGCCTGGTCGTCGTCGAAGGTGAAGATCACCACGTTCTGGATGGTCGCCGCCGGATCGGTGAAGAGCGGGGTCAGGTCGACGCCGGAGTGGAACGGCACGTTCGCCGGGGCGACGTGGGCGATCGCGGCCACGGTCGGCAGCAGGTCGACGAGGGCGGCGAGGGCATCGGTCGACACGGGGTCGGGGAAGAGCTGCGGATTGGAGACCACCATGCGGATCCGCATCGTCTCCTCGTAGCAGTTGAACATCTTCTGCCGCAGCCCGCCGTGGGCGAGCCCCATCTCCCCGTGATCCGACGTGCGGAGGATCACCGTGTTCGCGCTCAGCGACCCGAGAGCGTCGAGCAGCTGACCGATCTGGCCGTCGACCAGGTGGTGCAGGTAGCCGAGGAAATTGACGTAGTCGTGGCGCCGTTGCGGCGTCGTGAGGACGCCGAGCCCGGCGGCGTAGAGGTCGAGCGACTGCGCCTGCGCCGTCGGCTTCAGCGAGAGATCGTCGCTGTCGTAGCTCGGCGGCACGCTGATGCCGAGGTTGAACTGCGCGGTCTGCGCATAGTTGTCGCAGCCGGTGTCGGGGTCGACGCTGTCCCAGGTGCGCGGATAGCTCAGCACGTCGTGCGGGTTGGCGAGCGAGACGACGAGGCAGAACGGCGTCGTGCGGCCGGGGACCTTCTGGGTCTCGAGGAACTGGATCGCCTGGGTGATCGTGTCGCTGTCGTTGTCGGCGCAGCCGCCGCCGAAGTCGGAGAGCTCGAGCCCCTCGCCGGCGGTCGTCGGCACCCACTCCTGGAAACCGAAGGCGGCGACGTCGGTGGCGTCGGGCGGATTGCCGTCGGCGTGCTTGCTCAGGTGCCACTTGCCCTTGAGCACGACGTGGTAGCCGGTGGCGGCGAGCATCTTGGCCAGGTTCGGGAGCGAGGCCGAGAGCGGTACCTCCTCGCCCGAGCGCGACCCGCCGTAAGTGAGCGTGCGCTGGACGCCGTGCTGGGTCGGATAGAGCCCGGTGAAGAGCGTCGCGCGGCTCGGCGAGCACATCGCCGCATTGGCGAAGCAGCGGCGGAAGGTCAGCCCCTTGGCCACCAGGCGCAGCTCGTTCGGCAGGTAGGTCTCCACCCAGTTGTCGGGCCAGTGCATGAACTCGCGCGTCTGGTCGGTGACGAGGATCAGCAGGTCGGGATGCTGCGGCAGGGCGGCGGGTGGCGCGCCCGGGCCGCCGTGGTCGGCCCTCGCCACGCCGGTCGACCCGCTGCCGACGACGAATCGGGCAGCTGCCGCGGCGGCACCGAGCCGCACGAATTCGCTGCGGGTCAGCATGAGAGCTGGCTGGCGATCGGGGGTGTCACTCATCGTGGGCTCCGGAGCTCGATCGCGGAGAGGTGAACGTCGGCGCCGGCCGGGAGCGGCCCGGCCGCGAGGCGGGTCAGCGTCGGGATCGCCTCGGTGAGGAAGCGTCGATAGCCGGCACAGAGGATGCTCGGCCGGTCGATCGCCTCGCCGGTGCGCGGCGGACGGTCCTTCGGGCATCCGCCGCCGCAGAGCGCGAGCAGGGAGCAGGCGCGGCAGTCCGACGGCAACCCGTGGCGTTTGGCTAGCCCGAACTCGCGCTGCCGCGCCCCGAGCACCAGCTCGAGAAGCGGCGTCTCGAGCAGATTGCCGAGGCGGTGAGGCCGGTCGACGAAGTGGTCGCAGGCGAAAACGTCGCCGTTGCGCTCGACGACGGGGTTGAGGCCGCAGGTGCGCGCCGCCGTGCAGAGACCGCCGTCCTCTCCTCCCAGGAGCGCCGCCACCGCCTCGATCGGCTGGATGAAGACGCGTCCCACGTCGCGGGCCTCCCAGGCGCGCAGCAGGCCCGTCAGGAAAGCGCCGAAGCGTTCCGGGTCGACCGCGAACGCGTCATCGACGTCCGGGCGACCTGCCACCGGCACGATCTGCAGATGCCGGATCCCGAGCTCGTCGACCACGTGGCCATAGACGGCCTCCGGATGGTCCTGGTTCCGTGCGTGCACCGCGATCAACGCGTTGGTGTCGACACCGGCGCGCACCAGCCGTCGAGCGGCTCGCACCACGGCCGCATGGCTCCCGTGACCCCGCAGCGTCGTGCGGTACGCATCGTGGAGATCGGCCGGCCCGTCGATGCTCAAGCCGACCAGACAGCGGTGCGCCGCGAAGAGCTCGCAGAGCTCTTCGTCGAGCAACTGCCCGTTCGTCTGGATCGTGTGGACCAGCGTGACGCCGCGCGGGCAGAGCCGGCGTTGCAGCTCGAAGACGCGGCGGAAGAAGGGTGCGCCCATCAGCAGCGGCTCGCCCCCCTGCCAGGCGAGCTCGACCGTCGCCGCGCCGCCGGGCCGGAGCGCCTGGGCAAGGAGCGCGGCGAGGACCGACTCCGGCATGCGCGGCGGCACCTCGCCCCCCGCGGGACCGGCGCCCCGGTAGAAGCAGTAGCTGCAAGCGAGGTTGCAGGCGTCTCCGACGGGCTTGACGAGGAGAGAGAGGCGCCCTCCGACACCCACACGTTCGAGCGCCGGGGAGGGTCGCGAAGGAGTCGCGGTCGTGCGGGGGGTCGATACGCTCGAGGCGCCAGAGACGATCGACGAGATCGGAGACATCAGGACTCCTACGCTCCTGGAATTCTCGCATCCTCGAGCCCGCCTCGTCTCCCCCCAGAGCGTCGAGATCTCTGCCGAGCTGGCGCACCGACCCGGGGCAGGTTCCGCCCCGTGCGAGTGCAGCGGTCCATGGAGACCGCCCGGAATCGTCGCTAGCCTGTCGCCGCTTCCGAGGAGACGACCGATGCGCAGCCGATCCTTCCGATTCCGGCTCGGGCTTTCCGCATGCGTGTGCATCGCCCTGGCGCTCGGCCTCCCCTCGGGTGCCCCGGCCCAGGGGTCGCTCTTCCGCGACGACTTCGAGAGCGCCTCGCTCTGCGGCTGGGTCGCCCATCCGACGCTCTGCACGCCGGCGCTCGTCTTCGTCTCGCGGCAAATCCCCGACGAGGGCACCGTCTACTGGTCGGTTCCTCGGGCCCAGCCGGGGGTCGGCGCCCACAGCCGCTTTCGCGTCGCCGCGCCCGGCCGCCTGCGGATTCGACGCCCGGACGGCACGCTCGCCACCCTGGTCGACGGCAGCAACCCGACCGCCCCGTACTTCCTCGTCGACGTCAACGCCCCCGACGTCTCGTGGGACGGTCACGAGATCGTCTTCGCCGGACTTCCCCAGGGCAGCTACGACCTCGGCCCGGTCAACGACCCCGGAGCCTGGCGGATCTACGCCATCCGCAGCGACGGGACGAATCTGCGACCGATCACCCGCTCCGACGAGGACGACCTCGACCTCTCGCAGTTCGGCGCGGCGGCCGGCGGCTTCGGTGCCTACGACGACACCGATCCGGCCTGGTTGCCGGACGGCAGGATCGTCTTCTCGTCGACGCGCTGGCGAGCCCGGGGCCACTACTCCGGGGTGCGCGCGAGCAACCTCCACGTCGTCGACGCCGACGGCTCGAACCTCCACCGCATCACCTCCGAGCGCAACGGCGCCGATCGACCGTTGATCGAGCCGGCGACGGGGCAGATCTTCTTTTCGCGCTGGTGGCGCAACCACCGCTTCGCCACGAACGACCTCTCGACGGTCGCCGACCCGAACGGCGGCTGGCAGATCAAGGACGGTCTCACCACCGACCGCAGCAATCACGTCGGCGGCCCCGACGCGCTCTTCCGCAACGCCTGGCAGGCGGCGACGATCCGCCCCGACGGCACCGGCCTCGCGATGTGGACCGGACGCTTCCGCGACGAGGCGAGCAATCACGTCTACGGCGGCGCGTTCGCTCCCGACGGCTCGTTCGTCGCCAATTTTTCCCGATGTTCAACATGACGGAGGCGGCCGGCTTCGGCGGTCTGCGCCGCTACCGGCGCGGCGCGCTGCCCTACCAGGCGATCGCCGGCGTCACCTCGATGACCCTCGACTACGTGCACTGCCCGAGCCCCGACGACTGTTCCTACGGGGTCTTCAACGGCGAGTACGCGAGCGAGCCGGCGGTCCTGCCGGACGGTCGCATCGCCTTTTCCCGCGCCGCCGACGTGAACCAGGACTACGGCCTCTACCTGATGAACGCCGACGGCAGCAATCGCGTGGCGCTGCACGACGCGACCGGCACGACGGAGCTGCGCGCCCGTCTCCTCGCGCCCCGCGGCGTGCCGCCGGTGCTCCAGGACCAGCTCGCCCCGGCGCAGAACCCGTCGCTCCTGCCGCCGGGCGAGAGCCCGCCCTACGACACCGGCGGCTCGTTCGTCTTCGACGCGCTGAACGTCTACGCCAATGGCGCGGTGGATCAGGAGATCGTCTCGGCGCCGGCGGTCGGCTCGGCGACGACGATCCGCTTCTTCCTCGACCACCAGCGCACCAGCCCGGGCTCGTTCCCCAACCTCGACTGGCCGGTCCTGCTCGCCGAGGCACCGGTGGCCGCCGACGGGTCGGTGGCCCACCTCGCCCCTGCGCACGTGCCGCTCTTCGAGCAGTTGCGCGGCCCCGCCGGCGTGCCGCCCACCCGCGGCGGCGGTGCGGCGCACGTCGCCGGCATGAACTACGGGCGCCCCGGGATCACCGCCTCGTGCGTCGGCTGTCACGCCGGACACACCGAGATCCCGCCGCCACCGAATGCCGAAGCCGCGAAGTGGTCGAACCTCGCCCCCGGCGCGGCGGTGACGGTCTCTTCGACGCGCGACGCGAATCAGAACCTCGGCGTGACCGACCGCCGCGTGCAGAAGGGCGAGATCTGGCGCTACTGGGGCTCGGCCAACGGCCAGTCGCAAGACGGCCAGTGGGTGTGCCTCACCTTCCCGGTAACGATCGCGGTGCGCACCGTGCGGCTCTACAACCCGCGCTTCGGCGACGCGGCGAGCTCGACCATCCAGGTCGAGAGCACGACGGTTCGCCTCTACGGCGACGCCGCCGCCACCCAGCTCGCCGCCACCTCCGGCAGCGCCGCCCTCGCCGTCGCCGGCACCGACGTCGCCTTCACCGACGTCCCCGCCCGCGCCGTCGAGGTCCGCCTCGACAACGTCTCCGGCACCTTCTACGGCATGGCGATCGCCGTCCTCGCCGAGATCGAGGTCATCGGGAAGGGGCTGGCACCCTAGGGTGGCGGGAGATCGGCGAGAATCGCCGGCGTGTTCCGGCGCGGCGACCACCACGCGGGGCACCCCGCCATCCTCGTTCGCCTCCCCGCGGTGATGCGCGAGGCCTCTCGGACCTCCTCGAGCGGGCCTGGTCAGGCGTGGCGCCGAAGGCGCTCCGGCAGGAGCGGCGCTGAGCCCAGGGTTGCCAGGCCACGCCGCGCTCGCCTTGTCATTCACGAGATGAATGAATATCATTCAAGACGTGAATGATCTCGCACTTCCCCGGCTGGCGGCCGTGAGCCTGGGAGAGCGGTTGGCGACGATGCCGGCGGTGGTGCTCACGGGAGCGCGGCAGACCGGCAAGAGCACCCTCGCCCAGGACCGCGCGCTCGCGCCGCGACGCTACTCGACCTTCGATGATCTCGAGGTCTCCCGCACCGCACGGCGCGACCCCGACGCTTTGGTCGGCGGCGACGCCCCGGTCACGCTCGACGAGGTCCAGCGCGAACCGGAGATCCTGCGGGCGGTCAAGCGCGCCATCGACCGGCGTCGCCGCTCCGGGCAGTTCCTGCTCACCGGCTCCGCCAACCTACTGCTGATGAGCCAGGTTTCCGAGTCGCTCGCCGGCCGGGCCGCCTACCTGACGCTTTGGCCGATGACCCGACGCGAGCAGCACGGTCTCGGAAGCGCCGGGCTATGGGACCGATTGCTGTCCTCTCGCGAGGAGGAGTGGCTCGACCTCCTCGCTGCCGAACCCGATCTGCCCGAGGACTGGAAGACCCTCGCGCTGCGCGGCGGCTTCCCGACGCCGGCGCTCCACCTGCGCACTGCGCGCGAGCGCACGATCTGGTTCGACGGCTACGTCCGGACCTATCTCGAGCGCGACCTGCGCAGCCTCTCGACGCTCTCAGGCCTGCCGGACTTTCGTCGCCTGATGCAGGCCTCCTGTCTGCGGCTCGGCCAGCTTCTGAACCAGACCGAGCTCGGCCGCGACGTGGCCCTGCCCCAACCGACCGCACACCGCTATCTGAACCTCCTCGAGACCTCGTACATGCTGATTCGGCTCCCCGCCTACGCGGTGAACCGAACCAAGCGGCTCGTCAAATCCCCCAAGCTCTACTGGAGCGACACCGGGCTCGCCCTCCACCTCGCCGGCGAGGAGACGCCGCGCGGGGCCCACCTCGAGAACCTCGTCCTGCACGACCTCTGCGTCTGGCGCGACGCTCGCCTCGAGGCCGCCGAGCTCTTCACCTGGCGCACCACGCTCGGCGAGGAGGTCGACCTCGTGGTGGAAGCGGGCGGCCGTCTGCTGCCGATCGAGGTCAAGAGCTCCGGGCGACCCAGCCTGGGAGACGCAAGGCACCTGCGCACCTTCCGCCGCGAATACGGCGAACGCTCTCGCGCCGGGCTGCTCCTTCACACCGGCCGCCGCCTGGAGTGGATCGCCCCCGACGTTCTCGCCGCGCCCTGGTGGAAGGTCCTGTAGGAACCGGCTCGCCCGGCGATCTGCGAGAATCACCCGCCCATGGCCCGTCCTGTCCTGCTCGGTTGCGAAGGCGTCTCGAAGGGGTTCGGCGCGCGCCCGCTGTTCGAAGGGGTGACCTTCACCCTGGCGGAGGGTGACCATGTCGGCATGGTCGGCCCGAACGGCGCCGGCAAGTCGACGCTGCTGAAGATCCTCGCCGGGCTCGAGACGCCGGACGACGGCGCGGTGGCGCTGCGCAAGGGCGTGCGCGTCGGCTACGTGCCGCAGGACCCGGTCTTCGCCCCCGGGCTGACGGTCGAGGAGGTGGTCGCCGCCGCGGTGGCCGGCGAGGTCCGCCTCGAGGAGCACGAGAAGCACCAGCGGGTGGCGCTCGCGCTCGGCAAGTCGGGCTTCGCCGATCGTGAGCAGCGCACGGAGACGCTCTCCGGCGGCTGGCGCAAGCGCCTGGCGATCGCCCGCGAGATCGCCCGGGAGCCCGACGTCCTGCTGCTCGACGAGCCGACGAACCACCTCGACGTCGAGGCGATCCTCTGGCTCGAGGAGCTGCTGGCGAGCGAGCCGAAGGCGTTCCTCGCGGTGAGCCACGACCGCTACTTCCTGCAGAACGTGGCGCGCCGCTCGCTCGAGCTCAACCGCGCCTTCGCCGGCGGCCTGCTCGAAGTCGACGGCTCGTACGCCGACCTGCTCGAAACGCGCGACGCCCAGCTCGCCAATCAGGCCTCCTACCAGGAGACGCTGGCCAACCTGGTGCGCCGCGAAGTCGAGTGGCTGCGACGCGGCCCGAAGGCGCGCACCACCAAGGCCAAGGCGCGCATCCAGAACGCCGAGCGGCTGATCGGCGAGCTCGCCGAGAGCCGCGACCGCTCGCGCTCCGGCGAGGCCAGCGTCGGCCTCGAGCTCGCCGGCTCGCAGCGCAAGACCAAGCGACTCTGGGAGTGCCGAGGGCTCGCCAAGTCGCTCGGCGGACGGCGCCTGATCTCCGGCCTCGATCTCTTCCTCGGCCCGGGCACGCGGCTCGGCGTGCTCGGCCCGAACGGCTCGGGCAAGACGACGCTCCTGCGCCTGCTCATCGGCGAGCTCGCCCCGGACGCCGGCGAGATCCTCCAGGCCGACCAGTTGCGCGTCGCCTACTTCGAGCAGAACCGCGAGAGCCTCGACCCGAACGTCTCGCTGCAGCGTGCCCTCGCTCCGGAGGGCGACAGCGTCATCTACCGCGACCGCTCGCTGCACGTCGCCTCGTGGGCGAAGCGCTTCCTCTTCCGGCCGGAGCAGCTCGTCACGCCGGTCGGTCAGCTCTCCGGCGGCGAGAAGGCGCGCATCGTCCTCGCTCGTCTGATGCTGCGCCCCGCCGATCTGCTGGTGCTCGACGAGCCGACGAACGACCTCGACATCCCGACGCTCGAGGTGCTCGAGGAGGCGCTCGGCGAGTTCCCCGGAGCGCTGGTGCTGGTGACCCACGATCGCTACCTGATCGATCGCGTCTCGACCGCCATCCTCGCCCTCGACGGCAGCGGCGGCACCGGCCTCTTCGCCGACTACGCGCAGTGGGAGGCCGAGCGCACGCGCCCCGAACCGGCGAAGCGCAGCGAGCCGAAGGCCGCCCCGCCCGCCGAGCGGCCGAAGGCGAGGCGGCTCTCCTATCTCGAGCAACGCGAGTGGGAGGGGATGGAAGCGGCCGTGGTCGCCGCCGAGGAGGCCTTCGAGACGGCGCGCCGCCTCGCCGAGGACCCCGCCATCGCCACCGACGCCCCCCTCCTCCACCAGCGCTTCGCCGCCCTCGCCGAGGCCCAGCACGAGGTCGAACGCCTCTTCGCGCGCTGGGCGGAGCTCGAAGGCAAGACTCGGTAGGAATCGACCCGGACGCGGAGATCGCGTCTCCCCCCTGTTCGCTTCCGGCCCCGGCCGGCGTTTGCAGAGGAAAAGGGAGATTTCGATGTCCGTTCCGGTTCCGTTCCGCCCCCTCTCGGCCTCCGCGCCGCGCCGCTCCGCCGGCAAGAACCTTCACCTGACGGCCCTGACTCTCGCGCTCCTTGCCCTCTCCTCGCCGCTCGCCGCCACGACCTTCTGCGTCAACACCTCGGCCGAGCTCCAGACCGCCCTTTCCACCGCGGCGAGCAACGGGGTGGACGACACCATCCACCTGCTCAAGGGCACCTTCATCGCACCCTCCGGTGGCTTCAACTACACCTCGAGCGAGGCCAAGAACCTGACGCTGGTGGGCGGGTACTTCTTCTTTCTGGGAAACTGCGCGCGCCTCGAGACCTCGCCGTTCGGCACCGTGCTCGACGGCGGCGATCTGGAGCGGGTGCTGAAGATCCAGATCGATCGCGGAGCGGGCGGAACCGGCAGCCCCCTCGTCCACATCGAAGGGATCAAGATCGCCCACGGCAGCGGCATCGTCGGCCAAGCCGGCGTCGGCCTCCGGATCGCCACCCTGCCAGACAGTGTCTCACCGACGGTCGAAGTTCACGGCAACGCCTTCGTCGGCAACGACACCGTCGGCCCCGACGGCGGCGTCGACATCGAGGTCGGCCACGCCGCCACGGTGCGCGTGACAGGCAACCTTTTCGTCGCCAACCACGCAAACGCCTCGGCCAGCGCGCTCTACCTGTCCGGCGGCAACCTGCTCGACGCCGCGATCAACAACAACACCTTCGCCAACAATCTCGGGGCGACCACCGTCCTGGGTCTCAACACCAGCAGTCCGACTGCCACCGTCTGGCTCTCCAACAACATCTTCTGGGGCAACGGCGGCGACTACGACATCAACTGGTCCGGCATCGGCACCACCGCCTTCGTCGCCAACGACTACCCCCGTCCCCTCTCGTTCTTCCCGACGATGGAGGAGGTCCGTTTCCAGATCGACCCGAAGTTCGTCGATCCGGCCACCAACTGGGACTTGAAGCCCGACTCGCCGCTCGCCGGGATGGGCGCGAGTCCGCCCCAGGGCGGATTCGGGACGACGGACATCCTCGGACGCCCGCGGGTAGCCGGCGCGTACGCCGACCTCGGCGCCTACGAGATCCAGCTGCTCACCTCGGACAGCTTCGAGAGCGGCAACCTCGCGGTCTGGTCGGCCAAGCGGCCGTAAGGACTGCTTGGAGCGGGATCCCTGCACTCGTGCGAGAATCCCGCCGCCATGTGCCACCAAGTCCAATGCAAGCGCTGCGGCAAGCCGACCTGGGCGGGCTGCGGCCAACATGTCGAGCAGGCGCTCGCCAACGTGCCGAAGGACCAGCGCTGCACCTGCCCGCCGGCCGAGTCGTTCCTGCACAAGCTGTTCAACCATCCGAAGAAGTAGCACCGTGGCCTTTCGTGCCTCCCCCCGTTTTCCCGAGCCTGAGCACGGGAACCGGGGGGTTGAGCCCGCGCGGACCCGCCGCCGCCCGACCCCCAGATCCCTTCCATGAGAAGGCCATGTGGTGTCAATCGGCCGACTTGTCGGCCGCGCTCGAGGTCTTGGGCGAGGGTCCGGTGCCACGCTTCCATCCGCACTCTCGAGGAGCCCGCGTGGGGCTCGGTGCCTTTTGGTGTCCGATCGGAGCCGGGTGCTGCCATCTCACTCGCGGCCTGCGAGGCCTAGGGACCTGTCGCAGTCACCCGGACCCGGGTCGGACCCTGGCCCAAAGTCGTCGACTCCTCTCCTACCCGAGATGTCGTTGCCGTTTCATGCAGTCCCGGCGGCGGTGCGCAGAGCCTCGTAGGGTTCGCCGCTCACCCAGAGCCGATGCAGGAGGACGGCGAGCTTGCGGGCGATGGCGACGATCGCCCGTTTCTTCGCCGCTTTGCCGCCGCGTTTCGACAGCGCTTCGCCAAATCGCCGCAGATCGCTGTCGGGTGCGAGGGGACCCAGGATGTACTGGGCCGCTTGGACGAGCAGCTTGCGCAGGAAGGGGTCACCTTGCTTGGTGATCCGCAGCTGGGGCTGGCTCTCGCCCGAGTCCCGGACGCCGGGGACCAGTCCCAGGTAGGCCCCGACCTCTCGACTGCGGCGGAAGCGCTCGGGGGTTTCGATCGTCAGCACGTAGCTGACCGCCGTGACGACGCCCACGCCCGGGACCTGACGCAAGCGCTCGGTCTCGGGATGACGACGGCCGAGCTCCTCGACCTCACGGTCGAAGCCCTTGATCCGCTCCGTCAGCTCCATCACCGTTTCGAGAATCCTCAGCAGCGAGGGCCGCAGGCTCTCCGGCAAGGCCGACACGGCACGTGTAGGGAAGGCCTCCGTCGAACACTTGGGCAGACGTCCTCCAATCGCCTTGACCGCGCCGCGCACGTGATTGACCGCCATCGTGCGCATCCGCACCAGGACATCCCGCGCCCGCATCACCTCGAGCCTCGCTGAGCGGCTTCGCTTCGATGCCGCACCGGATGCAGCAGCTTCGGCTCGACACGCGCCAAGCGCGCCAGTGTCTCGGCGTCCAGCACGTCCGTCTTCTTCCGGCTCTTGCCGATCAGCGGCAGCTGACGCGAATCCGCCACGATCACCTCGTGTCCCAGACTCGACAGCAGCCGGCTCATCCACGGCGACTGCGCTCCCGTCTCCAGCACCACCTGCATCGGGCCCCAGCGCGCCGACCAGGCTCGCAACGCGGCCTCCGAGCCCCCGATCCGCTCCTGCCCTGCCTGCTCCCCACTCACCCGGTCGAGCACCACCACCTGCGTCCAGCGGTCGCCCACGTCCAGGCCCGCCGTCCACCCTCCCTCGCGCTTGCTATTCTTCTTCACGGCCAACCTCCTTTCTGGGCCCCAGCCCGTCAACCTGCAGACCGCAAAGGTACTGCGACAGGGGGGTTGGCCTTCTCATTCCAATCTCGCTCTCGCTCGGGATGACGAGGGGAGGAGCGGACGAGGAGCTGAGCAAGTCAGCTCGGTGGTGGAGCGCAGCTCGGTGCGAGACCTTCTCGCCGGCTCCCTCGACGGTGCCCCACCTCGGTCTCGCTGAGCGAGTGCGAGGAGTTGAGCGACTCCCTTCGAAGACCGAGCGCAGCTCGGCGCGAGTCCTCCTCTCCGGCTCCTTCGACCGTGCCCCGCCCCTGTCATCCCGAGCGAGAGCGAGGGACCCGGGGGAAGGGTGGCACCGAGCACCGGTGGACCCGCACGCAGGTCGAGAACGCCACCGCACCGCTCCGCCGCCTGCCCGGCCAGGAGCCGTCCCGCATCCGGGGCCGCTCACGCTTCTAGAGACAGAAGGGAGTGCCCATGCTCCGCACCGCTGTCGCGATCACCGCCCTCCTCGTCGTCCCCGCCACGCTCCCGGCGGCGAGCCCGGCGACGGCCAAGAGCTCGGCGAACGAGCGGACCGCCGTCCGGGCACAGCAGGCCGAGGCCGACGACCGGTTCACCTTCCGCGCCGAGCCGATCTCGCCGCGCGTCGTCGAGGATCTGCTCTCCTGGCTCTCGGACGGCCCGTCCGGGCCGGTCGCCGCCGTCGAGCTCGACCTCGCCTTCCACTCGAACCGTTACTCCGGCGAGCTCGTCGCCGACCCGGAGGGCTGGTTCCGCGTCGACACTCCCGATCCCGCCTCGGGCGTCACCGACTGGATCGCCTACAAGCACCTCGGGAGGCTGGCCAACGGCGTACACGTCCTCTCGACCAAGCAGGGCGGTGGCGGCACCGGGGTCTTCATGAGCCTGCTGCTGGTGACGTTCGACATCGGCGACGCTTACGGGGAGGACGGGGCGAAGCACCCGCGTCTGGTGATGACCCGTCACGTCGAGATCCCCGTCGGCGACCGCTTCGACGGACCGATCGCGGTGACCGCGCACGAGATCCGCATCGGCCCCGGCCGCATCGCCGGCGATCGCGAGGACGAGCCGGTGCGCGTGCTGCACTTCGACTGAACCGCGCTGCGCGCCTCGTTCTGCCGGACGGAGGGGAGAGCCTTCTCGGCATTCCGAATCTAGAATCTCCCGGAAAGCTCCGGAGGTGCTCATGCGTCGCACGCGTTGCGCCAGCCTGCTCGGTCTCGCCGCCCTCGGCCTTTTCCACGCCCTCCCGACCGGCGCCGCGGCCCCCCCGCGAACGATCGAGTTGGTGCTCGACGCCTCCGGCAGCATGATCGCCAAGCTCCCGGCGGGCGGCACGCGGCTCGAGGCAGCGAAGGCGGCGGTCGCCGACGTCGTCGCCAAGCTCCCTGCCGACACGCGCCTGGCGTTCCGCGCCTACGGACACCAGTCGCCGCGCGAGAAGCACGACTGCGCCGACACGCAGATCCTCGTGCCGTTCGCCGAGGCCGCCAAGGCCGGCCCGGCAACGGTCGCTGCGGCGCAGAAGCTCACCGCTCGCGGCTACACGCCGATCACCCGCGTGCTCGAGCCTCGCGGCGCAGGACCTGCCAGCCGACGCGACGGCGCCGGCGATCGTCCTGGTGAGTGACGGCAAGGAGACCTGCGACGGCGATCCTTGCGCCACCGCGCGGGCGCTCGCCGCCAAGCGCGCCGGGCTCGTCATCCACGCCATCGGCTTCGACGTCGACCTCGCCGCGCGACTCCAGCTCCAGTGCATCGCCGCGGCGACCGGCGGCACCTATCGCGATGCCGGCAGCGCCGCCGAGCTCGGCACGGCGCTCGGGCTCGCGGTCGCTGCACCGGTCGGCAAGGTCGCCGTGGAGGGCAAGGAACCCGGCAACCTCACCGTCGAAGGCGCCAACCTCGCCGGCCACGACGTGGTCGACGTCACCACCGGCAAGGTCGTCGGCAACGTCAGCTCGATGGGGCGCACGATCCACGTCCCTCCCAGCCTCTACGAAGTCAGCTTCGGCGACGTCAAGTGGAAGAGCGTGCGCGTCGAGGCCGGCAAGGAGACGGTGCTGCGTCCCGGCCGGCTGCGCGTCGAAGGCGCCTCGCTCGTCGGCCATCGGCTGCTCGACAGCGAGACCGGCGTCGAGGTCGCCCACGTCAGCTCGATCGGCGACCAGGTCGCGGTCATTCCAGGGACGTACGACGTGACCTTCGGCGACATCGTCTGGCCGCTGGTCAAGGTGGACGGCGGCGTGGTGACGACGTTGCGGCCGGGCAAGCTCAAGGTCGAGGGCGCCTCGATCCAGGGACACGAGGTCCGCACGGCCGCCGGACAGCGCGTCGGCGAAGTGTCGAGCGTCGGCAACGTCCTCGTCCTGCCACCGGGTGCCTACACGGTCGAGATCGGCGGTCGCCGAATCGCCTTCTCGGTCGGCGTGGGTGAGACGAACGTAGTCTCGGCCAAGCCGTGAGCACACGAGACGCGAGCGACGCTGCTTCCACGCGCGGCGTCGCACCGCATCTCCGCCGGAATCTCATGACTCGGCTCGCCTCGATCCTCCTCGGCACGCTTCTGGTCGCAGTCGGCCCCGCGGGCGCGAGCCACGACGCAGCTCCGACGCCCGCGCCGATCCCACGGGCTCTGGCCGGCGGCGTCTACTGCCGCGACGGGGCCGGCGGCGCCCCCCTGCTCCTCGCCTTCGCCGGCTGGACCGTCGAGCCGGCCTGGGCCTGGAACTGGGCCATCCAACTCACACCCCTTCCAACCCTGCACGCCGACCCCGAGGCGACCACCGCCGGCGTCTGCGTGCTGCGCGGTCCTGCCGACGCGAGCTATCGCACGAAGGATCTCGCCACCGCCGAGCTCGCCGAGTGGCTTCTCGCCCGCACACGTGGCGGCGCGGCGGGGCCGATCGTCGCCATCGCCCACAGCAGCGGCTCGTTCGTCGCGCATCACCTTTTCCGGCAGCTCCGCTCGCGACCCGGCGGTCGCGAGCTGCTCGCGCACATCCGCTACTTCAACCTCGACGGCGCCATCGGCACGGGCGATCTCGAGCTCGACGCCGACCTCGTGGCAGCGCTCGGCGAAGTCCACGCGGTCTACGCGGTCGACCCGCGAACCGGGAGCGAGTCGGCCAACGCCGACGACATGCGGGCGCTCCACGCCCGCGCTCCCGCCAAGGTCCGCCTTCACGCGCTGGATGCCGCGGACTCGGGATGCGCTCCCGGCGCCAAGTGGTGCCTGCACGACGTGCTCGTCACCCGCCGGCCGCACGACCCGACGCGCTTCGACCTCGCCCGCGACTACGGCAACCTCGACAGCGAGCACCCGGTGCAGGACGGCTACCTGCACTGAGCGTCTCCGCTCGCCCGCTCCGTCACGGTTCGCGACCGGCTCCCCGGCCCGCAGATTCTCCCCGCCGCACCGCGGCATCTCGTCCTATACTCGGCCGAGGAGGCACCCTCGAGTGAGCGACGTCCCGCGCCGCTGGTCCCCGCCGACCTTCGACTCGTCCCGCGCCGCGTGCGGGATCGGCTTCCTCGCTTCGCGCAAGGGGGTCGCCGAGCGCGCGCTCGTCGACATGGCGCTCGAGCTCTGTCGCCAGTTCGACCATCGCGGGGCGCCCGGACACGGCGCGGGGATGCTGCTCGACATCCCCTGGGCGCTGCTGCTCGACCGCTTCCCCGAGCAGGCGCGGGCGATCGTCCAGCGCGACGTGGCGCTCGGCACCTTCTTCCTGCCGTTCGACGGAGCACGCCGGCGGCGTTGCGTCGAGGCGGTCGAGGATCTCGCCGCGCTCGGCGGCGCCGACGTGCTCGGCTGGGCGGACGTGCCGCTGAACGTCGAGGCGCTGCCACCCGGCTCGCCGGCGCGGCGCACCGCCCCGGTGGTCCGGCAGGCGCTCTTCCGCCGGCCGGCGGGGTCGAGCGAGGAGGGCTGGTTCCTCTGCCGCTACCTCCTGCGCCTGGCGCTCGACGAGCAGCTCTACGAACCGTCACGCGGCGAGTTCGCCGTCTCGAGCCTGTCGAACCGCACCGTGGTCTACCGCGGGCTCGCCCAGCTCTCGCGGATGTCCGAGCTCTACCCCGACCTGCGCGACGAGCAGCTCGCCTCGCGCTTCGTGCTCTTCCATTCGCGCTACTCGACCAACACCACGAGCTCGTGGCGCCGCGCCCAGCCGTTCTGGGGCCTGGCGCACAACGGCGAGATCGCCACCATCCGCGGCAACGTCGCCTGGGTGCACGCCATCGGTCGCGATCTGGTGACGCGCATCGTCGAGCGCCACCCGCGCCTGCGCCAGCTCGCCGCGCGCGTCACCTCGATCATCTGCTCGAGCGGCTCGGACAGCGCCAACCTCGACGACATGATGATCGCCCTGATCGCCGGCGGCCTGGCGATGCCGCAAGCACTGCTCGCCCTGCTCCCCGAGGCGCCGTCGATGGCGCGCGGCGAGCGTCACCTCGAAGCGTTCCACGAGGCGATGGCGGTGCTGCTCGGCGCCTGCGACGGACCGGCGGCGATCGTCGCCTGCGACGGCGACGAAGCGGTGGCACACCTCGACCGCAACGGGCTGCGCCCGCTCTGGATCGCCGCCTCCCGCGACTATGCCGTGGCCGCCTCGGAGCTCTCCGGCACGCTCGACCTCGGACCGCTCGAGATGCAGCGCCTGCTCGGACCCGGCGACACGGCGATGGTCCGTCTGGCGAGCGGCGACGTGCTGCTCACCGAACAGGTCCATCGCCTCCTCGCTCTGCAGCGCTTTCCGGCCCCGCGCCGCGGCCAGGCCGGCGGGCGACTCGAGGCTCCGCCGGCGACCCTGCCGGACGACGAGCTCGCCCGTCTGCAAACCGCCTTCGGCATGACCCGCGACGACCTCGAGGTCACACTCGCGCCGCTGGTCGCCGAGGGCAAGCTCGCCATCGGCTCGATGGGGGACGACACGCCGCCCGCCGCGCTGCTCGACCGGCTGCCGCGTCGCCTCGACGACTACTTCAAGCTGCGTTTCGCCCAGGAAACGAGCCCGCCGATCGACCCGATCCGCGACGCCTGGGTCTTCGAGACGTCGGTCGCGCTCGGTCGCCGGAGCGGCCTGTGGAGCGAAAGCGAGGGGCCGCTCTTCCTCTACCCGCACCGCGTCCTCGAACGGGCCGAGCGCGACTGGCTGCTGGCGCACGAGGCGGTCCGTCGCGTCGACGCGACCTTCGCCGTCGGCGATGACGGCGGCACCGTCGAGTCGCTCGAGAGCGCGCTGGCCGGCGTGGTCGGCGCCGCCCTCGCCGTGGCGCGCGACACGGCGGTGCTGGTGCTTTCCGACCGCACCGTCTCCGCCGCGCGCGTCGCGCTGCCGATGCCGCGCCTGCTCTCGCAACTCCACCAGGCGATCGTCGCCGCCGGCTTCCGTCATCAGGTCGGACTGGTCGCCGACACCGGGGCCTGGGACGTCCATCACCTCGCGCTGCTCGTCGCGCTCGGCGCCGACGCCGTCTGCCCCTGGCTGGGCTGCGAGACCGCCGGCGAACGCGAGGCGACCTACCTTGCCGGCGTGCGCAACGGCTTCGTCGAGGCGATGTCGATGATCGGCGTCACGCCGGCTTCGGCCTACTGCGGCGCCCAGCTCGTCGAGGCGATCGGCCTCGACGCGTCGCTGCTCGCCCGCGAGTTCCCCGGCGTCGCCGGCCATCTCGGCGGCATCGGCGTCGACACGCTCGACCGGGAGTGGCTCGGCTTCCATCGCGCCGCCTTCGCCGGCGACGGCGCACCGCCGCCGGCCGGCGAGCACAAGTTCCGCAAAGACGGACGACCCCATCTCTACTCCCCTGACGCGGTGCGCGCCATGCAGGCAGCGGCGGGATTCGGCGAGAACGCACGGCGCAGCCCGGCCGCGGTGGCCGATGCGGCGACACGGCTGCACGACCTCGATGCCGAACGGCGCCGGCGCGCCCCGACCAGCCTGCTCGACCTCGTCGCGCTGCGCGAGGGGACTCCGCTGCCGCTCGACGCCGTCGAACCGGAGGAGGCGATCCTCTGGCGCTTCTTCGTCCCCGGGATGAGCGAAGGGGCGCTCTCCGAACCGGCCCACCGGGCGGTCGCGCGCGGCATGAACCTCGCCTGGCGCTGGTGCCGCCGCCGCTTCCACCGCTCGGCGACGCCGCTGCCCGCCGGGCTCGGTCCGTTCGCCAACAGCGGCGAGGGCGGATTCGACAAGTCGCGGCTGGGCCACGCCGACGGCAACCGCAGCATCCAGTACGCCGGCGGGCGCTTCACTGTGACCCCCGAGGTGGCGGCGCGCGCCGCCGAGGCCGAGGTCAAGTTCGCCCAGGGCGCCAAGCCCGGCAAGGGCGGGCAGCTCCCCGGGCGCAAGGTCGACGCGAGGATCGCCGCGCAGCGCGGTTGCGAGCCCGGCTACGAGCTGATTTCGCCGCCGGTCAACCACAACCTCTACTCGATCGAGGACGTCAAGCTGATGCTCGAGAGCTGGCGCCTCTTGAACCCGGAGGTCTCCTGCGCGCTCAAGCTCACCGCCACCCACGGCGTCGAGATGGCGGCGCTCGGCGGCGTCAACGCCGGCGCGAACCGGATCCACCTTTCCGACGGCGGTGGCGGCACCGGGGCGGCCAAGCGCGTCGATCAGAAGCACGCCGGCGTACCGGCAGCAGCCGTGTTGCCGGCGGTGCACGACGCGCTGGTCGAGGAGGGGGTGCGCGAGCTCGTCGAGCTGTCGGTCGACGGCGGCGTGCAGACCGGCGATCAGGCGCTCAAGCTCCTCCTGCTCGGGGCCGACCGCGTCGGCTTCGGCACCAGCGCGCTCGTCGCGCTCGGCTGTTCGATGCTGCGCCAGTGCCATCTCGCCGGACCGGCGCCGCACGACCCGACGGGGGCGCGCCGCCAGGGCTGCTCGTTCGGCGTCGCCACGCAGGACCCGGCGCTCGTCGCCCGCTTCGCCGGGCGCCCGCGCCAACTCGTCGAATACCTGCTCGCCGTGGCGCACGACGTTCGCCTCGCCCTGGCGCGACTCGGCGTGGCGAGCGTGGCCGACCTCGTCGGCCGGCGCGACCTGCTCGTGCGACGCGACGATCTCGAGGGCAAGGCCGCGGCGCTCGACCTCTCGCACCTGGTCAACGCGCCGCACGGTCGCGCCACGACGCGCCACCTGCAGCGGCAGAGTCAGCTTCACGCCCCGCCGCCGCGCGTGCGCGAGGAGGAGGCCGCCGAGCGTGCGCTCGCCGGCGAATCGGTCGAGGTGGCGCGCCGCCTGACGAACCTCGATCGCGGCGTCGGCGTGACCGCCGCCGGCCTCGTGGCGCGGCGATTCGGCGACGCCGGCCTGCCACGCGGCGCGGTGCGCTTTCGCCACCACGGCGCCGCCGGACACTTCTACGCCGCCTACGCGGTCGAAGGGATGGAGTTCCGCCTCGCCGGCGTCGCCGCCGACTCCTGCTTCACCGCCGCCTACGGCGGCAAGCTGGCGATCGTGCCCGCCGAGGGGTTCCGCAGTGAGGGGACGCCGACGCTCGTCGGCAACACCTTCGCCTACGGTGCTCGGCGCGGACGCGCCTACCTCGCCGGCGGCGGCGGCAACCGCTTCGCCGTCTGCCTGCGCAAGAGCCACGAAGGCGACGCGCCGCGCATCGTCGTCGAAGGGGTGCTCGCCAACGCCTTCCAGTACATGACCGGCGGCACCGCCCTGGTCCTCGGTCCGGTGGGCTTCAACCTCGGCTCGGGGATGACCGGCGGCCGCGTCTACCTGCTCGACGCGGCGCTCGAGATGCTCAACGCCCGCTACGTGCGCGCCGTGCCGCTCGACGAGAGCGACGTCCAGACCGTGCAGGCGCTGCTCGACGAGCACCTGCGCGAGACCGCCAGTCCGATCGCCGAGCGCCTCCTGCGCTCCTTCGACCCCGACCGCTTCTGCCGCATCGAGACGCGGCTCGTTCCCGAGGCACAGCAGTCGACGTGACGGATCGCCTGCCCTGGCGGCGAGGGCTTCCGTGCCTCGGGAGGAGCCGAGCGAGCGCTCCCCGTCTCGGTCTCGTCGCGTGCGGGTCCACGCCCGGCGACGGGGTGAACGGAGCGCACTCCCCCGGCGTCGTCCGCCCGTCGCGAGGAGGAAAATCGACCGCCGGACGGCCGAACGCTGCGATCTTGCGTAGCAAGAGTCGATGAGACGTCACCGCACCGCGCTCCCTGCCGTCGTCACCGCCCTCACCATCCTCGCCGCCCTTCTCTCCCCCCTCCCCGCCATGGCCGTCGAAGAGCCCGCGTTCAAGCTGCTGCGCACCCTCGGCGCGGTCGAGCTGCGCGAATACCCCTCCTACGTCGTCGCCGAGACGGTGGTCGACGGCCGCGACTTCGACCGTGCCGGCAACGAAGGGTTCCGTCGACTCGCCGGCTACATCTTCGGCGGCAATCGGGCTGCCGGCGCCGCTGGCGGATCGCAGAAGATCGCGATGACCGCGCCGGTCGCCCAGCGCCCGCGCGGCGGCAGCGAGCGCATCGCCATGACCGCACCGGTGGCTCAGCGCGGAGGTGCGCAGGGCTGGGTCGTCGCCTTCACCATGCCGGCGGCCTCGACGCTCGCCACGCTCCCCGCGCCGAACGATTCCCGCGTCACGCTGCGCGAGGTCCCGGTCCGCACCGTCGCGGCGTTGCGCTTCTCGGGTTTCTGGTCGGAAGGGCGATTCGCAGCCCGCACCGCGGAGCTGCTCGCCGCAGTGCGGACGGCCGGGTGGACGGTGATCGGCGAGCCGGAGACGGCGCGTTACGACCCACCGTTCATGCCTTGGTTCCTGCGTCGCAACGAGGTGATGGTCGAAGTCGCCGCGCCCTGAGCCCGAGAGCATCGAGCTCGGTGCGTCACCACCGGCGCGGCCGTCACCAGCGCGCCGGACCGAGCCGGCGTGCGTGTCCCGTCGACGGAAACTCGATCTCCGAGGCCTCGGAGAATGCGATGCCGAAACGACGGCGTGTCGCCTCGTCGGACTCGGACGCACTCCGCACCGGCACGCAGGTCGCGTCGAACCGGCGAACCGAGGCGGGCCGGCACGTGCCCACTCGCGCGTCGCGCATCTCGCAGGAGCCGGCATCGCGGAGAGTGTCGCCGTCGAAGACGAGCTGCTCGCCGACCGGCAGCTCGCTCCGGCGCCGGCAGCTCGCCGTGTCGTAGAGACGCACCCACTCGTTCGACCCGCTGAACTCGACCACCACCAGGGTGTGCTCGTCAGCGCTCAGGCGCAGCTCCGCCGTGTAGTTGTCGCTGTCGATCTCGCAATGGCGACCGTCGGCGTGGATCACCCGGATCGGCCCGTCGGTGAAGCGGTCGGGGTCCTGCACTTCGTTGAAGCTCCAGTGTTCGAGCCGCAGCGTCCTGCCCGGCGAAACGTACCAGGCGCGAGAACCGGGATCGCGCGGCTCGATCGGCAGGCGTCGGAGCCCGCAGACGCCCACCTCGGCAGCACTCGCACGGGACGGAGCCGGCATCGGAGCCGTCGCCGCGGCGTTCGTCGGCGTCAGCAGCGCGAACGGCTTGCCCACACAGGAGATCGGCACCTCCTGGTCGTAGACGATGCGGAAGAGCTCGAGTCGCCCGTCGTGCCAGGCGAAACCGGTGCGCCATTGCCCGCCGGTCTCCTGCGGATCGGGGCTCTGCAGGTAATCGCAACCGGCCTCGGAGGGATCGACCGAGACCTCGTAGTCGAAGGCCCGCTCCGGCCAGCGCGCCTTGCCGTCGATACCGAAGCTCCAGATCCGGCCCTGCGCATCGCGGTACTGGCCGGCGATCAGCGACCGATTGACCCAGGCCGCGAGCGGCCCGTCGAGGCGGCGGAAGCTCGCGGCCTCGTCCTCGCTCCACAGCGCAGCGCGCAATCCCTGCGGCGGACCTCCCGCGGGAGCGAGCGTCGCCGCGACGCGCTTGCGTCCGCTCAGGTCGGGCTGATCGTCCTCCGCGGGATCGAGCACCAGCGTCACCTCCCCCGCGCGCGCACCGGCCTGTGCCGCGACGAACGCCCAGTGCGACGCCTCGTGAAAGCTGGTGACGGTCAGGCGCCAGCCAAACGGGGCGCGCTCCACTTCGAACGCCAGCGGCGGGCTGGCATCAGCCGCACGCAGCGGTGAACGCGACGAAACGAGCGCTTCGGCCCAGGGCTCGGAGACCCACGCGCCGGCGAACGCCGACGGATCGAGCGGTGGGGTGGCGGCAGCGGACGCCGCGGCCGCGAGACCGAGCGCAACGGCGACGAGGGCCGGCTTGAGAAGGTCGATCATGAGTCCTCGCGTTCCGGGGAGGTGCACCCCTTCTCCGGAGCGCAAGCTCTCGTCCGGGCGGGACACCCGGCCACCGGAGAGCCGAATCGGCGGATCGAAAAGCGAGAGGGGCGATCGCAGGATCGGGTCGACGGCCCGACCCGGAACAAGGTGCCAACGATCTTCCCGAATCCGCGGGCCGGAACGAGAAGCGCCATCGGGGGGGTCGGGTCGACGACCCGAATCGGCGGACCGGAGCGACGCCGCTCCGGCCGCCGGTCGAGAGGGTCCGGCGCTACTTCGCGGCGGGCGCGACGTAGCTCAAGTCTGACCGCAGCTTCAAGACCTCGGTGTAGACCGAGCGGGTCGACGAGCGCACGATGTCGAACAGCTCTGCTGCCCGGCGCGGTCCGGCCACCCCGGCCACCGCCTCGATCAGCGACTTGTCGAGCGGCGCGAACGCCGCGAAGTTGTCACGTCGGGTGGAAACGACGTAGTGCGGACCCTCTCCGCCGCTCGACAGCCGGTACCACGCCGAGTAGACCGGCCACTCGGCCTTGTCGAGGTCCGCCTTGATCTCCTTGAGGGCGTCCTCGAAGCGCGGCGTGTCGGCGGGGTTCACCATGTAGTGCGTCAGCTGTGCGTAGGCCGCCGGACCGGTCGTGCCGGGCTGAGCACGGCTCGCCTCGGTCATGTAGGTCCAGTAGCCCGTGGTGGTGACCTCCGAATTCGCCCCGAGGTTCTTCTCGACGTCGGCATTGTCGAGCTTGTCGAAGGCGTCGCGGCCGTCGAAGTCCTTCCAGAAATGGTTGAACGAGCCCGTGAGGTACTCCCCGGCGCGGTCGCCGTTGACCACTTCCCAGGTGAACCAGCTCCAGCTGTCCTTCTGCGCGGCATGGAACGCCATGTGACGCGCCCTTCCCGCCTCGAACGCCGCGGTGGCCCCCGGCTTGACCTTCCAGACCGAGATCTGAGCCACTTCGGGGCTCTTCTGTGCGCCTGCGGACGCAGCGACGGACAGAGCGACAGCGATTGCGATGCCTGCAGCGATACGCATTCCGGAAACCCTCCTGGGTTGAGAGAAGGGCTGACCGTATGCCGCGCGGGTGCACACCACAAGCCGCAGCGTGCCTATTGAGAGCGGGAGAGTCTCGGATCAGCCCGCGACCTCCAGCATCAGTGCCAGCGTTCTTTCCTTGAAAGCGCTCGCGGACTCCCCTCGTTCGCCGGACGGCTCATCGTCTCGGCGTTTCCAACAGGAGCTCGAGGCGAGCCCTGCCTGATCATCTGTGCCTCCCGTCCGGTCGGCAGTGCCCTTTTTCGCCGTGGAACGCTCGCCGAGGCAGTCCGTCGCCGTTCGTGAACGGTCTCCGCACGAATCCTGCTCGCAAACAGAGCGCAGGAGGGCTCGACGATGTGGCAAGCGATACGTCCCTACCCTGGGGCGGGGAGAGGCGGCGGGAAGGCACGATCAGGAAAGAGCACCAAGCGGTCACTGCTCCTCAGACGTTCTGCGGCAGCGCGAAATGCGATCGAAAAGATGCGGTAGGAGTCGACGAGCGCCAGACGCACCGCCTTGCACGCAGCATGAACCAAAGGCGCGGGCGAGCACTTGGATCTCTGCGGTCGTTGGTGAGGATGCTGGCGCTGCACTCGAGCGGGCCCCAGAGGTTCTCCCTGTTCGCGAGAGAGCTTCCGGCCTTCGACCTCGACGTCGGCGACCAGTTCGGCGATGCGCCTACGGTAGGAATCCGGGGGCAATCCCGCCCAGCACGGCAGCGGAGAGAGGTCGACAGACTCCGTCGACCGGCAGGCGCGGGGGTCAACCTCTCCGTTGCGACGCCGAAGCTTGTGCTCGAGCGTCCGGTCGATCCACGTTCCCTGGAGCGGCGAATCCTCGAGCAGAGCCGTCACACCGTGGGGGCCCGGCCAATCCTGAGGGCGGGCGACGAAGTGCTCCTTGACTCCATGACGCAGCAGATAGTGGAGGCGAGCGACCTGAGCCTCCTCTTCGTCGGAGACGATGATCATCTGGTAGCGGCGTCCCCAGAACGGGCCTCTCCAATCGTGAATCCGCCCAACCTCTTTGGCGAGGTTCGCCTCGAGGAAGGCCATGAAGAGAGCCAGCTGCTGCGGCGTCTCGGGCGAGAGCAGGAGGTGCAGGTGGTTCGACAGGATCACGAAGCCGTGGACGGCCATCCCGTAGCGAGCCTGCGCTCGCCCGAGAACCCCCAAGGCGATGTCGTTGAGCTGTGGCGACGGTCGCAGCAGCAGCCGTCCCTGCACCGTTCGGCAGGTGACCTCGACCATCGACCCTTCCGGAACAAAACGTAGGCGGCGTGGCATCGAAGGAAAAGGACGGAATCGAGGCCACCGAACTTGCAGCAGCTGCTCTCGGCGACTCCGGGTGGGCGCCCACCTCCCCGAGAGTGCCAGGGGTTTTTCAGAAGATCGACCGCCCTCCCCGAGAGTGCCAGGGGTTTTTCAGAAGATCGACCGCCCCCGCGAAGGCGATCCGTGAGGCTCCGCGAAGGTGCCAGGGACCTTTCGAGACCATTCGGGGGTCCTCCACGCTCCGCTGCTAGGCGACCTCAAGGGACTCCGACTCGAACGAACAGAAGCTCGGTCGCGGCGACGCCCTCGCCGCTCGCGAGCAGCAGTTCCTCGGGGGTCAGGCTGACGACGCTCGCCGCGCGGAGCAGCCGACGTAGGCGCCGTTCCTCGGCCGCGAGCGGCTCGGGGCAGGCGAGCGGCCCGGCGTCGAGGTCCCCGACTTCGAGCTTCGCGTCGGTTCCGATCGCGTACGTCGCCGACGCCCGACCGCAGCCGCTCGCCAGGTGGATCGCCGCGGCCTCGAGCTGAAGCGTCAGCGCCAGCGACGCAGCCGACGCGCTCGGCGGAACCGTTTCCTGCAATCGCCAGTGGGTCCCCGCGAGCTCGCTCGCGCTCGTCGGCGCCGCGACCTCCGTGCCATCGGTCACCGGAACCGTCGCTGCGTCGACCTCCGGCATCGCGCCGAGGTTCTGCCGGGCATACCAGTCGCGCGTCTTGACCAGCTTGAGCTGGCGGCTCTCGCCGTCGAATCGCGCGCCGAGTGCGAGCTTCCACCACTCGATCATCATCACCCCGGCCTTCCTCTCCTTGCCGAAGCGGGCCTTGGCGCGGATCGTCGACTTCCGGAAGCGCGTCGAGAAGTCCTCCAGCGCGAAGCCATCCGGCGACCAGCCGAGCCGCCCCTCCGCACCCACGTCGCGAACGGAGAGGACGCGCTCGACCCATCGCGGCAGGTCGCGCCGCGTGGCGAAGAGACCGACGAGCGGCACCGAGTCGCGCATCTCGACGCGGAAACGCCCGCTCGCCGCCGACACCGGAGGCAGCGCGAGCCGCCCTTCGGGCAACTCGAGGCGCGTCCACCAGCCAGCCTCGCTCTTCGGACCGACCACCTCGGCCTGCGGGATGCGGAAGTTGGTCAACTCGAGGCGCGTCCCGGAGAGGTCGAACGTGCGTGTGGCCAGATCGGCGGTCGACAGGGCGATACCGACCGCCACCGTTCCGTGCAGATCGAGCCCCCCGTAGCGGACGGCCGCTTCGTCGATGTGCGCAGTGAACGAGCCGCGGGCCGACCTTGCCGGAAGCACCGCGTCGAACCCACCCTGCACCTTGCCGCTCCCGCTGACGATGTCGAGCGGCAGGCTCTGCGGGACGAGTCGATCGTAGACCGCAAGGTTCGCCAGGCGCGCCTCACCCAGGTCGACGTGAGCCGTCGCCGTGAAGGGCGGGCCGTGCACGGCGAGATCGCGCGTCTGGCCGACGACGGTCAGCCCGGTGCCGACGATCTCCGCCCGCGGGTCGGCCGCCTGGCGCACCTCGAAGTCGGCAAACCGTACGGTCACCTCGCCGCGCGGGCCGTGGTCGTCCTGCGACACCTCGAGGTGAGCGCTCGCCTTGCCGGTCACGCCGAAGTCGTAGATGCCGAGACTGCAGGCGGTGCGTTCGAGGTCGGCGACGCTCCCGGGCTGCAGAATCCCCGAGCGCACTTCAAAGCGGGCCGAGAACGGCCCCGGGGCGTGGTCGAAGCGAAGCCACTCCGGCAGGAGCTCGCCCTGGACGAAGGGGCCGAAGGTGGCAGCACCCTCGATCGCCGCCTGGGCCGAGGCATAGGGCAGGACTTCCATCCCCCGCTTCTGCTTGAACGGCCAGCGCACCACTTCCAGGTCGACGTGCCCCCGCAGCCCGGTGGCGATCGCGTACCTCCCGATCCGCAGCTCGCCGTCGACGAGGTCCACTCCGCTCGGCAGAAGCTCGGCCTCGACCCCGTGGTGGAGCGCCCAGCCACCGCTCGCCGCCAATTCGCCGGTCAGATGCAACCGATCGGCCCAGACTTCGCGCACCCGCTCGGCGCCGACGCGCGGAAGCTCGAACGACCATTTCGGGCGCACCGGCCGCGGCGTCGCCGGTGGCGGGGCGAGCGGCGCGATCGCCGGCAAGAGTGCCTCGGTCGCCGGATCGAGCGTCTCGCCTGGTCGCTCGAAGCGCATCTGGAACGCGATGCCGGCCGCGTGCACCGAGGCGAAGCGGAGCCGCCGCTCGACGAGCGGCCAGGGCGCGAGCCAGCCACGACCGGTGTCCGCCGTCAGGTGCCAGCGAATTTTCGGCGTCTGGCCGCGGATGTCGAGCCCGACGACGCTCGCCCAGAACGGGAACCACGAATGGGCGCTGGCGAAGGCGATGGCGACCTTCTCGGGCCGACGATTGATCCATCGCTCGAGCGAACCCGACCGCACCGCGACCTCGAACGCCCCGACGTAGAGCAACTCGACCGCCAAGAGCGCCGTCACCAGCCGCCGCGGCCAACCCTTCCAGAACCCGCCCTTGCCCGACTCCGCGCTCATCCCGTCGCTCCAGCCCCTGGTGGCCCTCACCGCGACACGAATCCGGCCGGCGAGGCGTCGCGGCGTCACCGGAACGGACCGTCACCGCGCGGCGCTCATTCTCCCTCGCCCCGCCTCCCGCCAGGCGGGCGTCGGCGCCCGACGCCTCGCCCCCGGGCCGCGCATCCGGACGTTGGCGCCGGCGATCCCCCGTTCGCGGCGGCCCGTGCCGCCTGCGATCAACGGTCGCCCGACTCGAGCAGCGCCAGGCGCACCTCGGACGTGTCGAGCGGCGCCCGCACCGCCCGGCCGCTCGCCCAGTCGCAGCGATGGGCGACGAGCCAGCTGAGGTCGCGCGCGCTCTCCACCCCCGCCGCCTCGACACGCGCCCCGAGCCGATGCGCCAGGGTGAGCAGACCCTCGAGCAGGTCGCCGCGCTCCGCCGTGCGCGTCGCTGCCCGCACGGCGCTCGTCGCCAGGCGCCAGCGCGGCGTCGGACGCTCCACCAGGAGATCGAGCGGGAGAGGCCCCGAACCGATCTCGCCGAGCGCCCCCCGCACGCCGATCGCCGCCAGGCTGGCGAGCAGCTCGCGCGCGCCGTCGAGATCGCGCGGCGTCGGTAGCTCCGGCAGAACGACCTCGAACCGCGAGGCCAGCGCGCGATGCGCCGAGAAGAGGTCGTTGAGCGTCGCCGTCAGGCCGCCGTCCGCCGTCTGCGGCCCGACGACGGCGAGTGACAGCACGAGATGCCCCGGCGCCTTGCCGATCCACCCGGCGGCCTGCTCGATCGCCGCGCTCGCCCACCAGCGGTTGGCCGCCGCGAGCGCTCCGCCGCGCGCGGCCAGGCGCCACAGATCGGCCCCCGAGATCCGTTCGTTGCCGGGTCGCGGAAGGGTGGCGATCGGCGACAGCGCGACGAGGCGCCGCGTCGCCAGCTCGAGCACCGGCTCCCAGAGCAGCTCGAGATCGGCGACCCGGAAGGTCTCCTCGGGCTCGGCGACCGGGGCCGGTGGCGCCACGGCAGCGGCGAGGGCACGCGGCGGCTCGGCGAGCGCTGGCGAGTAGAAGCTCGCGCGATCCCCCCCGCGCAGTTGGCCGGCGCGCAAGGCGAGCTCGGCGTGCGCGACGAGCGCCGCGGGATCGAGGCCGTCCCACGGATAGAGGGCGATCCCCAGGCTGGCGGTGACCCCGACCGACTCCTTGCCGAACTCGAACCCCTGCCGCACGGTGGCGACGAGCCGCTCGGCGAGTCCCTGCGCCTCGTCGGCCTTGCCCTCGAGGCGGACCAGCAGGGCGAAGCAGTCGCCCTCGAGTCGCGCCGCGAGATCGCCTTCGCGCAAGGCGTGGCGGAGCCGATGCCCGAAGCTGCGCAGCAGCAGGTCGCCGGTGCTCGGACCGAGCGCGCGGTTGAGCGCCGCGAACCGATCGAGGTCGACCAGCACCAGGGCGAAGCGCGTGTGGTCCGGGCTCGCCAGCTCGACGAGGTCGGCGAGCAGGCGGTCGAAGAGCGGACGGCTGGGAAGGCGGGTCAGCGGATCGAGCGAGGCCTCCCGCTCGCGGTCACGGGTCAGGCGATCGCGCTCGAGCGCCATGCCGGCGAGTCGCGCCAGCATCTCGAGCACGCGCAAGCCGCGCGACGAGGGACGCCGCTCCCCCGGCAGGAGAAAGAGCAGCAGCCCTTCGGCCGGCTCCTCCTGCTTCCGGCCGGGCGTGCGGATCCCCGACGACCAGGCGGCGTCGAGTCCGGCGTTGCGCGCAGCGGCGGAGAGCGCCGCCCAGCGCGGTTCGCGAGCGATCGACTCGACGACCTGCGGGCCGCCGCCGGCGAGCGCCGGGAAGACGTCGCTCGCCCGGGCCGGATCGAGGGCGGTGAGCGCTTCGGCCATCGCCTCCGGCACGCCGGAGGCCGCCACCAGCGAGAGCCGCGCACGCTCCGTGTCGGCGATCAGGATCGCGCAGTTCACCCCGCCGAAGCGTCGCGCCGCGACCTGGCAGATCTCGGCAAAGACCTCTGTCGCCGCGACACCGAGGGCGATGAGCTCGACGATTCGATCCTGTCCGAGGAGGATCGAATGGGACAGCTCGTCGCCTCCGGTGTCGCGCTCCATGACGTCAGCTTTCCCTCCGGGAGGGCGATTCTAGCCTCGGCTGGGCGACCGCGGATGCCGCCCACACCCCCTAGCGGTCCCGGGGCGGCAACGCGACGATCGGGATGCGGCGCGCTGCCGCCTCGGCGAGCAGCGCCGCGAGCGGACCCGATTCGAGCTCGGCGATCTCGCGCTCGAGCGCCGCGAGCCGTTCGTGAAGCTCGCTCGCCACCTCGCGCATCCCCTGGGTCGGCGCCGTGTCGGCGTCGGCGACCCACTCGGCGAGCGGCGCGAGCTGCGAGTAGAGCTGCGCTCCGCCGCGCTGCGCCAGGATGTCGTAGACCACCTGGGCCTGCGGGTTGTGGAGCCGCCCTTCGATCTCGCGACAGCGCCCGCGGAGCGCCTCGACCCGCGGCAGGAGCTCGCGGGCGCCTTCGAGCGGCAGCCAGCGCGCGGCCAGGGGAGCGAGCTGATCGTCGATCGCCCGCACCCGCGCCACGGCGTCGGCGGCGCGCGCGAGATCGTCGCGCAGGGCGCGGGCAAAGGCGTAGCGTTCGGCGATCGCGGGGTCGCCGTCGCGCGAGCGCGGATCGCGCTCGACGACCAGATCCGCCTCGGCGCTCGCGCCGCCGGCGACGAGCCGCAGGCGATAGCGCCCCGGCGGCACGCGCGGACCCGTCTCCGGGTCGCCGGCATCGAGCTTGGCGCGCGGAATCTCGGGCGTGCCCTCGGCACGCAGGTCCCACACCGCGCGGTGCAGCCCGGCGGCGACGTCGAGGGCCGGTTCGGGCGGTGCGGTCGGCTGGTCGGGGTCGTCCGGCGGGTGCGCCGCCGGCGAGACGTCGCTGCGGAGCGTGCGGACGAGGCCGCCCGCGTCGAGGATCTCCAACCGGGCCTCCTTCACCGGGGCGGTGAGGCGGTACCAGATCGACGCGCCGTTCGGCGGGTTCTCTCCCGCGCCCGAAGCCCCGACCTGGGCCCACGAGAGACCGCTCCGCCAGCGCACCGCCGGGGTGGGCTGAAAGAGCGTCACCGGCGCTCGGCCGGCCTCGCTGCCGGCGAGTCTCACTGGGGTCAGGTCGTCGAGCACCCACACCGAGCGACCGTGCGTCCCGAGGACGAGCGCGTCGCCGGCGACCTCCAGATCCGCCACCGCCACGGTCGGCAGATTGGCGCGCAGCGGGCGCCAACTGGCGCCGCCGTCGCGCGACAACGCCAGGCCGCGCTCGGTCCCGAGGTAGAGCAGGCCGGGCTGGCGCGGATCTTCGCGCAGGCAATGGAGGAAGAGGTCCGACGGCAGCGTCGCCGTGAGGCTCGTCCAGGTGCGGCCGAAGTCGGTGGTACGCCAGAGGTAGGGGCGATCGTCGTCCAGGCGGTAGGCCGAGGCCACCACCCACGCGGTGCCCGGGGCATGCGGCGAAGCCTCGATCGCTCGCACCGTCCCCCACTCGGGGAACCCGGGGAGGCGCGGCGTGAGGTCCTCCCAGCTCGCTCCGTCGTCGCGCGACAGGTGCACCCGCCCGTCGTCGCTTCCCGCCCAGAGCAGGCCGCGGACGAGCGGCGACTCGGCGAGGGCGAAGAGGGTGCCGTAGACCTCGACGCCGGTGTTGTCTCCGGTGATCGGACCGCCCGACCACTGCTGCTTGCCCGGGTCGTTGCGGGTCAGGTCGGGGGAGATCGCCGTCCAGGTCGCACCGCCGTCGCGGGTGCGGAAGAGCCGCTCGGCGCCGTGGTAGACCGTCCGCGGATCGTGCGGCGAGAGCAGGATCGGCGCCGTCCACTGGAAGCGATGGCGCAGCTCGACCGCCCCGTGGCCGGAGGAGTTGAACGGGTAGACGGAAACGTTCTGCAGCTCTCCGCTGGCGAGATCGGCGCGCGAGAGGTAGCCACCGTACTCGCCGGCCCACACCACGTTCGGATCGTTCGCGTCGATCTGGATGTCACCCGCCTCGCCACCGCCGCCGTACGTCCACTCGGCGATCGGGATCCCCTCGCCGGTCAGACTGCGGCTCGGCCCCACCGCCGAGCCGATGTCCTGCATCGTCACCGCGATGCGGAAGGGCCGCGAGCGGTCCACCGCCAGGCGGTAGACCTGTGAGATCGGCAGCGGCGTGGAACGCCAGCTCGCTCCCCCGTCGAGCGACAGGTCGACGCCGCCGTCGTTGCCGTCGATCATCCGCCGCGGGTCGCGCGGGTCGATCCACACGTCGTGGTGGTCGCCGTGGTGCGGTCCCTTGACCGGCTGCACGGTGCGACCGCCGTCGATCGAGCGCAGCAGCCGCACCTGCGGGAACCAGGCGACGTCCGGGTTCGTCGGGTCGACGGTGAGCGTCGTGTAGTACCAGGCGCGCTGGCGCAGCACGTGGTGGGCGTTGGCGAGCGACCAGGTGGCGCCGCCGTCGTCGGAGCGGAAGAGGCCGCCCTGCTCGGCCTCGATCAGCGCGTAGACGCGGCGTCCGTCGGAGGGCGCGACCGCCACGCCGACCTTCCCCCAGATCCCCTCCGGCAACCCCTTGCCGGCGAGGCGCGTCCAGCTCTCGCCGCCGTCGCTCGAGCGGTAGAGACCGCTTCCGGGCCCGCCGCTCGTCAGGCTCCACGGCGTCCGCCGCGCCTGCCAGAGCCCGGCGAAGAGGATGCGCGGATTCGTCGCGTCGATCGCCACGTCCGAGGCGCCGGTCGCCTCGTCGACGAAGAGCACGCGCTTCCAGCTCTGCCCGCCGTCGGTCGTGCGATAGACGCCGCGCTCCGCGTTCGGACCGAAGGCGTGGCCGAGCACCGCGGCCAGGGCGACATCGGCGTTGCGCGGGTCGACGGCGAGGGCGCCGATCTGCCCCTTCTGCGTCCACACCTGCTTCCACGTCGTTCCGCCGTCGGTCGAGCGGTAGATGCCGTTGCCCGGCTCGACGTTGCCGCGGATGTTGGCTTCTCCGGAACCGGCGTAGACGACGTTGCGGTCCGACGGCGCCACCGCGATCGCGCCGATCGTCGCCGTCGGTTGCCCGTCGAATACCGGCGAGAAGTGCTCACCGCCGTCGACCGAGCGCCAGAGCCCGCCTCCGGCGGTGGCCACGAAGCTGGTCAGCGGGTCGCCCGGCACGCCGGCGACGCGCGTCACCCGCCCGCCGAGGGCCGGACCGACCGAACGGAACTTGAGCCCCTCGAGCTCCGGCGGGTCGCTCCAACTCGCCGGCGGCGCGGCCTGCAAGGCACCCCCGCCGAGGAATGCGGAGAGCACCAGTCCGACGATCTGCTCGGTCGCGCGCATCGCTCCTCCTCGCGGCATCCAGGCGCCGCAGCACGAGACTAATTCACGCCGGGCGAGGGCGCACGAGCGACGAGGGGACGCCGGCCGGAGCGGCTAGGGCTTCGGGATGTCGATCGTGGCGATCGCCGTGGCGAAGCTCCCGGAGAGCTCGTCGGCGATCACCACCGCGACGCGATTGGCTCCCGGAGCCAGGCGCAGCTCGGCACGGTAGGGCCAGACGTGGGTGGCGACGCGCGCCGCCGCAGCCGCCGGCACCGCGATGTCGAGCGGATTCGCGCCACCGAACCGCACCTCGCCGTCGGCCCCCTGGATCGCCACGCGCGCCGAGAGCCTGCCGCGCAGCCCCGCCGGCTCCGGCGCCAGGGCGAGGGACTGCAGAGGGATGCGCACCAGCATCGGCACGATGCTGCCGTGGCCCTTCTTGCCGTCGGGCTTGGCGACGCCGAGCTCGAAGGCGATGCCGAGCGGATTGGTCACCGCGCGCAGCGAGATCGCGGCGGCGAGCGCCTCCTCGGCACGGTCGACGAGCGAACGACGCCGGAACGACTCGCGATGCCGCGCCGTGAGCCCCTCGCGCTTGACCCGCACCTCGATCCGGTGCGCCTTGCCGCCCGCCGCCTCGCCGGTGGTGAAGCCGAGCGAGTAGGCAGCGGCATCGTCGTCCACCGCCCGCACCAGCTTGTCGGAGAGATCGTGGTCGACGTAGAGGCTGTCGCCGCCCGTGGCCTCGGAGAGCCGCACGACGCTCGACGAGGCTTCGACGATCGCCAGATCGCGCGGTGCGGCCTGGGCGGTCTCGCTGCCCAGACCGCCGAACTCGGGCGAGGTCTGCACCACCGGCGGCGTGCGCGGCGAGATGGTGTAGAAGGCCACGCGGGCGTTCTCCGCGGCGCTCACCGTCTTCTCGAAGAGGTCCGCGAGCCGTGTGCCCTCGAGGCCGAGTGAATCGGCATCGGACGGCTCGGAGTTGATCGGCATCGGAAAGAGAGGGACCCCCTCGGCGAGACCAGCTCGCATCGAGCGTTGCCCCTTGTCGAGCAGCGATTTGAGGTAGCTCGCCGGGTCGCCGGTGAATCCCGTCGTGGCGAGCAGCAGCGACTTGCGTCCCTCGATCGAGGCGAGGGCGCTCACCCACTGGCGCAGAGCGGCGAGCGACCGCGCCTGGCGTCTCACCGAGGCCTCGGCGAACTGTCGCAGCTCGGTCTCGAAACGTGTCCGCTCGGAGTCCTGGTAAGCGCGACGACGGAGAAGCTCGACCGGGACGCTGGTCGAGGCGCGGATCTCGAGCTCGAGGCGGTTGCGCTCGGCGACCAGTCCGGTGCCGCGCCCGCGCAGCCGCTTCGCTTCGGAGAGCGCCCGGTCGACCTCGACCACCTCGGTCGAGACCGGCCCGAGGATGCGCAACGAATCGACGTAGGCGGCGACGACGACGGCGAGCGTGCCGTCGAGCTGCGGGATGACGAACTCGCGGATCTCGTCGATCAGCGTCGCCGCGGTGCGCGCTTCGAGCGCGCTCTGGTCGATGAAGACGACGAGGTAGCGCAGCGGTGCGGCGGCGGGAGCGCCGGCGATCCGTTCGGAGACCGGTGCCGCCGCCGGAGCGCTCGCCACCGGCGACGCAGGCGGATGTCCGGCGCCGCGACGAGCGGCCAAGGCGCCACCGCGCGGCGCCGCGAAGTACTCGACGGCGACCGGCTGGCCGTCGATGCGCAGCTCGAAATCGTCGCGCCCGAGGTCGGTGATCCGCTGCCCCGCCCGGTCGGTCACGACGACGTCGACGCTCACCACCTCGACATCGACCCGCTCGCCGAAGCTGGCGACCTGGGGCGGGTTCTCGGCGGGCGAAAGCGACGCTGCGAGCAAGACGAGCGGAGCGGCGAGAGAGAGCATGCGCGGCACCATGAAGCGGTCCTCCGGGCCGATCGGGAGCCTCGGCGACGAGGCCATCGGGCGTCCGAAGTGTACAGGAGGCTCACCCTCCGAAAGCGGCGCTCCACACGGCATCTCGCGCTGCCGCGGCGCCCGCTCCGCGGCAAATCGGACGGTCCGCCGTCGACCCGCTGCTAAGATCGCCCCGACGAACGCGGAGCCCTGATGAGCCTCTCCCCACGACAACCCAGCGTCGGCGTCCGGGTCGGCAAGATCCAGGTCGGCGGAGGCGCGCCGGTGGTCGTCCAGTCGATGACCTCGACCGACACGGCCAACGTCCGCGCCACGGCACAGCAGTGCTTCGAGCTGGCCAACGCCGGCTCGGAGCTGGTGCGGGTGACGGTCAACCTGCCGGAGGCGGCCGCCGCCGTGCCGGAGATCCGCCGTCGCCTCGACGAGCTCGGCTGCGACGTACCGCTGATCGGCGACTTCCACTACAACGGCCACGTGCTGCTCACCGATTTCCCCGACTGCGCCCGGGTGCTCGACAAGTACCGCATCAACCCCGGCAACGTCGGCTACGGCAAGCGGCGCGACGATCAGTTCGCCACCATCTGCCGGATCGCCGTCGAGCACGGCAAGCCGGTACGGATCGGCGTCAACGCCGGCTCGCTCGACCAGGAGCTGGTGATGGCGAAGATGCAGGAGAACACCGACCGCGAGCTCGGGCTCTCGGCCGAGGAGATCTACGCCGACTGCATGATCGTCTCGGCGCTCTCGTCGACCGAGCAGGCGCTCGCCTGCGGCTTGCGCGAGGACCAGGTGATCATCTCCTGCAAGGTCTCGAGGCCGCTCGAGCTCGTCGCGGTCTATCGCGAGCTCGCCCGACGCACGCGGCAGCCGCTGCACCTCGGTCTCACCGAGGCGGGGATGGGGATCAAGGGAATCGCCTGGTCGGCCTCGGCGATGGCGGTGCTGCTCGCCGAAGGGATCGGCGACACCATCCGCGTCTCGCTCACCCCACGGCCGGGCGGCGACCGGCGCGAAGAGGTCTACGCGGCGTGCGAGATCCTGCAGTCGCTCGGCCTGCGCTCGTTCGCCCCGTCGATCACCGCCTGCCCGGGGTGCGGGCGCACCACCTCGACGACCTTCCAACAGCTCGCCGAAAGCGTGCAGGAGTACGCGCGCGCCAAGATGCCGGAGTGGAAGGTGCGCTACGAAGGCGTCGAGGACCTGAAGATCGCGGTGATGGGCTGCGTCGTCAACGGCCCGGGCGAGTCGAAGGCCGCCAACATCGGCATCTCACTGCCCGGCACCGGCGAAGCGCCGACCTGCCCGGTCTTCGTCGACGGCCAGAAGTTCGCCACCCTCCACGGCACCTACGACGAGCTCGCCGCGCAGTTCATCCGCATCCTCGACGACTACGTCGCGATCAAGTACGCCAGGCGCGAGAACGCGACGTAGCGCACCTCGCCCACCGCCGCGGGTCCTGTCCGGCCGGCTTCCCGTCTCCGGGCTCGCACGGAATCACCTGCGAAGAGTCGGCCGCGATCGTCAATCCATGCTCCGCGTGGGGACGGGAGCCCTCCCTCCGGCCACCCGCGGCCCTCCAGACTGGAAGTGATCTGTCTTCCAAACAGGCGGGGGCAGGTCCGGCGAGGGATCCTCCGGAGCGGGTGGCGCGTCTCCGGAGGGGCCCATCGACAACCGGGGGTTGGGCGGGAAGCCCGTCGATGGGACGGCCGGAAAAGCGACGGGACCCGCGGAGGAGGAGCCCTCGACGGACCGGGCGGGGTGCGCTCAGCCGAGCACGACCGCGAGCGCCGCGATCAGCCGCTCGATCTCCTCGCGCGTGTTGTAGTGCACCATCGACACCCGCACCACGCCGTTCTGCGGCGCGAGACCGAGGCCGTCGATGAGCCGCTTGGCGTAGAAGTGACCGAAGCGGATGCCGATCCGATGCTCGTCGACGCGCCCGACGATCTCGGCCGAGTCGCGCCCGGCGACGACGAAGCTCACCGTCGGTGCCCTTTGCGAGCGCTCGGGCGACGGATCGCCGACGATCCGCACGTCGGAGCGCGAGCGCAGGAACTCGAGCAGCGGCGCCGCGAGCGACTCCTCGTGCGCCGCGAGCGCCGCGAACGCCTGCGCCAGCGCCGCGCGCGGCGGTGCGTCGCCGGGCGCACCCGCCCGTCGTCCGACCTCGACGAGGTAGTCGAGCGTCGCCGGCAGCGCCGCCGCGAGCTCGTAACAGGGGCCGCCCGGCTGCAGCTTGTACGGCACGTCGTCGTCGCCAACGAATTCGTGGTTCAGCTTGCCGAGGGCGAGGAAGTGATCGCGCCGCCCCCAGAGCGCGGCGAGGTGCGGCCCGTAGACCTTGTAGAGGCTGAAGGCGTAGAAGTCGACGCCGAGCGCCACGACGTCGACGAGCCGGTGCGGCGCGAAGGCGACGCCGTCGACGACGACGCGCGCACCCACCTGGTGCGCCAGCGCGGCGAGCGCGGCGACGTCGTGGATGCTCCCGACGACGTTCGAGCAGTGGGTGAAGGCGACGAGCCGCGTGCGCGGCGACAGGAGCTGCGCGAGATCCTCGGCGCGCAACCGCAGGCTCTCGCGGTCGAGCCGCCACTCGCGCACCACGACACCGTGCGCGGCAAGCCGCCGCCATGGTCCCGCATTGGCCTCGTGGTCGCAGTCGGTGACGATCACCTCGTCGCCCGGCGCGAGCCAGCCGCCGGCCACCATCGCCCGCGCGAGGTTCTGCATCAGCACCGTCGTCGACGAGCCGAGGAGGATCTCCGCCGGATCCTCCGTCCCGGCGAGCGTCGCCACCGCCCGCTGCCCCGCTTCGACCGCCGCCATCGCGCGCCGCGACGGCTCGTAGCTCGCCCCGTGCTGGACGTTCGCGGTGAGCAGGTACTCCCGCACCGCCTCCGCCACCGTCGCCGGCACCTGCGACCCACCGGCGTTGTCGAGATAGACCCACTCCCCGGCGAGCGCGGGGAAGGAGGAACGGACGAAGGAGAGGTCGAGGGGTGCGGTCATGGAGCGACTCTACGCCGACTGCCGATGGGAGAGCTGACCGGGGGCGTCAAGGTGCCGGCCGGAACCTCGCGAGGCAAGCCGCCCGCGGTACGACCAGCAGTGATACCATTCCTTCATGCCCACCGCCAAGATCGCCATCTCGATCGACCCCGGGGACTTGCAGGAAGTCGACGCCCTGGTGAGCAAGGGCCTCTCGCCGAGCCGCAGCAGGCTGATCCAGGATGCGGTCCACGAAAAGCTCGCGCGCCTGAGACGCACGCGGCTGGCGACGGAGTGCGCCAAGCTCGACCGCGCCGCCGAACGAGCGGAAGCCGACAGCCACCTGATCGGGGAGTCGGCGTGGCCCGAGTACTGAGGGGCGAGATTCTCTGGGCGGACCTCGATCCGCTTCGCGGCCACGAACAAGCGGGCCAGCGGCCGGTGCTGGTCCTGAGTCACGAGGTCTTCAACGAGAGATCCGGCACGGTGATCGCGCTCGCGGTCACGAGTCAGGAACCGCGCGCCGGCTTCCCGCTGGCGGTCGAGCTCACCTCGGCACGTCTCCCCAAGCGGTCGTGGGCCAAGGTCTCGCAGATTCGCACGCTCTCCACCGAGCGGCTCGGCAAGCGCCTGGGGCGCGTGTCGCCCGAAGAGCTCTCGCGCCTCGTCGAGGGGCTCGACGAGATCGTCGGCGACTGACCTGCGGCGAGGCGCCGTCCGCTCCTCTCCCAACGGGGTGACAGCACTCCCCCACACTTCACTCCGACCCGCACGCCGGAGGCTTGAGGAAGAGCGCCACCGGAGACCAGACGACGATCACTCCCAGAGCCTCGCCAGGACCCGAGCCTTCGCTGCGCGCGGGAACAGCTCTTCGCCGCGCTCGAGCTCCCGCGACGCGGCGTCGATGTCGCGCAGCAGATCGAGCTCGTTGACGAGCCACCGATACTCCGCCAAGTCGAGGACGACGGCGGACGTCTGCCCGCGCTGCGTGAGCACCACGGCACTGTGGGTACGTCGAACCTGCGCCCACAGGTCCCCCGCGTCGGCACGGAACTCCGAGAACGGGCGGATGCCCTCTTCGGCGTTGAGCGCTCTCATGGTAAGTCCAACGCTACCCATGGCCGTCAGATCAGGCTTTCGACGGGACACGAAGGCCACCCAGCGTGAAGGCTCGCAGACCCTCCTAGAAGAGATCGCGCTGTTCGGGTGGAACCTCGCGCCGGGGCTTCTTGGGCGACGGTGCCGGCGCGGGCCCGCGGCGCACTTCGGCTGCGGACGCCGGCCTTCTGCTCCTGCGGCTCTCGCCAACCATCGAGTCCGCGATGCGCTGGACTGCCTTCCTCGCTCGCTCGGCAACTCGCGGGCCGGCACCGTCCGCCAGCAGGAGCTCCTCAACTCGGTACGCCAAGCGAAGAACACTCGCGAAGCGGGCGAGCGAGTGTGCGTTGGACGTTGCGAACCGCTTCGCCAGAGCCAGAGCGAAAGAGGCCATTCCGGTATGCCTGCTGGGCGCCTCTTTTCCAGGCTCGCCGACCACCGGCAGAACCCCCCGCGAGACCAGCAGGCGGATGGAGCGCGACCGTCCCGGAAGCCGAGCCAACAGACCCTTCGTCTCGAGGGTGACGACCATCTGGTGCGCCGACGGCCCACTCACGCCGAAGTACTCCGCGATGTCGCCCTCCGACGGAGCAACCCCTGCAACCTCGAGGTACTGCGCGATGAAAGCCAAGTACTGGAGCTGTCGTGGAGTGACATCGACGATCATGGGGATGTCTCGCAGCACCACCAAGCAGAGCCATCGACCTCGCGCTGCGTCTCTCTGTCAACCATACAGCAGACTCGGTGCGAGCCCTTGCTGTCTCCATCCGAAAGCGACGCGGGCCACTCCTCGGGTGACGAGGGGCTATCCGCCGACTTCGGACGAATCGAAGAGACGACGCCCGTGGCGCACCGTGAGGATGGAGACTTGGCGCTTCTCTAATCGGTAGATGACGCGGTAGCCGCGGATGTCGAGCTCGCGGAGATCGGCGCGTCCGAGCTCGGGAACCTGCCGCCCGAGCTGCGGGAGCTTCGAGAGATTGGCAACCGACGTGAACAGGTCGCCGAGGCAGCGGTGCGCAGCCTCGGGTTTGTCTTCTGCGATGAACTTCGCCTGCTCCACCGCGCGCTCGATCGCCAGCGGAGCCCAGACGACTCTCACCCCTCGAGCCTCGCCAGGGCGCGAGCTTTCGCCGCCCGATGGGACACTCCTTCGCCGCTCTCGAGCTCGCGCGAAGCAGCATGGATGTCGCGCAGCAGATCGAGCTCGTCGACGAGGCGCTGGTACTCCGCCGGGTCGAGGACGACGGCCGAGGTATGGCCACGCTGGGTGAGCACCAAGGCGCGCTTGGTTCGCCGCACCCGCGCCAACAAGCCCGCCGCGTCGGCACGAAACTCCGAAAGCGGGCGGATGTCCTCTTCGACGTTGAACGCTCTCATGGTACGTCCAACGATACCACCGACGGTCGGCTTCTCCGCTCGCCACGATCCAGCTGCGGCGGCAACCCGGGCTCGAAGAGCTGCCTGCCGCTTCCCGGCCCGACGCGGCCACACGCCAGCCGGGGTGCCGCTCGAAGCGGTGCCACTGGCCTCGCACTAGGAACCAGAGGGCTACTCTGGAGCTGTGGTCGGTCGACCGAGCTCACCTCGTGCTTCGTCCGCTGCCCTTGCTACTGAACACGTCGTTCCCGTCAACCGGCCGACGCGCCGGGGCGCATCGTCTCCAATCCGGCGAGCAGTCCACGAGGCGGGCTTCGATCGCTCGGCTCGCCACGGTCACCGACTCGCGGTCGAGCCGCGCCTCGACGGCGTGCACGAATTGCACCTCGAGCACTCCGGCGTCACGCCACACCGCGCGAAACGCGACGCGATCGACGGAAGACGAGAACAGGACGGTCGCCACCAGCTCACCGCTGCGAGCATTCTCTCCCCGAGCGACAACGAACACTCTCGCCTGAAGCGAGCTCGCCTTGCCGAGCGCACGAAGCTGTTCTTGAAGGGCAACCGCCTCGGTTCATCCGTCCGAGCTCGCGACCCGCAGGCTCTCGACGGAGGAGAACCAGCAGCCCGCGAGCTCTGCGGCGAGCAGGGCCAACCAGAGGACTACCCTCGGCCTCTTCAAGTCTCTTCCCATCATCCCGAGTCCTGGGCGCCAAGCCCCTCAGTGCAACGAGGTGAAGTTCAGAGTCATGGAATACATCACGGCGACCGGCTTGCCGTCGAGCACTGCCGGCGTGAACACGAGACGGCGAAGAACCGGCAGAAGCTCGGCATCCGCGGCGTCACCCAGGGAATGGGTGACGCTCTCCCCGACCACGAGTCCTTCCTCTGAAATGATCAACTCAGCGCGGAAGATCCCGCGAACGCCGGCTGAACCAACCCGAGCGAGGCGGTCCAACGGCATCTTGGTCACCAGGACAGGTGGAGTGAAAGACGCTCCCTTCGGGACCGGCGAGCCGTCAGCCAGGCGACCCAGAGGAGCAGAGATCGAGGCGCAACCGGTCGACACGGCCAGGAGCACAGCGAGAAGGATGCTGCGCAGGAAGGTCCCGGGCGAGGCGGTCACGACCAAGACACCACTTCGTTCGACTCCGCCTCGGGGATCGGGTGTCGGAACGTCTTGAGCTCGCACATACACTCCGATATCGTCGCCCGCATTCGGGAGCGGTCCCAACTTCCGGCCCATCGAATGAGCGCCGATCTTGGTTCGGCTTGATGAGGCCACAAGGCAAGCCTCCATGGGGGGAGAACGATGAAGCCGCGCACCTTTCTCACTGTTGTCACTCTTGCCCTGTCGTGCGGGGCATGGCCAAGCTTCTCCCAGTCCCAGAGCTCCGGCGGCCAGATGCAATCCTCGAGCAGCGCTTCTGCCAACCCGTTCTTCGCGATGGCGCAATTCACAGACGGCTCAGGAAACAACCCACGGGACTTCGCACAGCCCATTGGCCAAGCTCCCGGCAGTAATGCGCCGGCCGACGGGTACATCCTCGACCCGACCAACAACCTGGTGAACCTGAAGTTCACTATCGACAATGGCGACTCTTCTCTCGGGTACAAGCCCGGGAACGTGAAGATCGTCTGGAGCGCGATCCCATCCGGCTATTCGAGCCCTTCCGCGTTCATGAACAGCGTGAAGGTGACGGGGACCAAGGGCAGTGGCCAGATCAACAACGGTCGCTATGTCTGGAAGTCGAAGGATGCCGTCAAGCCCGGGCAATCGGCCACGATCCTGTTCCAGTTTCCGCTGCGTGCCTCCGACGGCACCAGAATCAACACGACCGGAGCCCCCGAGCTGGTTCGACTGTTCTCTCAATCGTGGGGGTTCACGCTCAGCGTCCTGAATCAGCCGGCAAGCCTTACCAACACCAGTGTGTACCTATCCGGCACCGTCAATCTCGAAAGAGCGATCGTCACTTTCCAGTCGTCGGGCTGCATCATTCCCAATCCGTATCCGCCGACCGCACCGCTTTCGGTCGGGACGCTGATTTTCGCGACCTATGCCAACACGAAGAGCGTGTCCGATGCGTTCTTCGCGCTCAGTTGGCCGCACGAAAATCCGCAAGTCCCCCTGTGTCCCGCCCCCTACACCATCGGAATTGTCAATGCCAAGTATACGTTCAGTGCGTATTACCAATGCCGCGCTTGTTCGTGCCCAAACTGCGGGGTGGCCTGCTCGGATCAGCCACCCGTGAGTTGCTGGCCGACCCCGGCGGTGTACAAGAATCAACAATGCCGGTTTCAAACCTATAGCGATGCCTTGCCGACCACCTTCACGTTCAGCGGCCCATCGACCACTGGAAACATGATCGCGGACACGTACTGCTGCCCGAGCCTGCCCTAAAGCGCCGCTGCGCTTCGCGGCGCGCAGCTACAACCTGCTTGCTGAGTCAGCCCTCATTGACGACGAGACTGCCCATTTCCGGCCTGAGTTCGACAATCCGAGAAGCCAAGGCCTCCTTGAGTTCCCAGAAGCCCGCGAACCAACCGACGCCACGGTCGAACGAATAGCGAAAGTCGACGAATGCACTGGAGCTATTGCCAAGCAACACGTCCAGGTCCCATTCGAACTCCTTCAGCGATGTCTCACTCCGGATATGGTGTCGTATGAAGATGTAGTCCGGATTCTCGGCGACCAAGAGGTCGAAGCGAGTTCTGATGGCGGCCTTTGATCGCTTGGAAAGCCCAGCGAACAGTCCCAGGAGTCCATGCCCGCCGCTCCAGCGGCCTTGCTCGACGAAAAGCAGGACCTTGAGATACAGATCCAATGAGAATGCCGCGTTGGTAACGTATGGGTTGACCATGTCCATGTCTATGCCGCCCCCAGGGTTGCCGAAGAAGCAATAGAGGCGACCGCGGTCCTTCATGAGGACTGGCAGGAGAGAGCTTGGGCGGGCAGAGTCGCCCAGTGCGAACAGTCCTCGTGCAGATTCGACGATAACGACTGCCGCCTTCGAGAACCTACCGGCGAGGCGATAGGCGTGGTGAACATCTAGCTCGCTGACGGCGCGCACAGCCCACTATCCTCGCCGGTCTGCCTCTGCCTAAGGTCCTAATCGACCCAACCCACTCCCCTAAAGCGAACTGGCAGGCGCGGAACTTCCTGCCAAATCGCCCAAGCGGGAGCGGGGCGACGAGAGGTCGACGAGTTGCATGATCCGGTGACTTGCGCGAAGCCTACGCACTGGCGAAACGAGTGTCAATCGTGAAGTGCAGAAGTGACACCACCGGGGCGGCGAGTACGAGGTGACGTGAGCACTCGCTAACCACCCGGCCTCGGACGGCGGCGAGCCGAGCTCAAGTAGTTGAAGCCTTGCCCGGCGCTGCGGGAGCCGCGGCTGCACGGCGCAGACGTCACCAGTCCACTCGGCCGCCCCTGAGTCGGGAACTCAGCCCGGACGCATTTCCCGCATAGACTCCCCCCATGACCACCACCCCACGCCCCCGCCGGCTCGGCGGGTGGGGGTTCGAGGGCGAGCGGCTGGAGCCGTCGGGGGCGATGCTTGCCTGGCTGGCGGAGCGGTTCGTGGCGGGGCCGGCGGTGCCGGCGTTCGACGCGGCATCGGCGGGGGCGTTCGCGACCGGGCGCGCGCTGCCGGAGGTCGCGGGGCTCGCGGGGATCTCGACCGACCCGCTCGATCGGCTCGCGCATGCGCGCGGGCAGGGGCTCACCGACCTCGTGCGGCTGCGCAGCGGCAGCGTGCCGGCGGTGCCCGACGGCGTGCTGCGACCGTGCCATGCCGCGGCGGTCGCGGCGGCGATCGTGGCGTGCGACCGCGAAGGCCTGCACCTCACGCCGTGGGGCGGCGGCACCTCCGTCACCGGCGGCGTCAACACGCAGCCGTCGCGGCGCGCCGACGATCCCCCCGGCGTCGTCCTCGATCTCTCGCAGCTCTCCGGTCTCCTCACCCTCGACGACGACTCCGGACTCGCCACCTTCGGCGCCGGCACCACCGGGCCCGACGTCGAGGCGGCGCTCGCGCCGCACGGCCTGACGCTCGGCCACTTCCCGCAGTCGTGGGAGCTCTCCACCGTCGGCGGCTGGATCGCCACGCGCGCCTCCGGCCAGGAGTCGATGGGCTTCGGACGGATCGAGGATCTCGTCGCCGGCGTCGAGGCGAGCGCGCCGGCCGGCGCGCTGCGTGTCCGGCCGCGCCCGGCCGCCGCCGTCGGACCCGATCCGCTCGCCCTCCTGCTCGGCAGCGAAGGACGGCTGGGCGTGATCACCGCCGCGACGCTGCGCGTGCGCCCCGCTCCGGCGGCGCGCGAAGTCCGCGCCTACCTGCTGCCGGACTGGAGAGCGGCGCTCGACGCCGTGCGCGAGCTCGCGCTCTCCGGCCTGCCGCTCGCCATGCTCCGGCTCTCCAATCCGCCGGAGACCGAGGTCGCGATGGCCACCGGGCTCGCCGGACACCGGCTCGCCGGCACCGCCCTGCGCGGCTGGCTGCGCCTCCACGGCCGGCGCGGCTTCGGCTGCCTCCTGCTGCTCGGCGCCGCCGGCAGCCCGGGCACGTTGTGGAGCGCGCACGGCGGCGCGGCGGAGATCCTGACGCGCTTCCGGGCGCTCGGACTGGGGAGCGGCCCGGGCCGCAAGTGGCTCGGCGATCGCTTCCGCCATCCCTACCTGCGCGACGCACTGCTCGATCGCGGCATCGCCACCGACACCTTCGAGACCGCCGGGCCGTGGTCGTCGCTCGCCACGATCGCCGAGGCGGTGCGCGCGGCGCTGCCAGTGCCCGTCCTGGCGCACGTCTCCCACCCCTATCGCGACGGCGCCTCGCTCTACTTCACCTTCTTCTTCCCCTGCTCGAGCGAAGCCGACGCCACCGTCGCCGGCTGGGCGGAGCTCAAGCGCACGGCGACGCGCGCGCTGCTCGATGCCGGCGGCACGCTCTCGCACCACCACGGGATCGGCAACTGGCACGCACCGTGGTACCGCGAGGCGGTGGGACCGCCGCTTGCCGACGCGCTCGCCGCCGCCGCCCGGGCGCTCGATCCGCACGGGACCCTCAACCCGTCGGCCCTCTTCGCGCCGCACGACCGCCTGGACATCTGAACGTGTTCGACCGCCGCCACCGCGACCAGACGCTCGCCGCGCTCGGCGAGCCGTTCGACCTCGTCGTCGTCGGCGGCGGCATCAACGGCTGCGGCATCCTCTACGCCGCGTCGCTGCGCGGCCTGCGCGCGCTGCTCGTCGAGCGCGACGACCTCGCCGCCGGCACCTCGTCGCGATCCTCGAAGCTGGTGCACGGCGGCCTGCGCTATCTGCGCCAGTTGCAACTGCGAACGACGCGCCTCTCTTGTCGCGAGCGCGACCGCCACCTGCGACTCGACCCCGATCTCGTCGAGTCGCTGCCGTTCCTCTACCCGGCGCGCAAGAGCGACCGCGTCAAGGGCTGGCAGGTCGGCCTCGGCCTGACGCTCTACGACGCGATGACCGCCGGCGCGCGACATCGTCGCCTCGCTCCGGAGGAGATCGCGGCGCTCGCTCCGGACCTCGACCTCGGCGGCCTCGACCGCGCCCTCGCCTACCACGACGCCCGCGTCGACGACGCCCGGCTGACCTTCGCCGTCGCGGCGAGCGCCGCCGCGGCGGGCGGACGCCTGCTCACGCGCGCCGAGGTCGTCGAAGGGCTGGGCGGCAGCGACGGCACGCTGCGTCGCCTGCGCGTCCGCGATCTCGAAAGCGGTGCCGTACACGAGGTCGCCGGCGCGGTCCTGGTCAACGCGGCCGGGGTCGCGGTCGACGAGATCCGGCACCGCTGCGGCCTCGCCGGGCGGCGACTGCGCCCGTCGCGCGGCTCGCACCTGCTGCTCGCCGCCGGTCGCCTGCCGCTCGCGAGCGCCGTGAGCTTCCCGGCGGCGGACGGCCGGCCGGTCTTCCTCGTGCCGCACCCGGAGGGGGTGCTCGTCGGCACGACCGACGTCTTCCACGACGGTGCGCTCGACGACCCGCGGCCGTCGCACGACGAGCTCGACTACCTCTTCACCGCCGTCGTGACGCGCTTCCCCGCCGCCCGGCTCACTTGGGCCGACGTCACCGGCACCTTCGCCGGGTTGCGGCCGATTCTCGACCACGGCGCGCGCACGCCCTCCGAAGCGAGCCGCGACGAAGGGATCTGGGAGGAGAACGGACTGCTCTCGGTCGCCGGGGGCAAGCTGACGACCTGGCGCGTCACCGCCGAGGAGGCGGTGGCGGCGGCCGTCGCCCGCCTGCCGGCGGAGCGTGCCGCCGTCGCGGGTCCGCCGGCCAGCGAGGGGGCCCCGCTCGTCGGCCGCGCGCCGTGCGATCTCGCCACGCGCCTGCTCGCCAGCGCCGGGAGCTCGCTCCGCCTGTCGCGCGAGGTCGCCACGGCGATGGCCCGCCGCCTGCGCGCCCTCGCGCCGCTCGCCCTCGATCTCGCCCGGAACGCGAGCGAGCTCGCCCCGCTCGACGACGGCAGCGACCTCTGTGCCGCCGAGGCGCGCGTCCACTTGCGCCACGGCCTCGTCGTGCGGCTCGAGGATCTGCTACTGCGGCGCACGCGGATCGGCACCTGGACGCCGCGACAGGCGACGGCGCTCGCCCCGCGTCTGGCGGCGGTAGCGTGCGACGAGATGGGATGGACTGCGGCCGACTTCGATCGCGAGCTCGAACGCTGCGAGCGCGCATTGGCCGGCTGGCGCCCGGAGGGGGCCCTGGGATGAACGACGTCGTGGTGTTTCTCAATCCGTACGCCGGCGGCGGCCGGGCGCCAACGGTCTGGGCGCGACTCTGCCGCGACGTCCCCGCGCTTGGCGCGGCGCTCGTCACTACCGACGACGACGCGCTCGCCCGCGCCCTGGTGAACGGAGCGAGCACCGCGCGGCGCCGGCTGCTCGTCGTCGGTGGCGACGGCACGCTGCACCGCGTGGTCAACCGCCTCGACGCGCTCGGTGCGCTCGAGCGGGTCGCGGTCGGCATCCTGCCCGCGGGCACCGGCTGCGACTTCGCGCGCACCCTCTGTCTACCGCGCCATCCGCAGCGTGCCGCCCGCCGGCTGCTCGCCGCGACGCCGCGCCCGGTCGACTTGCTCGAGCTGCGCTGCCAAGGCGAGCGTCGCCTCGTCGTCAACGTCGCCTCGGCGGGCATCTCCGGGGTGGTCGACGAGATGGTCAACGCGCGGCCCGAGCGCGGCGAGCTCGCCTACCTCGCGTGCACGCTGCGCGGCCTCGCCCGCTATCGCCCGGTCTCCTGCCGCGTGCGGGTGGACGGCGAGCCCTGGTACGAGGGACCGGTCTTTCTGCTCGCGGTGGCGAACGGGCGGAGCTTCGGCAAAGGGATGCAGGTGGCTCCGCGCGCCGCGATCGACGACGGCCTCGCCGAGGTGGTGCTGGTCGGCGACGTGCCGCGCTGGCAGCTCCCGCTGCAACTGCCGCGGATCTACCTCGGCACCCATCTGGCGAGCCGCTTCGTCACCTACCGGCGCGCCCGCGAGGTCGAGCTCGAGCCGCTCGCCCCGCTGCCGCTGCTCGACCTCGACGGCGAGACGGCGCCGTCCGGCCCGCTCACCCTGCGCGTCCTGCCCGGCGCCCTCGCCATGCTGGCCTGAAGGCCGGGCGGGGTCTCCTCGCGACGAGGGACACGCCTGTCGATGCCGGTCGTGGCACCCCCGCCGCGGGTCCTGTCCGGCCGGCATCCCGTCTCCGTGCTCGCACGGAATCACCGGCTCAGAGTCGGTCGCGATCGTCGATCCGTGCTCCGCGCGGGGACGGGAGCCCTCCGTCCGGCCACCCGCGGCCCCCCCCACCGCGAGTGATCCTTGTTCCAAGCGGGCGGGGGCAGGGCCGGCGAGGGATCCTCCGGAGCGGGTGGCGCGTCTCCGGAGGGGCCCATCGACCACCGGGGGTTGGGCGGGGAGCCCGTCGATGGGACGGCCGGAAAAGCGACGGGACCCGTGGAGGAGGAGCCCTCGACGGACCGGGCGGGGGCGACTCGCCTCCGCCGCGGGTCCTGTCCGGCCGGCTTCCCGCCTCCGTACTCGCACGGAATCACCGGCACAGCGCCGATCGCGATTCTCGATCCGTGCTGCGCGCGGGGGCGGGAGCCCTCCGTCCGGCCACCCGCGGCCCCCCACCCTTGCACGGGGCTGTCGAATGGGAACAGGCACGGGCTTGCCGGACTCGTGGCCGCGGTGCCTGTCCCCAACTCCTCGCGGGGGCAGGGCCGGCGAGGGATCCTCCGGAGCGGGTGGCGCGTCTCCGGAGGGGCCCATCGACAACCGGGGGTAGGTCGGAGAGCCTGTCGATGGGACGGCCGGAAAAGCGACGGGCCCCGCGGAGGAGGAGCCCTCGACGGACCGGGCGGGGGCGCGGCCCTACACCCAGGGAGCGCCCGCTAGTTCACCGCACCCGGCGCGGTGAGGAAGAACGGCGCGATCCGCGCCTCGAAGCTCTCGCCGGTGTCGGTAACCATCTGGTAGGCGCCCTCCATCGTGCCGACCGGCGTCGGCAGCGGACAGAAGCTCGAGTACTCGAACGCCTCGCCCGGCGCCAGGCGCGGCTGCTCGCCGACGACGCCCGGCCCTTCGACGGTCTGCGCGCGGCCGTCGCCGTCCGTGATGCGCCAGCGCCGCGCCACGAGCGTCGCCGGCGTCCCCCCGACGTTCTCCAGCCGCACGCGATAGCTGAAGACGTACTGGCGCTCGGCCGCCGAGCTGCGCTCCGGCAGGAAGCTGCTCTCGACCCGCACTCGGATCCCTCGCGTCGTCTCGTCGCTCATCGCTCCCCTCGCCGACCGGTGGTCTTGCGTCTCCGTGGCAGAATAGCCGCCCGCTGTCGTGCCGCCAAGCCGGAGGCTTTTCCCATGCCGATCTCCCCCGACCAGTTCCGCGACGCGCTGCGGCTTTTCGCCTCCGGCGTCACCATCGTCACCATCCGGGCGGGCGACGTCCGCCACGGCCTCACCGTGGCCGCGTTCGCCTCGGTGTCGCCCGATCCGCCGCTCATCGCCGTTCTGATCGACCAACGCCATCGCGGCCATCAACTGCTCGAGCAGCCCGACGCCGTCTTCGCGGTCAACGTGCTCGCCGAGGAGCACCGCGAGCTCTCCGATCGCTTCGCCTACCTCAAGGACGTCGAGCGCTTCGCCGCCGGCCGCTGGACGACCGCGGCGACCGGCGCGCCGGTGCTCGAGGATGCTCTCGCCTGGCTCGACTGCCGGCAGCACGCCCGCGTCGACGCCGGCTCGCACACCATCTTCGTCGGCGAAGTGCAGGAGAGCGCCACGCGTCCCGAGGCGCGTCCGCTCCTCTACTGGAACCGCGGCTACCGCGGCATCCACGGCTGAGCGCGCGACCGCTGCCGCATCGTCTCGAGTCGTTCATGCTCTCCGCGGTCGCCACCTGTTCGCTCGGTCTCGAGGAGCTGCTCGCCACCGAGCTGCGTGCCATCGGACTCGAGCCGACGCGAAGCGAGCCGGGCGGCGTCGCCTTCCGCGGCAACTGGCCGTCGGTCTGGCGAGCCAACTGGCGACTGCGCACCGCCAACCGCGTGCTCGTCGAGATCGCTCGCTGGAGCGCCGGCGACGGCGACGCGCTGGCTTCCGGCGCGCAGGCACTGGTGCAAGGCAAGCTCCGACCGCTCTCTGCCCTCGATCCCGGCGCCTGGTTCCACCCCGACCGGCGCTTCTCGCTCGCCGCGACGGCGAGCGGCTCGACGGTGCGCGACACGCGCTGGGCGGTGCTGCGCGTCAAGGACGGGCTCGTCGACGGCCAGCGCCAGCGCTTCGGCCGGCGCTCCGACGTCGACCGCACGGACCCCCACCTGCCGCTGCGCCTGCGGCTCCATCGCGACGTGGCGACGCTGCTGCTCGACACCTCGGGCGAGCCGCTCGACCGGCGCGGCTACCGCGTCACCTCCGGCTCGGCGCCGGTACGCGAGCAGCTCGCCGCCGCCTGCATCCTCGCTTCGGGCTGGGACGGACGCGGCCCGGTCGTCGATCCGATGTGCGGCACCGGCACCCTGCTCGCCGAGGCCGGAGCGATCGCCCTCGGCCTCGCTCCCGGTCGGCTGCGCGAGGGCTGGGCGTTCGAGCGCTTCCCCGGCTTCGACGCCGCGGCGTTCGCCACCCTGCGTGCCGAGCCCCTGCCGGCGCCCGGCGCCGAGGTGGCGCTCCACGGCAACGACCGCTCCGAATTCGAGATCGCCGCCGCACGCACCAATCTCGAGCGCGCCGGCCTGCTCGAACGGTGCGCGCTGACGACCGAGGACGCCTTCGACCTCACGCCCCCTGCCGGACCCGGCCTGCTCGCGGTCAACCCGCCGTACGGCGAGCGGCTCGACGAAGAGCCGGCACAGTGGAAACGCCTCGGGGACCTGATGAAACAGCGCTACAAAGGATGGAAAGTCGTCGTCCTCGCCGGCGGCGCTACCCTCGGCAAACACCTCGGCCTCCGCCCCACCCGCCGCCTGCCTGTCCGCAATGGACCGCTCGAGGCGCGGATTCTCGTGCTCGACCTGTACTAAGAGGCGCTAAGCGGTCGTCGCGCGCCGAGTTCCGGTCGACCGGTAATTCGGGGCTTCGCCGGACCCACGACCGGGGGCCAGTTGAATCGACGCACCGCGCCTCGCCTGCCGCCAGTCATCCCGCGCGGCGCTTCGGAAGCTCGTGGTTCTCGCTGCGGCCGAGTCGCGTCGGGACGCGCGGTCGCCTCCCGGCAACCGTCTGGAGAAGCTCTGGGGCGCGCGAGCTGGACTGCATTCGCTTCGGGCCGACGACCGGCGGCGGAGCGTGCTCGTTGGGCGCGGATGGGACGTCGAAATGACGAACCACCGCATCGCGCGCGGCCTAGCGCAGCCGCCCGCCGATCGGGCGGCCGGGGGTGCCCGGTGCGGGGCTCGTCGAGTGGCCGTCGCTCTTCCTGCCCTCTTCCGGCAGCACGTCGGGCCACCATTCGCCGGGAACGTCGAGCGGCCACGGACAGGTCTGCTGGATGCCGAGGTCGGTGAACATCGGTGAATTCGAGCGCAGCGGGAAGTGCTCGTCGCGGCGGCCGCCGCAACGGAAGGTCGGGCTGCCGAAGGCCATCGCGAGGCCGATCAGCAACGAGAAGAGTGCCGTCGCCGCGACCCCGCGGCGCACCCACGCCGCACGCGGGCCGTCGAGCTGCCGCGCGAGCCAGAGCACCGGCGGGATCGTCGCCGCGTGAAAGAGCGGGACGCCCTGCCAGAACATGATCGTCGTCGGCGCCAGGCAGTAGACGACGAAGGCGGCACCGAGCGAGATCGCGGCATATCCCGCGATCCACTCGCGCCCGCTCGCACCCGGGCCGCGGGTCGTGAGCCAGGCGCGTCCGCGGCTGCGCAGGAGCTCCCAATTCGCCGCGAGCGACACGAGGAGCGTGAGCCCGCCGGCGATCTGGGCGAGGGCCAGCAGCGGTGTCGCGAGCCAGCGATCGGCCGCGGCGCCCAACGCCGTGGTGAAATCGAAGCGCAGCAACTGATCGCTCAACGACAGCGAGCCGTAGCGCAGCCAGTAGAGCAATCCGCGCAGGAGCGGGAAGAGCATCACCAGTCCGCGCCCCGGGAAGCCGGCGTGGGCGGAGAGAATCGACGGGTGGCCGAGCGCCTCGGCAATCCACGGGGCGAGCGAGGCCGCGGCAAGCGCGGCGCCGGCGACGACTCCGCCCCAGTGCAGCTTCTGCCAGCCACGCCACCAGAGGAGAGCCGAGGCGGCGGCGAGCAGCACGAACGCGGCGTGGATCTGGAAGGCGAGGCCGATCGCCAGCGCCTGGAGCAGGCTCGCCCAGAAACGCGGTCGCTCGGCCTGGCGCCAGGCCGTCCACAGGTGGAGCGCACCGAGAACGAAGAGGTAGTTCGGGTTCCAGAGAAAGCCCGAAAAATGAAGGCGCCAGGGATTCAGCCAGTAGACAACGGCGAAGAGCACCCGCTCGCGCCAGCCGAGCGTTTCGCGCACCACGCGGTCGAGCAGCAGCCACGCCGCGAGATGGAAGAGCCAGATCACCACCGTCGGCGCGCGGTGGTCGCGCCAGAGCTCGAGCGGCAGGCCGACGAGCAGACTGGTCAGCGCGCCGGGCTCGTTGCCGCCGGTCGACAGCGGATTGCCGTACGGCACCAGCTCGCCGCGCGCCGCCAGCAGCCAGCCGCGGGAGAGCAGGTTCAACTGATCGCCGAAGACCTGGCTTCGCGCGACCAGCGTCGCCGAGAGCACGAGGCCCAGCACGACGAGGGCCGGGAGCAGCAGATGCCCCCGGCCCGGACGCCGCGTCGCTGGGTCGCTCGCGATCAGATGAAGACCTGGACTCCGCCCTTGGCGCGCAGCTCCTTGACGTGCTTGTCGAGCTCGGCCTTCAGGCCCTGCTGCTTGAGGTACTCCTCGATCTTCGGCTTGGCCTCGTCGAAGGGCACCTGCCGCGCGTCCTTGCGGTCGACGAGCTTGATGATGTGGAAGCCGAACGGCGACTCGACGACACCCGAGACCTCACCCGGCTTGAGCGCCAGCGCGGCCTGCTCGAAGGGCGGGACCGTCTGGCCACGGCCGAGCCACGGCAGCGCCCCACCGGCGTCCTTCGAGCCCGGATCGTCCGAGTTCTCCTTGGCGAGCTTGGCGAAGTCGCCACCGCTCTTGATCTGCGTCTGCAGTCCCTCGGCCTTCTTGCGCGCCGCCGCCTTCACCTCGGCCGTGTCGCTGGCCTTGGCCTGGATGAGGATGTGGCTGGCAAGGAACTTCTCGGGCTCCTGCATGCGGGCCTTGTTCTCGTCGTAGAAGGCGTGCATCGCCGCGTCGTCGACGGCGACCTTCGGCGCGAGCTTTTCGGCCATCAGCTTCTTGATCGCCAGGTCTTCCTTGATCTCGCTGCGCAGCGTCGCCTCGGTCATCCCCTGCTGCTCGAGCGCCTGCTTGAAGGCGGCGTCGCCCTCGAAGCCCTGCTTGATCGCGGCGATCTCCTTGTCGACATCGGCCTCCGACGGGGTGTAGCCGAGGGTGGCGCTCTCCGCCGCCAGGAGCTGGGCGGCGAGCAACGTGTCGAGCACCTGCGTGTAGAAGAGCTTGGAGTCGGCCGGAACCTGGACGCCCATCCGCTCGAGACCCTGACGGCGCGTCTGGACGGCATCGAGCAGCTGCTCCTTGGTGACCTGGCCGCCGGCCAATTTGGCGACGACCGCGGGCAGCTTGGCCGGATCGACCTTTTCGAGCGCCGGCTGCGCCGGAGCCGGAGTCGCCGCGGGAGCGGCCGGAGCCGCCGGCTTGGCGGGCTGGGCGACCAGCGGAGCGGCCGCGAGCCCGAGGGCGATCAACGCGGCAGCCGGATTGCGGAAGAGCTTCATGCGGGGGTGTCCTTTCAGGGCGGGGTGCGGCCCGCGCCGAGCGGCCGGTGGCGCGGGAACTGGACCAGGGGCCGCGGAAGTACGGCCCGACAGCCGATCCTAGCAGGAGCCGTGCCAGCCGCTGACCGGCTACCTCCAGCGCACCAGGCCGGTGGCGAGCAGACCGCTGGCCTCGGGGTGGGCCGGGACGATGCGCACCGTCACCCCCTGCAGGCCCGAGCGCCGGCAGGGCGCCTCGCCGTCGTAGGCGAACCGGCCCGGCCCCGCGTCGCCGGCGAGGCGCATCGGCACGACGTCACCCGCCACGATGCTGCGCTGCGCGTCGAGGCCACCGAAGTAGAGCTCGACACGGACGTCGTCCGGCGTCAGCGCGCCGAGGCGGACTCGCGCCGAAAAGGCATAGCTCTCGCCGACACGACGTGTCCCGTCGGCCACCGGGTGCGCCTCCTCGACCGCCACCTCGCTCCAGGCGCGGAAGACCCGCCGCTTCCACTCCGCCAGCCGCCGCGCCCCGGCAAAGGCGTCCGCCGACAGTCGCCCGGCGTACTCGGCGGCCGGCAGGTAGTAGCGTTCGCCGTATTCCCAGAGCATCCGGTTCGAGCTGAAGCGCCAGGTGAGGCGTTTCATCGACTGCTTCATCCGCGCGATCCACGGACGCGGCAATCCGTCGGTCGTCCGCGCGTAGAAGAGCGGCACGACCTCCTGCTCGAGCAGCTCGTAAAGCGAGCTCGCCTCGACCTGGTCCTGCTCGGCCGGGTCGGCATAGGCCTCGCCGTGGCCGATCGTCCAGCCGACGTCCTGCTCGTAGCCTTCGCGCCACCAGCCGTCCGGAGTCGAGAGGTTGAGCCCGCCGTTCGGCAGCACCTTCATGCCGCTCGTGCCGCTCGCTTCGAGGCCGAGCCGCGGCGTGTTGAGCCAGACGTCGCAGCCCTGAACGAGGTAGCGGGCGACCACCAGGTCGTAGTCCTCGAGGAAGACGACGTGGCGGCGGACGTCGGGTTGCTGACAGAAGGCGACGATCGCCTTGAGCAGCTCCTTGCCCTCGGCGTCGCGCGGGTGAGCCTTGCCAGCGAAGAGCAGCTGCACCGGGCGCTGCGGGTCGAGGAGGATGCGCTTCAGCCGTTCGCGGTCGGCGAGGATGAGATTGGCGCGCTTGTAGCCGGCGAAGCGGCGGGCGAAGCCGATCGTCAGCGCGCGCGTGTCGAGCACGCCGCGTGCGTGTTCGACGTCGCGCGCGCTCGCCCCGCGCGCCTCGAGCTGCTTGCGCAGGCGGCGACGGGAGAAGGCCACCAGACGCTCGCGCCGCCGCTCGTGCGTCGACCAGAGCTCCTCGTCGGGGATCGCGTCGATCCCTTCCCAGGTCTCCGCGCGGCCGGGCCGACGCCACCACTCGGCGCCGAGGTAGCGGTCGAAGAGTTGCGCCATCTCGGGCGAGAGACAGCTGCGCGTGTGGGCCCCGTTGGTGACGTGCCCCACCGGCAGCTCCTCGGCCGGGATCTCCGGCACGTACTGCGCGAGCAGGCGGCGCGACACCTCACCGTGCAGCTCCGAGACGCCGTTGGCGAACGCCGAAGCGCGCAGCGCCAGCGCCGCCATGTTGAACGATCCCGGCGAGTCGCCGGCCTTCCCGCTGCCCAGGGCGAGGAGCTCGCTCCGCCCGATCCCGGTGCGCTCGGCGTAGCCGCCCAGGTACTTCTCGAGGAGTGGCAGCGCGAAGACGTCGAAGCCCGCCGGCACCGGCGTGTGGGTGGTGAAGATCGAGCCGGCGCGCGCCACTTCGTAGGCTTCGGCGAAGCTCAGCCCGTCGCGGCGCATGCGCGTGGCGATCCGCTCGAGCGCCAGGAACGCCGAGTGACCCTCGTTCATGTGGCAGACGTCGGGCTCGAGACCGAGCGCGTGCAGCGCCCGCAGACCGCCGATGCCGAGCACGATCTCCTGCCGGATGCGCGTCTCCTGGTCACCGCCGTAGAGCTGATCGGTGATGTCCTGCAACGGCTGCGGGTTCTCCGGCAGGTTGGTGTCGAGCAGATAGAGGGGGATGCGCCCCACGTCGACGCGCCAGACGGCGACTGCGCATCGCTCGCCGGCCATCTCGAGCTCGACGCGCAGCGGCTCGCCGTCGGGACGAGCCACCGCCTGGATCGGCAGGTTGAAGAAGTCGTTCGTCGGATAGGACTCCTGCTGCCAGCCGTCGCGTGCCAGGTACTGGCGGAAGTAGCCCTGCTGGTAGAGCAGCCCGACGCCGACCAGCGGCACGCCGAGGTCGCTCGCACTCTTGAGGTGGTGCGCCGCGAGCACCCCGAGTCCCCCCGAGTAGATCGGCAGGCATTCGGCGAGACCGTATTCGGCCGAGAAGTAGGCGATCAGCGGACGTTGCGGGGTGTGCCGCTGCCACCAGGTCGCCTCGGCGAGGTAGGAGTCGAGGCGCGCCAGGGCCCGGTCGTAGAGCGAAAGGAATCCGTCGTCGCGGGTGAGCTCTTCGAGCCGCTCCTGAGGGAGCGAGCCGAGCATCGCCACCGGGTTCTGGTAGGTCGCCTCCCAGAGCTCGCGATCGAGGCGCGGGAAGATCGCCCGCACCTCCTGATCCCAGGACCAGAGGAGGTTGTACGCGAGATCGCGCAACCGAGCGAGCCGCTCGGGAAGAGCGGGGACGACGCGAAAGGTGTCGAGGCGCATGGAGACCTCCTCGCGGGCGGACCGCGAACAGGTTAGCACCCCGACACGGCAGGCGCTGCTAGACTCCCGGCCCCCGGTGGAATCCGCCGCGGATGCTCGAAAGGAGTCGAAGCCATGAAGACCAAGCTCGTCGCCAGTCTCGCCGCTCTGCTGCTGCTCGCCGGAGTCACCGCCGCGCTCGCCGCCGACCCGGTCACCCTGACCGGCAAGATCGCCTGCGCCCACTGCACGCTCAAGCTCGAGGGCGTGACCGCCTGCCAGGACGTCCTGGTGGTCGAGAAGGACGGCGCCAAGCCGGCCTACTACTACCTCGCCAAGAGCGAGGCGCTCAAGTCGTTCGGTCACACCTGCATGGGAGAGAAGAAGGCCACCGTCACCGGCACGCTGTCGGAGAAGGACGGCAAGACCTGGCTCGAAGCGACGAAGATCGCCCCGGTCAGCTGATCGCCGCAGGACCCGGGGCCGGTCCGCCGGCCCCGCTCGCCTCACTCACCTTTCACCGCCTCTTCCCGCCAGATCTCCGCGCTCTCCCGGTACTCGACGAGAACCGGCGGAGGTGGCGCCGCCTGCTCGAGCAGCGACAACGCCGCCTCGACCACGGCACGCTGGCGCGCCGGCCGATTCGGCTCCCCCAGCGGGTAGCCGTGCGGGAACGGCACCAGCAGGGCCCGCGGCGGCTGCACCGCCACCGCCGCTTCGCGCAGCAGTTGAATCGCCACCGTGGCGATCCCCCGTCGTTCGCACTCCGCGCCGACCAGGCTCACGGCCTGGTTGCACATCGGTCAAACGGGAACCAGCAGCGCCACCTCGACGCCGTCGGCGGCGAGCGCCGTGGCGATCGCCGGCGCGGTCTCCCGCATGAAGCGACCGACCGCGGTCAGCGACCCCATCACCGAGAAGTGCCGGTCGTTGAGTGCGCCCAGCCGGCCTGCGGCAGCGAGCTCGCGCAGGCGATCGAGCGGGAAGACGAGGTTGCGGTCCGCGGCGACGCCGCGGTGATCGAACGCCTCGCTGCGGTGGCACTCGACGAGCGTTTCGACCGCGATGTCCCCGGGGATCTCGCGCCACGACCCGTCGCCACCCCGCACGCTTTCGTCGAACGGCGCGGCACCTAGCGGCACCAGACCGGCGCTGGTGATCAGCGCCAGGCGCGACTGGGCAAGGGGACGGCGCAGCTCGCACCACGGCACCGGATCGATCCGCCGCCAGGGATAGGCGCGCAGAAAGAGCCGCAGCGCTAGCGTGAACTCCGAGAGATCTCCCATCGCGCCTCCTCCTCGGCCCGCAGTCTACGCGGAGGCCCGATGGCTAGAAAAAGGCCCTCGGGGTCTCCCCCGAGGGCCTTGGACTTCAACAGCGAGGCGTCAGGTCAGGGGTAGCTGACCTTGAGCGCGTAGGTCGCCTTGGTCGAGGAGTAGCGGTAGACGCGAGCGTAGATCGTCACCGCCGTCGTGCCGGTGTTGGTCCAGGAGATCGACTCGGCCGTCGTGCCGCCGTTCGTGCCGCTGGCGACCGCGGTCGTCGACCCGGCCTTGTAGAGGTAGAGGTCGTAGTCGACCGACAGCCCGTTGAGCACCGCGGTGACCGCCTTGCCGGCCGGCAGGCTCATCGAGAAGTAGTCGTTGGTCGTCGTCTCGCCGACGAAGGTGCCGGCCACCGTGCTGCACGGGGCGACCAGCGGATCGGCCGTCGAGGTTCCGTCGTTGGCTTCGCTCTCGGCCACCGCCGTGCAGGTCGGCGTGCCGGTCGAGTAGCTGCCGGTCAGCGACACGCCCGAGTAGGCCGCGTAGCCGTTGAGCATCACGTAGTAGGTGCCGGTCGAGGGCGCCGCGAAGGAGCAGGTCTCCGCGTTGCCGGAGGCGTACGGCCGGCAGTCGTAGGTGGAGGTGGTCGGCGCCGAACCGAACTTGACGTACATGTCGACGTCGCCGGTGCCGCCCGCGGTCACGAAGCTCAGGTTGGAGGCGCCAGCCGGCACCGCCATCGTCCAGGTCTGCTGGCTGCCGGTGGCGCCCGAAAGGCCGGTCACCGCGACGCCGTTGGTCAGCACGTTGCCGGTGCAGGCGCTGGTGGTGCCGGAGGCCTGCGTCGAGTTGCCGGACTCGCAGCTCGCGTAGGAACGAACCACGTAGTAGTACGCCGTGTTGCAGGTCAGGCCGGAATCCGAATAGCTCGTGCCGGTCGCGGTGCCGACCTGCGTGTACGGACCGCCGCTCGTCGTCGCGCGGTAGATCCGATACTCGGTCGCCCCGCTGGCCGCCGTCCAGGAGAGGTTGATCTGCGTCGCGCTCGCCACTGTCGCGGTTACGCCCGTGGGCGCAGCCGGCGGAGTGCAGGGGGCACCGGCCGGGGTCACCGACTGGCAGCTCGAGGGCGCCGAGGCGCAGGCTTCGTTGCCCGAGGGCTGGGCGACGAGCTGGTAGTAGTAGGTGGTGCCGTTGGCGACACCCGTGTCGCTGTAGGTGGTGCCGGTCAGGTCGTTGCCGACCTTGACGAAGCCGGCGTTGCAGCCGGTCTCGTTCCGGTAGAGGTCGTAGACGCCCGTCGAGCCGCTCCAGCTGGCGTTGACGGCGTAGTCGGCCGCGGCGAGCGAGAGCGCCGGCGTCGCCGGAGCGGTGCAACCGGCGAACGTCGTGCTGGCGCCCGCGTCGGTGGTGCAGGCGAGGCCGTGACGGTTGAACGCCGCGTAGAGCGCCGCACCGTGCGGCGTGCCGTTGGTCAGGTTGCCGTCATCGTCGTCGATGGCGCGGAAGACGCGCCACATGCTGCCCGTCGAGCAGCCGTTGGAGGTCCAAGGCGACGTCGTCTTGACGCAGGCGAAGGCGCTGGTGGCCGTCGAGCGCGAGAGGTACCAGAGCCGGTCGACGATCGACCAGGCCGCGCCGGTGCCGGCGTTCGGCAGGTCGCGCATCGCCAGATCCCACACCACCTCGGAGGAGACCAGCGACTCGCAGTGCCCTTCCTTGCCGCAGGGTCCGACGTAGTTCGGATTCGACGGCGACGGGTTCGGGCACTTCGTCTGGGTGAAGTTGCCGACCGTCGAGGCGACGTTGCCGCTGTGCTTGGCCCAGTCGATGTCGCGCACACCCGTGCAGGCGGTGCAGGCGTTGCCGTAGCCCGAACAGTTCGACGACAGGAAGCCGTTGCCGATGCAGGACTGGTGCGTGGCAAGTGCCGCCGTCAGGTCGCCGTAGGTCTCGCCGGTGCCGTTGTCGGGAGCCGAGCCGTTGCCGTCGTTGCTGTCCATGCCGTGGCCGTACTCGTGCAGCGAGACGCCCGGCAGCTCACCGGTGTTGGCACAGCCGCCGCCCGACTTGAAGAAGTTGAGCGACGAGCCGTTCCAGTAGGCGTTGCAGGTCTGGTTCAGGTTGACGTTGGCGGTAAGCTGGGCGTTCACCCAGGTGTTCGAGGGCAGCCAGCCGCGCGCCACTTCCTTGGCGCGATTGACGGCGTAGAACTGCGTGCGCGCCGCGTGCGTGTTGCCGGCGCCGCCGGAGCCCGGCGTCGTGCAGTCGGTGCCGGTGCCCGAGCCGAGGGGAATGTTCCCCGACGCATCGGAGCTCTTCGAGATGGCGCCGCAGCTGTCGGTGATCTTCACGTACTTGCCGGCGAGCGTCGTGGTGACCGCCGTGCCGGTGAAGTCGTAGACGCCGGCCGAGTTGGTGTAGACGCCGGTGCCGACGTTGGCGTACGGCATCGCCACCACACGCTCGGCGGCCGGACGATCCTGCGAATAGGCGCCGCCGGTCACCGCCGCCTTGGCGTAGTCGTTGACGTCGTAGAAGTCGAGCAGCTCGCCGCTCGTCGCGTCGACCCGGGCGCGCCAGGTGCCGGTCACGCCGGGGCGATTGAAGACGAACTGCCAGACCGCGGCCAGACCGCGCCCGCGGCCGGCCTCGTAGCCCTCGGCGAACTTGCTGTTCGCCACCGCCACCGGCAGGAGATGCGCCGACCCGGCGTCGCGGAAGGTGTCCTGCGGCCAGAAGCCGCCGATGTAGGCCTCGACGACCTGGAGCGCCTGCTTGGCGTTGAGCGCGAAGGCGGGGGTCGCGGTGTTGGGCGACGGCAGGTTCTCCGTGCCGAACTGGATCAGGTTGCCGTTGTTGACGCGGAAGACGACCCGCGCGCCGTCGATCGGCAGACCGCCGCGCATCACGTCGAAATCGACGAACCAGACGTGGTCGCCCGGCTGGCCCGACCGCGCGGCGTTCAGCGAGAGCGTCTCGCCGTCGACGCCGAGCAGGGCGGAGACCCGGGGCAGGAAGGCCCGCGCCGCCGCTTCGAGCGACGCCATCGAGGGGGCGGCACCGCGCAGCGTGTTGCCGCGACCCGGAACCATCGCGAAGCCGGCGCCCTCGGCGAACTCCACCTTGCCCGAGCGGCGGTCGATCTCGGCGCGCCAGCTCCCCGGCAGACCGGCGGCGGCGGCGTCCCACGCACGCAGCAGCGCGCCCGAGGCGGCCGCTTCGCTCGACTCGAGGCCGGCGATGTCGCGCGTCGGCGTCAGGCGTTCGTTGGTGAACGACAGCAGGTTCAGGGTGTCCCGGCCTTCCGGCGCGAGCTGCGCCATTGCCGGAGCCACGGCCAGAGCGGCGACCAAAGCGCCGACTGCCAGGGTGCTAGCACGCCAACCGTTCCGCATTGCCTCTCCTCCTGGAGAAAGGGAAGTTCGATGCTGCTTCGGCAGGACTCAGAGCAAGGGGGAGGCCAGCTCCCCGACCATTCGTCGAAACCACTGAAAATGCAGCACATGGTCACACCGACGCGGGCCAATTCACGCTCTTCGGCTCAACGACGGACCCACAACAGGGGGTCAGACAGGAGTCCGCATGGATCGAAAATTGACCCCTTCTGGCGGATACCCTCGGCCAGCGGGTCCGGCTAGAGTCCACCCTCGCATGCGCGCCCTCTGCTTCGCCCTCGCTCTCCCGCTGCTGCTCGCCGCCACGTCGGCTCAGGCGGCATCCCCCGTCGCTGCCGATACGCGACCCGACCTGGTGCTGGTCACCCTCGACACCACCCGCGCCGACCACCTCGGAGCCTGGGGCTGGCCTCACGCACGGACGCCTCATCTCGACGCGCTCGCCCGGAACGGCACGCGCTTCGTGCGCTGCGACACGGCCGCACCGGTGACGCTGCCGAGTCACGCGTCGATCCTCACCGGTCTCCTGCCACCAGGGCACGGCGTGCGCGACAACGGGACGTTCGTCCTGTCGGCTGGGGTCGAAACGCTCGCCGAACGGCTGAGAACGGCCGGCTACGACACGGCGGCGTTCGTCTCTGCCGTGGTGCTCGCCCGCCGGCACGGCCTCGACCAGGGGTTCCGGATCTACGACGACGACCTGGGGGCCGGCTACGCCGCGGCCACCGAGGTCGGCGAACGCGACGCCGAAGCGGTGACCAGCCGCGCTCTCGCCGCGCTGCCTGGGCTCAAGCACCCGTTCTTCCTCTGGGTCCACTACTTCGACCCACACGAGGAGTATCGGCCGCCGACCCGTTTCACCGACCTTCCGGGTCCGACCCGCCTCTACGACGGCGAGATCGCCTTCGTCGACGAACAGCTCGGCCGCCTGATCGCCGCGCTCCCGCCGACGGCGACCGTCGCCGTCTCGGGCGATCACGGCGAGATGCTCGGCGAGCACGGCGAGGCCACCCACGGCCTGCTGCCGTTCGCCGGCGCGCGTCGCGTCCCCTTGATCCTCAGCGGCCCAGGGATCCCGGCGGCGGTCGACGACTGCCTCGTGCGCACCGTCGACATCGCACCGACACTGCTCGCCCGCGCGGGCGTCGCCGTTCCCGCCAAGCTCGATGGCCTGTCGCTCCTGCCGCTTCCCTCGCGCGGCGGCTCCTGTCGGCGCGAAAGCTACACCGAGAGCTTTCTCCCGTTCTTCTCCTACAAGTGGTACCCGCTGCGCGCGCTCTCGGACGGCGACTGGCTCTTCCTCCAGGCGCCGCAACCGTCGCTCTTCCGGCTCGACACGCCGCAGGGCGAGGCGATCGACCTCGCGGCGCGCCAAAGCGCGGCGGTGGCGGAATGGTCGAAGCGCCTGGTGGCGACGCTCGCCGCTCACGGCGAGACGCTCGACGCCACCTTGCACGCCGAGAACGTGCTGACCGCCGAGCAGCGCGCCCAGTTGCAGAGCCTCGGCTACCTCGCGGGCGGCGGCGGCCGCGTCAGCGCCGACCTGCCCGACCCGCGGACGATGACCGACGTCGCGCAACGCCTGCACGAGATCCACGGCGAGGTTCAACAAGGTCGCTGCCGCGACGTCCTGCGCGAGCTGCAGGCGATCGTCAAGCGCGACCCGCACGACTTCCCGGCGCTCAACCTCGCCGGCTTCTGTCTCAAGGAGATCGGACGTACCGCCGACGCGATCCCGCTCTTCGAGCGCGCGAGCCGCGAGAACGAGCTGTCGGCGGTGCCGGTCGCCAACCTCGCCGGGGCGATGCTCGAGCTCGGCCGTCGCGACGAAGCGGTCCGCGAGTATCGCCGGGCCCTCACGCTCGACCCGACGCAGGCCGAGTCGGCGAGCAACCTCGCCCGCCTGCTGCGCGAGAAGGGCGAGACCCGCCAGGCGCTCGCCGTGCTCGAGACGGCGCGCGCCGCCGGGAGCCTCGCGCCGGTAGTCACGCTCGAACGCGGCATGGCGAAAGCCGAGCTCGGCGATCTCGCCGGCGCCCTCGCCGACTTCCGCGAGGCCGCGCGTCGCGACCCCGCCAACCCGGTGCCGCTCGAGAACGCCGCCCGCGCCGCCTTCCAGCTCGGACAGGCCCGCGCCGCCGCCCAGCTCTACGAGCAACTGCTCCGCCTGACTCCGTCGCGCGGCGATCTCTGGAAGACGCTCGGCGCGATCCGACTCGAAACCCTGGAGGACAAGCCGGCAGCGCTCGCCGCCTTCCGCCAGGCGTTGGCGCTCGAGACCGAGGCGGGAGAACGGACCAAGCTCCAGGCGCTGATCGACGAGCTCGCCCGCTGAGGCGGCCGTCGCGCGATCGGCGGCGAGCGGCCGCCGGTCAGCCCGTCGGCACGCCAGCCTCGACGGCGCGGTCGGCCGGCGTTCGACGCCTCCGCGCTCCGCCGAGCAGCACGACGAGGGCCGCGCCCGCCAGCGCCAAGCCCGGCAAGAGACCTTGCGGGACATAGCGCAGGTCGACGCGACGCTCCCCCGCGGGCACGTCGATGGCGATCAGCAGGTCGTCGACGCGGCCGACCGGAACCGGGCGGTCGTCGATCGTCGCCCGCCAGCCGGGATCCCAGGTCTCGGCGATCACCAGTCTCCGGCCGACCGGCGTCGAGGTGGAGAGCGTCCACCGTCCGGGAAGCCGTTGCTGCACCTGGATCCCGGCCTCCTGCGGCACGCCGCGCGCCGGCTCGCGGTCGCTCTCACCCCAACGCACCAGCGGCCAGGCCGTCGGACGTTCGAAGACCGCGGCATCGCTCCCCGCGAAGACCACGCGCCAGGAGGGGTCCTTCGGCGGCTCTCCGGGAGGCGTCATCACCCAGCGGACGCCGAGACGATCGAGCCAGACGCTGTCCCAGTGCGCGATCGGCACGAAGTAGTTGGGGTGACGGCCCCCGAGCTCGTCGCCGTAGACCCGCTCGTAGCGCGCGAGCTTCAGCGGATCGTCGCCCCGCACGTCGAAGAGGCGCAGCACCAGCGCCGCGTTCGGTCGCAGCGTCGCGCCGGTGGCCGCGACGCGCTCCGGCCTGCCGGAGAGGAAACGGGTCGCTCCGCTCGCCCGATCGAGCCGCTCGACCGGGGCGACCGGCAAGGCCGAGACGTTGGCGATCCCCAGCTCGAGGCCGACCGCGGCGGTCAGGACCGCGGCGACGACGGCGTTCGAGCGCCAACGGATCGGCATCGTCCGCAGGAGCGCGAGCGCGGCGATCCAGAGCGCCGACCAGCCGAGCGCCGAGGCGAGCCGACCGTCGGCCAGCCACATCCGCCACGAGACGGCGGCGATCCCTCCGAGCGCCGCACCGAGGGCGATCGCGGCGAAGCGCACCCGACGCGCTCCCTCCCCCTGCTGCCAACGGTCGTAGCCGATTCCGGCGAGCGTCGCCACGGCAAGCGCCAGACCGAGGAGCAGGTAGTGGTGCAGACCCCGGCCGACGACCGGCATGGCGTCGAGGAGCTGGCGCGCGCCGGGCAGATCGAGGCCGCCGACGAGGGCGGCGCCTGCCATCGCCAGGAGACCTGCGACCCGCCGGTCACGACGCCAGAGCCCGGACCCGACCAGGGCGAAGAGCGTCGCCAACGCGCCGACGAAGAGCGACGACCCGACGAAGCCGAGTGTCCCGCGGTACGACCCGGTCGCTGGATCGCCGAAGGCGAAGGGCAGGAACAGACGTGCCAGGACCTCCCCGAGCTGCGCCGCCGAGAGCCTCGAGCCGGGGACCCACTGCTGCCAGCGCGCGGTGGCGATCAGCGTGGTGGCGAGCGGCAGGAGCGCGGGAGCGGCCAGCGCCCCGCCGACGAGCCAGGCCTTCGCATAGGCGCCCCAGACGGCGAGGTGACGGAATCCGACGCGTGCCGCCAGGTAGACGGCGAAGAGGATTGCGCAGTCGACCGCCGTCTCCGGATGCCCGGCGACGAGTTGCAGCGCCGCCAACAGCGCGAGGAGCCGCCAGGGCCTCCTCGCCGTCACGGTCGAAACTGCCAGGCGCTCGGTCGCCAGCAGCAGCCAGGGAGCGAGGCAGAGCGCGTTGGCCATCGGGAAGAGGGCGAAGGCCACCAACCGTCCCGTGAGGGCGAAAGCGACCGCCGCCAGACGGCTGCCGCGCTCGCCGACACCGAGCGAACGGGCAAGCGAGTAGGCGCCCAAGGCAGCGATCACCCCGCGCGCCCAGAGCAGGAAGGGCAGACCGAAGGCGATCGGCATCAGGGTGAACAGCCAGTTCAGTGGGAAGAGCGGCGCGCTCTGTCCGTTGCTCCAGAAGGGCGCGCCGGAGAACTGGTACGGATTCCAGAACGGCAGCCGTCCGGCACGCAGCTCACCGCGCTGGTGAAACAGCCACGGCTCGATCTGGTAGGTGAGGTCGCCGAGCTCGCTGCGGACGAGCGGCGCCGCGTCGCCTGGGCTCCAGGGCGATGCGTTGGCGAGCACCGCCGCCGAGCTCGGCACGCCGCCGGGGACAGTCGCCGTCGGCAGGAGCAGGACGAGGCCGGCGAGACTCGCGGTCAACCAGGTCCGCGCCGCCTCCCGGCGGAGCCAGGGAAGCGCCGCCAGGCTCGCAGCGAGAAAGGGTAGAAGCGTCCGGTTCATCGCTGCGGCCCGCCGCCCTCGGCCCGGGGCGCGGTCCGCGTTTGCCGCCCCCAGCGCCCTTCGCTAGACTCCCCCGCGCTCGCCCAGCGGTGCAACGCTGCAGCCGCTTTCGTTCGGCATCGAGCGGACGAAGACCGGCGGCCGACCCGTCGAGCCCCTCCTTGACCTGCCCGCTCGAGACCGTCCCCTGCGCGCTCTGCGGTCGACCGCCGCAGAGCGGCGACCACAACTTCGCCTTCGGCCCCCATCGCGTGCTGCGCTGCACCTGCGGCTTCTGGTACCTCACGCCGCGCCTGGCCGAGCGGGACATGATCGAGAACTACCGCAGCGTCGCCTATTTCGAGGGCCGTCACGGCGTGGGCTATTCGAGCTACCTCGCCCAGGAAGCGACGCTGCGTCGCACCTTCTCGCGACTGGTCGGCGAGCTCGCGCGCCGCGGGCTCGCCGGCGGCGACCTGCTCGAAGTGGGCTGTGCTTACGGCTTCTTCCTCGACGAGGCCCGCGGCCACTTCCGCCGCCGGGTGGGCACCGACTTCTCCGCCGAGGCGCTCGCCCGCGCCGCACCGCACGCCGACGCCCTGGTGCTCGGCGGCGTGGCCGAGTTGCCGGTCGAGGCGCGCTTCGACGTGGCCGCCCTCGTCCACGTCATCGAGCACGTCTACGATCCCGTGAGCCTGGTGCGCGAGCTCCACGCGCGGCTGCGGCCCGGCGGCGCACTGCTGCTCGCCGCGCCGGACATGGACGCCGGGTGGCGCCCGCTGCTCGGGCGGCGCTGGCCGTTCTACAAGGTCCCGGAGCACGTCTCGTTCTTCTCGCACGCTTCGCTCGAACGCCTGCTCACGCTCGGCGGCTTCGCCACCACCGAGCGCTTTCCCTACCTGAGCTACTTCACCCTCGAGCTGGTCGGCGAGAAGCTCGGCCGCGACCTCCCGGCCTTCTGCTCGCGAGTCCATCTGCCCGTCCCCGCCACCACCGCCGCGGTGCTGGGGCGCAAAGCCGGCTGAGAGCCCGCTAGTCTCGCGACCACGGACGCGAGATCACGCAGGCGTTGATCCCGCCGACCCCCATCGAGAGCTTGCCCGCCGCTCCGGCGGGCGCAGCGCAACCGGCGTTGAAGACGAAGCGGTCGTGCACCCGACCGATCTCGGGGTGCAGCTCGGTCTCGGCGAGCGGCGTCGGGAAGATGCGGCCCTTCTCGTAGCCGAGAAACTGCGCCGTCAGCTCCCAGCCGCCGCCGGCGCCCATGCCATGGCCGAACGTCCCCTTGCGTGCGGTGATCAGTACGTGCTCCGGGAGGACCTCGCGGAGGTTCTCCACCTCGAGGTAGTCGCCCGGCGTCGCCGTCGCATGGAGGTCCCACGACGCCACGTCGTGCGGGGTCACCCCGGCCTCGGCGAGCGCCATGCGGATCGCGGTGAGCGGCCCGTCCTTCGACGGCGTGATGATGTGGTCGGCGTCGGACGAGACACCGACGGCGAGCGGCTCCATGCCGAGCGGGCGGAAGCCGCGTGCCGTGAAGTAGTCGTAGTCGCCGACCACCCAGACGACCGAGCCTCCGGCGACATGGGTGCCGCGCAGCCCCGTCATCGGCTTCGACACCGAGCCGTCGGCGGCGCCGACGCGGGCTCCGTAGAAGGCGCCCACCACCAGGTCGAGCGGCGGCGGGTCGGTCGCACCGACCACCACCGCCTTCGCTTCGCCACGCGCGAGCGCGTCGAGCGCCAGCTTGAGGCAGACCCCGAAGGTGGCACAGGCGGCCACCGGGGCGAACGACAGACCGGTGATGCGGCCCATCATCGAGATCTGCGACGCCGGGGTGTTCTGAATGTTCCACACCAGATTGGCGGAGACCTCGCGCCACGGCGGCGAAGGTGCGCCCCACTTGGCGTCCAGCCGCTTCATCCGGCGCTGCTTCTCCTTGATGAGGCCGAGCTTGCCGGACTCGACCGTGCCCTGGACGGTCAACCCTTCGATCTCGCGCAGCTCGGCGAGGTAGTCGGCAAGCTGTTCGGACTTCGCCGCCCAGAAATGCCACCAGTCGGAGACGGCGTCGTCGCGGTCCTCCTCCGGCACCCGGTCGGGATGGAGCGGCAGCGGCTCGTCTCCCGCTGCCGTGACGTCGCCGGCGAGGTAGCGCGCCAGGGCGCCATTGCGCTCCGGCTGCGCCCAGAAGTGGTCCCAGCGCCGCTGCGCGCGGTGCAGATGGAGCGAGACCTTGCGCGTCGTGTCGAGCGCGCCGAGGCCGCTGCCCACGTAGACGTGAGCCGACGTCCCGAGAGCCGCGAGCTCTGCCTCGAGCCCCGGATTCTGGCCGAGCGCCTGGATGAACGAGCCGACGGCGTACTGGGTCGGCAGGTCCATCTTCTCGGCGAGCTGCGGAAAGCGGCTGGGCGGGAAGCGCGCGTCGATCCAGTCCTTGTACGCCGCGAAGTCGAACTCCGGCATCCCGACGAGGAAGTTCGAGGGGCCGAAGCCGTCGAACGGCGAGAGCCAATGGTCGTTCGACGCCAGATGGCGTTCGAACTCCTCGATGTTCGGGCAACGCGGTGCGACGATTCCCCAGCCAAAGACGCCAAAACGGGCCACAGCGAGACCTCCGATCTCTTGGTCCGGTCAAGAATAGACCAGCCGGGCACTCGCCCGGCTGATCGATCCAGCACATTCTCCCTCCGACGACGGATCGGAGGTGTCCCGCACGAGGAGCGACGGTCAGATCGCGGCCATGCGCTCCAGCAGGTCGACGACCCGGTTCGAGTAGCCCCACTCGTTGTCGTACCAGGCGACGACCTTGGCGAAGCCGTCGCCGCGCGAGGCGGTCGAGAGGGCGTCGAAGATCGACGAGTGGGGGTTGCCGATGATGTCGCTCGACACCAGGGGCACTTCGCTGTACTCGACGACCCGCGCCATCGGCCCTGCAGCGTAGGCCTGGATCGCCGCGTTGATCTCCGCCGTCGACGGGCTCTTGCGCAGCTTCACCGCCAGATCGACGATCGAGCCGTCCGGCACCGGCACGCGCATGGCGAGGCCGTCGAGCTTGCCCTTGAGATGCGGCAGCACCTTGCCCACGGCGCGCGCCGCACCGGTCGTCGTCGGGATGATGTTCTCCGCCGCCGCGCGGCTGCGCCGCAGGTCCTTGTGCGGCACGTCGGCGAGCCGCTGGTCGTTGGTGTAGGCGTGAACCGTCGAGACGAACCCTTCGACGATGCCGAACTCGGTGTCGAGGATCTTGGCGATCGGCGCCAGGCAGTTCGTGGTGCACGAGGCGTTGGAGACCAGCTTGTGCTCGGGCTTGAGCGCCTCGTCGTTGACCCCGATGACGATCATCGCGTCGATCTCGTCCTTCGGCGGCACGGTGAGGATGACCTTCTTCGCCCCGCCGTCGAGGTGCTTGGCGATCTTGTCGCGCGAGCGGAAGACGCCGGTCGCCTCGATCACGTAGTCGACGCCGAGCTTGCCCCAGGGGATCTGCGCCGGGTCCTTCTCGGCGGTCATGTGGATCTTCTTGCCGTCGACGACCATGAACTCGTCGTCGAAGCTCACCGTCTTGGGGAAGATCCGCATCACCGTGTCGTACTTGAGCAGGTAGGCGAGCTGTCCGTTGTCGAACAGGTCGTTGATGCAGACCACCTCGACGTCGGGGCGGTCGGAGAGGATGCGGTAGACGGAGCGGCCGATACGGCCGAAGCCGTTGATGCCGACGCGGATGCTCATCGCGAAACCTCCCGGTCGAGCTCGGCGAAGCGCTGGATCAAGTCGACGACGCGGTGCGAATAGCCCCAGCCGTTGTCGTACCAGGAGAGCGTCTTGGAGAGCTTGTCGCCGATCACCATGGTGGAGAGCGAGTCGAAGGTGCTCGAGTAGACGGTGCGAACGATGTCGGAGGAGACGACCGGGTCGTCGACGTAGGAGACGTAGCGCCGCCAGCGCGCGGCCGCCGCGGCGGTGCGCATCACCTCGTTGATCGCGGTGATCGAGACCGGACGCTCGTGCCAGCAGACCAGATCGACGACCGAGCCGTTGCGCACCGGCACGTTCATGGCGAGCGCCGAGATGCGTCCCTGGAGCTCGGGCAGCAGCTCCATCAGCACCTCGTCGGCGTTCGTCTCCTGCGGGATGATGTTCTCCGCCGCCGCACGCCCGCGCCGCTTGTCCTCGGACGGCACGTCGGCCAGCCGCTGCTGGTTGGTGTAGGCGTGAACGCTGGTCAGGAAGGCCCGCTCGACGCCGAACGCCTCGTGCAGGATCTTGAGGACCGGCGCGGCGCAGTGCGCAGTGACCGAGCCGTTGGAGACGATGCGGTGCTCGGGCTTCAATTGGTCGTCGTTGACCCCCATGACCACGGTGAGGTCCGGAGCGTCGGCCGGCGGCGAGCAGAGGACGACGCGACGCGCCCCGGCCTCGAGGTGCTTGGCGAGGTCGGCCCGCGTGCGATAGCGCGAGGTGGCTTCGATCACCACGTCGACGCCGAGGTCGCCCCACGGCACCTCCCCGGGGGCGGCGCCGGCGAGCATCTTGATCTGCTTGCCGATCGTATAGAGATGCCCCTCGCGGATGCTCACCTCGTCGGGGAAGCGACCGAGGATGGTGTCGAACTTCAGCAGGTACTCGAGCCCCTCCGGGTCGGCGGTGTCGCTGATCGCCACCACCTGGAAATCCTCCCGGTTGTAGAGGATGCGGAGCAGGCTGCGGCCGATCCGGCCGAAGCCCATCAGTCCCACGCGTACGGGTTGCATTCAAGGTCTCCTGGCTGCGCCGCCGGCGTGGCGGCAAGTCCGAATTCTAGCGCCGACGGCAAACGCGGTTCCGCGGTCGTCAGGGTTGCCCCCGGCCGGCCATCGGGAATAGCCTAGGGGATATTCCAATCAAGTCCCGGCCGACGCCTCGGCCCAGGGCCTTTCCCAGGAGGTCATGTGAACCGAACCGCTTGGATACCCCGAGTCTCGACGATCGTCGTGATCGCCGCGCTCCTCGCCCTCGGCTGGGGCACCTCAGCCTCGGCCGCCCCGATGGCTGCTCCGGCGACGAAGGTCGCCGCCACCGACCCGCTCGCCGGCTTCCCGACGACGGTGGTGTGGCACGGCCGTGCCGCGGACCGTCTCGGCCAGCCGCTCGCCGGTCGCAACACGATCGAGATCCGGTACTTCGCCGGAGGGCACGAGCTTTTCGCCGAACGGTATCGCAACGTCAACGTGGCCGACGGCCGGTTCGACCTCAAGCTGGGGACCGGCAAGGTCCTGAAGGTCGCCGGCAGCTCCGTCGCCTCGCTGCGCGAGCTCTTCTCGCGTCATCCCGAGCTCGAGATGGAGGTGCGGATCGGCTCGACCGTCCAGTCGCCGCGCGTTCGCATGCTTCCGGCGGGACACTCGCCGGCCGGCGTCCGGGCGCTCAGTGGAGCGACCCCGGTAGACGACGGCAAGCCGCACAGCAAGTTCTTCAACGCACGCGGTGGCGCGACGGGCATCGAGGCGGCGCTCCTCCGGCCGTCCGGCGCCGCGGGCCCGGCCGACCCGGCGACGCCGGAGGTGGTGACCCATCCGTTCGAGATCGACGTCGAAGGGCCGTGGCTCTCCCAGCCGTTGCGCGACCTGCCGGGGCTTCCGGCGCAGGTCGGCCCGGCGCCCGAGCCGAAGGAGACGAATCGGCCGCGCCACGAGACGCTCTACGACAGCGAGGGGTATCAGTTCGGCACGCGCAACGAGGAGATCGTCGACCCGCTCGCCGCGACCTCGCTCAACCCCAACGGCGCCGAGACGCCGGCTCCGCTCAACGATTTTCCGGGCATGGACCAGACGCAGGGCTTCTATCCGCCCGACACCCACGGCGCGGTCGGCCCGAACCACTACATCCAGGTGGTCAACGTCAAGTTCCGTGTCTTCAACAAGAACGGGACGCCGGCCGACGTCGAGAAGAACACCAACGTCCTCTGGACCGCGATGGGCGGTGGCTGCGCCAGCGACAACGACGGCGACGCGATCTTCCTGTACGACAAGGCCGCGGGCCGCTGGCTGCTGACCCAGTTCTCCGTCACCACGACCCCCGAGCGCGTCTGCCTGGCGATCTCGCAAACCGCCGACCCGCTCGGCGCCTACTACCTCTACTCGCTGACGACCCAGCGGTTCCCCGACTACTTCAAGTTCGGGGTCTGGCCGGACCCGACGTACAACGCCTACTACATGACGACGAACTCCGGGTTCGCCAACCAGTACGACGTCTACGCGCTCGACCGGGCGAACATGCTCACCGGAGCCGCTGCGCGTCCGGCCAAGTACTTCCAGAACTTCCCCAACCTCTTCATGCCGGCCGACCTCGACGGCAGCGCGCTCCCGCCGTCGGGAACCGGCGGCCTGATGTACACCATCCTCGACGGAACCGACCCCTACTTCGTCCCGTCGCCGGGCGTCGACACCCTGCGGCTCTACGAGTTCAAGGTCGACTGGAATACGCCGGCGAACTCGACCTTCACGCAGGTTGCCTCGTTCACGCCGTCCAGTGCCCCGGTGCCGCTCGCCGCGTTCAACTGGACCGTCTGCGGCTTCTTCACCAGCAACTGCCTCTCGCAGCCGGGCACGACGGTGAAGATCGACAGCGCCTCCTGGTGGCCGATGCAGCGGCTCGTCTACCGCAACTACGGCACCCACGAGTCGCTCTACGGCACCTGGACGGTCGACGTGACCGGCACCCCCGACCTCGCCGCGCCGCGCTGGTTCGAGCTGCGCCGCACCGGCGGCACAAGTGGCACCTGGACGATCTACCAGCAGGGCACCTACTCGCCGAACGGCGATCACCGCTGGATGGGGAGCATCGCCGCGGACCGGGACGGCAACCTCGCCCTCGGCTACAGCGTGCTCAACGCCGCGACGACGCTCTACCCGTCGATCCGCTACACCGTCCGCTCCGCGGGCGACCCGCTGGGCACCATGCAGGCCGAGCAGACGCTGCATGTCGGCAGTGGCTCCCAGACCGGCTCGGCCGGCCGCTGGGGCGACTATGCCGCGATGAACATCGACCCGACCGACGACTGCACCTTCTGGTTCACCACCGAGTTCATCGAGACGACCGGAAACGCATCGTGGAAGACGAGGATCGGCAACTTCAAGATTCCGGGCTGCGGCGGTCTCGCGGTCACGCCGACCAGCCAGTCGCTCTGCTCCACCGCCGGCACGGCAAGCTTCGGCGTCGAGCTGTCGGGCGTCTTCGCCGGCACGACGAACATGTCGACCTCGACCTGCCCGGCGGGCGCGACTTGTAGCTACACGGTCAACCCGGTCGTCTTCCCGGCCACTTCGACCTCGTTGCAGGTCGGCAACCTCGCCTCGGTCGCCGCCGGCACCTACAACTTCGACGCGGTGGCGACCGACAACGCCAATCCGACGATCACCCGCAACGTGCCGCTCAGCCTGAGCGTCTCGACCGCCTCTCCGGCGGCACCGGCGCTCACCGCCCCGGCCAACGGCGCGCTCAACGTCGCCGTCCGGCCGACCTTCCAGTGGGGTGCGGTCGCCCAGGCCGCGACGTACCGCCTCCAGGTCTCGACCTCCGCCGGCTTCGGCACGCTGCTCGTCGACCAGTCCGGGATTACCGGAACGAGCTACACGCCGACGAGCGATCTTCCCAGCAACTCGGTTCTGTACTGGCGCGTCACCCCGAGCAACCCGTGCGGCACCGGACTCAACTCGGCGACCTACACCTTCTCGACGACGGCCCTGCCGGGCGATTGCGGCATCGGCACGACGCCGCAGCAGGTCTTCTTCGAGAACTTCGACGGCGTCGTCACCGGTTGGACGCACAGCGGCACCGGCGACACCTGGGCAAGCTCGACGACGCGCAATCACAGCGCACCGAACGCCTACCTCGCGGTCGACACGACGACGGTGTCCGATCAGCGGCTCGTCTCCCCGGCGATCGTCCTGCCAGCGACCGCCTCCGGGCTGACGCTGCAGTTCTGGAATTACCAGTCGTTCGAGGACAATCCGCCGAACTGCTACGACGGCGCGATCATCGAGGTCACGACCAACGGCGGCACGACCTGGACGCAGATTCCCAACGGATCGCTGCAGACGGATCCCTACAACGGGACCATCTCGGCGAGCTTCTCGAATCCGATGGCCAACCTCAGCGCCTGGTGCGGTGACCCGCAGGACTGGCTGAACTCGGTCGTCGACCTCTCGGCCTACGCCGGCAACACCGTCCAGTTCCGCTTCCGCATCGGCACGGACACCTCGGCAGGCCGCGCTCCCGACGGCTGGCACATCGACGACGTGAAGGTCCAGGCCTGCATCTCCGGCGTCATCTTCAACGACGGCTTCGAGAGCGGTGCCTTCGCGCCCTGGAACGGCGGGGCCTACAACTGACCTTCCCGCAGTTTCTCGACACCACCGGTTGAACGACGGCCGGCCCTCCGGGGCCGGCCGTTTTCGTTGTCGCGAGGGAGGATGCTCCAGGACGCTCACCTGGCAGCTCGGTGCGGCGGCCTCCTTGCAACCTCCCAAGGCTGCGAGTAGCGTGAAGCCGTCGATTCAGTCCGCCGAAACGGGCGCCGAGAAGCCTGCCGCCAGGAGGGTCGCGGGTGCCGAGCACGTCGAAGCCGAGCCGCGCAAGAGCTCACGAGCCGAGTGGACGCGTTGCCGCTTCGAGCTCGCCAGCCTGCTTCGAGCCCTTCGGCGAGGACTGGAGCAACGCCCGCTCCTTTGAAACAACGGGAAGTGAGATCCTGCCCGACGAGATCAGCCGTGCAGACATCGACTCGCTTGGTGACGGCGGTCACGCTCGTCAAGTGGCCGACCACTCCGGGCGAAGGATTCTCGATAGCAAGCCGAATTGCCACAGCGCGTGTGCACTTGAGATCACCCCGGGCGTGAAGTCCGCATCTGGCTCGGGTTTCCGGGAGTCCCTCAGGCATCCGATCTGGACTCCTGACCAAGGCTGCCCAAGGAACTAGCGGATGCGGCTCGCAATAGTGGTGAGGGCTTCTCTAGTGCTGGGTCTTGCCGTCGTCGTCTTCTATTTGGACTGGCAAGATCGGACCGGCCAAGCGAACTTCCTCCGCAACGTGGATGCCATTTCGCCGGGAACGCCTGTAGAAGTTGCTGCAGCGAGCCTTGGCGCAATCCCGAATGTCGTTTCCCTGACGCATACACTGCCACACGGGTGCCGCTCAGTGCCGACCTTCGAGGCAGTGGTCGCTAGCGAGCGCGGCCGAATGGTGGCGGTTCCGTACCTCGACGCAGACAGAAGGGTGGTCTGCACCATGACTTTTGGGCCCGTGACGCAGTAGTTCTCGCTTCTTTCTCCGATGACCTTCCCAGTTCTTTGCCGGCAAGCGTCTCCTACGCCACGCGACAGGCCACAGGACCTGCGATCCCTGCCATAGTGGACGGCGCGAAGAAAATGGTGCGCAAGATCGAACCCGTTGAGAGCGCCAGGAGAGACCGCCTCGCGATCGCCGCAGTGATTCTCGTGGTCTCCGTTGCGGCGTTCTGGATCACGGGAGAGGGTGTGATCTTGGGCCTCGCGATTGGGACCTGCTGCGCTGGAGGCTACTTAGTGATCGACCACAACAACCGGGCGAATGGACTCTACGGCCCGCAGCCAGCCCCGCCGGGCGACACAAGAAGACTACTGCTGATTCTCATCGCAGTCGCTGCGCTGTACCTCGGTCTCCTGCTGGCCGTGTTCGTCACTTGAAGCTATCCCAGAACCCGATTCGATCCCATCACGGTCTTCGAATTCATGAGAGCGCATCAGGCCCATTGCCCGATCACGACGCAGATCCGCATTCTGGAACTCTCCTCCAGCGGCTGCCACGTGCGGTGTCGTCTGCAGGCATCGCCGCAGCCCCGGAACGGCAAGAAGCGGAGTGGCTGGCGCGAGACTCGGAGCGGACATGCCCAGTCGAGATAAGCAGGCAGATCGTTGGAGGAACATCGCGCTGACATGCTTCTGCGCGACCGTGATTCCCTTGCCACTCGGAGTGCTGCTGGAAGGGGCGAACGTTCTCCACGAAGGCGACACGGTGAGGCTAGGGCTCCCGTTGGCTGCCGTTGGCTTTGTTGGTCACCTCGGTGTACTCGCCGCACTGCTTAGAAGGGTCCGCACTGATGCTGCAGAACGGAGGCATGCCCTGCGGCGGATCTTCTGGACCGGTGGCCTAGGTCTTCTCCTGGTCACCCTTGAGCTCTCGAGTAGATTGGCCATGGTGGCGCCGCCGCCTCAAGAACGTGTTGGCCGCGAGACCGGTGACGGTTGACGGAGTTCCCAAACCGTCACCTAGCAGGGCTCGAAGAACACCCACTCCTTGAATCCCCCCGCGATCTGCCGAGACCAACCGCCCTGGGCCGCTCGTCGTGCGACTCCCGCCTTGTAGAACCGTGCGGCGACCCGATTGCAACCTCTCGAGGCTGCGAGTAGCGTAAGGCCGTCGATTCCGTCCGCCGAAACGGCGCCGAGAAACCTGCCGTCAGGAGGGTCGAGGGTGCCGAGCACGTCGCAGCCGAGCCGCGCAAGAGCTCACGAGCCGGAGGGACGCGCTGCCCATTCGAGCTCGCCAGCCTGCTTCGAGCCCTTCGGCGAGGACTGGAGCAACGCCCGCTCCTTCGGCCTCAATCTCCGCCTCCCCGGCCAGTGGGACGACGCCGCCTGGAACAACACCCAGATCGCGTCGGGGCTGTATTACAACCTGCATCGTTGGTATGAAGTGGCGACTGACCGCTACGAAAGCGTTGACCCTGCCCCATCGGAGCTCTCGCCAAAGCCCTACCTTTACGCCGCTTCCAACCCGAACACCTACGCAGATCCTCTCGGTCTCTTCACGATCGCTCCCGACTGTGGCGGTTTCCGTTGCGGCACTTCTCTCGGAGATTGCGCAGCGAAGCAAGACGCGACTTGCGTGCTGGCCACCATGAATCACATCCGCCGCGAGATAGCTGGGAATGCTCACTGCAAGAGCGAACTTGCGAAGTGCGGAGGAGAGGACTTCACTGACATGCTCTTGCCGATTGAAGGAACCAAGCCTTTCGTGCAATGCGACCAGAGTCCGTGCTGGAGAACTGAGACTGGCGGGCTCTCAGTTGCTAATATCTTCACTGGAGGATCCCCCGTGCTCTGTCAGAAGCTCTTCCGCGTTTCGTGGCGACAAGCAGCTCAGTCAATGTTCCACGAGATTCTCCATGTCCGCTTCTCAGACAAGAGTGAATGCCACGACGGCATCATGAAGGCCTGCTTCGCCTCCTCCTTTGATCCGTAGCTGCTGCTCTTATTTCAGCTCTCATGGCAGAGTCCGTGAAACGGATCGTCTTTCTCGCGCTAGGGCTTCCGGGCCTTTATCTCGCTACTGGGAGTTCCTTGCTGTTTCTTTGGAAGGCAAGCGTCTTAAGCCTGGGTGAAGCGGAAGGCCTGTTGTCTGGAGTCAACACATCCACAATGGGATTGAGAATTCGAGCCGATCTCATCTTCGTCTTACTGGTCGGCATTCTCGTCTCAATGCATGGCCTCAGACTCGGGAAAAGACGGGCCGAGGACGAATCCCCAATGCAAATTCTGGTGAGCCTGGCGGCGGGGTTGTGTGCCTGCGGTGGGCTCCTCCTCATTCCTGCAATTGACAGGCGGGGTCACCTTCCCCATCTTGGTATAGCAGCGAGCAACCCGAGTCTGGCTCTGCTTTTCTACGCCCTCTATTGTCTCGTACTTGGCTCGCTCTTCGCCGCGTCCCGACTGGTCGGTCGGTGGCAAAGGAGGGAACCCCGATAGGCGGCAGTCTGGAAGACTCGCAACGCTCGATCGGTCTCGCCGCTCAAACCCTCTCTCAGATGATCAAGGCAGGGACTAGTCGAGGCAAATGACGGGATGGAGCAAAGCACTTCCCCATGAGGTGAGGGTTCCACTCACACGCCGTAGGACCCGGGCAAGGAACAAGGCGCTCCTGGAGCCCCCGCTCCTTGCATCCCCCTCCCCCCGCGATTAGCCTAGGCCAACCGCCTTGGGCCGCTCGTCGTGGGCTCGGGTGTTCGTTGCGAGGACTTTGCCGGTGGGTGACTCTCTTTCGACCTCTCGCTGTCGCTTCTTCTTGTCCGCGTGGCTGCTCGTCGCGGGCGGTCTGGCTGCTGCACCGGTCGTTGCTGACTCGGGTGCGCGGGCGCTTCCGGTGCGCGGGCCGTGGGTCTCGCCGCCGCTGGCGACGGTTCCGCCGGTGGCGAGCGCGGAGCTCGGCGAGCGCGAGCTGCGGGAGATCCCCTCGGCGAGCCGTGCCGGCGGGAGCTTCGGCAGCGGGGCAACCCCTCGGCCGAGCGGCGTGCGGGAGGAGGATTCGCTCGTCGCGCTCTCGCGTCTGCCGGCGATCGCCACGACGCCGGCACCGCGGCTGAGCTTCGCCGGGCTGGCGAACCCGGACGGCTTCTATCCACCGGACGCCAACGGCGCCGTCGGGCCGAATCACTACGTGCAGGTGGTCAACGTCAGCTTCGCGGTCTACTCGAAGAGCGGCGTGCTGCTCGACGGACCGTGGAACACCAACACGCTCTGGGCGGCCGCCGAGGGCTCGATCTGCGCCACCGACAACGACGGCAGCGCCACCGTGCTCTACGACGAGCCGGCGAACCGCTGGGTCTTCGCGCAGATCGCCGTGACGAGCGGCACCGTCGTCTGCTTCGCCGTGTCGCAGACGAGCAATCCACTGGGCAGCTACAACCTCTACGAGATCGCGACCGAGCGCTTCCCGGACTCGCCGAAGATCGGCGTCTGGCCGGACTCGATCTACCAGGCCTACTTCATGGGCACGAGCTCCGGTGCCGCCGGGCAGTACGACGTCTACGCCGTCGACCGCGCCGCGATGCTCGCCGGCACGGCGGCGCGGCCGACGCAGTTCTTCCAGGACTACCAGAACCTGCTGATGCCCGCCGATTTCGACGGCACGACGCTGCCGCCGGCCGGGTCCGGCGGGCTCTTCTACACGATCCTCGACGGCACCGACCCGTACTTCAATCCGTCGCCCGGCGTCGACACGCTGCGGCTCTACGAATTCAAGGTGAACTGGACGACGCCGGCAAGCTCGACCTTCTCGCCGATCGCCACCTTCACTCCGAGCTCCGGCGGCCTCGCCGCGTTCAACTGGACGGTCTGCGGCTTCGAGGTGCGCAACTGCCTGGCGCAGCCCGGCACGGCGGTCACCGTCGACAGCGGGTCGTGGTGGCCGATGCCGCGGCTGGTCTACCGCAACTACGGCGGACACGAGACCCTCGCCGGCACCTGGACGGTCGACGCTGCCGTGAGCGGCGATCTCGCCGCACCGCGCTGGTTCGAGCTGCGACGCAGCGGCGGAAGCTGGAGCCTCTTCCAGCAGGGGACGCAGGCGCCCGACGCGGCCCATCGCTGGATGCCGAGCCTGGCGCTCGACCGCGACGGCAACCTGGCCCTGGGCTACAACGTCGTCGACGCGACGGCCGGCCTCTACCCGTCGCTGCGCTTCGCCACGCGGACGCCGGCCGACCCCGCCGGCACACTCCAGGGCGAGCAGACGCTGCACACCGGCACCGGCGCGCAGACGGCTCCGACCGGCCACTGGGGGGACTTCTCCTCGATGACCGTCGACCCGGTCGACGGCTGCACTTTCTGGTTCACCGGCGAGTACCTCGAGACGACCGGCATCGCCCCGTGGAAGACGCGCATCGGCACCTTCCAGGTCCCCGGATGCGGCGGGCTGGCGGTCGCTCCGCTCAGCCAGGCGCTCTGCGCCAGCGCGGGAAGCACGAGCTTCGCGGCAACGCTCTCGGCGCCGTTCACCGCGACGACCGTGATGAGCGCCACCGGCTGCCCGGCGGGTGCGACCTGCACCTTCACCCCGAACCCGGTGGTCGGCCCGGCGAACACCAGCACGCTCACGGTCGGCAACCTGGCGGCGGTGGCGAGCGGCGACTACGCGATCGGCGTCGTCGCCACCGACCAGGCGAACCCGACGACGACGCGGAGCGAAACGGTCACGCTCGCCCTGACGGCCACCGTCCCGGCCGCTCCGATCCCTGCTTCACCCGCCAACGGCGCTACGGCCGTGCCGCTCTCGACGGTCCTCACCTGGAGCGCGGCCGCCGGCGCGACCACGTACCATGTCGTCCTCGACGACGACCCGTCGTTGACCACACCGCTCCTCGACACGACGGTGTCCGGAACCAGCGTCCCGGTCACCGGTCTGGCCATCGACACGACCTACTCCTGGCGCGTGACGGCGACCAACCTCTGCGGCCAGACGGATTCGAGCCTCGTGCACTTCCGCACCGAGCAGCGATACTGCGATGCAACGAGCGTGGCGATTCCCGACAACTTGCCCGCGGGCGCCACCAGCACGATCTCCGTGCCGAGCGGCGGGGCGATCCTCGACCTCGATGTCTCGATCCGCGGCACGCACACCTGGGTGAGCGACCTGATCGTCGAAGTCACCCACGGGGCGACCACCGTGCGCCTCGTCGATCGGCCGGGGATTCCTGCCACCACGTTCGGCTGCGGCGCCGACAACTTCGATGCGACGCTCGACGACGAAGCAGTCAATCTGGTCGAGAACGCTTGCGCAGTCAATCCGCCGGCGCTCGCCGGGGCGCTCAAGCCGAACAACCTGCTCTCGGCGTTCGACGGTGCCACCCTCACCGGGAGCTGGTCGCTCAAGGTGATCGACGCTGCGTCGGGTGACACCGGCACGCTCCAGGAGTGGTGCCTCTCGCCGACGCTTGCCGTCCCCCCTCCCGAGCTCACCGACGACGGCTTCGAGTCCGGCGACCTCGCGGGGTGGAGCGCGCATCGGCCGTAAGAGGCGCTTCGAGGCGGCGAACGACGAGCACGCTCCGCGTCGGCCGTCGAATCGACGGATTCGGTCGCCTCGCTTCGCTGCCCTTCTGAGGTGATTTCGGGAAGGAATGGTCGGGGCGAGAGGATTTGAACCTCCGGCCTCACGGTCCCGAACCGTGCGCTCTACCAAGCTGAGCTACGCCCCGATTCAAGAGACAGAGCCGATCAGGCGACCGACCCCGTCACAACCCTTGAAAAATACAACGCTTCGCCGCAGGCGGTCAAGCGCTGCGACGCGCGTGCGCTACGTCGACGACTCGTCGGAGACGGTCGCGAGGATCGCTTCGAGCCGCTCGACGAGCCCGTCGACGCGCTGGGCGACCTCGTCGCGCTCCTGCTGCCAACGCGACTCGACCTCGCCGCCCTGCGCGGCAAGCGCCCGCTCGAGCTCGGCGACACGGCGCTTGAGCCCGGCGTTCTCCTGCTGCAACTCGCCGAGACGCGTCGCAGCGCGCTCGACCGTCGACTCGAGCTCCTTCCAGGCGATCGGTTCGCTCACCGCTCCTCCTCCCCGCGCCAGCCGAAACGCCGCTGCAGCTCCGCGGCGAGCAGCGACTGGCGCTCGTTGACCTCCTCCTGCGTCAGCGTGCGATCGGCTGCGCTGTAGAGGAACGCGATCGTCGTGTTGACCGCCCCCGCGGGCACACCGGCACCGCGGTAGCGGTCCTTCAAACGGAACGAGGCGAGATCGGGCACGGCGAGCGCGCGAACCGCGCGCTCCATCTCGCTCCAACCGACCTCGAGCGCATGGGTCAGCGTCAGGTCGGCCGCCACCGCCGGCAACCGCGACGGCAGCTCGACGCCGAGCCGCTGCCCCGCGGCCGCGGCGAGCGCGTCGGTGCGCAGCTCGCCGGCGAAGAGCGGAAACGGCGTCTCGCTCGCGGCGATCTGTCCGAACTGCCCCACGACGCGTCCGCTCGCATCGATCAGCTCGCCCGCGGTGCCCGGCACGAAGCCTTCGAGGCGTGCCGGCCGGGCGCTGAAGGCCACTCCGGCGTCGACCGCGAGACTCTCGAGCATCCCCTTGAGATCGAACAGGTCGAGCTCGGCCTGCCGGTCCCAGGGCTCACCGACGCGGCCCCCGACGACGAGACCGACCGCCTCGACCTCGGGGGCATCACCGGACGGGAAGAGGTGGCCGACTTCGAAGAGCCGCACCGCCGCCGCACCACGCCGCGCGTTGAAGCCGGCGGTGGCGACGAGACCGGGGACGAGCGAACGGCGCATGACCGCGTAGCGCTCGGAGAGCGGATTGGCGAGCGCGAGCGGATCGCCGCCCGGCACCAGCGAGGCGTAAGCCGCGTCCGCAGCCAGGTCGTGGAAGGCGTAGTGGATCGCCTCGGCGAGCCCGCACGCCGCGAGATGACGGCGCACGCGCATGCCACGCGCGTGACCCGCATCCCCGCCGGCATCGGGCGCACCGAGCGACGGCAACGTGGCCGGGATCTTGTCGAGTCCGTAGAGACGCAGGACCTCTTCGTAGAGATCCTGCGGCGCCGCGGCGAGCACCGTCCGCCCGTCGCGCGTGGCTTCGCGCGGCGTGAAGTCGTGATGGCGCCAGCCGGGGACCGTGCCCTCCCAACCGCCGGCGACGGGCTGCGGCGTGAAGCCGAGGCGCGCGAAGACCCGTTCGACCACCGTCGCCGGCACGGCGACCCCGGCGAACGCGTCGAGCCGGGCACTCTCGAGCCACCAGGAGGTCTTCGGCACCGCGTCGCCCACCGCCTCGACGGCAGGACCGACGACCACCCCGCCCGCGGTCGCGAGCAGCAGCTCGACGGCACGCGCGGCCGCCTCGCGCGGCGCCTCGGGGTCGGTGCCGCGCTCGAAGCGATGCGACGCGTCGGTGTGCATGGCGAGGGCCTTGGCACCGCGACGAACGCGACGCCGGTCGAAGTGCGCGCTCTCGAGGAGGATCGACGTCGTCGCGCCGGTGACCTCGCTCGCCAGACCGCCCATGATGCCGGCGAGCGCCACCGCCCGCTCGGCGTCGGCGATCACCAGCACCTCGGCGTCGAGCTCCCGTTCGACGCCGTCGAGCGTCGTGAGCTTCTCGCCCGGGCGCGCCCGCCGCACGCGGATCTCCCCGCCGGCGAGCCGGGCGAGATCGAAAGCGTGGAGCGGCTGGCCGGTCTCCCAGAGCACGAAATTGGTGACGTCGACCACGTTGTTGATCGAGCGCTGGCCGATCGCCGCGAGCCGTTCCTTGAGCCATGCCGGGCTCGGCCCGATGCGTACGCCGTCGATCGCCACCGCGACGTAGCGCGGACAGCCCGACGGATCCTCCAGCGTGACCTTGACGCGGGGCGTGCCGGTCGTGGCGAGCTTCGTCCGCGACGGCGCCGTGAGCGGCCGGTCGAGCGACGCGGCGATCTCGCGCGCCAGCCCGACGTGGCACATGCAGTCGGGACGGTTCCCGGTGACGTCGACTTCGAGCACCAGGTCGTCGAACCGGCCGGAACCTGCGCCCTCCTCGACCAGACGCTCGCCTTCGACGGCGTGACCGATCGACGTCAGGCGCTCGGCGAGCGAGCGCGAGAAGGCCTCCCAGGCCGCTCGACCGGCTTCACGGGCCGGCAGTTCGAGATCGACGTAGTCGGCGAGCCAACGGCAGGAGAATTCCATCTCAGGCCCTGTCTGCCGCACCGGCGAGCCCCGCCGGATCGGCCTCGCGCACCTGGCGCAGCAGCCGCTCGTCGTTTTCGAAGAGCAGGCGGATGTTGGGGATGCCGTAGCGGTTCATCGCCACGCGGTCGATCCCCAGACCGAAGGCGAACCCGCTGTAGCGGTCCGGGTCGATGCCGCAGTTGGCGAGCACCCGCGGGTCGACCATGCCGGCGCCGAGGATCTCCATCCAGCCGGTGCCGGAGCAGACGGCACAGCCGCCGCCACGGCAGTTGGCGCAGGTCACGTCGACCTCGCACGACGGCTCGGTGAAGGGGAAGTAGCTCGGCCGGAGGCGCACGCCGACCTCCGGCGAGAAGAGCCGCCGGAGGAAGGCCTCGAGCGTCCCCTTGAGGTCGCCGAAGGTGATCCCCTCCGCCACCGCCAACCCCTCGATCTGGTGGAACATCGGCGAGTGTCGCAGATCGTTGTCGTTGCGGTAGACACGCCCCGGGCAGATGACCCGGATCGGCGGCTTGCGCGCCAGCATCGTGCGGATCTGCACCGGCGAGGTGTGGGTGCGCAACAGGCGACCGTCGGCGAGCAGCAGGGTGTCCTGCGCGTCGCGCGCCGGATGGTCGTCGGGGAAGTTGAGCAGCGCGAAGTTGTAGCGGTCGCTCTCGACCTCCGGTCCCTCGGCGACGCTGTAGCCGAGCCCGGCGAAGATCGCCTCGATCTCGGCGACGACGCGGGTGACCGGGTGAAGCGAGCCGAGCGCCGGCCGCCGGCCGGGCAGGGTCACGTCGACCGCCGCGGCGCGCTCGGCCGCGGCCTTCTCGGCGGCGGCGAGGCGCTCGTCGGCGACCGCGAGCGCCTCCTCGACCCGCAGCTTGAGCTGGTTCACGGCGGCGCCGAAGGCCCGTTTGTCGGCCGCCTTGGGGATCAGGTCGAGGAGCTCCCGGACCTTCCCCTCCTTGCGCCCGATCCAGCGCAACCGCTCGGCCTCCCAGGCCTTGCGGTCACCGGCGGCGGCGATCGCCGCCGCCGCTTCGTCGGCCAGACGGACCAGTTCCTCGGGCCCCGGCGGGACCCCCGCGGCACCCTCGACGCCCGCTGTCATCCGAACCTCAGGCCTTGGCCGGAGCGGCCTTCTCGAGGGCGAGCTTGGCGAGGCTGGCGAGCTCGGCGAAGGGCTTGGGATCGGCGAGCACCGCGAGATCGGCCAGCATCTTGCGATTCAGCTCGCTGCCCGCCAGCTTCAGACCGGCGATCAGCTTGCTGTAGTTGAGCCCGTGCAGGTGCGCGGCGGCGTTGATCCGCACGATCCACAGGCTGCGGAAGTCGCGCTTGCGGGCACGGCGGTCGCGGTAGGCGAACTTGCCCGCCCGGTCGACCGCCTGCTGCGCCATGCGGTAGGCATTGCCCTTGGTGCCGAAAAAGCCGCTCGACTTCTTGAGCAGGCGCGCTCGGCGTTGGGCCCGCTTCGGGCCCCTCTTGACACGCGGCATGACGAACCTCGTTTCTCGCTCCCGAAGGAGCGGTCAGGGCCGCCGGGCAAAAGGCCCGCGGCCGGCGCCCCGGAGGACAGGTCCGTCCCCTCCGGTGGCGCGGGTCGATCGGTGGGCGTCGGAGGTCGTGCGACTACGAAGTCAGCATCGACCGCAGCGTCCGGGTGTCCGCCGCAGCGGCCACCACGGTGCCCCGCAGACCGCGCTTCCGGGTCCGCGTCTTCTTCGTCAGGATGTGGCTGTGGTACGCGTGACCGCGCAGCACCTTGCCGGTCGCGGTGAGCTTGAACCGCTTCGCCGCTCCCCTGTGCGTCTTCTTCTTCGGCACGTCGTCTCCTTCGTCCTTCGGTCGTCAACCGGCGGGCGGAGCGTCGGCGGTCGCCGGGGCCGCCTTCTTTTCCTTCGCCGGAAGCGCTTTCTTGGTCGGGCCGAAGATCAGGTGCATGCGGTTGCCCGCCTGCTCGGGGTGACCCTCCTGCGCTCCCACCTCGCCGATGTCGGCAGCGAGCCGCTTGAGCAGGTTGACTCCCAACTCCGTCCTCGACATCTCGCGGCCGCGGAACTGCACGGTCGCCTTCACCTTGTCGCCCTCGCCCAGGAAGCGGATGGCGTTGCGCAGCTTGAAGTCGTAGTCGTGGTCGTCGATGTTCGGCCGGAACTTCACTTCCTTGACCTGGATCGTCTTCTGCTTCTTCTTCGACTCGTGCGACTTCTTCTTCTGCTGGTAGAGGAACTTGCCGAAATCCATGATTCGGCAGACCGGCGGCCGCGCGAGCGGCGCCACCTCGACCAGATCGAGCAGCTGTTCCTTCGCCATCCGGAGTGCGACCTCGGTGGCGACGACGCCGAGCTGGCTGCCGTCTTCCCCGATCAGTCGGACTTCCCGGACCCGGATTGCTTCGTTCGTGCGTGCTGTCCTGTCGATGCGGTGCTTCCCTCCTCCGGAAGCCCGGGTGACGGTGACGGGAGTCCATCTCCCGGGCGGACCGCCACCTGAGAACGATCGGCCGGCGATTATAGGCGACCGCCCCGCCGGCTACAAACTGCCGCTGCGCGCCAGCGTCATTTCGCGCATCCGGGCAGCGATTTCGGCCACCGGTCGCGGCCCGAGATCGGCCCCGGAGCGCTCGCGGACCGCGGCTGCCCCGGACTCCTCCTCTCGTCCGCCGACCACCAGCATGTACGGCACCTTCTGGAGTTGCGCCTGCCGGACCTTGTAACCGAGCTTCTCGTTCGAGCCGTCGAGCTCGGCGCGGATGCCGGCGCCGACGAGCTCGTCGGCGACCTTCCTGCCGTACTCGAGGAAGCGCTCCGAGAGCGGCAGGACCACCGCCTGCACCGGCGCCAGCCAGAACGGGAACGCCCCGGCGGTGTGCTCGAGCAGGATCCCCAGGAAGCGCTCGACCGAGCCGAGCATCGCCCGGTGGATCATCACCGGCACGTGCTCGGCGCCGTCGGCGGCGATGTACTTCAAGCCGAAGCGGCCGGGGAGCTGGTAGTCGAGCTGCACGGTACCGAGCTGCCAGTCGCGTCCGATGGCGTCCTTGACGCGGAAGTCGATCTTCGGACCGTAGAAGGCGCCGTCCCCCTCGTTGATCGAGTACGGCAATCCCTGGCGCTCGAGCGCCCGCTTCAGGCCCGCTTCGGCGACGTCCCACTGCTCGTCGCGGCCGACGCGCTTTTCCGGTCGGGTACCGATCCCGATCGACACGTCGGAGAAGGCGAAGGTGCGGTAGATCTCGAAGATGATGCCGACGGCGCGCAGCACTTCGTCCTCGACCTGGTCGTCGGTACAGAAGACGTGGGCGTCGTCCTGGGCGAAGGAGCGCACCCGGGTCAAGCCGGAGGTCACCCCGCTGCGCTCGTAGCGGTGCAGGCGCCCGAAGTCGGAGTAGCGGATCGGCAGGTCGCGGTAGGAGCGCAGGCCCTTGGCGTAGATCAGGCAGTGGGTCGGGCAGTTCATCGGCTTGACCGCGTACTGCCGCTCGTCGACCTCGGTGAAGAACATGTTCTCGCGGTAGTTCGCCCAGTGGCCCGAGGTGTGCCAGAGCTCGACGTCGAGGATCTGCGGCGTCACCACCTCGCCGTAGCCGTTCTTGGCGTTGAGCTCCCGGACGTAGGAGATCAGGGCGTTGTAGACCGTCGCCCCCTTCGGGTGGAAGAACGGCGAGGCCGGAGCGAGCGCGTCGAAGCTGAAGAGGTCGAGCTCCGGACCGAGCCGCCGGTGGTCGCGCGCCCGCGCCTGCTCGATCCGCTCGAGGTAGGCGGCGAGCTCCTTCTCGCTGACGAACGCGGTGCCGTAGACGCGCTGCAGCCGCTCGTTGCGTTCGTCGCCTTTGAAGTAGGAGCCGGAGGCCTCGAGGAGCCTGACCGCGCCGATCTGCCCGGCACGCTGGACGTGCGGGCCGCGACAGAGGTCGGTGAAGGCGCCGTGCTGGTAGAGCGTGATCGTCTCGCCTTCCGGGATGTCCTTGAGACGCTCGAGCTTCAGGGTGAAGCCCATCTCGCGGAAGATCCGCTCGGCCTCCTCGCGCGACACCTCGACGCGCTCGAACGGCGCGTCCTCGGCGAGGATCTCCTTCATCTTCGCTTCGATCGCCTCGAGGTCCTCGGGAGTGAAGGCACGAGAGAACCGGAAGTCGTACTGGAACTTCTCCGAGTGGTCCTGCCGGCCGGCGTCGTACTCGGCCTCGGGCCAGAGCCGGCGCACCGCGTCGGCCAGCACGTGCTCGGCCGAATGGCGGACGAAATCGCCCGCCTCGGCGCTCTTGACCGTGAAGAGCTTGAAGCTTCCGCCACGGGTCAGCGGCAGGCGGAGGTCGATCCGGGTCCCGTCGAGCTCGGCGCCGAGCGCGTCCTTGGCCAGGCGCGGCCCGATCGAGGCGGCGACGGCGAGCGGCGTCGTCCCGGCCGGCACGGCACGAGTCGAGCCGTCGGGAAGCGTCAACACGATCTCCTGCAGAGAGCTCATCGGAGACTCCGGCGGATCAAGGACCTGGACGAGGACCGCCCGCCGCTCAGGCGGTGGCGGTTCGACCGGTCGGGTTGTCGAGGTGGTAGGCGCTCCCGGACTCGAACCGGGGACCTCTACCGTGTGAAGGTAGCGCTCTAACCAGCTGAGCTAAGCGCCTGGGCATGTCCGACTTCTCGAGCTCGCGCGGCGGATCGTGGTAGGCCCGAGTGGGCTCGAACCACCGACCTCTACGATGTCAACGTAGCGCTCTAACCAACTGAGCTACGGGCCTGCACTTTCCGTCCGCATTCCGCGACGCTTTGCGGCAGCCGCGGACCCGGAAATCTAGCAGCGGCTCCGGAGGGCGTCAAGCCGCCTCCGCGCGCCAACCCGCGATCGCCCACCCGGAGAAGCACTGACAGAGGAGCTCCGACAAACCGCTCCCGTTCTGCCCTACTTCCCCTTTCGCCCGACGCGGATGTCGCCTGACAGCACAGAATCCTAGGCTCCATGCTGTCGCATGCTCGCCCCCGCTCCCGCTCTCGCCGACCCCGCCGAGGCCGCTCTCGCGACCGACGGCAAGCGTCGTCCCACGTGGGAACGAGGCCCAGGACGAAGGCGCCGTCGACCGACGAACGGCGTCGCCGGGGATTCCGCGCAGCGTCCCAGTGCGCACCGTCCCACCCCGATGCGGCGCGTTCGCTCTCCCCCGGCCGCCCGCACGACCGGTCGCCCGCGACCGGGAGGAGAAGTCCACGCCTTGGCTTTCCGCGGGACGAACCTCAACTGCCCGCAGTTCGCGAGGTCGCGAGTCACCGCCCACGAGGGCGGCGCGATCCGTCACGCGCCTCGGACCTCGCGAGCTGCGCCAGCCAGCCGGCTGGCGATCGCTCGCTCGACCCGCCGCAACCGAGGGGATTCGGAAGACCGGGGCACCCGGTGCTCGCGCCGATCGGCCACCGCGACTCGACCGCGATCACCCCCCGGGCACGCGCGCGAGCCAGCCCTTGAGGTACTCGCCTTGCGGGTGGGTGACGGCGACGGGGTGGTCGGGGCCGGCGGCGAGCGGAGCGAGGAGTTGCAGGTTCACGCCGGCCTCACCGGCTGCCGCGAAGAGGATCTGGCGGAAGAGCTTGCCGTCGACCGCGCCGCTGCAGGAGAAGGTCAGGAAGTAGCCGCCGGGCGCCACACGGCGAAGCGCGAGGCGATTGAGGTCCTTGTAGGAACGCGCCGCGGCATCGAGATTGGCGCGGCGCGGGGCGAGCGGCGGCGGATCGCAGACGACGAGGTCGTAGCTCGCATGGCGCAGGCGAAGGTCGTCGAAGACGTCGGCGCGCGTCCATTCGAGCCGCTCGCCGTCGAGGCCGTTGCGCTCGGCGCCGGCCCGCGCCCGCTCTTCGAAACGCGGGGAGGACTCGACGCAGGCCACCGACGCCGCGCCGCCGCGCAGGGCGTAGAGCGCCACCGCCCCGGTGTGAGCGAAGAGGTCGAGAACCGCGCGCCCGCCCGCCAGCCGCTCGACGAGCCGGCGGTTCTTCCGCTGGTCGCAGTAGAAGCCGGTCTTCTGGCCGCCCGCCGGCTCGGCCTCGAAGCGCAGACCATGCTCGAGGAACTCGACGGCTGGCGGCACCGGACCGCGAATCTCGACGTCTTCGGCCGGCAGCCCTTCGTCGCGCCGTCCGGAGGCCCGCCCGAGGTGCAGGATCGCATGACCCGGAAAGTGCTCGACAAGGGCGGCGTAGGCCTCGTCCCGCATCGCTTCGAGGCCGGCGACGGTCATCTGGCTGACCAGGACGCCGCCGAAGCGGTCGACCGTCCAACCCGGCAGACCGTCCCCTTCGGCGTTGAGGAGCCGATAGCCCGTCGTCTCCTCCGGGATCACCTGGCGACGCAGGGCCATCGCGTCGCCGATCCGCTCGAGGAAGAGATCGCGATCGACCGAGACCCCGGCCGGCGCGAGGAAGCGGACGCGGATCTGCGAACGCGGGCTGTAGAAGCCGACGCCGAGCCGGTCGCCCGAGGAGGACAGCACCTCGGCGATCGCCGCGCCCTCGGGAGCCTCTTCACGGGCGATCGCGCCGGAGAAGAGCCAGGGATGCCCCTGGCGGACCGCCTTGTCACGACCAGGGAGAAGGGTGACCCGCGCACGGGCCGGAGTCTGGGTTTCGTTCATCGGTATCTCGCATTGTGCCCTAAAGCGGCGCCGGGCGCGGTCGGGGCCCCGGCAGGGCCACCTGAGCGGTGGCCCTGCGCCGAGCCGCCGGCTCCGCTATGATCCCGCCCGCTCGGTCATGAACATCCTGCTCCCGGTTGCTGCCACCGTCCCGATGGGCGAACCTTCCCTCGGCGCCGGCACGGCCCTGCTCCTCGCCCTGCTGCTCGTCGGCGTCAACGGCTTCTTCGTCGCCGCCGAGTTCGCGCTCGCCAAGGTGCGCCCGACGCAGATCGAGCCGTACGTTCTGCGCGGCGACCGGCGCGGCAAGACCGCCGCGCACATGCTGTCGCACCTCGACGCGTATCTCTCGGCGACCCAGCTCGGCATCACCCTCGCCAGCCTGGCGCTCGGCTGGGTCGGCGAACCGGCGTTCGTCTGGCTGCTCGACCCGCTCCTCCAGCGCCTGCCCGGCATTACCCCGGCGGTCGTCCACTCGGTGGCGCTGACCACCGCCTTCGTCACCATCAGCGCCCTGCACATCGTCCTCGGCGAGCTGGTGCCGAAGTCGCTGGCCATCCGCCGCCCCGAAGGGGTCAGCCTCTGGGTGGCGATGCCGCTCACCGGCTTCTACTGGCTGATGTTCCCGGCGATCTGGCTGCTCAATCACACGGCCAACCTGCTGCTGCGCCTCGTCGGCCTGAAACCCGCCACGGAATCCGAGCTCGCCCACAGCGAAGAGGAGGTGCGGCTGCTGCTCGGCTCGAGCGAGAGCAGCCACCTCTCCGACGCCAAGCGCGACCTGCTGACCAACGTCTTCGAGCTCTCCGATCGCGTGGCGCGCCAGGTGATGCTGCCGCGTGCCGACGTCGTGTTCCTGTCGACCACGCGCACCGTCGCCGAGAACCTCGAGATCGCCCGGCGCAGCGGCCACACCCGCTTCCCGCTCTGCGACGGCGACCTCGACCACCCGCTCGGCCTCGTCCACATCAAGGACCTCTTCCGCGCCGGGAAAGCGCCCGCCGACCTCGCCGAGGTCAGGCGACCGCTCCCCTTCGTCCCCGAGACACAGACGCTCGACCGGCTGCTCACGCGGATGCTCGACGAGCGCGTCCACCTCGTCGCGGTGGTCGACGAGTACGGCGGCGTCAGCGGCATCGTGACGCTCGAGAACGTGCTCGAGGAGATCGTCGGCCAGATCCAGGATGAGTTCGACCACGAGAAGCCCGAGCTCACGCGGCGCGAAGAGGGGGGCTACCTCGTGTCCGGGGCGATGCTGGTCGTCGACCTCGAGGACGAGCTCGGGCTCGAGTTCAGCCCGCGCGACGAGGACACGATCGCCGGCGTGGTGCTCTCCGAGCTCGGCCGTCCGCCGCAGGTCGGCGATACGGTCGAGGTCGGTCCGCTCCGGCTGGAAGTCGTCGAGCTCGACCGCAATCGCATCCGCCTGCTGCGGCTCGAAGTGGTGCCCGAAGGCGAGCGCGGCGACGGCGACGGCGACTGAAGGCCCGGGACTGCGCCCCCACTCGCTTCGGGCCCGTCACCACTCCGTGCGGGCTCGGACCCGGAGACTCCCGGGCCACGAGCCGGACCGAAGCTCACGCCCGCCGATCAGACGACGAGCCGCCCGCCCTCTTCGGCAAGACGCGCCGCGAGGACGGTGAGCGCGTCGCCCACCGCGACCATCGACTTGACGCGGTCGCGCCGGTGCGAGATCTCGACCTGGCCGCCGGCGAGCGACTTGCCGCCGACCACGACGCGCAACGGGATTCCCACGAGATCGGCGTCCTTGAACTTCACCCCCGGCCGCTCGTCGCGGTCGTCGTACAGCACGTCGGCGCCGCGTGCGCGCAGGGCGTCGTAGAGCTCGCCGGCGACGCGCGAGACCTCGGCGTCGTTGGGGTTGAGCGAGACGAGCAGCACCTCGAACGGGGCGAGCGGCAGCGGCCAGACGATGCCGTCGGCGTCGTGGTTCTGCTCGATCGCCGCCGCCACCGTGCGCCCGACGCCCAGGCCGTAGCAGCCCATGATCATCGCCCGCTCGGCTCCGGCCTCGTCGGTGAAGTTGCAGGCGAGCTTCTCGGAGTACTTCGTGCCGAGCTTGAAGATGTGACCGACCTCGATGCCGCGCGACATGGCGAGCCGCTGGTCGCAGCGCGGACAGGCGTCGCCCTCGCCGACCAGCAGCAGGTCGCGAAGCTCGGGCAGCGGCAGGTCGCGCCCCCAGTTCACGCCGACGAGGTGCGCGTCGACGGCGTTGGCGCCACAGACGAAGTCGGCGAGATCGCGCACCGACTCGTCGGCGATCACTCGCACCTCCGCCGGCAGGCCCAGCGGCCCGGCGAAACCGACGGCTGCCCCGGTCAGTCGCTCGACCTTCTCCTCGCTCGCCAGCGCCAGGTGCTCGACGTCGAGGGCGTTGCCGAGCTTGACCTCGTTGATCTCGCGGTCGCCCCGCACCAGTGCGGCGACGAAGCCCTTCTCCGTCTCGTACAGCAGCGTCTTGACGACGCGCGACGAGGGAACGCCGAGGAAACCGGCGACGTCGGGCACCGACGACTTGCCGGGCGTCGGCACCACCCGCTTCTCCTCCTGACCGCCGGCAGCCGGCGGGACGAGCGGCCGCGTCTCGGCCTTCTCGACGTTGGCGCCGTAGCCGCACGACGGGCAGTGCGCCACCGCGCTCTCGCCGGTCTGCGCCACCACCATGAACTCGTGCGAGGAGGAGCCGCCGATCGTCCCGGTGTCGGCCTCGACCATCGTGTAGTCGAGACGGCAGGCCTCGAAGATCCGGCAGTAGGCGGCGCGCATCGCCTCGTAGGCTTCGTCGAGCTGCTCGGGGGTGGCGCCGAACGAGTAGGCGTCCTTCATCAGGAACTCACGGCCGCGCATCAGGCCGAAGCGCGGACGGATCTCGTCGCGGAACTTCGTCTGGATCTGGTAGAGGTTGAACGGCAACTGCCGGTAGCTGCGCACGTCGCGCCGCACGAGGTCGGTGATCACCTCCTCGTGCGTCGGGCCGAAGCAGAACTCGCGATCGTGGCGGTCCTTGATGCGCAGCAGCTCCTTGCCGTACTTCTGCCAGCGCCCGGACTCCTGCCAGAGCTCGGCCGGCTGGACGGCGGGCATCGAGAGCTCGACGGCACCGGCGGCGTTCATCTCGCGCCGGACGATCGCCGCAAGCTTGCCGAGACTCTTCCAGCCTGCCGGCAGGTAGGTGTAGATGCCGGCGGCGAGCTTCTTGATCAGCCCGGCGCGGACCATCAGGATGTGCGAAACCACCTCTGCGTCGTTGGGCACTTCGCGGGTGGTGTGCAGGTAGAACTGACTCCAACGGCTCATCGTTTCTGCCTTCCCTGCACGCGCGCGGCGAGCTCGGAAGAGCTGCGCATGCACTCCATCATCCGTTCCTCGAGGCTGCCGCTCCTCGGTTGCAGGCGCCGCGCCCGCCGGAATGCTCCCTTGGCCCGCTCCTCCTGCCCGACGGCGAGCAGCGCCATGCCGAGGTGGGTGAGCGTGGTCGACGACGCTCCGAGCTCGCTCGACCGCGCCAGACAATCCACCGCCTCGTCGTACTCGCGACGCTTGTAGTGCACCCAGCCGAGCGCCGCCAGCGGGAACTGCTGCAGCTCCTCGGGCGAGAGGGCGAGCGAGCGACGCGCGTAGTCGAGCGCGCGGTCGAGATCTTCTTCGAGCTCGGCGAGGTTGTAGGCCATCTCGTAGTAGGCGATCGTCTGCGCGAAGCTCGACTTGGCCCCGGCGAGCAGCTCGTGGCCGAGCCGGTTGCCCTCGTGCAGGCGGCCGGAGCGGCGCAGCGCGGCGATCAGCGTCGCCGACGCGGCCGCGCGCAGCATGTCCTCCGACGAGAGCTCGAGCACTTTGCGGGCCACCGTCTCGAGATCGGAGAGGCGGTCGAGGGCGAGACAGGCCAGCGCGTAGGTCATCAGCACCGTCGGGTGCTCGGGCGCGAGCGAGAGGGCGCGCCGCAGCGACGCGAGCGCGGTGCGCCCGTCGCCGTCGGCCAGGCGCTTCTCTCCTTCGGCAAGCAGCGTCGCGACCTCGCCTTTCGCGGGGGGCAACGGCGAGGTCGGCGCCACCGTCAGGAAGCGCACCAGGTCCTGGTAGCGGAGCTTCTGCGGGTTGAGGCGCTGCGCCTCGCGGAAGCAGCTGAGCGCCCGACGCCGCCAGCCGCGGTCGAGACAGGCCAGGCCGAGAAGGTGGTGCGCCTCCTCGAGCCCCGGATCGCCCGCCACCGCCCGCCGCAGCTCGCGAATCGCCGGCTCGAGCCTCCCGGTCTCGTAGAGGCAGCTGCCGAGCAGGAAGCGGGCCTGCGGCGCCTCACGCAATTCGAGGGCACGCTCGAGATAGCGCACCGCCAGTCGCGGCCGCCCGCGGGTGGCCAACACCGCCCCGAGACCGAATTGGGCGAGGAAGGCATCGCCGTGCCGCCGCACCGCCAAGCGCAGGCGGCGCTCGGCGCCCGGCAGATCGCCGCGCTCGTGCAGCACTACCCCGCTGTAGACGAGGGCGTCGAAGTGCCGAGGGTCGACCGCCAGCAGGTGATCGCAGAGTGCCAGGGCGCGCGCTCCGTCGCCTTCGGCGAAGGCCGTCTCGGCCAGGAACAGCGTCAGGGCCGCATTCGCGCCGTCCCGCTGCTGGATCCGCTCGAGCAGCGCCATCGCCGTGTCGCCGTCGAAGGCCGCGAAGGCGCGCTCGGCCTCGGTCAGCACGGAGAGCACCGACTCTTCGTGGCAGTCGCCGAAGATCCGGTCGCGCGACAGGGCGAAGCGCTCGCGCCGCTCGAGAGCGGCGACCTGGCGCGTCAAGCCGTTCTGCCATGCCTGGTCGCACTCCTCCTTCTCCACCACGCCGCGCCGCTCGAGCAGCTCGACGACCCCGCCGATGCCGGCCTGGCCGAGCAGCAGCGAACGCTCGAGCTTGCTGACCACCGAGGCGAGACGGCCCACCGTCTCGGTGGTGCGGCGCAGCGCCTCCTCGAGCACCGAGACGCGCTCGAGCAGGTGCTCCTCGAGCGAGACGGCGCTGTCGCCGGCGAAGCCGAGCTCGGCGAGCTCCGGCGCGGCCGAGGGATGGGCCACGACGAGCTGGTGGTTGCAGCGTCGGCAGAACGCGCGGTCGATCGCGTTCTCGGCGCCGCAGGCGAGGCAGAGCATCGGCAGGTCCGCCGCGTCAGTAAGCGTAGAAGCCGCGGCCGCTCTTGCGGCCGAGGTGACCGGCGTCGACCAGCTTGACGAGCAGCGGACAGGGACGGTACTTCGGGTCGCCGAAGCCGTCCTGCAGCACGCGCAGGATGTCGAGACAGACGTCGAGGCCGATCAGGTCGGCGAGAGCGAGCGGCCCCATCGGGTGGTTCATCCCGAGCTTCATCACCGCGTCGATCGCTTCGGGCTTGCCGACGCCCTCCTGCAGGCAGTAGATCGCCTCGTTGATCATCGGCATCAGCACGCGATTGGAGACGAACCCCGGCGAGTCGTGGACCTCGACCGGCGTCTTGCCCATCGTCCGGCTCGCCGCCTCGACCGCGTCGTAGGTGGCCTGCGACGTGGCGAGGCCGCGAATCACCTCGACGAGCGGCATGAGCGGCACCGGGTTCATGAAATGCATGCCGATCACCTGCGCCGGGCGACGGGTCACCGCCGCGAGCTTGGTGATCGAGATCGAGCTGGTGTTGGTGGCGAGAATCGTCTCGCTTCGACAGAGGGTGTCGAGACGGCGAAGCACCTCGCTCTTGACCTCGAGCCGCTCGACCACCGCCTCGACGACCAGATCGACCTCGGCGAGCTCGGCGAGGTCGCTGCCGCCGGAGAGTCGCCCGAGCGCCGCCGCGCGCGTCCCGGCAGGGACCTTCCCCTTCGCTTCGAGCTTCTCGAGGCTGCCGGCGATCGCCGCGAGACCTTTCTCGAGCGCCGCCGGGGCGACGTCGACGAGCCGGACCTCGAGCCCGGCGACCGAGGCCACCTGCGCGATGCCGTGCCCCATGGTGCCGGCGCCGACGACGCCGATCGAGCGGATCTCCGCCATGGTCTCCCTCCGGCCGGGAGCCTAAGGGCAACGCTGCGAACGGGTCAAGGCGAGACGAGATTCTCAGGCGAAGCTGGTGGCGCTCTGCTCGGAGAACCAGGGCTCGCGCCGGCCGAACTTGCTCGACAGCGCCGCGCCCACGGCGACGAAGCTCGCCACGGTCCAGACCCACAGGCCGAGATAGGGCACGAACTTGAGCAACGCGAGAAACGCGAATCCGGCTACCGCGGCGTGCAACGCCAGCACGCGACGTCGCTGCGCCCGCGCGAGCAGGTAGCTGCCCAGGGCATGGAAGACCGCCACCATCCCCCAGAGCTTGAGCAGCAGGGCGAGGATCACCACCAGACCGAGCAGCGGCAGACCGACGAGCGCCGCGGCGACGGTCGAGAGCAGCAGCGCCGTGAGCGTCAGCGACAGCACGCCGACGAGACCCACCGCGAACTGACGGAACGGCTGGCGTCGGATCTCCTCGGAAGTGGCAAGCAGCGCGCGCCCGCTGGTGGCGAAGAGCACGAGCAGGAGGAAGAGCCAGGCCGCGGCGAGCGCCAGCTTGCCGGCCACGACGACGCGCGAGGTGGCGGGAAGACCGATCGCGGGTCCCTCGAGCAGGGTGAGCCAGGCCCGCGACATGCTCGGATAAGCCACGGCGTGCCCGCCGATTCTCGCCCCCGGCGCCGTTTCGATTTCGCCGCCGAGCACGTAGACCTGCCCACGGACCTCGCTGCTCTCGCGCAGATGCGCCGAACCGCCGAGCACGATCACGTCCCCGTCGACGCGGCCCGTGATCTCGACCGACCCGTCGAGCGCCGCGACGTCCGAGAGCGCCGTCCCCTCGATGCGCAGGTCGCGGCCGACGGCGACGAGGCGGTTGCGGGCCACGCTGCCGTCGCCGAGGCGAAGGGCAGGCGCTCGCTGCTCCGCCGAGAGCGGAACGGCCGCCGCGACGCCGAGGGACGCGGCAACGACCAGGGCGATCCGGCGGCACTTCGCCGCGAGACGCGTGCCGGAGGAAGGGATCACGAGCGCGGGCGACCGAGTCGCTGCTCTGCCGGCCGGCGCAGCAGACGGTAGAGGAGCCAGTTGACCCCGGCAACCAGCACCAGCGCCGCGACGAGATTGGCGCGCGAAGCACCGAGCAGCTCGCCGAGCGCCAGGCCGAGGCCGCGCCAGGAGGCCGCTGCCAGGCCGGAGCCGGCCAGCAGCGCCGTCCCGAAGAGGTCGACGATCGCCGTGAGCGCTCCGACCATCGACCCGGGAATCCCGGCCCGCGCCGCCGAGGTGCCGAAGAGAATCGCCGCCGCGCCGCCGAGCAGGGCGAAGAGGGCGATCGGCAGGCGCCAGGCCCGCGGCGCTCGCGCCTCCCAGCCGGTGGCCGGCAGCGCCATCATCACCGCGGCCCGGAAGTCGGGACGAACCTCCACCTTGCTCTGACGCAGCGTCTCGGCGAGCTCGAGGAGCTGATGCCGCTCGCCGCGACAGGCCTCGCAGCCCTCGAGGTGAGCGAAGAGCGCCGCGCGCTCGGCATCGCCGAGGACCCCCTCGATCTCGAAGTCGAGCCATTCGCGATAGGTGGAGTGATCCATGTGCCCCCCGTCCTTCCCGTCCTCAATCTGCTGCCCGCGGATCGCCGCCGAGAAGCCCCTTGAGCATCTGGCGGGCGCGGAACAGCTTGTTCTTCACCGTGCCGAGCGGCATCGCCTTGCTCTCGGCGATCTCCTCGTAGGAGAGCTCGCCGTAGTGGCGCAGCAGGATGAGCTCGCGGTACTCCCACGGCAGGCGGGCGATCACCGCCTGCACCTGCCGGTCCATCTGCTGCCCGGCGAGCGAGGCCTCCGGCCCCGGCTCGTGGGAGGGCAGCTCCCATTCCTGACCGTCCCCGTCGATCCCGTCGTCGGCACGGGTCAGCGACACCATGCGGAAACGGCGGCGGCGCATCACGTCGATCGCCGCGTTCTGCGCCACCCGGAAGAGCCAGGTGGAGAACCGGTAGCGCGGGTCGAAGCGATCGAGCGCCTGGTACACCTTCACGAACACCTCCTGGGCCAGGTCGTGCGCTTCGTCGGTGTTCCGCACGATCCGGTAGAGGTAGTTGACGAGGCGTCCCTGGTAGCGCTCGACGAGATCACCGAATAGCTCCTGATCGCCGGCCAGGACCCCGCGGACCAGTTCCTCGTCTCCGAGGGTGGAAGCAGCCTGGCGCACTCTAGGTACGCCCGCCCGGAAGCAAGGTTGCAGGGGGAGCCGTCACCGTCCGACCGCCAATCGGGGGCGCCGGCCGGCGACGAAGTGCTCGAGCAGCGACTCGACCGCCAGCTCGACCATGCGGAACCGCGTCTCCGCGGTGGCCGAGCCGAGGTGCGGCGCGAGGACGACGCGGTCGCTCCCGAGCAGCCCGGGGTGGACCGCCGGCTCGCGCTCGAAGACGTCGAGGCCGGCTCCGGCCAGATGTCCGGAGCCGAGTGCCTCGACGAGCGCCGATTCGTCGACCACCGGGCCGCGCGCCGTGTTGATCAGGAAGGCACCGCGCTTCATCCGCGCGAGCCGCTGCCGGTCGAGCAGGTGGCGGGTGGACTCGGTCAACGGGACATGGAGCGAGACGACGTCGGCCTCGGCGAGCAGGGCATCGAGCTCCCGCCAGGCGGCACCGAGCTCGGCCTCCAGCGCGGCGGGCAGCCGCTCGAGCGAGGTGTAGATCCCGCGCATCCCGAAGGCGTGCGCCCGCCGCAGCACCGCCTGCCCGATGCGGCCCGATCCGACGACGCCGAGGGTCGCCCCGCCGAGCGAGCGCCCGAGCAGGAGGTTGAGGTCCCAACCCCGGAAGTCACCCCGCCGGACGAAGGCGTCGGCCTCGACGACCCGCCGCGTGACGGCGAGCAGCAGCGCCCAGGTGAAATCGGCCGTGTCCTCGGTGAGCACGCCGGGGGTGTTCGTGACCGTGATGCCACGCCGACTGGCGGCCCCGAGGTCGATGTTGTCGAGCCCGGCAGCGCAGTTGGCGACGATCTCGAGCTGCGGTGCCGCGGCGAAGACCCTCTCGCCGACCGGGTGGACGAGCAACGGCAGCAGGCCGTGGAAGCCCGGGACGCGCGCCGCGACCTCTTCTTCGCGGGCCACGCCGAGCGGCTCGACGACGACCTCGAGCGACGCCGCCAGGCGCTCGCGCAGCGCGACCGGAATGTCGGCAAGGACGAGGAGACGGGGGCGGGACGGCATGGGCGATGCGGGCGACCTCGAACGGCGAGGCGCGGACTGCCGCGATCAGGGACCGAGATCGGTCCTGGCGGAGATGACCCCGGAGCGCGCCCCGGAGAGCAGGTCCAGGAGGTCACGCTCGATGCCGTTGGGCGAGACCTCGACGATGCGGCCGACCTCGTGCCCGTCGCGCTCGACGATGAAGGTCGGAACGAAGCGGAGATCACGACCGGCCGTCATCTCGGCCGGCTCGTGCTTGGCCCGGTCGACCGCCACATAGCGGATCTCGAAGCGCGGCTCGCCGCCGGCGAGGTCGAAGGCGCTCCACAACCGGGTGAGCTCACGGCGACTGTCGCCGCACCAACTGCCGAAGAGCACCAGGACGCGGGGGCCGGGGGCGATGTCGAGCAGTCCCGCCGCGGCTCGAGCGTCCGGGCTCGCCTGCCCGATCGCCGCGCCCCAGGCCGGCAGCGCCTCGACGATCGCCGAGCGCGGATAGGTTCCGACGAGGACCACGGGAGCAGGATGTGCGGCCGGGGCCGGCGTGGCTACGGCCGGGGCCGGCGTGGCTACGGCCGGGGCCGGCGTGGCTACGGCCGGGGCCGGCGTCGCCGCCGGAGCAGCCGGGGCCACCGCCGAACCGGGGCGCGACGTCGCCGTCGTCGCACACCCGAGGGCGGTTGCCATGAGCACGAAAAGGAGCGATGCGCAGTGTCGTCGCACGACCGGATCTTACTTCAACGCTTCGCCGCCGAAGCTCTGCCTGCGACCTCACGAACCCGGACGATCGTGTCTCCCTGGACGATCCGCGCCGCCACCTCGGCCCCCTCGACGAGGTGTCCGAAGACCGTGTAGCCGCCGTCGAGGTGCGGCTGCGCCGTGAGGGTGAGGAAAAACTGGCTGCCCCCGGTGTCCGGACCCGAGAGCGCCATGCCGAGGGCCCCCGGTTGGTAGCGCAGGCGGTTGATCTCGTCGCGCAGGGTGTAGCCGGGTCCACCCCAGCCGTCGCCGCGCGGATCGCCCGCCTGGATCACGAAGTCGGGGACCACGCGGTGGAAGACCTGACCGTCGAAGTAGCCGCCTTCGGCCAGGTGCAGGAAGGAGAGACAGGTCATCGGGGCCTCACGGCAGGCGAGCTCGAGCAGCAACCGACCGCGGGCGGTCTCCATCGCCACGAACCGCGGGCGAGCGGTCTGCTGGAGGATGTCGCGGTAGGCCGAGAGCTGACGTCGCGTCTCCAACGGGGCGAGCGGCGCCGGCGTCTCGCCGAGGCCGCGCAAGGCCTGGATCGCCTCGCGCCGCACCAGATAGCTCCCGTCCCGGGTCAGGGCATCGAGCGCCAGGAGGCAGGCACCCCGCTCCTCGACTCGGGCCTTGGCGAGCCCGGCCAGCGCACGCACCGCGGCGAGTCGGTCGTCCTCGAGCTCGGTGGCGGGCCGGCCCGCCGCCGCCGCGGCGACGAGCGCCTCGACCGGCAGTCCCGGGTGCTCCGCCCACCAGTCGAGCGCCGTCGACCGGATCGGCGGATCGGCATCGGTGAGCGCCTGCCGCGCCCACGCCGCCGCCTCGGCCGGAGGGGCCACCAGTCGCGCTTCGAGCACCGCGAGTCGAACCCGTGGCGAGGGATCGGACGCGAGCTGGGTCAGCAGTTCGAGATCCCCCACCCGACCGGCGCCAGCGGCCGCCGCGGCGCGCAGGACCGCCGATTCGTTCGTCGCCGCCTGACGCACGGCGGTTCGCGCGACCGGGGCCGCGCTCACCGCGAGCGCCAGGAGGGCGAGCTCGCGTTCGCGGGTCGTCTCGGCGTGCTCCCATCGCTCGGCCAAGGCGGCGACCAGAGCGCTTTCGGCTGGCGCTCCGGCGGCGAAGCTCGCCGCCGCCTCGAGCGCGGTGATTCGCACTCCGGCCGAGGGGTGGGCGAAGAGCCCGCCGAGCGTCTCCGGCCAAGCCCACTCGTCAGCCGGCGCCGCAGCGTGGCTGCGCCCACGAAGCTTCGCCCCGGCCCGCATCGCCTGGATCGCCGGGCTGTCCGCCCCCTCGGCGATCGCGGCATCGAGCGTGCGGCGGAGCGGCGCGAGATCTCCCGGATCCCCCACCTCCCCGAGCCCTCGGGCGGCGATCGCCTGGATCGCCGGATCGGCGTCCGCCAACAGCTCTCGCAGGATCGGCGCCGCCTCCGGACGCGGATAGCGCGCGATTCCGTATGCCGCCGCGCCGCGCCAGGGCGAGGCCTTCTCGAAGAGCGTCACCCGGCCCACCTCGAGTGCGGCCGGTTCGTGGAAGCGGAAGAGGAAGGGGAGGAGGCGGGCCTCGGACTCGACCTCACCGAGCGCCGCCAGGCGCGGACGGATCTCGGCGAGCGAGGCCCCGATCTTGCCGAGCGCTTCGACGGCGAGCGCCCCCACTTCGCGATCGGCGTCGGTGGCTGCGACCAGCAGCCGAGCCTCGGCCTCCCGCACCCCGAGCTCGCCGAGACCGAAGACCGCCGCCCGGCGCACCGCGACCGCCTCGTCGACAGCGAGCCCCTCGAGCATCGCCCGGCCCTGCGGGTCGCCGATCCGGCCGAGCGCGACGGCGAGGTCCTCGCGCAGCTGCGGACCGCCGAGCAGCGCCCGGTCGAGCGGCATGCGCACCAGCTCGCGCCGGTCGGCGAGCAAGAGCAGGGTCGCTCGGTTGTCGAGCTCGAGGGCGGCCGACGACGGCAGACCGGCGTCCCCCGACGGACGGGATCGCTCGGCACAGGCCGGGGCCAGCAGCAGCGGAAGCAGCAGGAGCCAGGGGAGGCGACGTCGGCGGAGCGTGTTCATCCCTTCATGCTACGCCGCCGGTGCGCCGAACGTCGCGAGAGTCGTCCGCTCCACTCCGCTGCCGGCCCCTTGTGCTGCATAATCCGCCGCCGATGGAACGCGACCTGCCAGCAGCCGCCGGAGACCGTCTGGAGTTCGAGGGGATTCGCCGCGCCTTCGGCCGCCTGCGCGTGCTCGGCGGCGTCGGCGGTCGCGTCGCCAACGGCGAAGTGCTCGCGGTCACCGGTCACAACGGTTCGGGCAAATCGACGCTTCTCAAGTGCCTCGCCGGGCTGCTCGCCCCGGACGCCGGGTCGATCCGCCTGGTCGAAGACGGACGCGAGCTCTCGGCGCGCGAGCGGCGCGAACGGATCGGCTTCCTCTCCCCCGACCTCGCCTTCTACGAGGAACTGACCGTCGCCGAGAACCTCGAGTTCTTCTGCCGCCTGCGCGGCCTGCCGCGCGAGCGCGGCGAGGCGCTGCGCGAACGCGTCGCGTTGCCCGCCGACCGGCGCAGCGGGGCGCTCTCCTCCGGCATGCGCCAGCGTCTGCGCTGGGCCTTCGCACTGCTGCACCATCCGCGCCTGCTGCTGCTCGACGAGCCGCTCGAGCACTTCGACGCGGGCGGCGCGGCGCTCGCCGGCACGCTGCTCGCCGAGCATCTCGCCGGCGGCGGACTCGCCATCGTCGCCAACCCCTCTCGACTGGAGCTGCCGGGTGTCGCCAGCCGCATCGACCTGGGCCACTGAAGCGGCCGCCGTTTTCGTGAAGGACTGGCGCTGCGAGCTGCGCACGCGCTACGCCTTCAACACGGTGCTGCTCTTCGCGGTGACCACGCTCGTCGTGGTGAGCGTCGCGCTCGGCCCGCTCGGCACGAACGCTCCGGCGCGCGCCACGGTGCTGCCGATGCTGCTCTGGCTGATCCTGCTCTTCGCCGCTGCCGCCGGACTGCCGCGCGTCTTCGGCGCCGAAGAGGAGAAGCACACCGCCACCGCGCTCCGTCTGGCGGCGACGCCGTCGGCACTCTTCGCCGGCAAGCTCGCCTATTCGCTCACCCTCTTTCTCGTCATCGAGGCAGTGACCGCGCCGCTCTTCGTCGCGATGATGCAGATGCCGGTGGCGCGGCCGCTGTTGTTCGTCGCCGCGCTCGCCGGCGGCGGCTACGGGCTCGCCGCCGGCAGCACGCTCGTGGCGTCGATCGTCGGCCAGGCGCGAGGTCAGGGAACGCTCTTCGCGGTGCTCTCTTTCCCGATCCTCCTGCCCTTGATGCTGCTCGCCATCGAGGTCACGCGCGTCGCCGTAACCGGAGTCGCCAACGAGAGTTTTCTCCTGCAATTGCTGCTATATGATGCCTCGGTGACGATCGCCGGCCTCATGCTCTTCCCGGCAATCTGGAACCCATGAACAAGATCCTCCCCTGGTTCCTCTGGCTGTGGATCGCGGTCGTCATCTGGGCCGCGTTCTTCTACGCGCCGCTCGCCGAAGGATTCGTCGGGCAGTCGTCGCGCATCCTCTTCTTCCACGTACCGATGGCCTGGGTTTCGTTCGTCGCCTTCGCCGTCGCCGGCGTGTGGAGCATCCGCTTCCTCGCCGGTGCGCGCAGCCTGGCGCACGATCGCGCGGCGCACGTCGCCGTGCAGCTCGGCCTGCTCTTCTGCGTGCTCGCCACGGTCACCGGCGCGCTGTGGGCGCGGGTGATGTGGGGCGCCTACTGGAACTGGGACCCGCGGCAGACGTCGATCGTCCTCGCCATGCTCTTCTACGCCGCTTATCTCGCGCTGCGCGCCGCGGTCGAAGAGCCGGAGACGCGGCGGCGACTCGCCGCGGCCTACGCCGTTCTCGGCCTGGTGGTGGCGCCGTTCCTCTACTTCATCCTGCCGCGCCTGACCTTCTCGCTCCATCCCGACACCGTGGTCAACGTCCGCGGGAAGATCGAGATGGACTCGAAGATGTTGCAGGTGCTCATCGCGAGCTCGCTCGCGTTCACCGTTCTCTTCTTCTGGATGCACCGCCTGCAGACCCGCGTCCAGGCTCGGGCCGACGCGTTGCCGGACGGAGGGGCCAGCGCATGAACGACAGCAGCAACTGGGCCCTGGTGGCCGTCAACCTGATCATCTGGAGCGGCATCTTCCTCTACCTGCTGCGACTGCAGCGCCGACTCGACGAGACGGAGAAAGAACGATGAGCCGACGTGGCTACTACATTCTCGGAGCGCTGCTCCTCGTCGCCTTCGCCGGCTTCTCGCTGGCCTCGTTCCGCTCGACGCTGACTCCCTACGTCTCCTACCCCGAAGCGCGCTCGCTCGGCCGCACGGTGCAGGTGGCCGGCGGCCTCGACAAGGGGAGCTCGCGCTACGACGAGGCGGAGGCGGCCCTCGTCTTCAACCTCGTCGACCCGGCGTCGCAGGAGAAGATGACGGTGCGCTACCACGGCGTCAAACCGGCCAACTTCGAGGACGCCATCAGCATCGTGGCGATCGGCAACTTCGACGCCACGCGCAACGAGTTCGCCGCCGGCAAGCTGCTCGTCAAGTGCCCCAGCAAGTACCAGGGCGCCGAAGTGAAGACCTACAGCTGAGGTCCCGATGACCTATCTCTCGTCGCTCTACCTGCCAGGCGCCCTGGCGCTCTGGTGCGCTTGCGCTTTCGCCTTCGCCGCGCTCTACGGTTACGCCGCGGCGCTCGGCGGCGACGAGGCGTCGCGGCGCTTCGCCCGCACCTCCTACCGCTTCTTCGCGATCTCGATCGTCCTCGCCTCGGCGGTCCTGCTCGTCTGCCTCTACCTGCGGGACTACCGCATCGAGTACGTCTACCAGTACTCGGGCAACGAGCTGCCGACGCACTTCCAGCTCGCCGCCTTCTGGGCCGGACAGAAGGGGAGCTTCCTCATCTGGCTGCTCTGGGGCTCGCTGCTCGGCCTGCCGCTCGCCCGCGCTGCGGGCCGAGACGAAGCGCCGGTGATGGGGACCTTCGTGCTCACCCAGATCGCGCTGCTGCTGATCCTGGTGCGCGAGAACCCCTTCGTGATGCTGCCCCAGACGCCCGCCGACGGGGTCGGGCTGAATCCGCTGCTGCAGGACAACTGGATGGTGATCCATCCGCCGATCATGTTCATCGGCTACGCGGCGAGCGCCATCCCCTTCGCCTTCGCCATGGCCGCGCTCTGGCGGCGCGACTACGAGGGCTGGGCGGTGCGCGCCTTCCCCTGGGCGCTCTTCGGCTTCCTGGTGCTCGGGGTGGCGATCCTGATGGGCGGCTACTGGGCCTACAAGACGCTGGGCTGGGGCGGCTACTGGGGCTGGGATCCGGTGGAGAACGCCTCGCTCATCCCCTGGATCTTCGGCACCGCGCTCATTCACGGTCTCTATCTGGAACGGACGCGCGGGCGCTACCGTCGTGCCAACGTCGTGCTCGCCTCGCTGGTCTATCTCTCGGTGCTCTACGGCACCTTCCTCACCCGCTCCGGCGTGCTGGCCGACTTCTCGGTGCACAGCTTCGTCGACCTGGGGATTTCGGGCTGGCTGATCGCGTTGATGGTCTTCTTCGTCGGCATGGCGGTCTGGCTCATCGCGACGCGATTCCGCGAGATCCCGGCCGTTCCCAACGAGGACCCGTTCCTCTCTCGCGGCTCGTTCCTCGTGCTCGGCTCGATCGCCCTGCTGACCTCGGCCGTGGTGGTGACCTTCGGCACCTCGGCGCCGCTGCTCACCCGCTTCCTCGAGAACCCCGGGCAGGTCGGGCCGGAGTTCTACAACCGGGTCAACACGCCGATCGCCCTGCTCATCGCTTTCCTGCTCTCGCTCATCCCCTACCTCACCTGGCGCGAGAGCGGCGGGGTGGCCGGCATTCTCCGCCAGGCCCGGCTGCCGCTCGCCGTGGCCGCCGTGGTCACGATCGTCGCGGTGGTGGTCGCCGTCCACGATCCGTTCCACCTGCTCTTCATCTTCCTCGCTTCGCTGGCGGTCGCCGGCAACCTGGCGACGGCCGTCGCCCTCATCCGGCGGGGCGGCCTGAAGACCGCCGGCGGCTACCTGACGCACGTCGGCGTCGGCGTCATCCTGATCGGCTTCCTCGCCTCCTCGGCCTACGACACGAGCGAGAAGGTGACGCTCGAGCGCGGCGTCCCGAAGGCGGTCGGCGATCTCACCCTGACGTTCCATCGCTACGTTCCGCGGACGGCCGACGAGAAGGAGCGGATGGAGGTCGAGGTGGTGCGCGCCGACGGCTCGCGCTACATGGCCTATCCGAAGCTGTTCCTCAACGACCGCACGCAGCAGATGATGGCCAATCCTCACGTCAAGACGATGCCGCTGCAGGATCTCTACATCTCGCCGCTCGAATACAACCCGGGCGAGCCCGGTGGACGGATCACCCTCGCCAAGGACCAGAGCGTCGAGCGCGGCGGCGTCGGCTTCCGCTTCCTCGGCTTCGACCTGCAGGGGGCCGATCACGGCGCGATGAACGCTTCGGCGGGCCCGATGACCGTTGGCGCGGTTCTCGAGATCACGCGCGGCGGACAGACGACGCGGGCCATGCCGCTCTTCTCCTTCAGCCCCGACGGGCGCAGCGAGTTCCAGCCGCTGACGCTGCCTGACGGCGCGACGATCGCCCTATCCGGCATCGACGCCGAACGCGGGGCGATCGAGATCGCCGTCGACGGCCTCGCCGAGCTCAAGGGCACACCGGCCCACCTCTCGCTCGACGTGACCCACAAGCCGCTCATCCAGCTCGTCTGGATCGGTCTCTATCTGATCTTCGCGGGTGGCGTCCTGGCGGCGATCAACCGCTACCGTCAGGCGTTGCGCTTCGACCGCGCGGACGTCGCCGCCGGCTGAGGCGACGCTCGGTGCCGGGCGTGCTCCGTCGGAGCCGCCCGGCGCCACGACTTCCCCGATCTCACGTCGCGAAGGGAGCCGGCCCGGCTCACACGCCCACGGCGAGGCGCTCGGCGAGGTTGCGCGGCAACCGGGCGCGGAGGATCCGCTCCTGGGCTCGCTCCACGGCGTAGTCGATCCGCTGCCAACGCACCACGCGCGCGACGCTGTCGTAGGTCATGTAGGAGGCCCGCGGATCGCGATCGCGCGGCTGCCCGACGGCTCCCGGGTTGAACAGGTAGCGATGCCCCGGCTCGATCGTCACCATGCCCGAGGGTCCGCGCAACAGGGTCGCCCGCAGGTCGATCGGCGACTGGACCAGCTGCGAGGGCAGGTGGGTGTGACCGAAGAAGACGACCTGCGGACCCGGGAAGTGGACGAAGATCTCGAGCGCATCGAGCGCCGAGAAGACGTAGTGGTCCTCGTCGAGCGGCGAGCCGTGGCAGAAGGCGACACCGTCGTCGGTCAACCTGGGGCCTCGCGGCAGCTCGCGCACGAAGCGCAGATTCGACGGCGTCAGGTGTTCGGCGGTCCAGCGCGCCGCGGCGAGCGCCGCGGTGTTGAAATTCGCTCCGTCTTCGAGGCCGGCCACCACCTTGTCGTGGTTGCCGCGCACGAAATAGGCCGGCCACGGCAGCCGACGCAGGGCATCCACCACCTGGTTGGGTGCCGCGCCGTAGCCGACGAGATCGCCGAGCACGAGCGCCGCATCGAAGCGCTTCCTTCGCACACGGCGCAGCACCGCCGCGAGGGCGTCGCTGTTGCCGTGCATGTCCGAGAGGATCAGGTAGCGCACGACAGGCTCTTTCCCAGGCGCAGCGCGAGTCGCGCCGCCACCTCGTCGACCTGCTCGTCCGCCCCGATGTCGAGGCGGATATCGGCCCGCTGGTAGGCCGCCAGGCGTTCGCGGTAGAGGGCGAAGGCCTGCGTCTCGTCGCGGAAGAGCGGGCGGTCCGGCCTGCCGTCGACACCGAGACGCGAGACGATCACCGCGAACGGCACGTTCAACCAGACCGAGAGCCCGGCCCCGGCCACCAGCTCGGCGTTCTCGGCGAAGGTGAGCGTTCCCCCGCCGGTGGCGATCACGGCATCTTCCAGAGCGAGCGTGCCGGCGAGCGCTTCGCGTTCCATGCGGCGGAACTCGGTCTCGCCCTGTCGCTCGAAGATCTCGCGCACCGTGGCGCCGGCGGCGATCTCGATCGCGCGGTCGAGGTCGACGAAGGGCATCCCGAGGTTCCGCGCCAGACTCTCGCCGACCGAGGTCTTGCCCGATCCCATGAAGCCGGTCAGATAGACGCGCATCGGCGATCCATGCACTCGCTGGCCATCCCGGTCCGCCCGCGCGAGTCTAGCCGGGCGAGCGGCCTCAAAGCGACCGCGACTCGGGGAGATGAGCGCGCCGCGCCGTCTCCTCGCGCTCCAGCATCTGCTCGAGGAAGCGCGTCGACAGCGCACCGTCGCCGAAGACCGGGTCCCGCAGGATCCGGCGATGCAGCGGAATCGAGGTCTTGATCCCTTCGACCACCATGAAGTCGAGCGAGCGCGCCATCCGGGCGATCGCCTCGCGCCGGTCACGCCCGTGGACGATCAGCTTGGCGACCAGGCTGTCGTAGTTCGGCGGGATCAGGTAGTCCTCGTAGGCGTGCGTGTCGACCCGCACGCCAGGACCGCCGGGCAGGTGAAGCGTCGTGAGCCTGCCCGGGCTGGGGGCGAAGGTGTCCGGGTCCTCGGCGTTGATCCGGCACTCGATGGCGTGGCCGCGCGGCTTGAGTCCGCTCGCCACGTGCATCCGTTCGCCGGCCGCGACTTCGAGCTGGAGCTTCACCAGATCGACGCCGGTGACCATTTCGGTGACCGGGTGCTCGACCTGGATCCGGGTGTTCATCTCCATGAAATAGAAGCTGCCGTCGGCATCCAGCAGGAACTCGATGGTTCCGGCGTTCTCGTAGCCGACCTCCTCGCAGAGCCGGATCGCCGCCGCGCCCATCTCCTCGCGCAGCGCCGGGGTCAGCGCCGGAGAGGGAGACTCCTCGATCAGCTTCTGGTGCCGGCGCTGGATCGAGCACTCGCGCTCGCCGAGATGGATCACCCGGCCATGGCGGTCGCCGAAGACCTGGAACTCGATGTGGCGCGGCGCGACGAGGTACTTCTCGAGATAGATCGATCCGTCGCCGAACGCCTTCGCCGCTTCGTTGCTGGCAGTGACGAACTGGCTCTCGAGGTCCTTCTCCTGATGGACGATGCGCATGCCGCGCCCACCGCCACCGGCCGCGGCCTTGAGGATCACCGGGAAACCGACGCCCGCGGCGAGACGGCGCGCCTCCTCGGCGTCCTGCAGCGCCTCGCCGCTGCCGGGCAGGACGGGGACACCGCAAGCCTTCGCCGTCTGGCGGGCGCGTGCCTTGTCGCCCATCAGCCGGATCGTCTCGGGCCGCGGACCGATCCAGGCCAGGCGGCACTCCTGGAGCACCTCGGCGAAGTGCGCGTTCTCGGCGAGGAAGCCGTATCCAGGATGGATCGCGTCGGCACCGGTGATCTCCGCGGCCGAGATGATCGCCGAGATGTTGAGATAGCTCGCCGACGACGGCGGGGGCCCGATGCAGACGTCCTCGTCGGCGTAGGTGACGTGCAGCGAGTCGCGATCGGCGGTGCTGTAGACGGCCACCGTGGCGATGCCGAGCTCGCGGCAGGCGTGGATGATGCGGAGAGCGATCTCGCCGCGGTTGGCGATGAGGACCTTGCGGAACATCGGCTCCGGGTCCGTTCTCAGCCGACGCGCACGGCAAAGAGCGGCTCGCCGAACTCCACCGGCTGGCCGTTCTTCGGGTGGATCTCGACCACTTCGCCGTCGACGTCCGACTCGATCTCGTTCATCAGTTTCATCGCCTCGACGATGCAGAGCACCTGGCCCTTGCGCACCCGGTCGCCGACACGGACGAACGGATCGGCGTCGGGACTCGGCGCCGCATAGAAGGTCCCGACGATCGGCGAATTGACGACGTGAGGGGCGGGGCCGGCGGGGGTCGGCGGCGCAGCCGCCGGGGCGACAGGGGACGGAGCGGATGCGGCGCCAGGCAATGGCGCCGGCGCGGCGACGAACGCTCCCGGGGCGATCGTCACCGGCGCGGCATGTCCGCCGATGCGCAGCCGGAATCCCGACCGCTCGACTTCGAGCTCCTGCAGATTCCGCGCGGCGACGAGCTCGACGAGCTCCTTGATCTGGTCGAAGGTCAACACGTGTGTCGCTCCCCCTCCAGGGCGGCTCCGCCCTGCGATGCCACTGCGTGCGCGCAGCGGACCGAGCCGGCGTCCAGGACGCCGGACGGTGTCAGATGAGGTCGGTCTCGAACTGCAGTCGGGCGCGCTTGAGCTCGAATCGCGCTCGGCCGTAGTTGCCATCGGGCGTGAGCACCGCCAGCAGGTAGTACTCCTTGGCCACCGAGCTCACCAGGATGCAGATCTTGTCGGTGGTCACCGAGAACTGCTCGACGTCGCCGACCGCGAGCTCCCGGTTGTGGTCCGAGACGAGCCGCACCTGAGCGAGCATCTCCGCGGCCAGGACCTCCAGGTCGAGGTCGGGCGACGAATTGACCGACTCGACGGGGATGCCGTCCCGATCGACCAGCGACAGGGCGATCGCACCGTCGATCCGCCCCTGAATGGCACTCAGTCGCTCAAGAAACATGCCGTCTCGCTCCCTCCCGGATGCGCTCGAGGTAGCCCTGGAGAGCGCGGATCTTCCGAGCTGTCAAACCCAGCGGCACCGGCTGTGCGGCGGTGCGGGCACCGATCTGGCGTCGGCGCCGGCTGACCTCGTCGAGTCCCGCGGCGGCCTGCAGGTTCCCGGGATCGCGTGCGAGCACCGAGCGGAACGACTTCTCCGCCTCGTCGATGTGGCCCTGCTGGAGATAGAGCTCGGCGAGCGTCGCCGTGGCGTCCGCCGAGGAGATCGATCGCCCACCCCGCGGCGGCACGGGCGCCGGGTCGACCGGCTCAACCGCTTCGAGCCGCTGGCCCACGGGCTCGCTGGACGACGCCGCGATCGGCGCCTCGGGAGCTTCGAACGCGAAGGCGGCCGGCGCGACATCCTCGGTCGCCCCCTCGACGTCGGCGTTCTCCGGCGGAAGCGGGGGCTCGGCCTCCACCGGAGGCTCCTGCGTCTCCACGGGAGGCGCCGGGATCTTCCACCACGGGCTGGGCGGCGGCGCGCCCGTCGCCACGACCGAGGGCTCCGCGACCGGAGCTGGGTCTTCGATCTGCGGGGATTCGGGCTCGGCTCGCGCGAGCGGCGTGCGATCGGCAGGCGGCTCGACAGCGGTCTCTTCGGCCGGGGTCTCGGTCGCAGCGGCCGGCTGGGCGTAGAAATCCGCCGCGCCGACAGCGGGCTCGACGGGACGTTCGGAGCGCTCGCTCAGGGGCTCTGCGAATAGCGCCTGCGGCTCCTCCACGGGAGCGTGCGGCCACGCCTCGTCCGTCCAGTGCTGGAGCCGTGGCATCGGGTCGAGGCGCTCGGCGGATTCGACGGCCTGCGCCATGCCGATCGTCTGCCGGAAGATCCCTTCGGCAGCGAGCGATCGCACGAGCCGGATTCGGTCCCCCGACCGAGGGAGCATCGGGAACGGGTTGGGAAGCTCGCTCGCGCCGCGCGAGCCGATGCGACGCGCACGCGCCGGCAACGGCACGGCGGCGAGGTCGAGCGCACCGAGCGTCGGGGTCGGCAGCGCGAGCGGAGCGGCGGGCGTGCTTCGCGCCGCCTCGCCGGCAGCGCGAGGCACCGGCATCGTGGGACGGACTTCCTGCGCCGCGTCCGGGGCCTTCGTCTCCTTCCCCGCCACCGGGGCGGGCGCTCCCGCGCCGGCTTCCCGGCCCGCCGCGCCGAGAGCGTCCTGGGGCGGTGGCGTCTTCTCGAGCGCGAGCACACGACGCTCGAGGTCGCCGATCTCCGGGTCGCTCTCGTTGAGCAGGAGGTAGAGGTCCAGGCGGTCGCGTGCCTTGTCCGGACGTGCCGTCCGAACGTAGGCCTCGATCAGGAGCTTGTTCGCCACCAGTTGGGTCGGATCGGCGGCCAGCACGGTCTCGAGCACCGTGCAGGCACCGGGAGCGTCGCCGAGCTCGAGCCGGCAGCGGCCGAGGGCGACGCGCGCCGAGAGGTAGCCCGGCTGCGTGGCCAGGCCTTTCTCGAGCGTCCGCACCGCCTCGGAGAGCTTGCCGTGCCGCCGGTACTCTTCGGCGAGTTGGAGGAAGATGCGCGATCCCGGATCGCGCTCCCATCTCAGCCTGAGTGCTTCCAGGCGACCGTCTTCTGACACGGGCTCAGGCAAACCGGGCTCCTTGGCGGCGCCGCCATGGTGACGGCGCCGAACGGCTGAGATCGCCGACGAACCCGCGGATTATAGCGCCCCTGCGCCCGCTCAGTTGCCGGTCACCGCCACGAACTGGGTGGCCTCGCTCGAACCCGTCGCGTTCGCCGCGGTCAGACGCACCAGATAGGTCCCCGGCGCCGGGTAGGTGAAGGTCGGACTCTGCTGGCGGCTCACGTTGTTGCCGGCGTCGCCGAACTCCCAGAACCAGTTCGTCGGGCTGCCCGTCGAGGTGTCGGTGAACACCACCGTCAGGCCACTGCGCGAGACCGTGAAGCTCGCCTTCGGCTTGCGCTGGATGCTCAGGGTGAAGCTCTGGCTGATCGCCGTGCCGCCGGAGCCCGCGCTCTCCGCCTTGATCTGGAAGGTGTCGCCGGCGACCGTCTGCAAGTCGGCGGCGGTCAAGGTCAGGACGTCGCGCGCCTCGCCTCGCGAGTTGGTCGACAGGAAGGCGCCGCCGGAATCGAGCGTCCCCTTCTGGGTGCTGAAGTTCACCGGGGCCTCGGCCAGCGGCTGGCCCTGGTCGTCGCGCACCAGGACGAGCAGGTCGACGCTGTCGCCGCTCTCGGCCACCGTCGAGGGTGACGCCTGCAGGCTGATCGACACCGGGAACGACCCGACCTTGACCTCGGCGGTCACGGCTTCGGCCGAGCCCGAGGTGGCGGTGATCTTGGCCGTCCCGACCCGGCCGTCGCCCTGAAGGGTGGCACGCGCCACGCCGGCCGAGTCGGTGTCGATGACCTCGGGCAGGGCTCCGATATTGGTGGTCAGCCGAACCTCGGTTCCCTGGTTGACCGGGTTGCCGTTCGACCGCATGGCCACGACGGTGACCGTGGCCGAGCCCCGCGCGGTGATCCGGTCGGGGCTGACGCTGATGCTGAGGAGGGCGCCGGAGGGCGCGACCGGAGTTCCCTTGTCGCACGACAGGCCGAGCAGGGCAACCAACGAGAGGAGGATCGGGAGACGGGTTCGCATGGCCACCGGAGTATACGAAACGGGGTGGCCGCGCGTACAAGCGGCCACCCCGCGATTTCATCCCAAGTCCTGATCTACGGGGTCAGGACGACCGAGTTGACGACCTCGCTCGACCCACCCGTGTTCGTCACGCGGAGACGCGTCGCGTAGGTTCCGACACCCGGGAATGTGTGTTGCGGGCTCTGAGCGGTCGAGTCGATCGACCCATCGTTGGTGAAGTCCCACTCGTAGGTGGTGGGATTCCCGGTCGAGGTGTTGTTGAACTGGACCGTGAACCCGGACACTACGAAGTGCGTGAAACTCGCGACGGGCGGAGTCGGCGCTGGCGTCGCCGTCGCCGGAGCCGAGTCGTTCCGGCAACTGTTGTCGCTCGGCTGATAGGTGTAGCCGTTGGCGAACGAGTCGGAGGTACAACCGGTTTCGAGGTTGCGGACCCGAATCGAGAAGGGGGTCGGGAGATAACGCGTTCCCTGCGTCCCGTCGCCGTTGTCGTCGCAGGGCTCGGTGCCGAGCGTCGAGTTCGGGACGGACGGCGAGGTGACGGTCACCGTCGTGCAGTAGCCGTCGCTGTCGCAACCCGAGAGCCCCTGAACGGCAGCGGCCCAGACGTCGCCCTTGACGAACTCGACGGCGACCGGGCTGCGGAACTGCGAGCCGCTAATGGTCACGGTCGTTCCGCCGTTCTGCGTGCCGCCGGCCGGGTTGACCCCGAAGATGATCGGCCGCTGGACGGTGTAGGCGAAGGTCGGCCCGGTCGCCGAATCCCCCGTCTCGATATTCGTCACGCGCGACGGCACCGTGTTGGTCGCTCCGGTGATGGTGCAGTTGGTGACCTGCACCGGAACCGTCCGCACGACGATCTGCGTGCCGCTGACGGAGATGACCTGCTGGGCCACGTTCGCCAGGCTGACGGCAACGGGCTCGTCGAACCCTTGCCCGTTGAGGGTGACCAGCGTGCCGCCGAAGTACGGTCCCTGACCCGGTCCGAGCGAGGTGATGATGACGCTCACCCCGTACTTGAAGGCGTTGACCAGGGATCCGTTGCGACCGCTGGTGAGGTTCGTGACCTTGATGTCGACCAGGGCGTTGAGGTTGCCCTGGCCGAAGCCGGTCGCCGCCGGCGAACGGACCACCAACCGGGTCCGCGACACCGAGGTGACCTGCGCCTCGACCCACGGGAGAGCCGCCGTGCCCTTGCCGAACTCCACCTTCAGCGGGCTCTCGAACCCGTCGCCGGTGATGACGACCTCGGTCCCGCCCTCGTTCGGGCCGGATGCCGGCGTGACGGAGAGGATGGTGGGCTGCAGGATGCCGGAGTTGAAGGCGTAGTTGTACGCGTTCGGCAGCGTGTCGCTCGCCGCCCGCACCGTGCCGACGGCGTTGTTGACCGTGACCGCAACCGTCCGAACGGAACCGGTCGCCGGTCGACGGCTATCGGGCAGTCGCGGTGCCGTCACCGTGATGCGCGTGCTCGAGACACTCTGGACGACGGCCGCGAGGTCGCCGTCGAAGAAGACGCGCACCGGCTGCTCGAATCCGCCGCCGAAGACCTGGACCGTCTCGCCGCCGTCCGGCGTGCCCAGATTCGGGCTGACCGAGGTGACGACGAAGGGCGTTTCCTCGACGATGCGCAGCGAACCGGAGGCGACGCCCGCGGCCAAGCCGCTGACGGTCGTCTGGGCGGCCGGATCGTACTCGGCCCGCAGGCTGGCGGTACCGATCGCCGTTCCGGGGAAGAGCACAGCCTGCGCGCTGCCCGAGAGGAGCTCGAGAACGACCGAGGTCCCGCCGGTCTGGCTGCCGAAGGCGCCGAGGGTCGTGGTGAGCGTGATCTTCGAGCGCTCCGGCAGCGGTCCACCCGTGTCGTTGCGCTGACCGGTGACCGTGACCACCGCCGGATCGGTGCTTCCGGCCTCGATCTGGCTCGGATTGACCGTGATGGCGAGGGTAACGCCGGTGGCCGCCGGGGCCGGGGTCACCGGCTGAGCGGGTGGCGCCGTGGGCGTACTCGGCTTGTCGGTGCTGCAGCCCGCGGCGAGGGCGAGAACGATGAGCGTCGCGCCGAGGCGTGAAATCGTACGCATGGCCTCTCTCCTACTCACTCAGGGCACCACGTCGATAGTGAAGTACGCCGGTGCGGATTCCACCGCCTTGCCGGACAGCGTCCTGCCGAAGAAGCGGATGCCGACGGTGAGACGCACTACCTGACTGGACGTCTCGCGGTCGTAGCCGTAGTCGAGGAGGTCCCGGAGCGGCAAGGTGTTGAACTGGTCGAGCCGCATCACGGGTCCGTTGTCGAGGACGAAGTTGCCGTTGACCGGCGCTGTGCCGAAGATGTACTCGACGAGCGGCGGCGGCACCCGGGTGCCTTTGTCGGCCCGGGTAAAGGTAACCTCGTAGCTTTGGATCTCGACGTTCATCAGCGCGCTTGAGTCTGCCGAGGCGTTCTTCACCACGTTCTGCACGGTGATCTGTCCGATCTGCACCAACCCGGCGTTGGTCAACACCGTCGAGCTGGCGTCGACGACCACCGGCAACTGGTCGAAGTCGGAGATGGAGAGCATCACGCCTCCGCTATCGACGCGATCCGTCCGCTGCTGGCAACCGAACAGGCCCAGCGAGACGAGGAGGACGAGACTCAGGATCGAGGTGCTCTTGCGCATGGGGCTCTCCTGCCGCCGGCTCACAGCTTGACGACCCGCGGGGTGATGAAGATCAGCAGCTCTTCGTTCGAATCGGAACGCCGCTTGTTCTTGAACAGATGACCGAGGAAGGGGATGTTCGAGAGCGCCGGCACGCGATCTTCGCCCTGGCTGGTCGAGACCTTGTAGATGCCGCCGATGACCGTCGTGGCACCGTCACGAACCACCACCGTCGTCGTGGCCTCCTTGGTCGCGATCGGCGCGTTCGGCGCACCGACCACGGCGAAGGCCTGCTGCGGCTCGCGCTTCTGCACGTTGATGGTCAGCATCACCGTGCCTTCGGCGGTGACGTGCGGCACGACGGAGAGCCGCAACGTCGCGTTGACGAACTGCACCGTCACGGTGTTGTTCGCCACCGTCTGGATCGGTATCTGCAGACCGCTCTGGATCTCGGCGACGACGTTGTTCAAGGTCGTGATGCGCGGCGCCGAGAGGACGTTGATCAGTCCCTCGTTCTCGGCGGCCTGCAGCACGGCATTCAGCTTGAACGTGTCGAGCACGTTGCCGAGCGTGATGTCGAGGAACCCGTTGTTCCCGCCGGTGAGCAGGTTGGTGCTCCCCTTGACGTCCACGTTGTTCGGGAAGATCAGGCCGGTGGTGTTGCCATGGGCAGCGTCGGCGATTCCGTTGAACCCCCAGGCGACGCCCAGGGTGCGGCCGAACTGCTTGGTCGTCTCGATGATCCGCGCCTCGATCATCACCTGCGGCTCGGGGATGTCGAGCGTCTCGATCACCGCCAGCACCGTGTCCATGTAGGCCGGCAGCTCCTTGATGATCAGCGTGTTGGTGCGCAGGTCGGTCTGGATCGTCCCGCGCTGGCTCATCATTCCGGTGCCGCCGCGGAGGATGCGCGCCATGTCGCCCGCCTCCGAGTAGCTCAGCCGCTTGAGGACGGTGCGGAGGGGGATCGCCTTCTGCTGCTCGGTCGCCAGCTGGGCGTTCTCCTGGGCTTCGCTGCGCAGCGTCTGCAGAGGCGCGATGCGCATGATGTTGCCGTCGAGCTCGTAGCCGAGACCGTTGATCTTGAGGATCTGGTCGAGCGCCTGGTCCCAGGGCACGTTCTCGAGCTCGACCGTGACCGTGCCGCGGATGCCCGGCTGGACGACGACGTTGAGGCCGCTGATCTGGGCGAAGGAGCGAAGCACGTCGCGGATGTCGGCGTCCTTGAGGCTGAGACTGACCGGCTCGCCGACGTACTGCTTGCGCTGGCCACCCACCGTCTTCGGCTCGAAGGCCTGGATCTCGGTGCGGGTGACCGAAGCGGCCGGCTGCTCGGGGGCGGGCACGTCGGCCGCCTCGAAGAGCTCGACTGGCTCGAGCTTGGGAGCCGGTGCGGGCGCGAGCGGCGCCGCCGGCGGCGCTGTCGGCAGGGGTTGAGCGTCGGCCACGGCGAAGGCCGGGGCCGGAGCCGGGGCGACCGCTCCCGCGACATCCGAACCACCGTCGCGCGAGACCGCGGCGGCGGGCTCGGGCTCCGGCGCCGGCGCGGTCGCGACGGCCTGCTCGGCAACGACGGTCGGCGGCGGCGCGGCCGGGGACTCGGCGACTGGAGCCGGGGCCGGCGCGGCCTCCGCGACCACGGCGCTCTGTGTCGGCGCTGGCGCCTGCCGGGTGGGCGGCGGCGCGGCCAGGTCCTCGACCATCGTCGAGGCGGTCCCCGACGGCTGCCCGTGGTCGAAACGCACCATCAGGCCCTGGGCGGTCCGCTCGATCGTCGCCGGCGTCGGCCCGTGAAGGTCGAAGACGACGCGCGAAACCGGCTGAGGCTGCGCCTTGAACTGGGAGACCCGGGCGCGATCGAGGACACCGTCACCCACCGGAACCTGACTCTTCCGCGTCGCGTTGACGACGCCGGCAAGGTCGATCACGAAGCGGTCCGGGCTGGACAGACGGAAGGCCGAGTACGCGAACTCGCCGTCTCCCTCGAGGCGGACGACGCTGCCCTGCGGGTCGGGAAGGATCTCGACGGCGCTGAGGCGCGTCGCGGTCGCTCCCGAGGGCGCCGGGCCGAGCAGGGGATTCTCTGGCGTGCCGAGAGCTGCCGCCTTGGCGGAAGACTCGTCGACCGCCACCGGCTGAGCCGCTGCGGGAGCCGTCTCTTGCGGGAGCGGCTCGGCGGCGAGGATCGGGGTCGTGACCACCGGCGTCAGCTCGAGGCGCAACCGGCCAGCCTCGCCGGTCAGCGAGTGCTCCGCTTCGCCCCGCGTCTCCGCCACGAGGCGAGTCAGCGGTCGATCCGAGCTCGTGTCGAGCTCGACGGCGAGCCGGGCCAGAAGGCCGGTCGGGGAGCTCCAGTCTCCGACGCCGGGAGCCGGACGCGTGTTCGGGAGCTCGATCACCAATCGGCCCGCCGCGTCTCGATAGCTGGTCCAGACGAGCGGACCGGACGCCTGCAGATCCACCTGGAGACCTGGAGCGCCCTCGCGCACGACCAGGGTCGAGACCTCCGTCGGCGCCTGAGCCACCGGGGCCGCCGCCCTCGCGGCAGGCGCCGGGGCGCCGGCAACCTTCGGCGGACCCGCGGCGGCGCAGCCGACGAGCAGGGCCAGGCAACACGCCGCCCCGACCGAGACCAGCCGGAGCCTCGTGGACCCGTTGCCAAACATCACGTCATCACCCATGGCGCTCGCCTCCCTCCCGAGATCGCTCGCCGGCGAATCACGGGTTGAGCTTCTTGACGACTTCTCGGAACGGCTTGATCACCGTTGGATCGCTCACGATCTGCTTGAACACGACTTCCTTGCGACTGATGCTGACCACGTCGCCGTCCAGCAACTGGTCACCTTCCTTGATCAGGTAGCTCTTGCCCTTGTTCGAGGCGAGAACCTGGGCGACCCATCCTTGCGACGTGTGGAAAATTCCGGAGAGCACGATCTCGTCGATCAACATGCCCGCCGGTCCCTCCGGTCGCGGGCCGGTCGCCACCTGGCGGGTATCGCCGGAGAGCAGCGAACGGAACGGATCCCGACGATTTCCCGGATCGTAGTTGTAGCCGGTGTCGGTGAGCAGAAGCTCCTCACCTTCGAGGATCTGGTCGATCCCGTCGCCCCCGGCGGGCGCCCCGCTGGCGCCGGACTGACCGGAGGAGGGAACAGGAGCCGGAGGAGGGGTCGCCGGCGGCTGCGCGAGCGCCAAGCTGGCGCCCAGGGCGATCCACGCCAGGGCCGAGGATGCGTGCTTCAGGCTCATCGCATCTGCCTCCTCACCCACCCGCCTTCGGCGGGCGCGGTCCTCGCGGTGCCGTCGGCGCCGGCGGGGGCGTCTCCTTGTAGATGAACGTGACCGCCACGAAGCTGGCGCTGATGGTGTGCGCCCTGCCGATCTGCCGGTAGGTTTCGATCTTCAGGTTCTCCACGTTGATGATGCGGGAGAAGCGGCTCACGCGATCGAAAAGCAACGCCAGGTTGTGGTAGGTGCCGTCGAGCTGCACCGTGATCGGCCACTCGCTGTAGAACTCCTTGTCCGAGAAGCCGCCGGGCGTGAAGCGCTTGAGATCGAAATTGCCGGCCTCGGTCAGCTGCCGCAGGCGGCGCAGCAGGTCCTGCGTGTTGCGCCGCGCCGGAAGGATGCGGAGGAGCTTGTCGAGCTCGAGCTCCAGGCGCCGCACCTCCTCCCGGAACTGCGGGAGTTTCTGCTTCGCGGCACGCCCCTCCTGGATCTTCACCTGCAGCTCGGCGAGCTGCCGGTCCTGGCGGGCGATCTCCTCGAACTTCGGCGTCAGCGCGACGTAGTAGCCGGCACCGACGATCGCCGCGCCCAGAAACAGGCCGACGGCCGCGCCGACGTACCACGGCTTGCCTTCGAGTCCGGTCTGAAAAGCCATCCTCGCCCCCTCCTCTTACCGCGCCCCGGCCGCGCCGGCCGGCGGCTGGCCAGCCTCGGCAGCAGCCGGACCGGGCGCCGCAGGCGTCACCGCCGGCGCCGGCTGGTAGGCGAAGCTGATGGAGAAACCGTACGTGGGGCCGCGCCGCTCGGTATCGCGCAGGATCGGCTCGGTGAACTCCGGAACGCGATCGAGGTTCTCCAGAAAGTTGGCGACCGCGTTGGTATTGAACGCCTCGCCGACGAGGGTGATGTTGCCGGAGTTGACTTCGGCAGCGGTCAGCCAGAGGAGCTCGGGCAGGGCCCGCGAGATCAGGTCCATGATCTGGACCGGGCCCCGCTGATTCAGCTTGAGCTGGTTGATCACGGCGATCTTGTGCTCGAGCTCGCCCTTCTTCGCCTTGTACTCGTCCACTTCCTTGATGACCAGCGCGAGCTCGTCGACTTCCCGCTGGGCCGACGCAATCTCCTCGTTCTTCCGGTCGATCTTGCGCTCCAGCATGTACCACCAGCCACCGAAGACGCCCAAGCCGAGCACCAGGCCGGCGACGATCAGCCACACACCGACATCGCCACCGCCGAGACCGAGCTTCGGAGCGGCCTTGCGCGTGGCGACCGGCCGCTTGCCCTCCGCGATCAAGTTGATCTTGATCATGCGACCTACCCTCCCACCTTGCGCACGGCCAGGCCCACCGCCACGGCCAGCATCGGCGAGATCGACCGCAGCCACTCGCGGTCGAAGTCGGCGTCGCGGTACTGCACCCGACGCAGCGGATCGAGCAACTCCACCGGGACACCGAAGCGGTCACGCAGGACCTGCTGCAGGTTGGGAGTCAGCGCGCAGCCGCCGGAGAGAACCAGCTCGTCGACCGGCCCCTCGCTCGAGGTCGCCGCGAAGAAGTCGAAGGTCTTCTGCAGTTCCGAGGCCATGTCGGCCGACACGCCGTCGAGGACCCGCCGCGCGTCGGCCGCGCCGTAGCGGTCCACCTGCTCACCCCGCTTGAGCCGCTCCGCCTGCTCGAACGACAGGTTGAACTCGCGCTGCAGCGCCTCGGTGAACTGATTGCCGCCGAAACCGATGTCGCGCCAGAACACCGTCGAGCCACGCGCCAGGATGTTGACGTTGGTGACCCCCGCACCCATGTTCACCAGGGCGATCACCTTCAGCGGGTCGAGGTCGTAGTTGGCTTCGTAGGCGTTCTGGATGGCGAACACGTCGACGTCGACGAGCGCCGGGACCTTGCCGGTCTGGCTGATCACCGAGACGTAGTCGTTGACCTTGTCCCGCTTGACCGCCACCAGCAGCACGTCCATGTTGTCGCGCCCGGGCTCGCCCTCGGAGAGGACCACGTAGTCCAGCCGGACGTCGTTGATATCGAAGGGGATGTACTGCTCGGCCTCCCACTGGATCTGCTCGGCCAGATCGTCGGCCGGCATGACCGGCATCTGGATCTTCTTGATGATGACCGAGTGACCCGAGAGCGAGGTGGCGAAGCTCTGGTTCTTGACTCCCGTCGCCTCGTTGAGCTTGTGGATCGCGTCGACGACCAGCGAGGAGTCCATGATCGATCCGTCGACGATCGCCTCGGGCGAAAGCGGTTCGATCCCCAGGCGCAGCAGGGTGTACTCCCCTTTGCGCTCCTTGAGCTCGACCATCTTCATGGCCGAGCTGCCGATGTCGAGCCCTACCAGGCCTTTGGAGCGAGAGAAAAGCACAGTCTTCTCAACCCCCTTCCCCGTCGTCTTCCGAAGCCCAGAGTGCGCCTCGCTTGCCGGACGTTGTTGCGGCACGCTAGCAAGCAAACTGTGGCCTGTCAAGACGTTGTGAGAACTGTGCCACACTCGGCTGCCCAACGAAATGTGCACTCGACACCCTTCGCGCTTGCGCTCTCGCCGAGGCCTCGGATACACTCCGCCGGCTTCCGCAAGAGCGGAACCGGAGGAGTTATGCCCAGGCAGTGCCACTTCTGCGGCAAGCAGACCGTCATCGGACGCCAGGTCAGCCACGCACACAACGTGACCGCCCGTTCGTTCCAGCCCAACCTGCGCAAGGTCCGCGCGATGATCGACGGGAGCCCCCAGCGGGTCGACGTCTGCACCCGCTGCATGCGTTCGGGAAAGGTCGTCAAGCCCGCCCGGCGGACTTGGTCGGCCGAGCAGCAGCCCGCCAAGCCGTGAGCCGAAAGGCGGCAGCCGCCGCCTCACGTCCCGATCGAACCGCCTAGTCGAGTTGGTCTGCCGGGCCGGCCGGCCCGGCCATCCGCCGGTCGACGTCCAGCACCCCGGCGATCCCGCGCAGGTTGCGCCGGATCTCGTCGAGGTGTTTGCGGTCGCGCACCTCGACGACCACTTCGATGCGCCCCTTCCCGGGCCGTGAGGTGTCCGCCTCGATCTGCTTGATGTTGCTGCCCGCCTTGGCGATGACCTCGGTCAGACGGGCGAGCATGCCCGGCTGGTCCTCGGTGGCAATGACCAGCGAAACCGGGTAGACCGACTCCTTCTGCCGAGCCCACTCGACCTCGATCTCCCGCTCCGGGTTGTAGAGCAGGTTGCGGACGTTCGGGCAGTCGACGGAATGGACCGACACGCCTCGCCCGCGGGTCACGTAGCCGACGATGTCCTCGCCCGGCAGCGGGTTGCAGCACTTGGCGAGCACCGCCAGGAGGTCGCCGTGGCCGCGGACGCTGATCGGCCCAGCGCCGAAAGGCAGCATCCTGCCCACGGCTTCGCGCAGCGCGCTCGGCTTGGCGGGAGCCTGCGCCAGTTGCTCTTCGGTCAACAGATGGGCGAGCACCTGCTTGGTGGTCACCTTGCCGAAGCCGATGCGGGCGAAGAGGTCGTCGGTCTTGGCGATCCCTTCGGCGGTCATGAAGTCCTTCACCTGCGCGCTGTCGAGCGCCTTGCGCGGGCTCAGCTTGTAGCGGCGCAGATCCTTGTCGAGCAGCCGCCGCCCGATTTCCATCGCCTGCTGGATCTGCTGCGTGTTCAGCCAGTGGCGGATCTTGCTCTTCGCCCGCGAGGTGACCACCAGGCCGAGCCAGTCCCGGCTCGGGTGGCGGGAGGTGTTGGTGACGATCTCGACGATGTCGCCGTTCTTGAGCGTCGTCCGCAGTGGCACCAGCCGGCCGTTGATCCGCGCCCCGGCGCAGTGATCGCCGAGATCGGTGTGGATCCGGTAGGCGAAGTCGAGCGGCGTGGCACCGCGCGGGAAGGAGTAGACATCGCCCTTCGGGGTGAGGACATAGACCTCGTCGGGATAGAGGTCGATCTTCAGCGCGGTGAGGAACGAACGCGGGTCCTGCACCTCGTTCTGCCACTCGAGCAGCTGGCGCAGCCAGACGATGTTGCGGTCGATCTGCTCGCCGGCGACCTTGCCCTCCTTGTAGCGCCAGTGGGCGGCGATCCCCTCCTCCGCCACCAGGTCCATCTCGGTCGTGCGGATCTGCACCTCGAACGGCTGGCCGCGTCCACCGAGAACCGTGGTGTGCAGCGACTGGTAGAGATTCGGCTTCGGCATCGCGATGTAGTCCTTGAACCGGCCGGGAATCGGCCGCCACAGCTGATGGACCACACCGAGCGCCGCGTAGGTATCGCGCAGATTGCCGGTGATGATGCGAAAGGCGAGGTAGTCGTAGAGCTCGGAGATGTCGATCCCCTGGCGCCGCAGCTTCTGGAAGATCGAGTAGTAGCGCTTGACCCGGAAGCTGATCTCGGCCTCGATCCCGGCCTCGGCGAGCGCCTTCGCCAGCCGGTCGCGCACCGTCGCGATGGCGTCGTGGCTCACCTTCATCTTCTCTTCGATCTTGGCGCGCAACGCCGCGTACTGCAGCGAATAGAGATAGAAGAAGGAAAGGTCCTCGAGATCGCCACGGACCCTCGCCATCCCCAGCCGGTGGGCGATCGGAGCGTAGATCTCGAGCGTCTCCTGGGAGATGCGCCGGCGCGCCTCGGGGGACATCGCCGAGAGCGTCATCATGTTGTGCAGCCGGTCGGCCAGCTTCACCAGGATGACGCGGAGGTCTTTGGCCGAGGCCAGGATCATCTTGCGGAAGGTCTCGGCCTGCGCCTCGTCGCGACGGACGTACGAGTGCTTGCCGATCTTGGTGACGCCGTCGACCAGCTCGGCGATTTCCACGCCGAACTCGCCGGCCAGGCCGTCGAAATCGGTCAGCGTGTCCTCGAGGACGTCGTGCAGCAACCCCACCGCCGCACACACCTGATCGAAGTTCAGGTCGGCGAGCAGGTAGGCGACGGCCAGCGGATGACTGAGGTAGGGCTCGCCGGAACGGCGGAACTGGTCGCGATGCCGCTCGGCCGAGTACTCGTAGACGCGGCGCAGGAACGCCGCGTCGACCGGGCGCCCGTGGGTCGACAGCCGGGCGATCACCTCGTCGAGGGTCGGTGGCCGGATCGGAGCGACCGGCGGGGCGAGTGCTTTCTTGGATACGGGCATGCGCGCCGCGGGACCGAGAGCTCACCGATCGGGCGCGAGCTGGCGGGAATCCCGTTCCCGCCAGCGTATCGAAAACCGCGCGCGACCGGCTAGCGCTTGCGCGGCGCCGGGCGCCGCTGACCGGCGTCCGCCGCGCGACGCGGCGGAGCGGAAGCCGTCGCCACCGCCTTGCCGCTGGCCAACTTGCCCTTGCCGAAGTACTTCTCCCAGAGGAGCGCGAAGGGGCTGGCGATGTAGATCGACGAGTAGGTGCCGACGACCACGCCGACGGTCATGATGAAGGCGAAACCGCGGATCACGTCGCCGCCCAGCACCAGCAGCGCCATCGCCGCGACGAAGACCGTGCCGCCGGTGAGGATGGTGCGCGGCAGTGTCTGGTTGATGCTGTGGTTCATCACGTCAATCAGCGCCGCCCCGCGGTCCTTGCGCATGTTCTCGCGCACCCGGTCGAAGATGATGACCGTGTCGTTGGTCGAGTAGCCGACCAGGGTGAGGAAGGCGGCGATCGTCGTCAGGTTGAACTCGAAGCCGGCGATGGTGAACAGCCCCAAGGTCACCAGCACGTCGTGGATGCTCGCCATGATCGCGCCGATGCCGAAGCGCAGCTCGAAGCGGAACCAGATGTAGACCAGCATGCCGATGAGCGAGAAGACCACCGCGAGAATGCCGCGCTGGCGCAACTCCGAGCCGACCTGGGGTCCGACGTTCTCCAGCGACAGGACGGAGAAGTGACCCAGGCGAGCGTTCGCCTTGAGCGCCTCGAGGGCCTTCGTCCCCACGCCTGGGGCCGACGCCAGCTGCGACCAGTCGGTCAGCAGGCCGGCCTGCTTGCGGACCCCGAGGATGGTCTCGGCCATCGCCTCGTAGTACGCCGGCGCCTTCGCCGGCCCGACACCGTCCGGGTCGACGCCGGAGAGCAGCGAGGCGAGCGAACCGGTTCCCTGCTGGTTGAGGTCGAAGCCGTTCGTCCCGGCGTTGAACCGCGCGTCGAGCGCCGCGGTCAGCTTCGCGCCGCTGCCCTCTTCCGTCCCCTTGAGGATCGGCGTGCGCAGGATCACCGAGTTGTCGGCCTCCTTGCCGAACCGCTGGATCACCGCCTCGGCGAGTCCGGCCTGCTCGAGCAGCGTCCGCAGGGCGTCGACGTCCGGCTTGTCGCGGAATTTCAGCGTCACCTGGGTGCCGCCCGCGAAGTCGATTCCCATGTTGAGGTGGCGCACCGTGAACATGGCGATCATGCCGATCGCGATCACCGCGAAGGAGACCGTGACCCAGAATCTCCGCCACTTCATGAAGTCGATGTTGATGTCGTGCAGCAGCTCCATCTTCCGCTCCTTGCCGGTCGCCGGGATCGTAGCCGGCCGATCGTGTCCTCGTCCCTGCGAACCCGTTACCGCGTGTGCTGCTTCAGATCGAGATCTTGTCGGCGCGCCCGCTGCGCAGCACGGTCGCGTCGAACAGCCAACGACTGCCGAACACCATCGAGAACAGCGTCCCGAGGATGCCGATCGACAGCGCGACGGCGAATCCGCGGACCGGACCGGTGCCGAACTGGAACAGGAACAACGCCGAAATGAGCGTGGTCAGGTGGGTGTCGATGATCGCCGCCAGCGCGCGATCGAAGCCGGCGTCGATGGCGGCCTTGACCAGCCGTCCGGCTCGCAGCTCTTCCTTGATCCGCTCGAACGCCAGCACGCTCGCGTCCACCGCCATGCCGAAGGTCAGCACGATGCCGGCGATGCCCGGCAGCGTCAGGGTCGCGCCGAAGTAGGCCAGGCCGCCGAAGATCAGCAGGATGTTGACCGCGAGCATGGCGATCGCGTTGACGCCGGCCCCGCGGTAGATGATCAGCATCATCAGGATGATGCCGACCGCCCCGACCAGACCGGCCTCGAGCCCCTTGCGAATCGAGTCGGCGCCGAGCGACGGACCGACGGTGCGATCCTCGAGGTAGGTGATGCCGGCCGGCAGCGCACCGGAGCGCAGCACCGTGACGAGGTCCTGCACCTCCTGCTGCGTGAAGCGGCCTTCGATGATCCCGGAATCGGTGATGCGCGAATTGATGCTCGGCGCCGACATCACCTTGCCGTCGAGCACGATCGCCAGGCCGCGACCGACGTTGGCACCCGTCGCGTCGCCGAACATCCGCGCCCCGTCGGGCGTCAGACTGAAGTGGACGATCGGCTGATTGAACTGGCCGGAGCCCGGCGAGGCCGAGCGCAGGTCGCGGCCGGTGATCACCCGCTTGCGCTCCACGGCGTAGAAGCGCTGGCCGGTGAGCCGGCCCTGCTTGTCGCGGGTGTCCTCGGTCATCAACTCGACGTTGGCCGGCAGGGCCCCGCCATAGTGCGAGGTCACGTCCTGCTCGGTCTGCGCACCGCCGCCGTTCGGCGGATAGTCGACGAGCCGGAACTCGAGGAACGCGGTGTTGCGGATCAGGCGCTTGACGCGCTCCGGATCGTCGACGCCCGGGAGCTGGATGACGATGCGGTCGCTGTCGAGGCCCTGGCGCGCGATGATCGGCTCGGCGACGCCGAACTCGTCGATGCGGTTGCGAATGGTCTGCAGCGCCTGGTTCACCGACATGTCGGCGAGCTGCTTGGCGTGCGGGGTCTCCATCTGGAAGACCAGTGCATCCCCGTCGCGCCGCCACTCCCAGCCCGTCAGGTAGTTGGCCGCGGCCTTGGCGATCACCGGGTCCTTGTCGAGCGACACCCCGGTCACCCGGAAGCTGGTCTCGCTCGTGCGCTCGGTCGCTGCCGCCGCCGCACCGCCCGCGACCGCTTCCTGCTGCAGGCGCTGCATGTCCTTGTCGGTCTCCGAGGCCAGGGCGTCGCCCGTCTCCACCTTCAAGACGAGGTGGATGCCACCCTGCAGATCGAGGCCGAGATTGATCTTCTGCTTGGGAGGATAGACGGCGATCCCGGCGAGGACGACCGCCCCCAGCACCACCAGGCCGCGCCATGTAAGGCTGTTCATTTCGGGGTCTCCTCTCCGGTGCCTTCGAGCCCGGCGATCGCGGACTTGGCCACCCGGACCTTCACGTTGTCGGCAATCCGAAGGTGGACGACTCCTCCCTCGACCGCCGAGACCTCGCCGTAGAGGCCGCCGTTGGTGACGACCTTGTCGCCTCTCTTCAGCGCGTCGACCATCTGCTGCAACGCCTTCTGGCGCTTGCGCATCGGGGCGATGAGCAGGAAATAGAAGATGGCGAAGATGACGACGATCGGTACGAACTGCACCAAGGCGGAACCGGAACCGCCCGGGGCCTGCGCGAGGACGAAGAGCCCTGGCATGGTCAACCCTCTCCTAATTTCGTGTCGCGGTCTCCGCCGGGGCGGACAACCCCCTCGACATCGCGAGCACCGGCTGGCTTGGGGTCCAGAGGGTCGACTGCGGTGGCGAGGTCGGCCAGACGGCCGGAATAGATAGCTTTTCGGACTTCGCCCATGAAGTCAAGGTAATGACGGAGGTTGTGCATCGCGCCGAGCACCGGGGCGGTGATCTCGCCGGCCCGGAAGAGGTGGTGCAGGAAGGCCCGCGAAAGCCGGCGGCAGACCGGGCAGGCGCACTCCTCGTCGATCGGGCGGGGATCTCCGGCGTGGACCGCGTTCTTGATCCGCACCACCCCCGAGCGGGTGAAGAGCAGGCCGTGCCGCCCGTTGCGCGCCGGCAGGACGCAGTCGAAGAGGTCCACCCCCTGCCGCACCCCGTGCAGGATATCGGCCGGGGTCCCGACCCCCATGAGGTACCGCGGGCGCTCCTCCGGCAGTGCGGCCGCGCTCCATTCGACCTCGAGCCGCCGCTCGGCGAGCGGTTCGCCGACCGAAACACCACCGATCGCGTAGCCCGGGAAGTCCAGGGCGGAGAGCGCTGCCGCACAGTGCTCCCGCAACTCGCGATGCACCCCGCCCTGAACGATGGCGAACAGGCTGTCCGGCCCGGCCGAGCTCCGCTCCCAGCATTCGCGAGCCTGCGCGGCCCAGCGCACCGTCCGCTCCGTCGCCTGCGCGACGGCCTCGCGCTCCGCCGGCCAGGGCGGGCATTCGTCGAGCACCATGGCGAGGTCGACGCCCAGCTCGGCCTGCGCCGCGACGACGCCTTCCGGGGTGAAACGCACGAGCGCACCGTCGAGATGGCTGCGGAAGCGGACACCGGCTTCGTCGACCGTCCTCAGGTGGGCGAGGCTGAACACCTGGAAGCCACCCGAGTCGGTGAGGATCGGGCGCGACCAACCGGCGAAACGGTGGATCCCTCCGAGCTCGGCGATCCGCCCCGTCCCGGGCCGGAGCGACAGGTGGTAGAGATTGCTCAGCATGACCTCGGCGCCGAGCGACTCGAGGTCCCAGGGACCGATCCCCTTGACCGCCCCGAGCGTACCCACCGGCATGAAGGCCGGCGTGGCGATCGCCCCATGGGGCGTCTCCAGGCGACCGGCGCGGGCGCGCCCGTCACGGGCGAGCAGGGTGAATCGCAAGGCGGGAGGGTCCTTCAGGGCGTCGCCATGCCGTGCTCGAGGTCGAGCACCCGGACTTCGATCCCGGCAGGCAGGGCAAGCTCGAAGCGGTCGGACGGCAGGTTCGAGTTGATCCGGATCTTCTCGAACCGGTACTCCGTGACGTCGCCGTCCCCTTCCACGTAGCGAACCCGCGACGGGAGGAAGATCTTGCGATCGATCCACAGGCTCATGCCCCGCAGCCGCTTGGCGACGCGCTGGTAGCGCGGTGCGAGGTCGAGCCGGAACGGCTCCTCCTGCCGCGGCGAGTAGGTGAGGTTCACCGTGAAATAGCGCAGCAGCGTGTCGAGCGAGCTCGAAGCGTTGAGGTACTTGAGCACCTGATTCGAGTAGCGACCGATCTTCATCCGGTCGACCCGCTTCAGATCGTGGAACCAGGTGGTCATCTCCTCGCCGTTGATCACCAGCGAGATCGCCTTCGGCTCCAGATACTCCCACCGCACGCGGTCCGGCGCGACGAACGAGAAGACGCCGCGCGAGTCCTGCGGCAGCATCAGGAACGCACTCTCCTTGTGCTGCACGAATTCGGCCTCGAGCGACCGCAGCTTCTGCTGCTCGAGCTTGACCCGTGCCACCAGCGCCGCGAGGCGTGCCTCCGGCATCAGCTTCGGGTCGGCCGGATCGACCGCCGCGATGCTCTCGGCCGGCTTGCCCGCAGCCGCCAGCAGGGCCGTGCCGGATCCGAGGAAGCCGGCGAGCAGGACGGGCGCGAGAGCGGAAAGGGCGATGCGAGGCATGACGAGGAGGGGCCTGCCGGAGGGAGCCGGAAGCCGCGGCATCCTAGCGCCGACCACCTTCCCCCGCAACCAAGCCCGGCGCGCCACGACGCGCGGTTGACACCGCGAAAGGGCGGGTGCTACCTTCGCCGGTCGTTCGGCGAAGGCAAGGAGACGGCATGCCGGAACTGGGAAACAAGTGGGAATGCTTCAGCTGCGGGGTGAAGTTCTACGACCTCGGCCGGCATGAGTCGATCTGCCCGAAGTGCGGCGCCAACCAGAAGGACGCCAAGGCGGCCGAGATCGCCAGCGAGGCCCTCGCGGCGGCCAAGCGGAAGCGGCGGGAGGATGCCGTGCTGCGCGCCCTCGACGAGCCGGACGAGTTGATTCCGGACGCCGACTTCGACGCCGACGACGAGGATGTCGCCGCCGTCGCCGAGGAGATCGACGAGGAGGAGATCGACGAAGACGAGTAGACGCGGACCCGCGCTCGCTCCGGGGGACTTCGTTTTCGGCCTCGGCAGCAACCTCGGGGAGCGCGAAGCCGTCCTTCTCGGCGCCCTGGCGAGTCTCGCCGCCGCCCTCGGTCCCCTCGCCGTCTCGTCTCCCTACCGTTCGGTCGCCCTCGTGGCGGCCGGCGCCGGGCCTCAACCCGACTATCTCAACGCCGTCGCGGTCGGCCACGCCGATCTCGATCCCGAGGCGCTGGTCGCTCTTGCCAAGGCGACCGAGCGGCGTGCCGGGCGACGGCGTGCGCCCCGTTGGGCCGCCCGGGTCCTCGACATCGACCTCCTGCTCTGGGGCTCGATCCAGCGCGGCGACCTCGAGTTGACGCTTCCCCATCCGCGGATGCGGAAACGCGCATTCGTCCTCGCACCGCTCGCCGAGCTCCTGCCCGATCTCCCGTTGCCGCCGGACGGGGCGACGCCGCTCGCCCTGCTTCGCGCCCACACGGATGCGACTCCGGTCGCGCGTCTCGACTGGAGCCGGCCACTGCCTTCTTCGCTCACCCGGGAGGTCCCGTGCTCGTCGATGCCCTCCTGACCCTGGCGAATCTGGCGATCTGGGGGTGCCATGGCACGATCCCCTGGCTCGCCGCCAGCCGGCGGGCGGAGTGGCGCCGGCCGTGGTCTCTCGCTGCCGCGCCCCTGCTCCTGGCGAGCCTCCTGGCGACCGCGAGTTGGATCGGTACCACGCCGGACGCGGCGCTGGCGCAGAATCTGGCGGGCCAGGCGAGCGCCGGGACGCTCGCCCGACTGCTCGCCCTCTTCGTCATCGCCACGCTGGCCGGCGACCTCCTGCTGCTCGCCGCCTGGCGGCGGATGGAACCGGCCGCCTGGCGCCTCCTCGGCGCGCTCGGGGCGATCACTCTCCTGTTCGTCTCCGCCGCGGGCGACCGTCTGCGCATCGGCGAGGGCCCCTCGGCGGGGTCGGTCGGGCTGGCGATCGCCTGGCTCGTCCGGCTCCTGCTGGCGCTCGCCGCCGCGGAGATCCTCACCGGACCACGACTCGCCGCACCGGCGGCCGGAGCCGCGCTTCCGATCTTCTGGCTCGCCCTCGCCCCGACGATCCGCGCCACGATCGCTGCCGAGGGGACCTACGCCACCCTCGCGGTGGCGAGTCTCGCCCTGCTCGTCTCGCGCTGGCTCCCGGCCCACTTCCGTCGTGCCACCGTCGTCGCCGGCCTGTTGCTCGCCGTGCTCTTCTTCGCGCGGGCTCACGCCGTCCCGCTCGAGCAGCCGCAGCGAACCCAAGCGCCGTCCGCGACGGCGCCCGGCTGACCTCGGCTCGACGGCACCGTCCGAGGTCGCTGCTAAGATCGCCGCCCGATGAGCGGATCCCTGCCGCTCCTGCCGCTGTTCCCGCTCGCCACGGTCGTGCACTTCCCCGGCACGCTGCTGCCGCTGCACATCTTCGAGCCGCGCTATCGCGAGATGGTGCGCGACCTCCTGACCCGGCCCGAGCCCGAGCGGCTGGTCGGAATGGTGCTCGACGGCGGGCCACCGCCCGGCGGCGACGGACCGGCGACTCTCGTGTTGCCGGGCACGGCGGGGCGGCTGGTCGACGTCGAGCCGCTCGCCGACGGCCGTTTCGACATCCTGCTCCACGGCGAATTCCGTTTCGAGGTGGACGAAGAGGTCCCGGGCCGCCCCTACCGGCAGGCCAGGGTGCGTCCCCTCGCCGAGGGTCCGGAGCCCGATCCGAGCCTGCGCGACGGCCTGGTGCGCGACCTCGCCGAAGTCGCCCTGGCGACCGGCGACCGCTTTCCGCTCGCCCCCGACGACGTCGCCGAGCTCCTCGGCCAGGCCGCACTGCCGGAGCTGGTCAACCGACTCGCCGCCGAGCTCGATCTGCCGGCCGCTCGCCGCCAGGGCCTGCTCAGCCTCGCCCTCGCCGATCGCGCCGCGGCGATCGCCTCGATCCTGGCGAGTCGCCGGCGCCTGCTCGCCGCGCTGCGCCCTTTCCGCCACCTGGCGGCCCACGCCGAGTCCAACTGAAGGAGCGAGCGTGCTCTCGATCCGCGACCCCGTCCACGGCTTCATCCGCGCCGACCCTCTCGAGTCGGCCCTCGTCGACAGCCGCCCGATGCAGCGGCTGCGCTCCATTCAGCAGCTCGGTGTCATGAGCCTGGTCTTCCCGGGCGCCGTGCACAGCCGCTTCAGCCACGCGCTCGGCGCCATGGAGCTGGCCGGACAGGCCTTCGATGCCCTCCGCGTCCACGCCCCGGCCGAGCTCGCCGCCGGTCTCGGACCGCGCGAGCGCCGCCTGGTGCGCGCCGCCGCGCTGCTCCACGACCTCGGTCACGCTCCCTACAGCCACTCGGCCGAGGAGCTTTTCGAGGACGGCATCGACCACGAGCAGATGACCCGGCGCCTGCTCGCCTCCGACGAGCTCACGGCGATCTTCGAGCGACACGGCGACGCCCTCACCGCACGCGACGTGGCGGCGCTGCTCGCCGGCGAGCCGGACGGCCCACCGCTGCTCTACCAGATCGTCTCCGGCGAGCTCGACGTCGACAAGATGGACTACCTGCTGCGCGACAGCCTCTTCTGCGGCGTGCGCTACGGCAGCTTCGACCTGCCGCGGCTGCTCGACACGATGAGGCCGGTGGCCGACCCGGAGAGCGGGGAATGGGGGATCGGCGTCGACGAGGGTGGCGTGCACGCGGTCGAGGCGCTGGTGCTGGCGCGCTACTACATGTTCACCCAGGTCTACTTCAACGTCACCGCCAAGGCGATGGAGCTCCATCTTTCGGAGTGGATGCGGCGCAACGGGCGCCGCTGGAGCGCCGACCCCGAGCGCTTCCTCGCCGAGGACGACATCTCGGTGCTCGGCGAGCTGCGCACGTCGCGCGACCCGCATGCCCGCGCCATCGTCGACCGACGCCACTACCCACTCGCCTTCGAGAGCCGAGAGCACCTGCAGCGGGAGGACAAGGCACGCTTCGAGGCGTTGCTGCCCGAGCTGCGCGCGGCCTTCGCCGACTCCGACCTGCTGGTCTCCAACTCGGCCAAGGACCCGCACAAGCTCGCCGGCAACCGCGTCTGGGTGCGGCGCTACGACGGAAGCTTCGAGCCGATGGAGACGGCCAGTCAGTTCATCCGCCACCTCGGACGGATCGAGCGCTACCGCATCTACGCTCCGGCCACGGTGGCGCGCCAGGTCGGCGACTTCCTCCACGAACGCTGGGGCTGACCGCGAGCCCCGGCGCTCACTCGTAGCGCAGCGCCTCGATCGGATCGAGGCGCGAGGCGCGCCGCGCCGGATGCAGACCGAAGAAGAGCCCGACCGCCGCGGCGAAGAGCATGGCGATCGCCACCGTCGACGGCTCGACGACCGCCTGCAACCGCCCCGAGCGGCCGATGGCGAGCGCTCCGGCCACCCCGAGCACGGCGCCGATCGCCCCTCCCGCCAGGCTCAGCACGACCGCCTCGATGAGGAACTGGAGCAGCACGTCGCGGGTGCGCGCCCCGACGGCCAGGCGGATGCCGATCTCGCGCGTGCGCTCGGTGACCGAGACGAGCAGGATGTTCATGATGCCGATGCCGCCGACCAGCAGCGAGACACCGGCGATCGAGCCCAGCAGGAGCGTGAACGTCTGCGTGGTCGCCGCCGCCGCCGTGGCGATCTCCGCCTGCGAGCGGATGTTGAAATCGCTCTCCTCGCCGTCGGCGAGGCGATGCGAGCGCCGCATCACTTCTTCCACCTCGGCCTGCGCCACCGCCGAGGAGACCCCTTCGCGCACGCTGACGTAGATCTGGTTGAGGTTGCGACCGCCGGCAAGGCGGCTCTGCACGGTCGTCGCCGGAGCGAGCACGATGTCGTCCTGGTCGGTGCCGAAGCCGGTCTGCCCCTTGGGGGACAGCACGCCGACGACGGTGAACGGGACGCGGCCGATGCGGATCTGGGCCCCGACCGGGGAGCTCTCGCCGAAGAGGTTCGTCGCCACGGTGCGGCCGAGCAGCGCCACCTTGGCCCCGGTTCGCATCTCCCGGTCGCCGAAGGCCTCGCCGTCGGCGACCGTCCACTCGCGGATGGCGAAGTACTCCGGCGAGACCCCGAGCACCTGGGAGGCCCAGTTGCTGCCCCCTCCGACCACCTGCCCGGGAGCGCGCACCAGCGGCGAGACGTAGGCGAGCGTCTCGGCCTCGTCGCGCAGCCGGGCGACGTCGTCCATCGTCAACGTGCTGATCGAACCCGCGCCGCCGCGCGCGCCGCCGAGCTGGGCGCTGCCGGAGAAGACGGTCAGCAGGTTCTTGCCCAGGGCGGCGATCTGCGACTCGACGCGCCGCTGCGCTCCGCGGCCGATCGACACCATGGCGATCACCGAGGCGACGCCGATGATCACCCCGAGCATGGTGAGGAAGCTGCGCAGCCGGTTGCGACCCAGGCTGCGCAACGCGGTCGCCAGGAGCACCCGGATTCTCATGACGTCTCCTCGAGGCGCTCGCGCGCCAGCAACCGGTCGGCGATCCGCTCGTCGCGCACCACGCGACCGTCGGCGAGCTCGACGACCCGCCGGGCGCAGCGCGCCACGTCCGCCTCGTGGGTCACCAGCACGAGCGTGACGCCGCTGTCATTGAGCTCCTGGAAGAGCGCCAGCACCTCGAACGACGTGCGGCTGTCGAGATTGCCCGTGGGCTCGTCGGCGAGCAGCAGCGCCGGACGGTTGACCAGGGCGCGGGCGATCGCGACCCGCTGCTGCTGGCCGCCGGAGAGCTGGCTCGGCAGGTGCTCCTCGCGGTGGGCGAGCCCGACGCCGGCGAGCGAGACGCGGGCGCGCTCGCGCGCCTCGCGCGGAGCGACCGAGCGTTCATAGGCGAGCGGCAGCTCGACGTTCTCGAGCGCGGTGGCACGCGGCAGCAGGTTGAATCCCTGGAAGACGAAGCCGAGCCGTCGCCGGCGGACGGCGGCGAGCTCGTCGCGGTCGAGGCCGCTCGTCTCGACGCCGTCGATCCGGTAGCTTCCGGAGGTCGGTCGATCGAGACAACCGAGGATGTGCATCAGCGTCGACTTCCCGGAGCCCGACGCCCCGACGATGGCGACGAACTCGCCGGCCCGGATGGTCAGGGAGATCCCGCGCAACGCGACGACATCCTCGGCCGCGCGGTAGACGCGGGTCACCCGGTCGGCCACGACGATCGCCGGAGGGAGCGGCGGCGGCGCCGAACGAGCAACGGGCGAGGCTGCCGCCGAAGCGGCGTTCGCAGGGGGGACCGGCGGAGCGCTCGGAGCCATCGCCGGGCCTCAGAACATCGGCGGCATCGGCATCCGCCGTCCGCCACCCGGTCCCGACCCCGTCGCCGGCCGAGCCGGCGTCGCCGCCGCATCGCCTGCGTTCGCCTGCACGCCGACGATCACCAGGTCGCCAGGCTCGAGCGTGCCGTGCAGCGGCTCGATCGCCGTGACTTTGCCGTCGGAGAGCCCGACGCGAACCGGCTGCGGCGCGAGCTTGCCCTGCGCGTCGAGACGCCACACCATCTTCACGCCGGGCGGCGGTCCCCCTTCCGGCGAGCCGGCGTCGCCCCGCGCCCGCCTCCCGCTGCTCCCGTCGCGGCGCTCCGCGCCGTCGCCGGACCCATCCCCTCCACCGGGACCTCGGCGCTCGCTGGCGGTAGCTCCCGGAGCCTCCGATCCACCCGCAGCCCCCTGTCGCTCCCGCCGGCGCCGCTCGAACGCTGCCCGAGCCGCGGTCTCGTCGGGCTTGAAGCGCAGCGCGGCGCTCGGCACGGTCAACGCGTCCTTCACCCCGTCGACGACGAAGTCGACCGTCGCGGTCATCCCCGGCAACAGCGTACCGTCCGGATTCGGCGCCGACACGACGACCGTGTAGGTGACGACGTTCTGGACCGTCCGGGGCTGGAGTCGGATCTCTTCGACGCGGCCGCGATGGCTCACCCCGGGGTGCGCCGCGACGGTGAATCGAACCTCCTGGCCGTCGCGGATCTGGCCGATGTCTCCCTCGTCGACGTCGGCGAGGATCCGCATCGTCGAGAGGTCACGCGCCAGCACGAAGAGCTTCGGCGCGGTGAAGCTCGCCGCCACCGTCTGCCCCGGGTCGACCGACCTCTCGAGCACCACGCCGTCAGCCGGCGCGAGGATCACCGCGTTGCGCCGCGCCTTGCGCGCCCGTTCGAGGCCGGCCTGCGCCGAACGCAGCCCGGCCTCGGCCGTCCGGACTGCGGTCGCCGTCGGCTCGAAGACGCTCGCCGAGAGCAGCCCGGCGTCGAAGAGCGCCCGGTTGCGTGCCAGATCGGCCTGCGCCTGGGCGAGCTGCGCGGCGGCGCGCTCGACCGAGGCCTCGGCCTCGATCACCGAGGAATCGAGGGCTTCCGTGTCGAGCGTCGCCAGCACCTGGCCCTGCTTGACGCGGTCGTTGAAGTCGGCGCGCACGGTCGCCAGGGTGCCGGAGACCTGACTGCCCACTTCGACGGTCTCGGTCGCCTCGAGCGTCCCGGTCGACGAGATCAACACCTCGACATCGCCGCGCGCCACGGCCTCGGTCCGGTACTTCGGCACCTCGGTCCGGCCTCGGCTCCACCAGAACCAGCCGCCGATCCCGGCGACGGCAAGCAACAGGCTGATCCCCACGACCCGTCCTCTCACGAACGATCCTCCTGATCTGCGGCCGTTGCCGCGGGCGTGGCCGCGGGCGTGGCCGCCGCCGGCGTCGGTGTCGGCGCGACCGGAGCCGTCGTCGGCGCGGCCAACTCCGCTTCCGGTGCGCGGCCGTAGACGCGCAGATACTCGAATCCCGGGCGGCGCTCCTCGCCCTCGTAGCGGACCTTGACCAGCAGTCGCGTCCCCTCGGCGACGAGCTCGTGCGTTTCGGTGACGACCGGGCCGCTGTAGGGCCGCACCCAGCGCACGACGAGGCGACCACCGACCTCCCAGGTCGCCCGGGCGCGAACCGGCTCGCCCTCGGCCAACGGAACGTCGCACTCTTCGGCCCCGATCTCGAGACTCCACTCCCGGCCGATCCCGTCCCTGACCGCGAGGTGCGGCTCGCGGTGCGTGATGACGAGATCGCGGGCCGCTCGCTCGCGCTCCACCAGACGCGCCCGCGGTCCGGCGTCGCTCCCGCCCTCGGGGCCGACAGCTCCCGGCATGCCGCGCGGATCGCCGCCGCGCCCGCCACCTCGCCGCTCTCCCTCCTCGCCCGCCGGCGGTCCACCCCCCCGGCCCCGCCGCTCGCGCCCGGCGTCCCGCATCTTCTGCAGCGGATCCTCCGAGCGCTCGCGGTCGAGGACCCAGTGGCCCGAAAGGTCCGGAGGTGGCGACTCCGCCCACCCCGTCACCGGCGCCGCGAGCACCAGGACCACCAACCCCAACCACCGTCTGCTGATTCGCATCGTCGCCTCGCGCCGCCGGAGGGAGGGCTCTCTGCATCCGGCAAGCGCAGCGTATCCCGGCGCCACCTCTCCACTCTGCCGCCGGCGCGTCAACAGATTGTCTAGATTGTCTAGAGCGACCGCCCGCCCCCTCCGGCGCGATCGACGGTTGATACATTCGCCCCATGCGCCGCCACCCGACCGAACGGAGCGTCTCGTGGCTGCCCCTGGCGCTCCTCGTGCTGCTCGGGCTGCTGGGGTTGCTCGCCTGGTTGCAGTTCCGCTGGACCGGCGAGCTCGGAGCGGCCGAACGCGACCGGCTCCAGGCCTCGCTCGAGGCTCGCGCCTCGCGCACCGTCGAAGGGTTTGCCCGCTCGCTCACCGAGGTCTACCTCGCGCTCGCCCCGCGCGACCCCTTCGCGCTCGATTCCCCGGGCGATCTCGCCGCCCGGCTCGCCGCCTGGCGCGCCTCGACGCGGCATCCCGCGCTGGTCGACGCCATCGTCCTCGTCGACGTCGCCGCCGGCTCGGACCGCGCGTACCGGCTCGACGCAGCTCAGGGCAGCTGGTCCGAGGTCGTCAGCCCGCTCACCGAGGGCGACGCGGCCACCGCGCTCGGGCAGGCGATCGCGCGGCGCAGCGCCGCGCCGGGCAGTGGGGATCCCACGCCGCCCTCGACGCTGGCGCCCGAGGTTCCGGCCTTCCTCTTCCCCGCTCTCCGGCGCCCCGTGCACGAGGGCCCGGCCGGGCGCGAGAGCGCGCGCCGGCACGACGAACCCCTGCCGGTCACCGGCTGGCAGATCGTGTTGCTCCATCGCGAGGCGCTGATCAACGATCTGCTCGTCCCGCTCACCCACGAACAGTTCTCGGCCGACGAGCGCAGCGAGAGCGGCGACCTCGTCCTGCTCGAGCTGCCGGACGCCACGCGGCGGCCGCTGCTCGGTGCCACCGGCGAGGCCACGGCGAGCGAGCTCGAAGTGTCGCGCGACCTCTTCCGCCTGTTGCGCGGACGCGAGCTGCGCAACCTCGGACGGACAGACCGCGACGAGAGCCCGGGGACCGCACCGCGGTCGTTCTTCCTGCGCCTCGCCGACGGCGGCGAGGCGAGGCGCTCGGGCTGGCGCCTGCTCGCCGGCCGACGCGAGGGGACACTCGACGCGGTGGTGCTGCGCACCCGCCGGCGCAACCTGGCGCTCGGCCTCGGCGTGCTCGTCGTGCTCGGTGCCGGGGTGCTCGCCGCGGTGGCCGCGGCCGATCGCGCGCGCCGCCTGGCGAGCCGCGAGCTCGAATTCGTCGCCGCCATCTCGCACGAGCTGCGCACGCCGCTCGCCGCGATCCGCGCCCTCGGCGAGAACCTGCGCGACGGACTGGCGCGCGAGCCCGAGCGCGTCCGCGAGTACGCCTCGCTGATCCTCGCCGAAAGCGAACGGCTGGGCGGATTGGTCGAGGGCACGCTCGCCGCGGCGCGCGGCGAACGAACGCCGCTGCGTCGCGAAGCGCTCGGCGCGACCGCCCTGGCCCACGACGCCATCGCCCGCTGTGCCTCGTTGCCGGGGAGTGCCGGCATCACCCTCCACCCGCCGGGCGAGGGTGAGCTCCACCTCGCCGGCGAGCGCGACGCGCTGGTGCGGGCGCTCGTCAACGTGCTGGCCAATGCCTTGCGCTTCGGCGGTCTCGCCCCGCTCGTCGACCTGCACGTCGAGGCGGCCGGGAGCGAGCGCGTGCGCTTCCGCGTCGCCGATCGCGGCCCGGGCATTCCACGCGACGAGATCCCGCACCTCTTCGAACCGTTCTTTCGCGGGCGCCGCGCCACCGAGCTGGCGATCCCCGGGAGCGGGCTCGGACTCTTCCTCGTCCAGCGCACCGTCGTCGCTCACGGTGGGCGCGTGGCGATCGAGCCGCGCGAGGGCGGCGGCACCGAGGTGACGATCGAGCTGCCGGGGAGCGCCGCGTCCGGAGAATCCTCGTGACCGTGAGACGTCTGCTCCTCGTCGAGGACGAGCCGGCGCTCGTCCTGGGGCTCTCCGACCGCCTGCGGGCCGAAGGCTACGAGATCGAGGTGGCGCTCGACGGCCTGCGCGGCCTCGAGCTCGCCGCCACCGGCGGCCACGACCTGGTGATCCTCGACCTGATGCTGCCGGGGCTCGGCGGGCTCGACGTCTGCCGCGAGCTGCGGCGACGAGGTGTCGAGGTCCCGATCCTCATGCTCACCGCTCGGCGCGAGCCGGTCGACCGGGTCGTCGGCCTGCGGCTCGGCGCCGACGACTACCTCGGCAAACCGTTCGACATGGCTGAGCTCTGCGCCCGCGTCGACGCGATCCTGCGCCGCGTCCACCGCTCCCCCGATCTCGACTCCGGCAGCTTCGACTTCGGCGACGTGCGGGTCGACTTCCGTCGCACCGAGGTCACCAAGGGGGGCTCCGCGGTGGCGCTCTCCGCCCTCGAGTTCCGCCTGCTGCGCTTCTTCATCGCCCACCGCGGCGAGATGCTCGGGCGCGAGCGGCTGCTCGACGAGGTCTGGGGCTACGACCGGGCGGTCTTCTCGCGCACTGTCGACCAGCACGTCGCCGCCCTGCGCCGCAAGCTCGAAGAGCGCCCCAACCACCCGCGCCACTTCGTCACCGTCCACGGCCTGGGCTACCGCTTCACCCCCTGAGCCGGAACGGTTCGACTCACGCTCGCCGCGACCTCAGCCGCCGCCTTCTGGAGGACGAGGCCGACGCGGCACGAACGCGCTGGTGCGCGCCACGTACTCGGCGTATCCCGGCTTGGTCGAGGCGAGCCCCTTCTCGAGCAGCGCCACCCCTGAGACACGGAGCAGCAGGAAGGTCATCAGCAACGGCGAGACGATCGTCGCCAACCCGGCGGGGGTCCCTGCCGCGAGCAGCCAGTAGCCCCACCAGAGCAGCGCCTCGCCGAAGTAGTTCGGATGGCGCGTGTAACGCCAGAGCCCGCGGTCCATCACGTGCCCGCGGTTGCCGGGGTCGGCCTTGAAGCGCGCGAGCTGCCCGTCGCCGACCGCCTCGAAGGCGAACCCGGCGATCCAGAGCGCGAGGCCGGCGAGGTCGCGCAGGCCGAACCCGGCGGGCTCCGGCGACGTCACGGCGACGAGCAGCGGCAGGGCGATCACCAGGGCCAGGACGCCCTGCAGGAGGAAGACCGTGAACAGGCTGACCCACCAGAAGCGCTCACCGTGCCCGCGGCGCATCGCCGCATAGCGGTAGTCCTCGCCCTTGCCGTGATTGCGCCAGGCGATGTAGAGCGAGAGGCGGAGGCTCCACAGCGTGACGAGGCCGAGCACCAGGAGTCGACGCGGCGTCGCGCCGGGCGCCGTCGCCGCCGCGACCGCGGTGGCCAGAAGGAAGGCCAGGCCCCAGGTGGCGTCGACGACCGACGCATCGCGCCGCACGACGCTCCACAGCCAGACGGCGATCATCAGCCCGAGGACGGCCGGTGCCGCAGCGGTGAACGCGGAAAGTGGCATCGTTCCGCCCCTCAGCGCAGCAGATCGGCGAGCGCCGCGCCGATCTCCGGGAAACGGAAGGTGAATCCGGCGTCGAGCAGCCGGCGGGGAAGCACGCGCTGGCTGCCGAGAATCGTCTCCGCCATCTCGCCGAACGCGACACGCAAGGCGAAAGCCGGCGCCGGCAGCAGGAACGGCCGCCCCAGCGCCCCGGCCAGGGCGCGCCCGAAGTCGGCGTTGCGCCGTGGCTGCGGGGCGACGAGGTTGAACGGTCCGGCGAGATCCTCGCGGTCGATCAGGAAACGGATGGCGGCGACCTGATCGTCGCGGTGGATCCAGGGGAACCACTGGCGACCGTCACCGAGCGGCCCCCCGAGCCCCAGGCGGAAGGGCGTGAGCATCTTGCCGAGCGCCCCGCCCCGCGGATCGAGCACGACGCCGGTGCGCAGCAGGACGCGCCGCACGCCGAGCCCTTCGGCGGCGAGCGACGACGCCTCCCACGCCGCGGTCGTGGCCGCGAGAAATCCGCTGCTCCCTCCTGGCGAGCTTTCGGTCAGCTCTTCGTCGCCACGCGACCCGTAGTAGCCGACCGCCGAGGCCTGGACCAGGACCGCCGGACGGCTCGCCGCCCGCTCGATCGCCTCGTGGCAGGCCGCCGCTGCGACCGTCCTGCTTTCGACGATCCGCCGCTTGCGCGCCGCGCTCCAGCGACCGTCGGCGATCCCTTCGCCGGCGAGGTTGACGAGCGCGTGCGCGCCGTCGACCAGCGCCGCGAAGCCGCTCGCCGTCCGACCGTCCCAACCGGTCGCCCGGACCCCGGCCGGGAGATCGCCCAGCCGTTCCGGCGAGCGCGAGACCACCCAGGCCTCGCGCCCGTCGGCGGCGAGGCGCGCCACGAGGGCCCGGCCGATCAGGCCGCTTCCCCCCAGGACCACGATGCGCATGAGACACCCTTTCGCGCGCCGCGTCGGCGCGAGCTGCGGGGTCAGACCGAGGCGAGCTCCTCTTCCAGCGTCTGGAGGCGGGCGAGCTCGGCGTAGGCCCCCTCCGCCGCCAGCAACGCGGCGTGCGACCCCTGCTCCACGATACGCCCGGAATCGAGAACCAGGATGAGATCGCAGGCGGCCACCGCGGCGACGCGGTGGGAGACGACGAACACCGTGCGTCCGGCGAACGCCTCCCCGAGCCGGGCGAGGATGCGCGCTTCGGTCGCCGCGTCGACTGCCGAGAGGCAGTCGTCGAGCAGCAGGAGCCGGGGTTGGCAGAGCAGCGCCCGCGCCAGCGCGACGCGCTGCTTCTGCCCGCCGGAAAGGGTGATGCCGCGCTCGCCGACCACCGTCTCGAGCCCACGCGGGAAGCTCGCCACCTCCTCCTCCAGCCCGGCCAGGCGCACCGCCGCGAGGATCTCCTCCGCGCTCGCCTCCGGACGCCCGAAGGCGACGTTCTCGGCCACCGTCGCCGAGAAGAGGAAGGTCTCCTGCGGCACCATGGCGAGCGCCCCGCGCAGGGTGGCGAGGGGCAGACGGCCGATGTCGATCCCGTCGAGGTGGATCGTTCCGGCCGGCGGCTCCCAGAGTCGCGCCAGCAGGGCGAGCAGCGTGCTCTTCCCCGAACCGGTCGCGCCGACGACACCGACGCGCGTCCCGGCCGGCGCCACGAGGTCGAGCGGACCGAGCACCGTCGCCCCGCCCTCGGCATACGCGAAGGACAGCCGGGTGATCTCCACGTCGCCGCGGATCGCCGCCGGACGCACCAGCGGCTCGCGGTCGGCGACCGCCGGCGGCACGTCGAGGATCTCGCGCAGCCGGGCGAACGATGCCGCTCCGCGCTGGGCGAGATTGATCACCCAGCCGATGGCGATCATCGGCCAGACCATCTTCGACAGGAAGAAGTTGAAGGTCACGAACTGGCCGACGCTGATGCGCCCGGAAAGCACCTCACGCCCGCCGAAGGCGAGGACCGCGACGAAACCCACGCCGACCAGCGCCTGGAGGAGCGGATAGAAGGCGGCGGTCCACTGCGAGAGCCGGCGGTTCTCCTCGACGTAGCCGTCGTTGAGCGTGGCGAAGGCGCGACGTTCGGCCTCCTCCTGTGCGTAGGCACGCACCACGCGAACGCCGGCGAGGTTCTCCTGGACGCGGGTCGTGAGGCCGGCGAATCGCTCCTGGACCCGTTCGTAACGACGGTGGATCCGTTCGCCGAACACCTGCGTCGCTGCCGCCACGGCGGGCATGACGACGAGGGCCACCGCGGTGAGCCGCGCGTCGATCCGCAGCATCGCCGCGAGCGCGCCGATGCCGGTGAAGAGCGTCTGGAAGCTGTACATGATCGCCGGACCGCAGAGCATGCGGACCGCGTTCAGATCGCTCGTCGCCCGCGCCATCAGGTCGCCGGTGGCGCGCTCGTGGAAGAAGGCCGGCGGTTGCCGCTCGAGGTGGGCGAAGTACTCGTCGCGCAGGTCGACCTCGATGTCGCGGGAGACGGCGACCAGCACTCGGCGCTGGACGAAGCTGAAAAGCCCCTGCACCGCGGCCACGCCGACGAGGAGCAGCGCGTAGGCGAGCAGCGTGTCGCGCGAGGCGGAGCGGCGGAACTCGTCCACCGCGCGGCCGACGAGGAGCGGCGAGGCGAGCCCGACGGCGACCGAGAGGAGGATCGCGGCCACGCCGGAGACGACGCGCCAGCGGTACCGCCGGAAGTACGGCAGCAGGGCGAGGAGTCGGCGCATCGAGGCGGACCCGGTCTCAGAGGGCGGCCGGGGACTCGGCCGCGGTTTCGGTCAGGAGGGGCGCGCCGATCGGCGGGTGGGCGATCAGCACCTGGCTTCGCCCCGCCGGGTGGAGGCGCGCCGCGTCGCGCAGGACGCCGTGCAGGCGGAGGATCGGACGCCCTTCGGCGACGTACTTGGCCTCGTAGTGCGTCCTCGCCCCCTCCGGCCACTCGCCGTCGATCCGCTCGAGCTCGAGCCCGGGCTGACCGGCGAGCACCGCCTCGACCTCCGCACCGTAGTCGAGGTGGTCCGTGGCGAAGAAGAGGTCGCCGCCGGCGACGAGCGGGCGCAGCACGAGATCGAGCGAGCCGGGAGAGAAGAGTCGTCGCCGGTGGTGGTGCGCCTTCGGCCAGGGGTCCGGGAAATAGACGTGCACCGCCGCGGCGAACGACGGCGGCAGCGCGGTGGCGAGCAGGTACTGCGCCTCGCCGCGCAGCACGGCGAGGTTGGCGAGGCGGCGACGGGCGACCCGCCGCGCCACCTCGCGGTAGTACTCGCCGGCGACCTCGATGCCGAGGAAGCGCCGTATCGGCTCGGCGGTGGCACGCGACACCAGGTAGCGGCCCTTGCCGAAGCCGATCTCGAGCTCCCAGGCTCCCTCGCCGGCAACGAGCTCGGCGAGGTGCAGAGGGCTCGGCAGCACGGCGAGCGACCGCTCCCCGGCCGCGTTGGCGACCACGGCGGGGCGGATCACCGGAGCGACTCGTGTGTCGGGGCCGACAGCGGCGTGGAGGCGGCCGGCCGGCTCGCCTCGGCGGCGGGCTCGACCCCGGGGGCCTTGGCCGGCGGCGGATTCCAGAAGTCGTAAAAGGTGTACCACTGCGTGGGATGCGCTCGCACGGCGCCCTCGAGCACTTGCACCCAGGCGCGGAGAGCCGTCGCTACCGCCACCTCGCGGTCCCCGTCGCGCGCCACCTCGATCGGCTTGCCGAACTCGATCTCGAAGCGGTAATCCGGCGAGTAGACGACGAAGGCCGGCACCACCGCCGCCCCGGTCATCCGGGCGAGGTGAAACGGCCCTGGCGGGAAGCGCGCCGGGGCGCCGAAGAAGTCCATTTCCAGCCCGTGGTCGTCGAAGTCCCGGTCACCCTGCAGCGCGACGAGTCGGCCTTCGCGCAGGGCGCGCAGCACCGGCAGACTGGCGAACGGGTCGTTCGGCCGGATCGGCACCTGCTCGACGCCGCCTTGGGTCCGCAGATTGCTGCGGAAGCGCTCGGCCTCGGCGAAGGCGTCCTTGACGTAGACGACCGACACCGGGAGCTGCTTGTGCGCCAGCAGGACGCCGCCGAGCTCCCAGTTGCCGAGGTGCGCGGTGAGCAGCAGGATCGGTCGCCCCTCGGCCCGCAGGCGCTCGACGTGCTCGCCCCCGTCGTCGCGGACGATCAGCCGACGGGCCTCTTCGGAGGGGAGCTGGGCGAAACGGAAGAGGTCGGTCCAGTAGTAGGCGAAATGGCGGAGCATCTCGGCGGTCGCCCGCCGCACCTGGCGCGACCGCGGGTCGGCGCCGAGGATGCGGGCGAGATTGGCGGCGATCGCCTTCTTCGGCCGGTGATGCAGCGTCATCACCAGGGCGATGATCCAGCGGGCGTTGGCCAGCAGGAAGCCGCGCCGTGCCCGCGGCGCCAGCCAGGCGAGCGCCGGGAAGCCGTGGTTGAGCGCCCAGGTGTTGATGCGCGCGGCGAGCTTGCCCTGGCGGGCCATTTTCCACTGCATGGGGTGTGGGGCCGGTCCTTGCGTGGCTTCGGGGGTCGAGCGCCGAGCCTCGCCTGCGGGTCCCGGCAATGCTACAGCAGCTCGCCGCGACCCCGCCGTTCGAGCTCGGAGACGATCCGGCGAACGTCCTGGGCACGCTCGCGCGGCAGCACCAGGACAACGTCGGCGGTCCGCACGACGACGAGCCCGTCCACTCCGAGCAGGGCCACCGTTCCACCGTCGGAATAGACCACGTTGCCCGACGACTCGACCGCCACCAACTCGCCTCGCGCCGCGTTGCCCCCCGCATCGGACGCCAGCACCTCGGCGAGCGCGCCCCACGAGCCGAGGTCGTCCCATCCACAGTCGAGCGGCAGCGTGGCGAGGTCGTCGAGCCGCTCCATCACCGCGTAGTCGATCGAGATCGACGGCAGGCGCGGGTAGAGCTCGTCGACCCACCCCGGCTCGGCGACGATCGCCGCCAACCCGGCCGCGAGGTCCGGAGCGTGCCGCTCGAGCGCAGCGAGCAGGGTCGTGCCGCGAAAAACGAAGATGCCGGCGTTCCACAAGTGGGTGCCGGAGGCGACGAAGCGCTCGGCGGTGGCGAGGTCCGGCTTTTCGGTGAAGCGCGCGACCCGGCGCAGTCCGTCCGCTCCGGCGAGCGGCTCACCGAGCTCGAGGTAACCGAATCCGGTCTCCGGCCGGCGCGGCGTGACGCCGAGCGCCAGCATCCGGTCGTCGCGTTCGGCCACCTCCCCAGCGGCTCGCACGGTGGCGAGGAACGACTCGGGCGAGGCGATCCGGTGATCGGACGGCAGGACGACGACCGGGCGACGACGTCGCGCCTCGGGCATGGCGAGCAGCGAATAGGCGATCGCCGGCGCCGTGTTTCGCCCGGCGGGCTCGGCGAGGATCTGCTGCGCCGGGACCTCCGGCAGCTCCTCGCGCACCGCGGCCGCGAGCTCCGTGGTGGTGGAGATCCAGACCGACTCCGGGGGAACGAGCGGGGCGAGGCGATCGACGGTCTGCTGCAGCAGACTGCGCTTGCCGTCGAGAGCGAGCAGCTGCTTGGGGCGCGCGCGGCGGCTCGCCGGCCAGAACCGTGTGCCGCTGCCGCCCGCCAGAACGAGAGCTTCGAACATGGCGGCGCAGTATACGCGGCTGCGGGCTAGGATCGCCGGCCATGGCGCCTCCCGACGACCCCGCCGCCCCGGCTCCACCGCCGCCGCAGGCGGACGCCTCGCCCCTCCCCGCCTCGCCTCGCGTTGCCGCCGGGCCGGCCACCCTCTCCGACGCCGAGCGCACCCTGCGCACCTGCCCCAACTGCGGCGCCACGCTCGCCGAGCGCAAGTGCAAGCTCTACTGCCCGCGGCCCGGGTGCGGCTACTACCTGTCCTGTTCCGACTACTACTGAGCCTCCCCAAACGGGTAGGGCCCCCGAGGTAGCAAGTCGCTACCATCCTTCTTGGGTCTACCCTCACATCCTCCTGTTCGGCCACGCCGAGCCAGGCTCTCTGCCGGAGGTTTCATGCCCGCTCCCCGCCCGATCGCTTCTCTCCTCGTCGCTGCCACCTCGGCCCTCCTCCTTTCCACGCTCGCCTTCGCCAGCGGACCCGTTCCCACCGCGACCGTCTTCGCGGTCACGCCCCTCGACGCGGTCGACACGTTCATTCCTGAGCCGCTCGACCTCGAAGCCGCGCTCGCCGAAGGGGCACAGGCCGAAGCGGCCGGCGAGGCACCACGGTTCGCCGTGCCCTACCCGGTCCAGATCACGCTGCAGGACTACGGCACCTGGGAGCGGCTTCCCGGCGGCCTGATGCTGTGGCGCCTGCGCATCGTCGCCCCCGGCACCAAGTCGCTCAACCTCGCCTTCGGCAAGTTCCGCCTGAGCGCCAACGCGCGGCTCTTCCTCTACTCCGGCGACGGCAAGCGCAGCATCCGGCCGTTCACCGCCGACGACAACCGGCCTTACGACGAGCTCTGGACGCCCGTTCTCCCCGGGGACGATCTCGTCGTCGAGCTGACTGCCCCCGAGCGCGAGATCGAAAAGGTCAAGCTCGAGCTGACCTCGATCAACCAGGGCTACCGCGGATTCGGCGTGCCCGATGCGGTCGCGTCGGGCGGCTGCAACATGGACATCGCCTGCCTCGACGGCCTGGGCTCGCCGTGGGCCGAATGGCGCCAGCTCGGACAGGCGACCGCCAACATCTCGACCGGCGGCTCGGCCTTCTGCACCGGCTCGCTGCTCAACAACACGGCGCAGGACCGCAAGATGCTCTTCATGACGGCGAATCACTGCGGCATCAACAGTGGGAACGCCGCCTCGCTCGTCACCTACTGGAACTACGAGAACTCGACCTGCCGCCTTCCGGGCAGCGCTGCCAGCGGCGGCGCCGGGGACGGGAGCTTCGCCCAGTTCCACACCGGCTCGACGTTCAAAGCGGCCTACTCGCCTTCCGACTTCACGCTCGTCGAGATGACCGCCCCGGCCGTGCCGGCGTTCAATCACTACTGGGCCGGGTGGGACCGCACCCCCTATAGCGGCTCGGGCGGCCCGGGCAACGGCGATCACGCCTGCGGGCCGGCCACCGGCGCGCTCTGTGCCGGAATCCATCACCCGAACAACGACGAGAAGCGGATCACCTTCGTCGAACAGAACACGACGACCACCAGCTACAACAACTCGACGATTCCCGGCGACGGAACTCACGTTCACTCGTACTGGGATCCGACACCGATCTACCCGCCCAGCCCGGCGACGACGATTCCTCCGGGCGTGACCGAACCCGGCTCGTCGGGCTCGCCGCTCTACAACGCCGCGCGACGGTTCATCGGCCAGCTTCACGGCGGACCCTCGGCGTGCGGCGCCACCGGCGAGAGCCTCTCGGACTACTACGGGCATTTCTCCGTTTCCTGGGACCGTTCCGGCTCGACGGCGAGCAACCGCGTCAAGGACTACCTCGATCCGGGCAACACCGGAGCGATGACGCTCGACGGTCGTGCCAACTGCACCGCGCCGCCGGTGCCCTCCGGACTCACCGCCACGGCCAACGGAAACAACCGGATCGACCTCTCCTGGGGCGCTTCGGCCGGAGCGACGAGCTACAAGGTCTACCGCGCCGAAGCGAGTTGCGCCCTCGCTGCCGCGTTCACTCTCCTGCAGAGCGGTATCGTCGGGACCACCTACAGCGACCTGACCGTCTCCGGCTCGGCCACCTACGCCTACAAGGTCGTCGCGGTCGACGACGCACAGCCCTGCGAATCGGCGCAGAGCACCTGCGACGACGCCACGGCAACGGGCGTCTGCGTGCTCACGCCGACCTTCGACGGCCTCGCCACCGCGACGAGCGCCGGAACGACGACTTGCGGAATCCAGCTCGGCTGGACCGCGGGCGCCAGCCGCTGCGGCGGCGGCGTCGTCTACAACGTGTTCCGCAGCACCACGCCGGGCTTCACGCCGAGCGCCGCGAACCTCCGCGCCAGTTGCGTCGCCGGCACGGCCTTCACCGACATCACCCCGCTACCCGGCACGCTCTACTACTACGCCGTGCGGGCCGAGGACCAGACGGGCAACGGCAGCGGCCACTGCGCCAACGGCAACCAGGAGGGGAACTCGGTCATCAAGTCGGCCGGGGCATCCGGTCCGGACACCGTCTTCTTCACCGACGATCTCGAGAGCGGCAGCGGGCTGTGGACCACGACCGGGACGCCCGCCTGGTCGGTCGTGACGACCGGCGCGCACTCGCCGACGCACTCCTACTTCGCCCTGGATCAGAGCACCGTCGGCGACAGCCACATCCGCAACACCGCGGCGCTCGCGCTGCCAGCGGCGGTTCCCGTCAAGCTGGAGTTCTGGCACAACTACACCTTCGAGGGCACCTCGACCCGTTACGACGGCGGCGTTCTCGAGACGTCGACCGATGGCGGCACGACCTGGAACGACATCCTCACCGGCAACTCGGGACGCCTGCTCACCAACGGCTACAACGGCACCCTCAGCACCTGCTGCGGCAACCCGCTCGGCGGTCGTTCGGCGTGGACCGCCAGCACCTCGGCCTGGACCCAGGTCACCGGCGACCTCGCCGATTTCGCCGGCTCTTCGCTGCTGCTGCGCTGGCGCATCGGCACCGATTCCAGCCAAGCTGCGGCCGGTTGGTGGATCGACGACGTCAAGATCCTCGTCGGCAGCACCTGCAGCGCCGGGCTCTATTTCGCCCACGGCTTCGAGGCCGGCAGCTTCGCCGGCTGGAGCGCGACCTACCCCTGAGATCGCTCGGCGTCGCTGGCTCGCGCCTCGGGCGTGAGCCAGCGCACCCCGACGCACTCGATCGAGCTCGAAACAGGCACCCCCTGTCGCGGACCTCGGCCACCCGAGGCCCGCGATAGGCTGTGGCTCGATGGTCATCGCGATCACCGGCGCGGCGGGAAACCTCGGCAGTCGGCTGGCACGGCACCTGGTCGCCGAAGGCGAGCACGAGCTCCGCCTCCTCGTGCACCGGACGCCGCTGCCGGCCGACCTCGCCGCCGCGCCGCGGACCGCGGTGTGCACGATCGACCTCGCGCAGCCGGAAACGCTGGCACCGGCGCTCGCGGGTGTCGACGTGGTCGTCCACTTCGCCGGTGTGCTCTTCGCACCCCGACCGGAGCGCTTCCTGCCGACCACCAACACCGCATGGTTCGGCCACCTTCTCGACGCCGCGCTCGCCGCCGGCGTGCAACGCGTCGTCCTGATCTCGTTTCCCCACGTCGAGGGACCGACGACGCCGCAGCATCCCGCGACCGGCCGCCTCGACGGCCACCCGATCTCGGCGCACGCGACGACCCGTCTCGCCGAGGAGCGGCTGCTCTTCGCGCGCGCGGCGTGCACCTCGCTCACGCCGGTCGTGCTCCGCGTCGGCATGGTCTACGGCAAGGGGATCCTGATGATCGACGCCGCGCGCTGGCTCGCCGAGCGGCGCCTCCTCGGCGTCTGGCGCGAGCCGACCTGGATCCACCTGATCTCGACGCCCGACTTCCTCGCCGCCACCACCGCCGCCGCGACCCGCGACGGTGTCTCCGGCATCTACCACCTCGGAGACGAGGAGCCGCTCACGCTCCAGGAGTTCCTCGACCGCGCCTGCGACGCCTGGGGCACCCCGCGCCCCTGGCACCTCCCGTGGTGGACCATCCTCACCACCGCCACCCTCTGCGAGCTCTGGGCCACCCTCTTCCGCACCCGCTCGCCTCTCACCCGCGACTTCGTGCGCATCGGGAAGGTGTCGTACTGCGGAGACACGACGCGATTCCGCGCGGAGCTCTCGAAGGACCTGCGCTACCCGACCCTGAACGACGGGATGGCGAGCCTCTCTCGGTGAACGGCACTGGCTCATCGGGCGCGCAAGATAGCGTCGGCCCAATCTCGTCCTCATACAGCTAGGTCGCCCCCTTCACACTGGGATTTCGATCCCCTGAAGGGTGCCCTGAACGGCCGACGTAGCCGCCGTCGGCGGGCCAGGATTCGAGGGTCAGCCGCATGACAGGTCCTCCGTTGCTCTCGATTCTGCGGGCCGGGACCTTCACTTCCCAACCTCTAGCTGCTAGCCGCCACGGCCGGGGAGCGAGAGTGCGGTCGCCCACCGCACTGCGCAGCAGAACGCTTCCGGTGAGTGGGACGAGCCGAAAGGAAGAGGGCCGACCGGCTGGAGCGCGGTTGACCCGCGGAGCGCCGAGTCTCGCCCCTACGGCCCCACCCACCGCGCGAGCCCGCGCTCGAACGAGTCGCTGAACGGCAGCCCGCCGCCGCCGGCGAGTTGGCCGACGGCGAGGGTGGCGGAGCGGGGCGGGAGGGTGAGGACGATCGGCGTCGCGGCTCCCGGGACGGTGCCGGCGGCGGCGAGCGCGGTGGTCGCGGTGAAGCGGTAGAGCGCGAGGTTGCCGGTGACGCCGCCCGCGACGGTGACCTGGGCTTCGCGGTCGACCGTGTCCTTGTTGAAGAGAAGCAGGAAGAGCCTGCCGCGCGGATCGCGCAGTGCGTAGGAGGCGACCGCATCGGGGGCGAGACTCGTGGCGCGCACGCTGTCGCCGGCGACGCGACTGCCCGCGGCGTCGTAGTCGAGGAAGAGCAGGAAGGCCTGCTCGACTTTGGTGCCGACCTCCGGCGCCACCCAGCGCGTGGCGAGCTCGACCCCTTCGCGGCCGAGGATCGCCAGCAGCTCGGCCTGCGCCAGGGTCCCGCTCGCGCCGGTGTCCGGACCCCACTTGTACTCCGTCAGCGCGAGCCCGACGCCCGGGCACTCCTGGTCGATCCAGGCACGCAGGCGCGGCAACAGGTACGGCGCCTCGCCGATCCACGACTCCGAGACGTAGGCCGGATCCCACAGCTCGCGCAGCGAACGCAGGCGACGCGCCGAGGTCGAGGCGTCCTCGCCCGAATCGTTGCCGCCGAGCCCGGCGACGTTGGCCTGCGGGTAGTAGTGGACGTCGAGCAGGTCGAGCACCCGCACACCGGTCGTGCGCTCGTGGGCGCAGGCCTGTCGCAGGTACCAGCGGACGAACTCCACGCCGCCGTGCGCCTGACGGTCGGCGCCGTCGATGCAGCTCGGACCGACGTCGGCATCCGCCGCCGAGCTGAAGAGATCGCACCAGCCCCAGGTCACCGGCCCGAGGATCTTCACCGACGGATCGCGCTGCCGCACCTCGCTGGCCACTGCCAGGCCGCGAGTCCAGACCTCGTCGTAACCCGGCGCCGTCGGATGCACGTCGCGATGCGTGCTGTTCCACAGCATCGCCTCGTTGTCGAGCGCGACGAAGCGCACACCGCCCTGCGCCGCGCTGCCGTAGCGACCGCCGAGGAAGTCGATCCAGTCGCCGACCCACGCCGGCGTGATGGCGATCGAGGTGTCGAACGGGTCGTTGCCGACGATCCTCCCGCCCTGGCAGTAGCCCGTCGTGTTGACGGCGCTGTCGCAGAGCCCGTTGCCGGCGTCGTGGGTGCACCAGTCCGGCGGGTTGTTGCCGAAGTAGCGGCACTCGTCGGAGGTCTGCGGCCCGTACTTGACCTCCGAGAAGCTCCAGCGCTTGGCCTGCACCGGCGCCGGCGCCCAGCCGATCGTCGGCACGGTGAGCACCACCTGCGAGCCGGCGGCGAGCGTCTCGGCAACGAACTGGTCGCTCGACGAACCGGCCGGCAATCCGCCGGGGCTCGACGAATCCGGGATGTTCATGAAGAACCAGTCCGAGGCGGTCGAGTGCACGTCGGCCTGCCAGTTGTAGCGCGTCGTCGAATTGCCGCCGTAACGCCGCACCGTGTAGGGCACCGTGGAGAAGCGCGCGATGTCGCCGAAATTCACGCCGTAGACGAGCGGGCTGACGTAGCGACGGTCGGCTCCGGGGTCGACGGCGACCGGCACCGGTCCGCCGGGCGGCACGATCGGGCCCGGGCCGGTGAGCTCCCAGTCGTCGACCAGGACGGCGGCCTGGTCCCCGGCCACACCGGCCTGGATCCAGAGATCGTCGAAGCTCCCCGAGGTCACCCCGAAATCGGCGAACGGCACGGTGACCTGCGCCCACTGCCCCGCCGGCACACCACCGGCCGGCAGGTAGGGAGCAAGCGCGGTCGAGAGGCGCGTCGTCGAGCCGAGTCGCACCCAGAGCACGAGCGACTGGCCGCCCGACCCTTCGCCGCGCACCCAGAAACGGACCCCGTTCCACTCCGCCACGGACAGCGCGGCGGCCGAGTGCAGATAGACCGCCTCCCAGGCATCCGGCTCGAAGCGGATGGCGTGGGTGCCGCCGTGCACCGTCCCGGTGTAGGCGAGGTTGACGACCGAGGCCCAGCCCCAGTACTCCCAACCGTCGGCAACCTGGTCGACGTAGACCGGCAGAGTCGCCGCGCCAGCGGCCGTGGCGACGAGGGCAAGAGCGAGAACGACGAGGGGGCGCGGAAGAGGTCGCATCGCCTTCAGGCTAGCGAAGGCCCGGGGGACCGCGCGGTGGACTGATGCACTCGACGGTCGTGGGAGATCAAACGGCGAGGCGGCGGGCGACCAGCCCCTCGAGGATCCGCTCCGCCGAGATCCCGCGCAACCGCAGGGGGGACGCCTGCAGGAGGTCGTCGGCGAGGTCGAGCAGTCCGCGGCGCGCTTCGGCGGGGCACTCCGCGGCCTGGGCAGCGCGCACCGCGCTGGCCGCCGCGAGGCTCCAAGGGCGGCTGGCGCGCGGATCCTCGAACCCTCCGGGGGCGGCGAGCGCCGCGCTGGCCGCGAGCAGCGCCCAGCCGCCCGCTCCGTCGCGATGCGCCGCGACGGCCCGCAGCAGCCCGGCGGCGATCGCCTCGATTTCGTCGTCGGCGAGGGCCACCGCCGGTCCGAGGAAGAGGGCGAACGCTCGGCTGCGGATCGTCGGCGGCAGGTCGAGCCGCGAGGGTGCGAGCAGGAGGAAATGACGGGGCGCACCGAGCCCGGGCTCCTCGATCGCCTTGAGCAGCGCGTCGGACGCCTCGCCGGAGAGCGTCTCCGCTGCCGCGACGACGAACACCTGCCCGCGCGCCTCGAACGGGGAGAGCTGCGCCTGACGCAGCACGGCGCGGGTCGCCTCGGCCGAGGTCGAGGTCTTGAGGTCGCGCTCGAGGACGTGAAAGTCCGGGTGGAACGACTCGTCGCCGCGCCCCGGCCAGCAGAGCCGGCGACAGTGCGGGCAGACGCCGCACGGTCGCGATTCGGTCGGGCTGGCACAGAGCAGCGTGCGCGCCAGGGCGATCGCCGCGTCCTGCCGCACCTCCACGCTCGCCCCGTGGAGGATCACCGCCGGGTAGAGCCGCCCGTCGCGCGCCAGCTCGAGGGTGCGCTCGAGGTTCACTCGGCGAGCTCCGGCAGCAGATCGGCGAGCGCCCGCCGAACCGCCCGCGCGGTGGCCTCGACCGAGCCGCTCGAATCGACCAGCCGCACGCGCTCCGGCTCACGCCGCGCCAGATCGAGATAGGCCGTCCGCACCCGCTCGTAGAAGGCGAGCTCCTCGTCGTCGAGCCGGTCGACCGCACCGCGTGCATGGCGGCTGCGCGAACGCCCGCGGCCGCGCGCCACCTCCGCCGGCAGGTCGAAGACCACGGTGCGGTCGGGCCGCCGTCGACCGGTGGCGAGGCGATCGACTTCGTCGATCGACGCGCTCGCGACGCCACGCCCACCGCCCTGATAGGCGACGGTGGAGTCGGTGAAGCGATCGCAGAGCACCACCTCGCCGCGGGCAAGGGCCGGCTCGATGACTTCGTCGAGATGCTGGCGCCGGCTGGCGAAGACCAGCAGGAGCTCGACCGTGCCGTCCATGGCGCGGAAACGCCGGTCCTTGAACAGGCTGCGCAGCTCGTCGCCGAGCGGCGTGCCGCCCGGCTCGTGGGTGACGACCGCGGTGCGCCCCTGCCGCGCGAGCGCCACCGCCACCCGCTTGAGGTGGCTCGATTTGCCGCTGCCGTCGAGCCCCTCGAAGGTGACGAAGAGGCCGGAGGCGGCGCGCGGCGGCGGGCTCGTGGGGAGTTCGGTCGACATCGTCGTGGGCAGCGGCAGGGGACGTTAGCACGCGCCTCGCGCGGTCAACGCCGGCGCTCGCCGGCGAGGCGCCGCAGCGCCTCGAGCGGCCGGCGATCCGGGGCGAGCGGCTTGATCGAACGCCGCAGCAGCACCTCGGCCTGGGCCCGGTCGCCGAGCGCGGCACACACCTCTCCGGCGTAGTAGCAGGGCAGGCCGGCCTGCGGGTCGAGGCGCATCGCCTGCTTGAGGTCGTCGAAGGCGCGCGCCGCCGTGGTCGGCGACTCGCTGAAGCGCGTCCAGGCCAGCTCGGCGAGGTAGAGGGCGTTGCCGGGATCGCACTCGACGGCGAACTCGATCTGCTGGATCGCCGCGCGCAGGCGGCCGGCTTCACGCAACGTCAGGCCCTTGGCGAACTGCGCCTCGGGGTCGAGCAGGTCGGTCTGGATCTGGAAGTAGCTCGCCGAGCGCTGGCGCGCCGCCTCTTCGCGCGCGCGCTGGCGGCGGAAACGCAACGCCTCGCGGCTCTCGGTCCGCTCGAGCTCGGCGAAGGCCAGAGCACCGGCGAGGAAGAGCTCGCGCGCCTCTTCGGCGAGCGGCGCGAGCCGCCCGGCCTCGAACCGCCAGGGCGCGAAGCGGCGGGCGAAGTCGAGGTACTGGTAGCGCACGAAGGCGAGCGGGGCGTCCTCGTCGACGCCCAACAGCTCGAAGGCATCCTGCCGGCGGAAGTTCAGGTAGGCCTCGTGCACCCCGCGGGCCAGGCGGGCCGCCTCCTCGGCCGACGGCGCCGCCGCGGCGCGACCCGTCGCCGCGCCCTTCGTCGCCGGCTCGGGGGAGGGAGCCGGTCCTTTCGGCGCGTCCGCCGCCGCGTCGCGCGGCGCCTTGCCCGTTCCCACTCCCTGCTCGACCGCCGCGTCGACTGCGGGGGCCTCGGGCACAGGAGCAGCCGGAGCTGCCGGCTCCGCCTCGACCGCCGGCGGCGTGCCGATCTCGATCGCGCCGAGGAAGGCGAGGCCGGCCACCGAACGCGCCACCTCTTCGGCATCGGTCGCCGTGGCCAGGGCGAGCGCCGCGAGATCCCGCGGCTGCTCGTCGAGCAACTCGAGCAGGTGGGCCTGGGCCGGGGGCAGCTTGAGGTCGCCACGCGCGAAGAGGGGCTCGCGACCGGCGCGCCACGTCGCCGCGCCGTACGGCGCCACCCAGCGCTCGACGAGCTCGGCCGGCGCGAAGCGCGCGATGCCGGTCAAGACGAGTTGTGGCGCCCGGACCTTGAGCGACGAGCCGGTCGGCGGCGGGTCGCGCACCACCGCGAAGCGCCCCTCGCGCCAGGTGAAGACGTCGAGGAGCTTGCGCGCCAGGTTCTGCTGCAGCGCCTTGTAGAGCTCGGTCGAGTCGAGCTTTCCCCGCTCGATCAGCACCTCGCCGATCAGCGCGCTGCGGGCCACCGACTCGCGCAGGCACTCCTGATAGTCGCTTTCGGCCAGCCGCCCCTGCTGGACGAGGAACCGCCCGATCGTCTCGTGGAGCAGGTTCGAGCGGCAGTCGACCGGACCGCCGCCTTCGAAGAAGATCCGCTTGTCGACGTGACCGCGTCGCAGACGGAGCTCGACCCCTTTGCCGGAGAGCCCATGAGCGAGCAGCAGGGCCGGGAAGGAGACCTCGGAGAGCTCACCGACCTCCCAGCCGGAAAGCTCGAGCAGTCGTTCTCTCGATGGAAGCATCGCGCGCGTGTCCAGCCGTGAGGACGAAGCGTAACACCCCCGGAGGCCCACCCGATCGCGTGGGTTGCACGTCAGACCCCTGTGCTAGGTTGCGCCGCGACATGAGGGCCGGACGACCGAACTTCGAGCTGGCGGGCGCGCGCCCGCACCGCGCCGGGCGGCGCGGGCCCTCGGCCTGGCTGATCGCCGCGGCGTCGGCGCTGCTCACCGCGGCACTCGTCCCGTTCCACGCCTGGCTCCTGTGGGAACGCCTCTCCGACCTCTCGATCGGCCAGCCGGCGGTCGCCTGGCGCTGGATCGCGGCGCTCGCCCTGCTCGCCGCCGGCCTGCGCGAGCTCCGCCAGGGGCGTCCTCTCCTCTGGGGACGGCGCGCCCTGGTTCTCTGGACGCTCGCCTTCCTCCTCCATGCCGGTGCCACGCCGGTCTCGACGCACCCGATCCCGCTCTCGGTACCGCCGCCGCCGGCCGTGCACCTGCTCTGGCTGGTGCCGTTCGGGCTGGCGAGCGGCCTGCCCGAGCTCGCCGAGCGCTTCGCCGCCGCCTTCCGGCGCGGGTTCGTCACCCCGCGCCCGCGGCGCCGCGCGGCGCCGCCCGAGGAGTACCGCCTCCCCAACGCACCGGGCGTCCGCCCGGAGCTCGGCGCGCCGCGCCCTCCGCCGTCCCTCTCCGCCGTTCTCGCCTCGTCCTGAGAGACGGCGGAGGCTCGATCCCGAGCCCTCCGCTTCCGCGGCAGACGCCTCATCCGGCGTCCTGCCCACCACCGGGCCCCCGGCCTTCGGGCCGCGTGAGCCGACTGTACGGATTCTGGAGGTTCTCGATGTCTCTTTCGCGCCTTCGCACGAACCTGCTCGTGCTTGCTTTCCTGCTTCCCGCCCTGACCTGGCCACTGCTCGCCGACGAGGCCGCCGCGACGGCCACCCCGGCTCCCGCGGATCCGGCAGCCAGCGCCACCCCCGCTCCACCCACCGATCCGGCCAAGCCGGCCGAGGAGATGCCGTCATTCTTCGCCACCACCACGGTGACCGCGGTCGGCCGCGAGGTCGACACCTTCGAAGTCGCCACGCCGGTGACCGTCATCTCGACACAGGAGATCGAACGGCGCGCGCCGAACAACGCCGCCGATCTGCTGCGTGAGCAGCCGGGCGTCGACGTCAACGGCGTCGGACCGAACCAGGCCCGCCCGGTCATCCGCGGTCAGCGCGGCCTGCGCGTGCTCTTCCTCGAGGACGGGCTGCGGATGAACAACGCCCGCCGGCAGACCGACTTCGGCGAGATCACCGGCCTCGTCGACCTCGACACCGTCTCGAGCGTCGAGGTCGTCCGCGGACCCGCCTCGGTGCTCTACGGCAGCGACGCCATCGGCGGCGTGCTCAACCTCGTCACCAAGCTGCCGAGCTCGCTCTCCAGCACGCCGATCGGTGGTGGCGCCGAGCTGCGTTACGGCACCGCCGCGGAGCAGAAGCGCGCCAGCCTGTCGCTTGCCGGCGGCATCGGCCGCTTCAGCTACATGGTGAACGGCTCGAAGCGCGAAGCCTCCGACTACGACGCGCCCGCCGGCCGCTTCGGCGCCATTCACCTCACCGACTCGGTGCCGGTGCTCGATTCCGGTGTCGACGACCACAACCTCTTCGCCCGTCTCGGCTGGAACCTCACCGACAGTCAGACGCTCGGCGTGCGGTACTCGACCTACCACGCCGACCAGACCGGCTTCGGCTACATGGACCCGGCGCTGATCGGCGGCGACACCTCGGCGCTGGTGCGCATCCTCTACCCGTACCAGGACTTCGACCGCGCCACCCTCTCCTACGACCACTCGGCGCTTTCGAGCCTCCTCGCCGACTCCTTCCAGCTGCGCGGCTACTACCAGGTCAACGAGCGCGAGCTGGTCAACGACATCGACATCAACATCGGCCCGATCTTCCCCGGTGCCCCGGACTCCTCGGTGGCCGCCGACTCGACGAACTACACCAAGCTGAAGACCGCCGGGATGCGCGCCGAGGCGATCAAGGTGGCCGGCACGCGCCAGGTGCTGACCTACGGCTTCGAGTACTACCGCGACGACTCGTTCAACACCGACTTCTCCACCACGACGACGAGCATCCGCTTCCCCTTCCCGCCGTTCCTCGCCAAGTCGGTGACCACCGACGGAATCGCCAACTCCCCGAACGCGATCAACGAGAGCTGGGGGGTCTTCGCCCAGGACGAGATCACCCTCGGCGACAAGCTCAAGCTCTCCGCCGGTGCGCGCTACCAGGACGTCGCCACACGCGCCAAGTCGACGCCGGGCTGGGACATCGCCAACCTCGACTTCGACGACGACGCCTTCGTTGGTGCGGCGACCCTCACCTACCAGGTCACCGACTACCTCAACCTGCTCGGCTCCTACGGCCGCGCCTTCCGCGCCCCGAACATCATCGAGCGGCTGTTCAACGGGCCGACGCCGGAGGGTAGCGGCTTCCAGATCCTCAACTCCGACCTCACCTCGGAGACCTCCGACAACTACGATCTGGGGATGAAGTACCGGCGCCAGAACGCCTTCTTCGAGGCGGTCTTCTTCCACAACGAGATCAAGGACGGGATCATCCAGGACTTCCTCGCGCCCGAGGAGATCGCCGCCCTGCCCGCCGCGCTGCAGGCCCGGATCAACGCGAGCGGTGCCCGCTTCGTGGTGCAGGAGCGCAACGTCGACCGCCTGCGCTACGAGGGTCTCGAGGTGGCGCTCGGCTACCGCCACGCGAGCGGTCTGACGGTGGGCGGCAACTACACCCACATCACCGGCAAGCGGGTGACGCAGTCGGCCGCCCCGGTGGAGGACCAGTACTCCGACAAGATCTCCGCCTACCTGCGTTACGAACAGCCGAAGGGGCGCTTCTGGGCCGAGTACCGCGTGCGCCACAACGGGTCGGAGAAGGTCAACCTCGAAGCCGGGGAGCCGCTGCCCGCCGTCGGCGACACGCTCCCGGCCTTCACCATCCACACCCTCTCGGGCGGCGTGACCCTCTACGAGCGCGGCCGGTTCGCCCACGTGCTGCAGCTGACGATCGAGAACCTGACCGACGAGCTCTACGCGGAGTTCTCCAACGCCAGCTTCTTCCGTCCGGAGATGGGGCGCAACGTCGTGGCGTCGTACCGCCTGCGCTTCTAGTCGGCCCGGCCCAGCGGGGCCGGCCGGGCGGGGCATCGACGAGCGGCGGCCGGACACGGTCGCCGCTCGTTGCGTTTCGGCGCCGCCGCCGGGTCGCCGCGCCCGGCTACTCCGGGCGCAGGCGCTCGAAGAGGATCGCCCCGTCTTCGAAGCCGGGGCCGACGAGGCGGAAGCCGCACTTGTCGAGCACGCCGATCGACGGCACGAGGTGCGGCAGCGTCTGGGCGATCACCCGCCGGACGCCGGGGTGGGCAAAGGCATGGTCGAGCAGCCCCCGGGTGGCTTCGGAGGCGTAGCCCCGGCGCTGCTCGGCGGGAAGCACCGAATAGCCGATCTCGACCGTTCCCGACTCGTCCGGCGGGCCCTTGTAGCCCGCGCAGCCGACGAGCGCCGCCGGCGCCTCGGCCGTCGCGCGGCGCAGGACGTAGTAGAACCACCACGCCGACCGCGACGCGTCCTCTTCGAGCTTGCCGACCACCCAGCGGATCGCGCCCTCGTCGTACTCGCCCGGCGGCCAGCCGTCCGGCACGGCGAGTCCGAGCCGCTCGGCGAAGCGCGCCGGCGAGTCGAGCTCGGCGCGCAGCAGGTCGAGGGTCGCCACGACGAGGTCGAGGCGCGGCGTGCGGATCGCTGCCGGTGCGTTCAACGGCGCCTCCGGAGCGTCATCCGAGCACGCTCTCGACCGGCCGGCGCGGGCTCGGCGCCGGCTCGGCGGCGTAGCCGAAGCGCAGGACGAGCTGCGGCTTGCCGTCGCGACCGAGCACGTCCGGGAGCTTGCCCCGCACCTCCGGCACCTCGACCGGCTGATTGAGGTAGGAGGAGAAGAGGCCCAGGCTGCGCGCCCGCAACAACAGCCGACCGAGCGCCTGACCCGCCTTGAGCCATGCCGGCGGGGTGTCGTGGTCGGTGCCGAGCACCGCCAGCACCGGCGAGCCGTCGGTGACCTGGCGGTCGCGCGCCGCCTCGCCGTCGCCCCGGTCGAAGGTCCGGACGACCAGCGGGCCGCGATAGAACTTGAGATCGTCGACGCCGAGGGCGTGGTCGGGGATCCCGTCGCCGCTCTCGCGCCGGCTCGGATGGAGCCAGGCGGCGAGCTCGCGACGGAAGCTCGGATCGCTTCCCTGGCGGGCATCGGCCTCGTTGATCAGGTCGGCGAGCGCTGCCCGCTCCGCGGGCGTTTCGACGAGGTGGAGCCACGCCCCTTCCTCGGTGGCGAGGAGGCGCAGCTCGGTCAGCACGTCGGCAGCGACGGAGCGCGCGTCGAAGGCGCCGCGATGGGTCCGCCGCCTGGGGATCGCGCCGAACTCGGCGAGCTCCTCGGCCGTCGCCTCCCCCGGCTCCCCCAGGCCGATCCGTGCGAACAGATCGGGGTCGGTCGGGTCGGGCCAGGTCGTCACCTCGCCACGGAAGCCGAAGCGGCGGATCGCCACCCGCAACTGGTAGAGGGCACAGCCGCAGGAGAGCGTCAGCTCGCGGTCCTCCGGGTCGGAGACCGCCAGGGCGCGGGTGCGATCGGCGACGAGCTCGAGGCGGTCGCCGCGCAGCCGGAAGCGCCAGGGCTGCGAGTTGTGGGTGGACGGTGCGAGCACCGCGTAGCCCAGCAGGAAGGTCAGCCGCTCGGCAGCGGTGCCGGAGGCGGGAAAGTCGGCCTCGGCAATCGCCCAGGGGTCCGATCCGGGTTGCGACATCGGGGTCTCTCCTCCACGAGCGGGCTCGTCTCCGCCCGCCGCGCGGAGCATATCCGCGCCGCCGGGCGGTGCGACGCCGGCGGAGCGGGCCGACTTGCGCTATCCTTAGTGGCCTTCACGAGCGCCGCCGAGCGCCAAGTCCGCCAGTCGCCCACCGGGAGTCACCATGTCAGACGTGCCCATGTCCACCGCCGACGCCACCGTCACCCGTCTCGAGCTGTCCGAATCTTCCGAGAATCTCTCGATCGCCGTCGAGCCGGCGGTCGTTCCGTCTGAAGACGCCCCGGTCGCCGCCGAGGCCACCTCGACCGCTCCGCCGGAGGTCGCGGAGGCCGCAGAGCTCGAAGACCATCTGGCGCCCGATCTGCGCCTCGCCTTCGCCAACGGCACGCCGGTCACCGGCAAGGTCATCGGCTGGAACCAGGGCGGCTTCCACGTCGCCATCGGCGAGACCGCGGCCTTCTGTCCGCGCTCCGAGATGGAGGTGGGTCACGCCCACGAGCCGGCGCGCTATCTCGACCAGGAGCACGAGTTCCGCATCCAGCGCGTCGAGGACTCCGGCCGCCGCGTCGTCCTCTCGCGCGCCGCCCTGGTGCGCGAGGAGCGCAAGAAGCAGGCCGAGGCGACGCGCCAGTCGCTCGAGGTCGGCTCGGTGCGTACCGGTCGCGTCCGCTCGCTCACCGAGTTCGGCGCCTTCGTCGACCTCGGCGGGGTCGAAGGCCTGGTCCACGTCTCCGAGATCAGCCGCCAGCGGGTGCAGAGCCCCGCCGAGCTGCTCAAGGTCGGCCAGGAGGTCCAGGTCAAGGTGCTGAAGATCGGCTCGCAGGGGAGCCGGATCTCGCTTTCGATCAAGGCGCTCGAGCCCGACCCGTGGGAAGCGGTCGGCGAGCGCTACAAGGCCGGCGAGACGTTCACCGGCAAGGTCCTGCGCAAGGCCGAGTTCGGGCTCTTCGTCGAGCTCGAGCCGCAGATCGAAGGGCTCGTCCACGTCTCCCAGCTGCCGATCGGCAAGGACGCCAGCGACGCGTCGCTCGCCCCCGGCGAGACGGTCACCGGCTGGATCCGCGAGGTCGATCCGGCGCGACGCCGCATCTCGCTCGCCATGCGCGAGGTGGCGGTCGGCGACCCGTGGCGCGACGCCACCGGCAAGTACCCGGAGGGCGCGATCGTCGAGGGCACGGTCGAGAAGATCGCCCAGTTCGGCGTCTTCATCGAGCTCGAGCCGGGCGTCACCGCCCTGCTCCCCGGCTCCGAGACGGGCCTGCCGCGCGGTGCTTCGCTCGGCAAGGCCTACCCGACCGGCAAGAAGGTCCGCCTGCAGGTGGCCTCGGTCGATCTCAAGCGGCGCCGCATCTCGCTCGCCCTCGAGGGCAAGACGCTCGAGGGGTCGCGGGCCGACTACCAGGCGTACCTCAAGAAGAGCCGCGAGACCGCCGCGCGTGGCCTCGGCCCGATGGCCGCCGCGCTGCGCAAGATGCGGGAGAGCTGAGGTCGCCCCCCGCCGCCCCCGCGACGGAGGGAAGCCCGAGGAATGGAGGCCAAGGCCCGCCTGAAGCGCCGGATGCTGAGCGCGGCGGTCGCCGAGAACGTCGCCCTCATCGAGGGGCGTGCGCCCGCCCCACGGCGCTCGCGCTCCTCCCGCCGGCTCGCCTGGACGCTGGCCTTTCTCGCCGGAGCAGCCATCGCCGCCGCCGTCGTGCTGATCGGCGGCCCGTGGACGGTTCCCCTGGCCGCCGCAGCGACGGCCCGGACGGCGCTTCCCGTCGCCCCGGCCCCGGCTCCTTCCGCCGCGGGCGGTGAGCTGACGGCACCGACCGCCCCGCCGATGCGCATGGCGCGCGAGGTCTTCCCGCTCGCCCTGCGCACCATCGTCCTCGACCCCGGACACGGTGGCGGCGACCTCGGCACGTCGGTCGGCGGCCTCTACGAGAAGGACCTCACGCTCGACCTCGCGCGGCGCCTGCGCCGGCTCCTGCTGGAGCAGGGCTTCTCCGTGCACCTGACCCGCGACGCCGACACGCGGCTCTCGCTGCGCGAGCGGGCACGCCTGGCCAACGACCTCGGGGCCGACCTCTTCCTGTCGATCCACCTCAACTGGTTCGAGGGCTCCTCGCAGGCCCGCGGGGTCGAGACCTACTATCTCGGACCGACGAACGACCCCTACCTGACGCAGTTGGCGAGCGCCGAGAACGCCGAATCCGGCTACTCGCGCGCCGACATCCGCCACCTGCTCGAGGGGATCTACCGCGACCTGCGCCAGGAGGAGTCGCTGGCCGTCGCCTCGTCGCTGCAGCAGGCGCTCCACCGCTCGCTGTCGCGGCTCGACCCGAAGGTCGCCGACCGCGGGGTCAAGCAGGCGCCGTTCCTCGTCCTGGTCGCCACCGAGATGCCGGCGGTGCTTGCCGAGGTATCCTGTCTCTCCAATCGCGAGGAGGCCCGCCTCCTCACGCAGACGGAGTATCGCGATCGCATCGCCGAAGCGCTGCTGGCCGGCGTGAGAAGCTATGCGGAGGGCGCCGAGCGCGCCGTCAACACCAAGAGGAGCGGATGAGGATGAGCGCCAAGGATGCAGTGCTCCACGTCGGCATCGACCTCGGGACCTCGCAGAGCTCCATCGCCGCCTCCAACGGCGAGCGACACGTCGTCGACAGCTTCGTCGGCTGGCCGGTGGACATGGTCGCCCGAAAGGTGGTCAAGCGCAGCGTGCTGATCGGCGCCGAAGCGCTCGAGCACCGCACGCTGCTCGACCTGCACCGGCCGCTCGAACAGGGGCTGGTCAAGGAGGGCTCCGACAAGGACCTGGCGGCGGTCCGCGAGCTGATCTCGCATCTGCTCGGCCTTGCCCGCAAGGGGAACGACAAGGCGCCGGTCCGCGCCGTCGTCGGTGTGCCGGCCGAGGCGCTGCGGGTCAACCGCCAGCAGCTGCGCGAGATCCTGCGCGGCCTCGTCGACGGGTTGATGATCGTCTCCGAGCCGTTCGCCGTCGCCTACGGCCAGGACGCCCTCCTCCACACGCTGATCGTCGACATCGGCGCCGGCACCACCGACTTCTGCGTGATGATGGGCCGCTACCCCACCGAGGAGGACCAGCGCACGCTGACCAAGGCGGGCGACTCGGTCGACGAGCTGCTCTCCAAGCTGATCGCCGAGCGCCATCCGCAGGTCCAGTTCTCGATCCACATGGTGCGCGCCTGGAAGGAGCAGCACGGTTTCGTCGGCGAGCCGGAAGAGCGCGTGGTGGTCAACGCGCCGTCGCAGGGCGTGCCGGTCGACATCGACATCACCGACGAGCTGCGCACCGCTTGCGAGAGCCTCGTCCCGCCGCTCGGCGAGGCGATGATCGACCTCGTCTCGCGCGTCGAGCCGGAGTACCAGGAGCGGGTCCGCCGGCGCGTGATCCTCTCCGGGCGCGGCGCGCTGTTGCGCGGTCTCGACAGGGCCCTCGAAAAGGGACTCGACCGGATCGGCGGCGGCAAGGTCGGGCGGGTCGACGACCCGGTCTTCGCCGGCGCGGCCGGCGGTCTCGCCATCGCCACCGATTCGGACGAGTCGGATTGGGAGAAGCTCTCGACCTAGCCGAGCCATGAGCCAAGAGCCTGACGGAACCGCCGCATTCAATCGCGCCACCCGCGTCCCGTTGGAGGCCGTCGTGCGCCTCCACTTCGAGGGCGAGGTCTCGTATCAGAACGGCTTCTCGGCGAACGTGTCGGCCACCGGCATGTTCGTCAAGCACCCCGAGCCGCACCCGATCGGCTCGCGGCTGGTCTTCGAGTTTCTCGTCGGGTCGCGGCGGCGGCCGGTCCAGGGCTCCGGCGAGGTGACCTGGATCCGCGCCAAGTACGAGGGCCCCGGCAAGCCGGCCGGGATGGGGATCTCTTTCGGCGATCTCGACGAAGGGAGCCGCGATCATCTGACGCAGGCGCTCTTCGAGTACCTCGAGGAGTCGGTCGGGGGTGACCTCCCCGCGCTTCCGGACGCCGCCGAGCCGGCGGCCCCGGCCGGCGAGCCGTTCCGGCTCGACGCCGACCTGCAGTCGCTCGGCACCCTCGAGGCGCCGGAGGCGGGAGGCTCTGCCGACAACGAGCTCCCGGCGCTGCGATTCGCCACGATCGAGGAGTCGGCGCCGGTCGCCGAGCCCACGCCCGCCCCGATCGCTCCGCCGCTGCTCGACTGGCATTCGACGCGCGAGATGCTGCGCGCCCCGGCAGCCGAGGACACCGCAACGCCGCACGCCTTGAGCGAGTCGGGCGATCCGAGCGGCGAGGCCGAGCCGCGCTCGAGCCGACGCATCTGGCTCTTCGTCACCGCCTTCATGGCGGTTGCGGCGGTGGGCGTCGGCGCCTGGCTGTGGAACGAGCTGCGCGCCCCGGCCCCGGCGCCTCTGCCGCCGATGCACAACGCCGCCGCACCGCGGCCGGCCGGCGCGCTGCCGCCGCGCGCTACACCGAGCGGTGCCAGCGATGCCGTCCCCACGCCGGGCGCGGAGACGGCGACGCTGGCGGCGCCCGCCATGCTCGCGACCGCCGTTCCGAACCCGGCGGTGGCCGCACCGGTCGCCCCGGTCGAGCCGCTACGCGCCGAGCCGACGCCGGCGGCGCTGCCGCGGTTCTCGGTGCTGCGCGAGGTCCGCGTGCGCGGCGAGGCCGGCGCGACGACGGTCGAGCTGCAACTCGACGGCTCGATCTCGGCCGGCGACTTCGCCGTCGCGCCGATGCCGGGCGACAACCCGCGGCTGCTCGTCAAGTTGCGTCGCGCCGGCTCCCCGGGCAGTCGCGGTCCGACCCGCGGCGCCACCGCCGAGCTCCGCGGCGTGCGCATCGGCGTCCACGACAACGAGGTCCACGTCGTCCTCGACCTCGCCGGCAGCGACCCGCGCCGCGCCGAAGTCACGCCCTCGGGCGACCGGCTGGTGGTCCGCCTGCCCGGGCGCGGCTGAGCGGGACTTCCGCTTGCCTTGACACCCGGGCAGCGGTGCACGAAGCTGCCGTGATGCCATCGAGCCATCGACCGGGACGCTTCGCGGCGCGGCGACATCGCCTCGGTGGCTCGATCCTCCTCGCGTCGCTGCTGCTCGGCCTCGGCTGCCGGGAGCACCCACCCGCACGACCTCACGCGTCACCGGCGACGCGCCTTGAGACCGCACCGGGAGAGTACGTCGACACGCTTGCCGACGGCGCGGAGATCGTCCTGCCGCAGGACGGTCGGATCCGCGGCCGACTGCTCGGCCGCGACGGCGCGGCGCCCCGGGCGACGCTTCACGGGCCCGCTGGAGCCCGCCACGACCTCCAGGCCCCCGCGGGTGCGGTGCTGGCCGTCGATCTCACCCTCCCCGCCGGGACCTGGAGGCTCGCCGCTCCGCCGGGAGTCTCACTGGCCGAAGGCCGTGGGACCGAGGATCGCCGGCGCGGCCGGCAGGTCGTTCTGGTGGTGGTCGACGCCCTGCGCGATGACCACCTCTCCGTCGCCACGACGCCGCAGCTGCTGGCGGCGCTGAGCGGCGCGCGCCGTTTCGCCGACACGCGCGCCGAGGCCACCTGGACGCTGCCCTCGATGACGAGCCTGATGACCGGACGACCGGCGCTCTCGCTCACCGCACCGGACGGGGCGCTCATCGGGCCACCGGCCTCCGTCGTCACCCTCGCCGAGCTCTATCGCCAGGCCGGATTCGCCACGGCCGCCTTCGTCGGCAATGCCACGCTGCGCGAGGTGAACGGCTTCGGCCGCGGCTTCGCGCATTTCGAGACCCCGGCACTGACCGACCCCGGCAAGATCGACGTCGCCGAGCTCGTGCGCCGCGCCCGAGGTTGGCTCGATGATCACCGTGGAGAGGACTGCTTCCTCGTCGTGCACGCGATGGAAACGCACGAACCGTTGCGCGATCACGCCGGGGCCGGTCGACAGGTGGTGTCGAACCAGGTGCTGGCTTCGCGAGAACGCCCGGCCACGGCGGTCGAGGCGCAGGTCTTCCGCGATCTCTACACCCTCGAGGCGATCCATCTCGACGCGCCCCTGGCGCAGTTCTTCACCTCGCTCGACGCCGACGCCATCGTCGCCATGACCGCCGACCACGGCGAAATGCTGGGCGAGGGTGGCTCGTGGGGCCACGGAATGACCGTCTTCGATTCGGTCGCCCGCGTGCCCCTGCTGGTACGGGCGCCCGGCCTCGCTCCAGGCGTCGACACCCGGCCGGCGTCGCTCCTGGACGTCGCTCCGACGCTACTTGCCGGAGCCGGAGTGGCGGTACCCGCCGGGCTTTCCGGATTCGACCTCGCTCGCGCCGTCCCCGCCGACCGGCGACGCAGCACGTCGTCGTTCAGCGCCGGACCGTTGCGCTGGACGTCGACCCGCGAGGGCCGGACCGGCCTGGTCCACCTCGTCGCCCAACCCGGAATCGGCGCCCAGAGTGCGGTGCGGCTGCTCGAGCTCCATCCGCTCCCCGCCGGAGTCTGGGAGTGCGTGCCGACGTGCGACGGCGAATCGCAGCACCTGCGCCCCGCCACCGGGCCGCTGCTCACCGAGCTCGCCGCCGCTTTCGCCACCGACGTCGGGCAACTGACTCCCGGCATTCAGCTCCTCGCGGTCGATCGCCCGGCCACCCCACCGATCGAGCTCAGCGCCGTCAGCGCCGAGCTCGCCGCGGCCTACGCCACCGCCGTTCCCGAAGCCAAGATCGTCGACTCGCGCCTCCAGATCCGCTGGCCGGAGGCTCAGCCCCTGGCGCTGCTCGTTCTGCCGTTCACCGCCCGCCCGAGTCCGCTCGGACCCGGCTGGCAGAGCGGCCGGGATACCCCGCCCGCGATCACCGGACCGGGCCTCTATCTGTGGCGCAACTCTCGTCCGCCGGCGATCCAGCACGCCCAGGACGAGATCCTCGGGCGTCTGCGCGCCCTCGGCTACATCCGATAGCGACGCGCACGGCCCGGGGCAGTGCCATCCGAGAGCACTACCGGCCGTGAGCGAGCTCGGCCCGCCGGGGTCGAGCGGGACGAGCGGACGGGTCGCGCTCATCGGCTGGAGACCACGCCCCTCGCCGCGGCCGGCGATGCTCGACTGCCTGCCGGGATCGATCGTCGGTGGCGAGGCGGGAAGCGAAGAGCTCCGAAGGCTTCAGGCTCGGCGTAATAGCCCTGGCAGCTCACGCCAGCGCAGCGCCAGCACGCCGAGCGCCGCCACGGCGACCGTCAACGCGAGGCCGAAGAGCAGCCCGCCGTCGCCCTGCACCTCGATGCCGAGCTTCGTCAGGTGCGAGACGATCGCCCCCGCCATCACGCCGAGCGCCAGCAGGGCGCCGAGCGCCGCACGCCGCGGCAGGAGGAGCAGGACGACGGCGATTCCCTCGGCGATCGCCGAGCCGATCCGCCCCGCCGGCTCGAGGCCGAGCGTCGAGAAGATGTAGACCGATTCCGGTGCCGCCGTCAGCTTGAAGTAGAGCGTCTGTCCGAGGATCACCGCTGCAACGAGCTGCATCACCCAGCTCGCGACCTTCTTCGTTCCCGAAAGCTCCGCCGTCATGCGCGCCTCTCCGTCGAGTCGAACCGCTTCGGCCGCAGGCTTCTCCGCGACCGTTCCGCCATCTCGGATGCACGCGCGCGGCGGAGGTTTCCGCGTCGGCGGGAGCCGCTGCGCTCAACCGCGGACGGCGAGGATGGCCGCGACGAGGTCTTCGGGAAGCGGCGGCGGCGGCGCGTCGAGCGCCGGGCTCGCGGCGCTGCGGCCTTCGTCGAAGGCGTGACGACCGAGCTCGACCGTGGTGCGGAAGGTGTCGAGATAGGCGACGCACGACGGACAGACGGCGAGGTGCCGGTCGAACTCCCGGCGCTCCTCGGCCTCGAGGTCGTCGTCGAGGTAGGCGTGGAGAAACTCGAGGATCTCACGGCAGGGCAGGAAACCGGAGGGGGTGCGGGTGAGCTTCATCGGCGAGCCTCGCCAGCGTGGGGGCGCAGGTGCGCATCGAGCTGGGCGCGCAGCGCCTGCCGCGCCCGGTGGAGGCGGATCTTCACCGCGTTGGCGGTGACGCCGAGCAGCGAGGCCGCTTCGGCGGTGTCGAGCTCTTCGATGTCGCGCAGCATCAGCACGGTGCGGTAGGTCTCCGGTAGCCGGTCGATTGCCTGGCGCACCAGGTCGCGCACCTCGCGGCGGGCGAGCAGCTCGTCGGCGCGCTCGGCCCACGGCGCCGCCGGCTCGGCGGCGTGCCCGTCCTCGAGAAAGGCGGGCAGGAGCGGCTCGATCGGCTCCTCGGGGCGGGCCTTGCGCCGCCGGAGCCGCATGAGCGCGGCGTTGACGACGATGCGGTGCAGCCAGGTGCCGAGGAGCGCGTGCCCCTCGAAGCGCGCCAGGCCGCGGAATGCCGCGACGAACGCCTCCTGCACGGCATCGCGCGCCTCTTCCTCGTCACGCAGCAGCCGGCGCGCCACGGCGAGCATCCGCCCGCCGTGCCCGCGCACCAGGTCGGCGAAGGCGGCTTCGTCGCCGCGCCGCAGCCGATCGAGAAGCGGCGCCTCGTCGCGGCTGCGCACCGCAGCCGGACCGACCGCGCCGTCCCCGCTCGTGTGGGAGCTCATTCATCAAGCGTACCAGCCTCGAGGGCGATTCACTTAGCACCCAGGAGCTTCGGCCAGTTGGCATCGGCCTTGGTCACCAGGCCGGGGATGTCGGCCTCCCAGCGCTGCTGGATTTCGCGGTTGTAGTTCAGGTAGAGCTTGCCGTCGACGATCTTCCAGCTCTCCGGATCGCCGTCGGCCGTGTACCCCTGCGAGACCGCCCAGGCGCAGTAGCCGCCGTACTGCGGCGCATAGCGCTCCGGCGCGGCGACGAACAGGTCGCGGTGCGCCGCGCTCGCGAAGCGCCAGGTGGCGCCGTGCCACGAGGTCTCGACCGCGTCGGACCCCTCGACCGCCTTGCCGTCGGCGAAGTACGCGACGACGTCGTAACCATGCACCGCCAGCCCGCCGAAGAAGCTCTTGTTCACCGGCTCGAGCGCCCCCGCCGCGGACGCCACCACGAGCGCCCCCGCGGCCACGAGGGCCCGCACCGTTCTCCACCGGATCGATCGTTCCATTGCCGTTCCTCCCGCTGCCAGCCCGCGTTCAGGCGGGTCTCTCACACTCCGATGCGGGGGAGGGGATTGGGTTTCGGGTGGGATCTCGGCCAGAGTCGCCGACCCTCGCCGCCGAGGTGATCGAGCTCAACCTACCCAGCGGCAGCGGCCTCCTTACGCGTTGCCCGACCTGCAGGCTTGGGCCACGACGACTCGGTCTGTCCGGCCATCGGAACCAGGTGTTGCCAACGCCAACGTGTCCGTCTACCCCTGTCCCCTCCCACCCCCCGACATCGCGTGTCGTGTCAGGAGGAATCCTCATGACCGCAACCCGCAGCATCTTCGCGCTGCTCGTTCTGTTCTGCTGTGCCGTGACTCCGGTTCAGGCCGCCGGGCCGGGGCAGCTCGATCCGGGCTTCTGGAGCGACGGCACGCTCGAGCTCGGCTGGAACGTCTGGCTCTACCAGGTCGGCCTGCGGAGCGACGGCGGCATCGTCGCGCTCGAAGGGGACCGCACCGAAGTGGTCTGGGACAACGCGCTCAGCCTGTACAACACGAAGGTGCGCGATGCCATGGGCGGCTCGGCGGTTACCGACGACGACCGGCTGGTGACCGTCCGCAACGTCCGCAAGCGCGACGGCAGCCTCTGCCTGCAGGTTCGCCGCTTCGAGACCGACCTGACGCCCGACGCGACCTTCGGCACCGGCGGTGCGGCGATCGGCCACTGCCTGGCCGGCATCGCGGACAACAACCCGGGCTTCGACGTCAACCAGGTCGCGATCGGGCGAGCCGGCGACATCTACATCGTCGGCCGCGTGCCGAGCCGCGCTGCCTACAACAGCCCGGCGCGCTCCTTCCTCGCCGTGTTCTCGGCCGACGGCGGCAAGTCGAAGTACCTCTCGCCGGTCCAGTTCACCGGCCAGGTCCCGCCACCGCCCGCATCGTCCCTGACGTCGATCGTCGTGCGCCCGGAGGGCGGCGGCGGCGAGACCCTCTGGGTCGCCGGCTGGTACAGCCACGTCGACATCGGCGGATCGGTCGGCGTCGACGCCTTCGCCATTGCACGGCTCGACACCGCCGGGAACCCGGCGCCCGGATTCGGCCCGCCGGTCCGTTTCGTCGGTGCCAGCGGTTCGTCGCTCGGCTTCTGGGTGCGGCTGGCCCCGGCCCCCGGCGGCGGGGTCTACGTCGCCGGCGCCTTGCTGCCCGACGACGCGATCAACGTCTTCGAGCTCGAGGGCGACGGCAGCCGATCGACCACCTTCGGCGTCAACGGGATGACCCGATTCGACTTCGCACCCGGCGCGAGGAGCTACCTCTGCGACCTCGCCACGAAGCCGGGGCGGGGCGGCGGCCTCTACGTCTACGGCGCCTCGGTGCCCGACGACGGCAGCCTGCGCTCCTATGCGGTGCGAGCGATCGACGGCAACGGCCACACCGACACGGCGTTCCATGGCTCGGGCTACCCGGGCAACTCGCTCCTCCCGCCACCGCCCACCGCCGAGCTGGCGCAGGGTCTCCGCCTGCTCGAAGGCGGCATCCTCGTCCGCGACGACAAGCTCCTGCTCGGCGAGTTCTACTACGGCGGCGCGAGCCCCGCGCAGTACTGGAGCCGGCTCACGCAGTTGCAACGGTAGCCTGCGGCGTCCGACCGGGCGGAAGAGGGCCGGAGGCAGTTCCTGGCCCGGCCGCCCGCGAGCCGCACCTTCGACATCGCACTTTGCCAGGTCGACACTGCTGCTCGTAGTCTCGCTCGTGGACTCGTTTCTTCCAGGGAGCCTGCGCCGATGTTTCCGACGACGGTGGCGAGCGAGATGCCGACGGAGTCGAGGAGGTGGCGCTCCCACCTCGCGAGCGGACAGCAGCGCCTCACCACGCTGCCGCCTGGCTCTTGAGCCTTCAGGTGCCGGAGGTCCGATGCGAGCCATCCTGTGCGTTCTTCTTGCAGTCTTCGCGGCACCCGCGCTGGCCGTCGAGCCGGTCGTCGGCGGGCCGTGCGAGGGGTGCGAAGCGATCTTCGACCTTCGCGGTCCGGCCCCTGTCGGAACCGCGCGCCTGGCGCCCGACGGGGCCGCCGGCCAGCCGATGCTCCTGCGTGGAGTCGTACGAGGCCGCGACGGCCACGCGGTCGGTGGTGTCATCGTCTACGGCTACCAGACCAACGCCGCCGGCATCTACGAGCCGGACGAGAAGGCGCCGAGCCGCGCCGGTCGGCGTCACGGTCGCTACCGAGGCTGGGTGCAAACGGATGCGGAAGGCCGATTCGAGCTCCGGACCGTCCGCCCCGGCGGCTATCCCGCGAGCGACCTGCCCGCGCACATTCACCTGCATGTCCTCGAACCCGGCTGCGCCACCTACTACCTGGAGGACGTCACCTTCACGGATGACGCTCGTCTGACCGAGGCCCAACGCCGAGCTGTCGCCAACGGCCGCGGCGGGAGCGGCGTCACCACGCCACAGCGAATCGCCGGCGTCTGGCATGTCCAGCGCGACATCCGGCTCTGCCAAGGGATCGAGGGCTATCCGGACTGCGGTGGGAAGTAGCGGTCTTTCCTGTCGGGCGCGGAGCGTGTCGAGCGCGTGGAGGAATCCGCCGACTAACGGTTTGACACGTGCAACGCTTGTCGCTCGGACATGGCGGCTCTGCGCCGCCGTCCACAGCGGTTGCGGCTCTGCCACACACTCCCGTGCCCTGCGGTCTTGGACGAGATTCGCGGCGGCGGGGCCTGTCGAACCACCCCTCAGCCCAGCGGCACCTCCGCAAGCGGCCGGCGTGGCGTGCGCTTGACGCCAGTGCCGCCCGATCCGAGGCGGAAGGGTTGGTGCCAGGCACTTCACCCTGGACACCGGCACCCGTCCAGTCCATGGCTGAGCCTTGCCACTCCCGCCGCTTCGCGATTGCGACGGCCGGTAGCTCGCCCAGCGTGAGCAACCAGCGGCTCCCTCATTGCAACCAGCGCGCGAGACGACATCGAACCTGCGCCGCCACAGCTGCCCATCCCCGGGCGATTCTCGTACCATGGAGCCGGTCGGATCGGCGCCTTCTCCTCGGCTCATCACCCGCGGGCGCTCCAGGAGATGCCATGACGAAGCGAACCTCGATGTTGCTCGGGATCTGCCTCCTCGCCGCGCGCGCAGCAGTGCCTTGCACGTGCGGCGAAGTCTGGACGATCACCCCGGAGACGATGACGATCTACGACGCGGTGTTCGAGGGACAGGTGCTCCAGATACGGCTGGTCGAGCGCCCCGAGTTTCCCGACAGGCCGAATCGCTGGCGGGCTTCGACGCTCCACGTCACCTTCCGCGTGTCGCGGTCCTGGAAGGGAATCGAGCAACCAACGATCGACGTGACGACGGCGGACAACGACGCCGCCTGCGGATACCCCTTCCAAGTCCAGCGCACCTACCTCGTCTTCGCCAACGGCGACGTGCCCGACGCCCTGCGCGTGAGCAACTGCAGTGTCACCCACCAGCTGCTTCCGCACGACCCGGCGCTTTCGGTGCTCGGTGAGCCGCGACACGAGTATGCGAACGCACCTGCCGATGAGGCGTTCTACAGACGGCAGGCGAACCGCCCGTGAGAAAGCCCGTTGCCAAGCCGGAGAAGGCGCTCACTCCATCGCTCGCCGAGCGCCCACCGATGCGACCTGACTCGATCCTCATCCGCCCCGCACGGCCCGCGGACGCCGAGGCCATTCAACGCCTCTATGAAGCGTTGGCGCCGAATCCGGCGATTCGGGTCTTGCCCGAGCGGATCGCCCAGGTGGATGCCGATCCGAACACCGAGCTGCTGGTGGCCGAGGTGGAAGGGAGCGTTCAGGGTGCAGCGCTGCTCACCCTCTGCCTCGACGTGATGTTCCAGAACCAGCCGTTCGCGGTGCTCGAGAACGTCGTCGTGGCTCCCGCGTGCCGCGGCCAGGGCGTGGGCTCGGCGCTGTTCGCTCGGCTCGAAGCGATCGCCTGGGAACGCAACTGCTCGAAGCTCATGCTCCTGAGCTCGGCGAGCCGGAGCGAGGCGCACGCGTTTTTCGAGCGGCTCGGCTTCGACGGGTCGGCCAAGCGTGGGTTCGTCAAGTACCGCCGGGCGCTCGGCGGTGCCGCCAAGCGCTAGAAGACCGGCGACGCAGTCGTCACCCGAATCCGCTTCGCGTGCGATCCGCCGCGCTCAGCCCAGCAACACCTCCGCGAGCGGCCGGCGTGGCGTGCGCTTGGCGTCGGTGTCGCCGAAGCCGAGGCGGAAGGGCTGCATCGGGTAGCGGGCGGGGTCGGGCAGGAGCTGGCTCACCTGCGCCTTGAGGTCGGCGAGCTGGACGATCTGGCTCATCGGCTGGAGCGCCAGGCCGAGCGCTGTGGCGCGCAGCCAGAGGCGCTCGAACGCCTGCCCGGCGCGGACCTGGCTCAGCCGGTCGTTGGCCTCGGCCGAGATCAGGCCGAGCACCGGGGCGCTCGCCAGGCGCGCCCGGTCCTTCTTCTGCTCCGACGAGGTGAGGTTGAAGAGCGGCACGGCGAGCTCGCCGAGCTTGGAGACGAACCACGAGGTGCCGAACACCCCTTCGCCGATCCAGCGCGCCAGCTCCTGGCGGAACGCCGGATCGCTGAACAGCCGCGCGTCGGCTTCGAGACAGAGCGCCTCGGCGCGCTCGCGGATCCCGGCGTCGCTCGTCAGGTGCACGGCGACGCCCGGCTCGTGCGTCGCCGCTTCGAGCGCCGCGAGCGCCGTGTCGTCGACCTCGCCGGCGCGAAAGGCCCGCTGGCAGGTGGCGCGCGTCGGGATCGCCGCGAAGAGCCCCTCGCGCGCCGGATCGACGCCGCCGCCGCGGGTGAAGACCACCGAGGCGACGAGGTCGGCGTCGAACGGGTCCGGGAAGTACTCGACCACGTGGACGTAGCCGAAGCGCTCGGCGGCGATCAGCAGGTTCTCCAGCGCGCACCCGAGCGAGAGGTAGAGCTCGCGCAGGTCGCCGTCGGCCACCGGCTGGCGGCGCGAGCGGTCGGCGTGGAGGAAGACGGCGTCGTCGCCGACGCGGAACCTCCACGGCTGGGTGTTCTTCGTCGAGGGGGCGAGCAGCGCGTAGCGGACGAGCACCGCCATCTTGTCGCGGGTCGTCTCGGCGGCGGCGAGATCCTCCTCGCGCACGCTCCACGGGTCGGCGCTGGCAGCGGCTATGGTGGACATCGGCGGGCTCCTCCGATCGGTGCGGTCGTCGCGCGGTGCGGACACCGCGGCGCCGGAAGGGCACCGCGACCCGCCCGTCCATTCCACCGCGAGGCGAGGGAGCGGCGCAAGCACCCGCTGGGCGGAGCCGAGCCGCCCTTCGGGGCGGCCTCCTCCTCCCCGCCGAGAGGGGGATTGACGACGAATGCAACAAAATGCAGTATTATGCGCATATGAAGGGCGACGGGTCATGCCGGTAGAGAGCGAGTCGCGGGCCGAGCGGCGGCGGGTGATCCTCACCCTGCTGCGCCGCAACCGCGTGCACCGCCAGGACGAGATCGTCGAGCGCCTGCGCACGCGGGGGCTCGAGGCGACGCAGTCGTCGGTGTCGCGCGACCTGCGCGACCTCGGCATCGTCAAGGTCGACGGGCGCTACGTGGCGCCGGCCTCCACCGCCGCGCACGCCGACGAGCTCGCCGAGGCGGCGCCGTTCCTGCGCGCCGTCAAGCCCGCCGGCCCGCACGTCACCGTCGTGCTGACGCTCCAGGGCGCGGCGCAGACGGTCGGCCTGGCGCTCGACCGCGCCGCCTGGCCGGAGATCGTCGGCACGCTCGCCGGCGACGACACGGTCTTCGTCGCCACCGCCGGCGCGCACGACCAGACGCGCGTCCTCCACCGCATTCAAGCGTTGATCGCCGGAGCGCACCATGCCTGAGAGCCCCAGCAACCCGGTCGTGCCGATCGTCCTCGCCTTTTCCGGCGGGCTCGACACCTCCTTCTGCGTCCCCTATCTCGGCGAGCGGCTCGGCCGGCCGATCGTCACCGTCACCGTCGACACCGGCGGCCTCGACGCGGCGGCAGCCGACGACCTCGCGGCGCGCTCGCGTGCCCTCGGCGCGGTCGGCCATCATCTCGTCGACGCCCGCCGCACCCTCTTCGACGAGGTGCTGCGCTACCTCCTCTTCGGCAACATCCGCCGCGGCGGGCTCTACCCGCTCTGCGTCGGCGCCGAGCGGGTGCTGCAGGCCAAGGAGGTGGCGCGCGTCGCCCGCGAGCTCGGCTCGACCGCCGTCGCTCACGGCTCGACCGGCGCCGGCAACGACCAGGTCCGCTTCGAGGTGGCGCTGCGCGCCTTCGCCCCGGAGCTCGAGGTGCTGGCGCCGATCCGCGACCAGCCGGTGTCGCGCGCCGAGGAGGTCGCCTTCCTCGAGGCACGCGGCCTGCCGGTGCCCTCCTTCGGCGCCGCCTACTCGATCAACCGCGGCCTCTGGGGCGTGACGATCGGCGGCAAGGAGACGCTCACCTCGACCTCGCCGCTGCCCGAGTCCGCCTGGGTGCTGACCCGCGGCGCCTTCGACGCGCCGCGCGCCGCCGAACGGCACTCGCTCGCCTTCGTCGAAGGCATCCCCACCGCGTTCGACGGCGAGGCGCTCGACCCGGTGGCGCTCATCGAACGGGTCGAGGCGGTGGCCGCCGCGTTCGGTCTCGGCCGCGGCATCCACCTCGGCGACACGATCCTCGGCATCAAGGGGCGCGTGGCGTTCGAAGCGCCGGCCGCCGAGGTGCTGCTGACCGCCCACCGCGAGCTCGAGAAGCTGGTGCTCACCGGCCGGCAGCAGCGGGTCAAGGAGCTCGCCGCACCGCTCTACGGCGAGCTGGTGCACGAGGGTCAGCTCCTCGAGCCCTCGGGCCGCGACCTCGAGGCGCTGCTCGCCTCGTCGCAGCGGCGGGTCACCGGCGAGGTCCACCTGCTCTTCCGCCCCGGCACGCTGTTCGTCGAGGGCGTCTCCTCGCCCCATTCGCTGATGGCCGCCACCCGCGGCAAGTACGGCGAGTCGACCGGCGAGTGGTCGGCCGCCGACGCCGCCGGCTTCTGCCGCGTGGCCTCGCTGCCCGGCATGCTGCACGCCCGCGCCGCGGGCCATTCCAGCCCGAACGGCAACGACCAGGGAGGTGCCGCGTGAGAGCCGTGCAACTCGACAAGATCGCCTCGGTCACCCGCGCCTGCAACCTCAAGCGCGAGGTCAAGCTCTCCGACGACATCCCCTGCGAAGAGGGGATCGTCGTCGCGGTGCGGGTGCTCAACGACAAGAACACCTACAACCAGATCGAGCTGCCGAGCGGTCGCATGGCGCAGGTGAAGAAGGGCGACCTCGTCGCCGGCGCCCTCGGCCACCGCAAGGCGCTCTTCGGCTACTCCGGGCACCTGCCGGAGTCGCTCGCGCCGGGCGACCAGATCAACCTGCTCAACATCGGCGGGGTGCTCGGCATCTGCGACTCGATCAACCCCGACCTCGGCCGGCCGTTCGCCTGCGAGGTCCTCGGCAGCGTGCTGCACTTCCCCTACCTCGGCGAGCGCATCGGCGTGCCGACGCGCATCGGCGAGGAACGGCTCGATCTCGCCGCGCCGCTCGAGGCCGCCGGCGTGCCGGTGCTGGCGCTCGTCGGCACCTGCATGAACGCCGGCAAGACGGCAGCCGCCTGCGCCCTGGTGCGCGAGATGTCGCACGCCGGCTGGACCGTCGACGCGCTCAAGGCGACCGGCGTCTCGCTGCGGCGCGACGTGCTGGCGATGGAAGACGCCGGGGCCCGGCGCACCGGCCTCTTCACCGATCTCGGGATCGTCGCCACGACCGCCAAGGTCGCCCCGGCGCTCGCGCGCACGCTGATCAGCCGGCTCGCCCACGAGAAGCCGGACGCCATCGTCGCCGAGCTCGGCGACGGCCTGCTCGGCGCCTACGGCGTCGACGCGATCCTCGAGGCGCCCGACCTGCGCGGCGCCTTCACCGCCGTGGTGCTCGCCGCCAACGACCCGGTCGCCGCCTGGGGCGGCATCCGCCTGCTGCGCGAGGAGTACGGGATCGAGCCGACGGTAGTCACCGGGCCGGCGACCGACAACCTCGTCGGCGTGCAGCAGATCGAGACGCGCCTCGGCGTGCCGGCGGTCAACGCCCGCACCGACGCGCCGCGCCTCACCCGGCTCGTCCTCGCCAAGCTCGGGCTGTCCGAGAACGGACCGCGCGGATGAGCGAGAGCACGGGAATCCCCGCCGTCGTCCTCGGCGGCAGCGGTTACGTCGCCGGCGAGCTCATGCGCCTGCTCGCCGGCCATCCGCGCTTCGCCGTCGTCGCCATCGCCTCCGAGGGGCACGCCGGAGAGCGCGTCGAGGCGCAGTTCCCACATCTGCGCGGCGCCTTCCCGGGGCTCGCCTTCGTCGCCCCCGCAGAGGTCGGTGGACACCTCGAGGGTCTGCCGCACGCCGCCGTCTTCGCGGCGCTCCCGCACGGCCACGCCGCCGCCGGCGTCGATCGTCTTCTCGGCCAGGCCGAGGCTTGCGGCTGCACGGCGCGCGTGGTCGACATCTCGGCCGACTTCCGCTACCCCGACGCGGCTGCCTACGAAGCGGTCTATCGCCATCCGCACGGCGCGCCGGCGCGGATGGCCGAGTTCGTCTCGGCGCTTCCCGAGCACCACCGTGGAGCGACGCCGCGCCACGTTGGACACCCCGGCTGCTTCACCACCGCGGTGACGCTCGCCACCGTGCCGCTGCTCGCCCTCGGTCTCGTCGAGCCGGAGATCTCGGTCACGGCGATCACCGGCTCGACCGGAGCCGGCCGCACGCCGACGGCGACGACGCACCACCCCGAGCGGCGCAGCACGCTCTTCGCCTACGGCGCGCTCGCCCATCGCCACGAGCCGGAGATGCGCGCCCTGGCGCTCGCCGCGACCGGCATCGAGCCCGATCTCGCCTTCGTGCCGCACGCCGGGCCGTTCGCACGCGGCATCCACGCGACGCTGCACGCGCGGCTGACGAGCGAGAGGACCGCGCAGGCGGTGCGCGAAGCGGTCGCCGGTTTCTACTCCCAGGCCCCGTTCGTCTGCGTCGAGAGCGAGCCGCCGAAGCTCCAGTCGGTCGTCGGCACGAATCGCGCCGTGCTCGCGTTTGCCGTGCGCGGTCGGCGCCTCGTGGCCTTCTCCGTCCTCGACAATCTGACGAAGGGCGCCGCCGGCGGCGCCGTGCAATGGATGAACCGTCTCTTCGACCTGCCGGAGACGGCCGGGCTCGAGGCCGCCGGCCTCGGATGGATCTGAACGCAGCCATGCACCCCGTCCGCTCCGCGGCGAACTTCGCCTGTCGACGCCCGGTCATCCTGAGCCAAGCTCTCGTCATCCCGAGCCACCCCCCCGTCTTCCTGAGCGCAGCGAAGGATCTGGGCGGGGGAAGCCGCCGCGAGATCGCACCGGCCACGTGCCGCCCCACCCCCAGGTCCTTCGCTCTCGCTCAGGACGACAGGGTGGACGTCTCGCGTACGTCCGCCTGCCCAGCCGTCGTCGTCCTCGGTCATTCCCTCTTCGCTCAGGTCGATGGGGTGAGGGCGTCCCATCCGTTCGCTGCCGTTGCCGGGGAGAATCCATGACCCGATCGAACTCTGAGAGCCCGCACCTCGTCCCTGTCTACGCCCAGCTCGGCGTCGAGCCCGTCGCCGGCGAGGGTTGCCGCCTGCGCACCGCCGACGGGCGGTGGCTCGTCGACTTCTACGGCGGTCACGCCGTGGCGCTCCTCGGCTACGGCCATCCGCGCCTGCTCGCCGCGCTCACCGAGGCGGCCGGCTCGCTCTTCTTCCAGAGCAACGCGGTGCCGAACGCCGCCCGCCGGCGCGCCGCCGAGCGACTCGCCGCCTTCGCCCCGGCGGGGCTCGACCAGGTCTTCTTCGTCAACTCCGGCGCCGAGGCCAACGAGAACGCCCTGCGGCTCGCCCTGCGCACGACCCGACGCACCCGGATCATCGCCGTCGAGGGGGCGTTCCACGGCCGCACCGCCGCCGCCGCCGCCGTGACTGCGGGCAGCGCCAAGTGGTACGGCTTCCCCTCGACTCCGTTCGCCGTGACCTTCGTGCCGCGCGACGACGAAGCTGCCCTCGCCGCCGTGCTCGATGACGACGTCGCCGCGGTGATCGTCGAGCCGGTGCAGGGTGTCGCCGGCGCCGTGGCGCTGTCGCGCGACTGGCTGCACGCGGCGCGGCGACTCACCGCCGAGCGCGGCGCGCTGCTCATCCTCGACGAGGTGCAGTGCGGCATGGGTCGCACCGGCGCGCCGTTCGCCGCCCAGCTGCACGGCGTCACGCCCGATCTGCTGACGACCGCCAAGGGCCTCGCCGGCGGCTTCCCGGTCGGCGCCCTGCTGATGGGCGACGCGCTTGCCGCGACGCTGCGGCTCGGCGACCTCGGCACCACCTTCGGCGGTGCGCCGATGGCCTGCGCCCTCGTCGAGACGGTGATCGACGTCATCGAACGCGACGATCTGCTCGCCAACGTGCGGCAGCAGTCGGCGGCGATCCTCGCCTCCTGTCGCGTCGGACCGGTGGTCGACATCCAGGGGCACGGCTTCCTGCTCGGCCTGCGCACCACGCGCCCGGCGCAGGAGATCCTCACCGAGCTGCTCGCCCGTGGCATCCTCGCCGGTGGCAGCGGCGACCCGCACGTCGTCCGCCTGCTGCCCCCGCTCGTGCTCGGGCGCGAGCACGTCGACCAGTTGGCCCAGGCCCTTTCGGAGATCTCCGCATGAAGAGCTTCCTCGACCTCGCCGACCTCTCGCTTGCCGAGATCGACGACCTCGTCGCCCTCGCCACGCGTCTCGAGCGGCAGGGCGCACCGGGAGCGCTCGCCGGCAAGGTGCTGGCGCTCCTCTTCTTCAACCCGTCGCTGCGCACCCTCGCCTCGTTCCAGTCGGGGATGGCGCGGCTCGGCGGCAGCTCGTTCGTCATCTCGCCCGGCCAGGGGAGCTGGCAGCTCGAGACGCGCGAGGGCGTGGTGATGGACGGCGTCGCCGCCGAGCACGTGCGCGAGGCGATCCCGGTGCTCGCCAGCTACGCCGACGCCATCGGCATCCGCTCCTTTGCCGGCGGCAAGGACCTCGTCGCCGACGTCGAGGAGCACGAGTTCCGCCGCATGGCCGCGCTCTCGCCGGTCCCGGTGATCAACCTCGAGTCGGCGGCCAACCACCCGTGCCAGGCGCTCGGCGACTGGAAGACGCTCGACGACCTCGCGGTGCCACGCCGCGGCGGGCGCTTCGTCCTCTCCTGGGCCAACCATCCGAAGGCGTTGCCGCTCGCCGTGCCCGCCGCGGCGGTGCACATGGCGGCGGCGCGCGGCATGGAGGTGGTCGTGCTGCGACCGGAGGCGTACGCGCTCCCCGCCCCGATCCTGGCGAAGGCCCGCGCCGCCGCCGCGCTCTCCGGCGGTTCGGTCGTCGAGACCGACGACCGCCAGGCGGCGATGGCGGGGGCGCACGTGCTCTACGCCAAGTCGTGGTCGTCGCCGGCCGTCTACGGCCACGAGGCCGAAGAGAGGCGGCTGCGCGCCGGACTCGCCGACTGGTGCGTCGACGAGCCGTGGTTCGCTCCCGCCGCTCCGGAGTGCCGCTTCATGCACTGCCTGCCGGTGCGGCGCAACGTGGTGGTATCCGACCGTGTCCTCGACGGCCCGCGCAGCGTGGTCGTGCACGAGGCGAAGAACCGCATGTGGGCGCAGATGGCGGTACTCGTCCGCCTGCTCGCCGCGCAGCAGCACTAGGCCCGCGAGCGGGCAGATCTGAGGAGACAGCGATGAAGGACGTGGGTCAGCGCGGAGTCGAAGTGGCGGCGCTCAAGCACGCCGTGCCTTACCTCGAGATGTTCCGGGGCAAGGTGTTCGTGGTCAAGATCGGCGGCGCGGCGATGGGTGACGCGCGCGCCATGGCCAGCCTGGCCGAGCAGCTCGGGGTGCTCCACCACCTCGGCGTGAAGGTCGTCGTGGTGCACGGCGGCGGGCCGCAGACGACGGCGCTCTCCGAGGCGTTGGGGCTCGAGGTAACGCTCGTCGCCGGACGCCGGGTCACCGACGAGCGGACGCTCGAGATCGCCACGATGGTGCTCAACGGCACGGCGAACACGGCGCTGCTCTCGGCCTGCCGCGCCTCGGGGCTTCCGGTGGTCGGCCTCTCGGGGGTCGACGCCGGCCTGGTCAAGGCGCGGCGCCGTCCGCCGGTGGACGTCGACGGCCACGACCAGCCGGTCGACTACGGGCACGTCGGCGACATCGTCTCGGTCGACGCCTCGCTGCTCCGCCATCTGCTCGACGGCGGCTTCCTGCCGATCGTCAGTCCGATCTCCGCCGACGAGCGCGGCGCACTGCTCAACGTCAACGCCGACAGTGTCGCCGCGGCGATCGCCCGCGCCCTGCCGGCCGAGAAGCTCGTGCTGCTGCAGGAGGCACCCGGGCTGCTGTCCAATCCCGAGGACCCGGATTCGCTCGTCTCCTACGTCGACCTCGCCGGGCTCGCCCGCCTGCGCGCCGGCGGCAGCCTCACCAAGGGGATGCTCCCCAAGGCGGCGGCGATCGAGAGCGCCATCTCGGGCGGCGTCAAGCGCGCCCACCTGATCTCCTTCAAGCTGCGCGACGCGCTGCTGCTCGAGCTCTTCACCAACGAGGGGTGCGGCACGATGGTCGTCGCCGAGCTGGCGAGCCTGCTGCCGGAGGAACAGAGCGAGTAGACTCTCGGGCCGATGACGGCTCGACGTCACGGCAGGCTCCGGAGCGTTCGCAGCACGACGCGAGCGTCGCGCGACGACCTCCGCGCTCGTTCGAGCGCCTGCCGTACCGCCCGCCCCCCGGGTCCCTCGCTCTCGCTCGGGAAGACGTGGGGAACGGCGGCCACCGTCGTCCCGAGCAACGCGAGGGACCTGGGCGGGGGGTCTCCGCCGGAACTCCTCGCGACGACGAGGAGAACGGCCACCGACGTCTCCCCCTCCGTCCTCCCGTGCAACGCAAGGGACCTGAAAGGACCCTCGGCGTCACGGCCTCTCCCAGCGATCCGGAACGCTGCGGTCGACCCCTCGTCCGCTGTCGTCCCGAGCAACGCGAGGGACCTGGGTGGGGGGTCTCCGCCGGGGATTCTCGGAACGATGCGCCGAGCCGCGGTGATCGCGCACTTCCCGGAGGACCTCACGTGCTGACCGACGCCGAAGTCCTCGCGCTGCATCGCGCCCTGGTGACGATCCCCTCGGTCTCGGGCTCCGAGAAGACGATCGTCGACTTCCTCGAGGAGTGGCTGGCGTCGCGCGGCGTCGTCGCCGAGCGGATCGGCGAGAGCCTCTTTGCCACCTGCGGTGCCCCGCTCGGCACGGCACCGCTCCTGCTCTTCGACACGCACCTCGACACCGTGCCGCCGGGCTCCGGCTGGACGCGCCCGCCGTTTTCCCCGACGGTCGACGAGGGGCGCGTCTATGGGCTCGGGAGCAACGACGCGAAGGCGTCGGTCGCCGCGATGATCGCCGCGCTTCTCGCGCTCTGCCGCGAGCCGCTGGCGGTCACGCTCGGGCTCGCCCTGGTCGAAGGCGAGGAGACTCGCGGCAAGGGGACGGAGAACGTGCTCGCCGCGCTCGCCGCGCGCGAGCTGCCGATCGCCGCCGCGGTGGTCGGCGAGCCGACCTCGCTCGACGTCGCGGTGGCGCAGAAGGGGCTGCTGATCCTCGAGCTCGTCGCCCGCGGCACCGCCTGCCACGCGGCGCACGCCGACGCGCTCGGCGCCGTCAACCCGATCCTCAAGCTCGCCCGCGATCTCGCACGACTGCCGCAGACCGACCTCGGACCGCCGCATCCGCAGCTCGGCTCGACGACGCTGCAGCCCACCGTTCTGCGCGCCGGCGAAGCGCGCAACAGCGTGCCCGGCGAAGCGACCGCCATCCTCGACCTGCGCACCGCCCCGGGGCTCGCACGCGGCGAGCTCGCGGCACGGCTCGGCGCGATGCTCGAGAGCGAGGTCGTCGTGCGCTCCGAGCGCCTGCTGCCGAAGGCCACCGCCGAGGACGCGGCGATCGTGCGGGCCGCCCTCGCCGCCCGGCCGGAGGCGCGGCTCTACGGCTCGCCGACCCTCTCGGACTGGGCGCTGCTCGGCGACATCCCGGCGATCAAGTGCGGGCCCGGCGCGAGCGCCCGCTCGCACACCGCCGACGAGCACGTGGGCGAGGAAGAGATCCTCGCCGGGGCCCGTTTCTTCGCCGATCTGGTTCGCGCCTTCGCACCGATCGCCACAAGCTGAGCCGGCAGCCGTCCGCGGATCTCGCCGCTCGACCGGCGTCGATGCATCGCCAGGCGCGTCGTGGCTGCGTCCTCTCGAGGTGATCGGCACCCCGCGACACGGCGAGCGACCGGCGGCGAAGACCGCGAAGAGAGCAGCCGGCGTCAGTCGCGCCGGAGGTCCAGCAGATCCGGGTCGGCTTCCAGCAGATGTGTCTCGAAGGCCTCCGGACCCCGCTCCTCGATCAAGTCCACTTCCGCCGCGTTGACAGGCAGGAGCCAGAGGACCTCGATCTCCCCGTGCGAGTCGCCATCGCCGGGCGCCGGGATCGTCGCCACCTCGTCACGGTGGTAGGTCGGAGGGTAGAGGAAGACGTGCCGCAGGTCACCCAGCTCGGAGAGCGGCCCATCGAGCTCGAGGACGGCCCCTGGATTGGCGGTCTCGCCCTCGTCGCGGATCCCCGTGGCGACACTGAAGAGCAGGCCGTAGAGGCGGTCGTCGAGGTCGGCATTCCAACCGCAGAGCAGGAGCTCCTGGCGCACCAGCTCGCCCTCCGGGCCGATCAGCGGCGAGTCCGAAAGTCCCAACGTGACTAGGGTGAAGGCCCCCTCGACCGGTTGGTCGGCGAAGGTGGCGATCGAGCAGGGTGCCGTTTGACTGCCCACGAGATCCCGGCCGGTGGTGACGCTCACCACCGGCCCGAGAATCCGCTCGAGATAGGTCCTGACGCGGTCGCTCGCGGTCGTCACCAGTATCCCAGCGCCTTGAGGATCTGCGTCGCCGCCTTGCGGCCCGCGGCCGTCGTCGGCTCGAATGCATGAGACACGTTTTCGGCCATGGTCAGGTAGCGCAGGTTCGGAGCGTAGTTGCTGATCTCGATCATATTCTTCCAGGTGACCACCTTCTTCGACTTCCCGGCCGCCCAGAGCAGATCGCGATAGGGGGCCTTGGCATGGTCGAGCTGCCAGATGCTGACCTTGCGCCCCTTGGTGCCGACGGCGATCTTCGTCGAGCGCGCGAATCGCTGCTTGCTGACTCCACTCTGGACGGCGCCCTTGATCGTCTGGCGCTTGAACACCAGGTCCTTGACCGACTTGCGGAAGCCCGGCCGCTTCGTCCCCTTGGCCGCGAGACAGAGGCCGTGGACGTTCTTGACCAGGACGTGGTCGGCCGAGACGAAGTAGTTCTCGGCACCGTCGATCGACAGATTGAAGACCGCCTGCGGAACGGGCAGCGTGCGGGTCTCGACCGACCGCAGCGGCACCGGCTCTCCCGCGAGATTCACCAGCGAGAGGTCGGCGTGGAGATCCTGGGCCGCAATCCACCCCATGCCGTGAACCCGGAAGGGATGATTCGCCGTCGCGTCGATCACCTCTCCCGACGCGGTGGTGACCCGGGTCAGGGTCGTCGCCTCGCCCTCGAGCGTTGCCGCCACGGAATAGGGACGGCTCGTGCCCTCTCCGCCCTCGACACCGAGCACGCGGTCCCCCACGGCGACCTTCTGAATCGGTTTCGCGTTGCCGTCGGCGGTGAGCACCGTCTCTCCCGGCAGGAAGCTCGAACAGGTCGAGCGCAGGCCGCGCGCCACCGCCGACTCGGCGGCCTCTCCGCCTTCGGTGACCAGCTCCGCTCCGGCCCGCGCCGCCCGACTCGCCCCCGAAGCCCCCTCCGCCGCTCTCCCGGCGCCGCGCAACAGGCGCCCGGCAGCCGCCCCGGCGCCGCCGAAGAGGAACCCGAACGCCGCGCCTTCGGCGGCCGAGATGAGGATCTCCTTGGCGCTGCCACCCCCCATGGCGGTGAACGCCGCGTTCTCGCCCGCCCCGACGAGGATTGCCCCGGCGATTCCGGCCGCCACCCCGGCGGTCGCCGCCACCTCGACGAGCGCGCCACCGACCGCACCGATGATCGCGCCCCCCAGAAGGCCGGCGTAGGTCTTCCCGCTCTTCCAGTCCCAGTTGGCCGGGTTGTAGTCGTGGTTGACCGCTGCGGCACCCATGTAGGCGCCGATCACCGCTCCGATGATGATCACCGCCAGGAACGCGAACTCACCGGTCGGGTCCATCTGGCTGATCGGGTTGTCCGCAGCGAGCACGTATGGGTTGAGGTACTGCGCCGCGGGGTCCGGTGTGGTGAATCGCCCGACCTCGGGGTCGTAGTAGCGCTGGCCGAAAAAATAGAGCTTGGAGTCGTCGTCGAAGCTCTTGTCGGTGAACTTCGGACGGAAGTTGTCCACGCCCTGGCTCGCGGACGGATCCACGCCGCCGAACGGCAGATAACCCACGGTGGCGCTCGCTTGACCCGCCGCATCGGTCACCGCGACCGTGCTCTGCACCAAGTCCTGAACGAAGTAGAGCGTTCCCTCGGTCGGGTTGCCCGGGCCGTTGGCGCCCGGGGTGAGTGCCGCGTCGGCCGGAATCGCCGTCGCCAGCAGGACCACCGCCGCCAACAACGGGGCGAGGGCGGCCATCGCCGGCTGTCGTCGGACGCAGAGGGTGGCGTCGCGGTCGCTTCGCCGACGCACGACCGCGATGGATGCCGCCACGGCGATGCCGGTGAGAAGCCACAGGAGTCCGACCTTCGACGCCGCCACGACCTGGGGTGACGACAACCGCGCGAGGATGCCGTGGCCCGAAGCGAGCACCGCCGCCCGCCATCCGTGCCCACCTTCGTAGAGGCGGGCCGCCATGGCGTGACGATGCTCGGCGGGCGCCGCGGTCGACGGCGTCGTGATGGCGACCGCGCGGCCGAACTGGCCGTCGATGTACTTCGTGGCGATCACCTTGCCGCCACCGTAGTCGGCGACCTCGAAGTCCGAAGACACGGCGAAGAACTGCTCGGTCGAGCCGATCGGACGGTAGAAGATCCGATTGCCGGCGAAGTCGTAGGCCACCACTCCCGGCGCCCCCGCCCCGTCCTTGGTGATGCCGACGACCTGGCCACCGGCGTTGTAGGTGAAGGTGAAGGCGCCCGTCGGATTGGTCAGCGACTTCAGCGTCCCGTTCTGGTTCCAGGTGAGGGCGGTTCCCGGCCCGTAGGAGGAGAGTCGGTCGCTGCCGGTCGGGTAACTGTAGGCGACGCCGTTGTGGTTCGTCCGATTGCCGACCTTGTCGTAGCCGTAGGACTCGCTGCCGTAGGGACCCTGCGCCGTGGTGAGAAAGCCCAGCTTGGCGGCATCGTAGGTGTAGGTCTCGTTGCCCCGGCTCCGTGCCAGGTCCTCGACCTGGGTCACGAAGTCGAGTCGATTCCAGGTGTACCGATTGGCGAAGAGCGTGGCCGATCCGCGCTTGGCGGTGATGGACTCGAGCTTGCCGGTGGCGACGGCATTCGGGTAGAAGGTGCGGGTCGTCTCGACACCGTTCTTGTACGTCGTGCGAAGCGGCACGCCATTCGCGTCGTACCCACCGTAGGTGACGTAGGTCTCTGCCGGCGCGCCGCCGACCGCGAGGTCGAGGGTCGAGGGGGAAGCGTCGGGCCGGTAGCTCACCGAAAGCTTCGCGCCGTCCGGGTAGACCTCGCCCACCACCTGCCCCAGAGGCGTGTAGTCCATGCCGTAGGACCAGCTTCGTCCCCCGAGCGCGACCGCCACGGCACGCGTCTGCTTGTACGGGTCGTAGCCGATCTCGTACGAATACCCGCCGAGGACGGGATGGGAGAGCTCGGCGCGGGTGACGTTGCCCCGGCCGTTCGCTGTCGCACCGTCATAAGTCAGGCGCAGCACGTTGGTGCCCGCCGTCGTGGTGCCGGTCACCGTCGTCGCGCGACCGAGATCGTCGTAGGCGTAGGCGACGGTGTTGCCGTCGGCGTCGGTCGATCCGGTCATCTGGTTGACGCCGTTCCAGTGGTAGCTGGTCGTCCCCGTGTCGACGCTGCGGGTCGACCGCAACCGACCGAGCGAGTCGTAGGTAAACACCACCTGACGACGATCGGGCAGCGTGTCGATCTGCACCAGCTCGCCCAGGGTGTTGTACTGGTAGCGGTACATCTCGCCGTTCGGGAAGGTCTGACTGGTGAGCTGACCGAAGGCGTCGAACTGGTCGATCTCGGTGCGCGCGTCGGCGGTGCCGAAGGCGTCCGTGGTGTAGACCTTGAGGGCGCCGAGCTGACTGAAGTCGATCTTCTGCACGGTCCCGTCCGGTTGGGTGATGGTCACCGGGCGGTTGTAGACGTCATAGGCCGTGACGATGAAGCTCGGCGCCTCGCTGGCGAAGTACGGCAGCGACGTGTGACTGACCTGCCCCTCGGCGTTGAAGCGGATCTCCTCGACGCGCGAGTTTGCGGCGTCGTCGCCGCGCGTCTCGGTCCGCCATTCGCGCTCCAGGCCGTCGGTGTAGGTCTTCTCCCAGAACCAGGTGGCGACGTCGTCGCTCGCGTTCCAGCTCGGCTTCGACGAGACCGTCGTGTAGGCGCCGAGCGCATCGCGGCCGAAGGAGGTGTGGCGCAACCGCACCGGCTGGGTCGGTGACCCGCCCGGCTCCGGTCCGAGCTCGTCGACCACCCGTCCGAGGGTGTCGACCTTCCACGAAAACAGATTGCCGTTCGGGTCGACGTTCTGGATCTGATGGCCGAACGCGGGCTCGTACTCGAAGGTGTCGACCAAGGACACCCCGGCCTCGTTCGGCGGCGAGGTCATGCGGGCGAGAAACGTGTGGTAGGTCGCGTCGAACTCGTAGGTCGTGGTCTTCCCCGCCGGATCGGTCGTCGTCAGCACGTTGCCGTAATCGTCGTAGGTCGAGGTCGACGTCACCCAGACGTCGTTCGAGTCGTCCCAGGTCGCCGACGAGGTGACGTTGCGGCGCTCGTCGTAGCTCTTCTTCGACCAACTGGCGTCGGAGGCCGGATCCCAGGTGGGGTTCGGGCTGGCGAGGAAGGAGCGGCAGCGACTCTCCGTCTTGGCCAGAAGCTCCTGGGTCACGTAGCCGAGCCGCCACGCGGCGACGTCGTTGTCGTAGCGGAAGCAGTTGAATCGACTGGTCGTCGTGACGCCGGGTTGGCCGAGGTCCGAGATCAGGCTGACGTTGCCGAAGGCGTCGTACTCGTAGACCTTCTCGAGCGTGTAGAGCCGCGCGCCACCATGGCTGTCGGCGTAGGCCGAGTACTTCTCCCCGGCCCGCACGAACTGGTGGATGCCCTTGGCCTGCAAGGCGTTCGTGGCGACGTCCCGATAGGTGAGATCGGTGGTGCCGAGGGCGACGCCGTTCTGGTTGTAGATGCCGTTGCGGGCCACGAGACCGTTCCCGGGCCAGTCCTGTCCGTAGAGCACCTCGGAGAATCGGGCATTCGAGTCCTGCGTCATCTTGACGGCACGGAATCCCAGCCAACCGATCCCGGTGTAGCCGACGCGGCCCTGGTCGTAGTGGTAGGAGAAGGAGTACCGCCCTCCTCGACCGTCGGTGTTGGTATACGCCGAGACGAGCGGCATCGACGTCTGGAGATCGACGACCGGATAGGCCGCGTTCCGGCCCTTGGAGTAGATCGACGCATCGGTCATCGGCCGATGCGTCACCAGGACCTCTCCACCGAGTCCGTTGACGACGCGAGTCAGCAGATCGGGCTGACCGACCGTGTTGAGCACCAGAGAGAGCTTCAGCCGCCCGCTCGCGTCCTGCGGGTCGAGGGCGTCCTGCTTGCCGTCGCCGTCGAGGTCGAGGAGCTTGAGGCCCAACGACTCCGTCGCCAGGGAGCTGTCGAAGGCAGGACCGGCGGTGAAGCTCTCGCCGTTGCCGTAGTACGGCAGGAAGCGCACCTTGCCGCCCACCTTCCAGAGCTGCACGAGATCGGCGCGGTCGTCGCCGTTGAGCGTCGCGCTCCACACGCCGAGGTTGTCGTCGCCGCCCGCCAGGGTCGTCGGACGGACGTTCCTGAAGGTCGTCCCGGTCGACAGATACGGTGCGACCTCGACGCTCGAGCCGTCGAGGGAGATCAGCAGCAGATCGCCCAGGCTGTCCCCGTTGACGTCCGCCGGCTCGATCTCGAGCTTGGTCGGGTTTCGCCCGGTGGCGACCGACACACCGCCCTCGAAGGCACGGCCGTCCGACAGGTAGTAGACGAACTGCACCGAACCGCCGGAGCGCTGGCCCTGGACCACGTCCACCCGTCCGTCGCCGTTGACGTCGAGCGGGAAGAACCCGAGGTTCTCTGTCGAGAAGGTCGTGCTGCTGGTGACCGCCGGGCTGAACGTCCCCGTGCCCGTCGAGGCGAAGACGACGAAGCCGACCTTGCCCGACTGCTCGATCAACTGGACCACATCCTCTCGTCCGTCAGCATCGACGTCGAGCGGGAGGTAGGCCAGCGCTTTCGCCGAGCGACCTGTCGCGGTCTGGACACTCGTCCCGAAGCCGGTGCCGTTCGACAGATAGGCGTAGAGACTCAATGCGCCGCCCTGGTCGACCGGCATGACGACGTCGCCCTGGCGGTCACCGTTGACGTCCATGGCGAGCAGTCCGAGATTCCCCGCATCGGTGCCGGTGTTCTGCGTCGACCCCGCGCCGAGACTGCGGCCGGTCGAGAGATAGGTCGTCAACGCGAGCTTCGCCGAGCTCTTGGCGGCACTGACGAAGTCGGTCTTGCCGTCGCCGTTGACATCCATCGGCAGGAGGCCGAGCAGCGCCGAGGTGCTCTGGCCGGTGTTGGTCGAAGAGCCCGAGGAGAACCCGTTGGCCGGGCTCGATTGCTCGAAGACGGTGGCCGGCAGACAGGTCGCCGTCGTCGGTGTCGCGGTCGTGCAGTCGAGGAGCGACGAGAGCCGACTCCGTTGCGTCACCGCGCTGGTGTCGTAGCCCAGCGCGTAGTGCTTGACGAGGACGGAGTCGACGTAGGTCTCGACGCTCGCCAGACGGACCAGGATCTGCCACGGGCTGCCACCGCTGTAGCCGGTGATGCGGTCGCTGCGCGATTCGTAGCCGAACACGACGGCACGCTGCGGGACCAGACCGGTTCTCTCGTTGCCGCTGTAGTCGATCCGCGTCGGGTAGTACTCGCCGAACAGCGGGTTGTTCGCGTAGGTGATGGCCGCAGCGTTGCCGTTGAGGTCGGTGTAGCGATCCTGACTCCAGACCCGCACCGCGCCGTCGCTGCGCCCGGTCGCCAGAATCCGCGACCCGGTCGTCCCGGTCGTGAATCCGAAGCGAAGCTCGGCGCCGTCCTTGTTCTGGGCCGAGAACCAGCAGGGCCCCTGACCGCAGCTGCCGTGCGAGACGACGCGCGTCCAGGTGTCTCGCATCATGCGGTATTCCGTGCCGTCGAAGCCGTACTCGCCGGACACCGCAAGCAGCGGCGTGCCGGCCAGACAGAAGCGATCGCGATAGCTGAAGCTGACCGCCGAGGTGTAGCCGTTCGGCACCTGGTTGGCGTTGCAGCGGGCGATGCTCTCGATGCCGTTCAACGCCCAGCCCATGCCGATCGTGCCGTTGTCGCGCTGGCTGTTGTAGGTCAACGCCAATTCGGGGGTCAGCCCGGCCGTCCCCGGCGGCAGCTCGAGGTCGATCTGGTAGGTGGCTGCACCGTTGCCGTCGACGCTGAAGACGCCGTCGATGGTGCCCACGGGCTCCGCAGGCACCGGGGCGGCGTGTGCCCTCGTCGCATCGGCCGCCGGCGAGCGGGCACCGAGCAGGGAGATCGTCAGGCAGAGGAGGGACAACGACCGAAGCAGGCGCAGTGTCATGGCTGGGTCCCCCGGGGCGGGTGAGCGGCAGGTCAGGCGAGCACGGCGTTGGTGAATCGACAGTTGCCCGGTCCGACGAAGGTCGCGCCGAGGGTCCAGCTACCCGCCGCAGGATCGGGAATGGAGAACACGGCGAAGCCGTCGCTCGCCCAATCGGGTGATCTCGTCACCGGCTTGCCGTCGGGATCGAGCAGGTCGGCCGTCACCCAGCGAGGGCCGCTGCCTGACCCATAGGTGATCGCTGGATCCCCCCAGAAGACCAGGAACGTCGCCATCGGGGTGCCGGCGCTCACTCGGCCGACGAGCGAGTACGACTGGTGGTTGCCGACCGTGCGCGAACCGACGCCGAGGATCTGGGCGATCCCCATCGACTCGACGAGATCGAGGAGGATGTTGAGCAACGCGGCCGGGTCGACGGCGAAGTTGTACTCCCCGCCGGTCCCGGCGGCGATGGCGCGCAGGGTCTCCTGTTGTCCGTGGTCTCCCAGCGCGATCGTCTCGACCGGCACGTCGGGAAGATCCTCGAGTGGGTCGCCGCCGCGATTCCACGGGCTGGCGGCGACCAGGACCATCGACTTCGGCGTGGGCTTCTTGGCCAACAACCGTGCACCGGCGCGCAGCGCTGCGCGCAGATTCGAGGCGGTGCCTCCCGCGCTCGTGGCGATCAGGGCATTCGTGGCGTCGTCGAGCACCTGCCGTTCGTCATAGGTCGCGAGGCCGAGCTTGGGAAAGATGCGCGACACCAATCCGCGGTAGCCGAGCACGGCGAACTGGTCACCGAGTTGAAGCAGGTTGAGGAAGGCCCCGAGCGCCGGCTGGGCCTCGGCCAAGGGCATCAGCTCGGTGCGGTCGACGATCAGCACGATCTTCTGCTGCTGGGTCTGGCGGTCCGGTCCCGAAGTGGCGGTCTTCTTCATCTCGAGGTTCCTTCGCGGCGCAGGTCAACCGACGGAGATGGTGAGGTGGCGGGTGCGCATCAACTCGCCTCCGCGCGGATGGGGTGCCACGGCCTCGACGCGGACGACGTACTCACCCGGCTTGTCGGTCTGGAACGTGAGCTCGTGCTCTCCCGCCGCGGTCTCGCGCACGGTCGGCCGGACGACGTGGCGCGGCAGCAGGTCGACGCCGGGCATCCGCTGCTCGCGCAGGCGCGTCAGCTTGCTCTCCGGAGTGCAGGGGCCGTCGGGGAGGTCGCGCATCGCGGCGAGTTCGCTCGCGTGGCGGGCCAGTGCCTCCCGCATCGACACGGACGGCACTTCGGCGCTTGCCCCGAGGCCGCCGCCGCCCACCGGATTGCCCTCGAAGGAGAGTCTCGTCCGGACCTTGAAGCTCTCGCCCGCCGGCACGATGCCCCGGGGGCCTTCGAGTGACAGCACCGCCAGCTGGTCCGGATCGATCGCGCCGGCCGTCACGTTCACCGTCTTGTTGCCGACGAAGACGGTGTCGAAGTACCAGTTCCCGGGCTTGGGATTGAGCAGCGTATAGACGACGAAACCGTAGTTGCGGTAGGTGGGCTGGATCGGGACGATCTTGAAGTCCGGATCGCGGACGGTGACCCCGATCTGGTTGTTGCCCGGCGTCCCCGAGGCGAAGGTCACCGTCGGATCGGCCCAATTGACCGAGATCGAGGCACTGTCCAACCCCGCCGAGAGCTTGACCACGGCGTTGAAGTGCTGCTGGTTGGTCATCCCCTTGCGCAGCGTGTTGTAGACGACCTGGCCGACACGGGCGTACTCGAGGATGTCGAAGTAGATACTGGCGAGGCCGATGGCATCGGGCGTGAACGAGTAGAACCCGCCCGTCTCTTGCGAGATCTTGCGCAGCAGGTCGAGCTGACCGTTGTTGCCGAGGGCGATCGTGTAGATGCGGATGCTCTTGTTCAGCACGCTCAGCGGATCGGGCCCCTGGTTCCAGATGCCGTCGGAAAGAAGCACTTGACCGCGCGGCTCGCTCTCCGGAACCAGGAGGTTGTTGCCGAAGGCGATGGCCTCGCCGATGTTCGTCATGTTGATCGACCGCAACGCCTGAATCGCTGCGGAGGCGGCGGCCGCCGTCGGCGGATTGAAGACCTCGAGATTCGCGGTGGTCGGATAGGTTCGGTAAGCGTTGTTGCTGAACGAGATGACGGCAAACCGGTCGCCCGGCTGGAACATGTTGACGAAGGTGTCCGCGTCGGCCTTGGCCGGCGTCAGATAACCGTACTGCTCCATGCTGCCGGAGATGTCGATCAACGTCGCGATCTTGGCGATGGCACGGGGCATGGGTTCTCCTTCAGCCGCAGATCGGGCTGGTCGTGAGGGGGAAGTTCTGGGACGTGCCGCCGCCTGGGGCGGGACAGAGGATCGACGCGCTGCCGCTCTGCGGATCGCCGAGCCAGATGTTGCCGGGGGTCGAGGCCGTGCCGTTGGTATTCCAGACCACCGCCTGATCCGTCGCCACCACCTTGCCGTTCATGTAGGCCGCGAGCGGCCCGACGAGGTCCGTCCCCTTGTAGACGGTGCCCTCGAAGGTGTTGTCGGCCGCCGTCGAGCTGCAGATCAGCGTGACGGTGGCACCGGGAGCGAAAGACGAGAGCGTGCCGCCGAAATCGTGGACCTGGGTGTCGCCCGGCAGCAGGCCGACGACGCCGGCGGAGTTGGGAAGGGCGCTCGCCAGCGTGGCGTAGAAGAGAGCGCCCTGGCCCGCGGTGGCGAAGAGCACCTGGCCGATCTGGTATCCCAGCTGCTGGAGGCGAAGGCAGACGTAATAGACGAAGGTCGGTCCTTCGCTCTGGATCGGGAAGAGCCAGCGGTTGGCCTGGTCGGCCGCCTCCCAGGCAAAGCCGAAGTCGAGCGCCGCGCTGTCGTAGAACAACACCGCGGTCGATCCGGTTTGTGACCGCGGTCTCGGCCGCCGTTCGACGATCGTCGCGACGATCTCGCGCGTCGCGACGCTCAGTCCGAAGGTTTCGTCCTGGCTCATCGTGCCTTCCCTCCTTGATCGATCCGGTTCCCCCGCCTGAGTCGACGATCCCTCCAAGGCCTCGCGATCGGTCGAGGTCACGATGCTCCTGAGGTGTCGCTTCCCAGATATAGATCCCGTCGACCCTCGTGCCGTGACATGACGTGCTGCATCCGCTACGATTCCCGAGGGTCAACACCTCAATTCGAGTCCCACTCGGCTTCTCCGCCTGCGGGGCACCATGAGCTCGCTTCCTCTTCGTGTGATCGACGCCCCGAGCCCGATCGAGGAGACGATCTCCCGATCGCGCCTGTCGTGTCTGAAGGTGTTGACGAGGTTCCGGATCCCGCCGGAGGACGCCGAGGATCTCCTGCAGGACGCCTTTCTCCTGCTGATCAAGAAGGGCGACGAGGTGCGCAACCCCGAGCTGTGGCTGCCCGTCGTGCTCGGCAATCTCTGCCGTCACCACCTGCGCAGCCGGCGACGCGAGCGCACGGTGGCCGTCGACTCGTCGCAGCTCGAGCAGTTCGCCGATGAACGCACCGCGGACCCGGCCCAGCGCGAGCGCGAGCACGATCTCGAGCTGCTCCTCGAGCGGATGCCGGAGCCCTGCCGCACGCTGTTGCGCCTGCGCTACCAGCTCGAGCTCGACCCCTCCGAGATCGCACGACGACTCGGCTGTCGGCCGACGAGCATCCGCAAGATGGCGCAGCGCTGCCTCGAACGGCTGGCGTCGCAGCGTGTCCGCTCGGGTTGAGGCGCGAGCGTCACTCGGCAGGAAAAAGCAAACGGCCCCGGACGAACCGGGGCCGCGAGGAATCTGCCGAGAGCGCAGCGCATCGGGCGACCGTCGGCCGCCCGGCGGTGCGACTCAGAAGTGGACGACGAATTCGAGCCCGACGAGACGCGGGTCGTTGGTCATTCCGGTCAGGTTGTTGAAGTCGATGCCGTTCTGCACGACGACTTCGTCGGTGAGGTTGCGCGCGAAGAGCGCCACTTCGTAGCGGGCCTCGGCGAAGGTGTAGCCGACGCGCGCTCCGAGCTCGAACGAGTCGGCCTTGAACTCCTTCGACTCGTAGAGGAAGAAGTTCTTCTCGCTGTGGTACGCCCAGTCGACGCTGGCGCTCAGCAGGCCCGAGCCGACCGGCTTGCGGAAGTCGATGATGCCGTCGAAGATCCACTCCGGCGCGTGCGGCAGCGCATTGCCGTCGATGCGCGCCAGACCGCCGACGATCGGGTCGGTCACCGTGCAGCCGCCGCCGCACGGCGCGACGAGCAGGCTGGGGTCGTCGATCTTCGTCTTGTTGTAGCTCGTGCCGAGGGTGATCAGCCACATCGGGCTCGGCGCGAAGTCGAGGTTGGCCTCGAACCCGTAGCCGTCGGTCTGGTCGGCGTTGAGCAGCGTCGCGGTGTTGTAGCGCCCGCCCACCGCGACGAGCTGCTGGCCGTCGACCTTGTAGTCGTAGATGGCGAGGTTCAGCCGCAGCTTGCGGTCGAGCAGCTCGCTCTTCAGGCCGAGCTCGGTGGAGAAGATCTTCTCTTCGTTGGCGATCGAAACGCAGTTGGTCGCCGGGTTGACGCCGCCTTCGAAGTCGGCGCAGAACATGATGCGCCCCTGGATCGACGGGGCGCGGAATCCCGTGCCGACACGACCGTAGAAGTTGAGCGTGTCGCTTGCCTTGTAGCTGCCGGACAGATCCCAGGTCAGCAGGTCGGCGTCGGTCTCGACGTGGATCGGGCGCACCAGCGGCGGCTGGAAGAGCGGCTGCGGGCGCTCGGCGGTGAAGTCCTTCTTGTCGGTCGTGTAGCGCAGACCGGCCTTGAAGCTCCAGCGGTCGGTGGGGCGGAAGTCGAACGAGCCGAAGAGCGCCCAGGAGTCGGACTCCTGGTGCTGCTTGGCGTAGCCGTTCTGCACGCCGCCGGCGAGCGTGTCGTAGCTGAAGCTGTCGACGTCGAGCTTCTCGTTGAAGTAGAAGGCACCGAACAGCCAGTCGAAGACGCCGCCGGTGTCGCTCGCCAGCCGCAGCTCCTCGGTGACCTGATCGAGGCTCGGAATGCCGTCGGCGCTCTCGGAGGGGAACGGGATCAGCCCGGGGCCCGACGGCGGGGCGAAGACGGCGCCGTAGCCGCCGTCGATGTCGCCGCGACTGTACATGTCGCTGATCGTCTCGTAGCCGGTCACCGAGGTCAGCTTGGCGAAGCCGAGGTCGTAGTTGAGCTTGAGCGCACCGCCCATCGAGTCGATCGTCTGCTCGTTGCGGCCGTCCTGGTAGACCTTGTCCTGGCGGAAGCCGTCCGCGAGGTCGTTGCTTCCCGCCTTGAGGATGTTGGCGCGGAAGATGCGGGCCGTACCGTCGAGCGACCAACCGTGCAGGTTGAGCAGGGCGTCGAAGCGGTCGTTCGGCTGCCACAGGAACTGCAGGCGCAGCGCCTGGGTGTCGAAGCCGCCGAGGGCGTCCTTCTTGCCGGTGAAGCCGTTGTCGACCCAGTCGGACTGCGACTGGTAGAGCACCGAGAGGCGCGCCGAGAGCGTCGGCGTGAGGGCGCCGCCATAGGCCGCCTGGACGTCGACGTTGTCGTAGCTGCCGTAGGAGGCGCGCAGGAAGCCCTCACGCTCCTGGCTCGGCTTGACGGTGTCGAACTTGACGACGCCGGCCGGCGTGTTGCGGCCGAAGAGCGTCCCCTGCGGTCCGCGCAGGACCTCGGTGTGGTCGATGTCGAAAAGCGGCATCCCCTTGACCACCGGGTTTTCGAGCACCACCTCGTCGACGATCATCGAGACCGGCTGCGAGGCGTTGAGGTCGAAGTCGGTGTTGCCCAGGCCGCGGATGTAGAAGCGCGGGAAGGCGCGACCGAACGACGACTCGAGCAGCAGGCTGGGAACGCGGCCCGACAGCACCTTGACGTCGCCGCCGCCGGCCGAAAGCAGTTGCATCTGCTCGCTGTCGAGCGTGGTGATCGACAGCGGCACCTCCTGGATGTTCTCCTCGCGCTTCTGCGCGGTGACGACGATCTCGTCGAGGACCACCGGCATCTGCTCGGGCGAGTCCGCCTTCGCTTCGGCCGGCGGCGGGGTCGGCGTCGCCGGGGCGGCAGGGGTCTGCCCCCAGGCTGCACCGCCGACGGCCACCGCCAGGGCGAGTGTCATCCCTCCGAACGAACGCCTGAACGACGTGGTTTCCATGGGCTCTCCTCCATAAGGAACTGCGAAGAGGGACTCTAGCACCGCAGTGCGGCAAGGGGCTCCGGCCGGCGCGGCCCACACCCGCTCAGGTCGGACGCCCGGAGGCGCTCGCCCTCCGGCGGTCGGCGAGCCGCAGAACCACCTTCTGCGCCTCGCGCAACCAGAGGACGCTGCTCGCCACGGCGAGACAGCGCAGCCAGTCTCCGACCCCGAGCGAGACCGTCCCGAAGGCGCGCTGCAGGGCGGGGACCTCGAGCACGATCCCCTGCAGGGCGAGGGACAGGACGAGCGAGGCCCAGAGCCAGCGGTTGGTGAAGAGACGCGAGAAGGCGCTCCGCTCGTCCGAGCGCGCATTGAGGACGTTGAAGAGCTGGAAGAGCATGAGGGTGGTGAAGGCCATCGTCTGCGCGAACGGCAGGTCGCCGTTCCCCTCCACCATCCCGCCGGGCAGCGCGGCGTCGAGCACGAAGAGCGTGCCGGCCGCCATCGCGAGGCCGACGAGGCCGATGCCGCGCCACATCCGTGGGGTGATCGTCCTCTCGCCGGCGGGGCGCGCCGACCGGATCATCAGGTCCTCGTCCGGCGGATCCACACCGAGCGCCAAGGCCGGCGCGCCGTCGGTCACCAGGTTGATCCACAGCAGTTGCGTCGCCAGGAGCGGCAGGACGACGGCGCCCTCCTTGGCAGGCAGACCGAGACGGTGAGCCAGCAGCACGCCGAAGAACATCGTCAGCACCTCGCCGATGTTCGACGAGAGCAGGAAGCGCAGGAACCGGCGGATGTTGGCGAAGACCGCCCGCCCCTCCTCCACGGCGGCGACCAGCGTGGCGAAGTTGTCGTCGGCGAGCACCAGGTCGGCCGCCTCCTTCGAGACGTCAGTGCCGGTGATCCCCATCGCCACGCCGATATCGGCCATCTTCAGCGCCGGAGCGTCGTTGACCCCGTCGCCGGTCATCGCGACGATCGCGCCGCCGTGCTGCAGCGCCTGGACGAGCCGCAGCTTGTGCGCGGGGTTGACCCGGGCATAGACCGCCGTCGCGTCGACCGCCAGTCTCAGCGCTTCGTCGTCCATCCGTTCGAGCTCGGCACCGGTGACCACCCGACCGTCGTCGGAGATGCCGAGCTCGCGGGCGATGACCACCGCCGTCCGCGGATGATCGCCGGTGATCATCAGCGGCCGGATCCCCGCCCCGCGGGCGCGCGCCACCGCCTCCTTCGCCTCGGCGCGCGGCGGGTCAATCATGCCGACGAGCCCGAGGAAGACGAGGTCGCGCTCCGCCTGCTCGCTCACCTGGCCGCCGGCCGGGAGCATCTCGTCCGTCAGCCAGCGGGTCGCGATCCCGAGCGTGCGCAGCGCCGCGTCGGCGAGCGCGTCGTTGGTCCGCAGGATCGCCGCCCGGCGCTCCGGCGTGAGCGGCCGCACCTCGGCACCGACGAGCTCGGCGGCGCAGCGTTCGAGCACCACGCCGGGAGCGCCCTTGGTGAAGACGACCAGGCGCCGGTCGCTTTCGGCATCGCGGTGGATGGTGCTCATCAACTTGCGTTCGGAGGAGAACGGCACCTCCCCGACGCGCGGCAGCCGCGCGGCGAGGGCCGAGGGGGCGAGCCCGGCCTTGCGTGCGGCGGCGAGCAGCGCCGCCTCGGTCGGATCGCCCTGCGCGCTCGAGCGGCCGTCGCGCTCGACGATCGCGGCGTTGTTGGCGCGATCGGCGGCGGTCAAGGCACGCTCGAGCTCCAGGCGCAACGCCCCGTCGAGCGGCCCGCCGTCCTCGCGCGTCACGTCCCCCTCGGGTCCGTAGCCGGAGCCGCCGAACGCCACGCGCCCGCTCGCGGTGACCAGCATCCGCACGGTCATCTCGTTGCGGGTCAAGGTGCCGGTCTTGTCGGAGGCGATGACGCTCGCCGAGCCCAGCGTCTCGACCGCAGCGAGATGGCGGACGATCGCCCGGCGCTTCGCCAGGCGCTGTACGCCGAGGGCGAGCACGGCGGTGACCACCGCCGGCAGCCCCTCCGGCACCGCGGCGACGGCGAGCGCCACGCCGAGGATCAGGGCGTCGAGGAACGCCGCGGCGCTGCGCACCTGGTCGACGACGACGATGGTGGCGATCATCACCGCCGCGATCACCAGCACGGCGAGCCCGAGTCGTCTTCCGAGGCGGTCGAGCTCGCGCTGCAGCGGCGTCGACGTGGCGCGCGTCTCGCCGAGCAGGACGGCGATGCGCCCCATCTCGGTCCGCATCCCGGTCGCCGTGACCAGCGCCTTGCCGTGCCCGTAGGTGACGGCGGTGCCGCTCCAGATCATGTTGACGCGGTCGCCGAGGGCGGCCTCGGCGGCGATCGGCGCCGTCTCCTTGTCGACCGGCTGGCTCTCGCCGGTCAACGCCGCTTCGCCGGTCTGCAACCCGGTCACCTCGACGAGCCGCGCATCGGCGGCGAGGGTGTCGCCCTCCTCGATTAGCACGAGGTCGCCGGGGACGAGCTCGGCGGCCGGCACGCGGCGGCGCTCGCCAGCGCGGATCGCCGTGGCCTCGGCCGCGGACATCGCCTTGAGCGCCGCCACCGCCGCCTCCGCCCGCGACTCGAGCACGAAGCCGAGGGTGGCGTTGAGCAGCACCACCGCGAGGATGGCGAACGACTCGTAGGGCAGCGTCGTGTCGCGCTCCAGCGCCCAAAGCACCGCCGAGATCGCCGTGGCCGCCAGCAGCAGCAGGACCAGCACGTCCCGGAACTGGGCGGCGAACCGCCGCCAGGCGGCGACGGGCTTCACCGTCGCCAGCTCGTTGCGACCGAAGCGCAGGAGACGCGCCGCGGCCTCCGCGTCGCTCAGGCCGCGCTGGGCGTCGGTACCGAGCGCCTTCGCCACCTCGTCGACCGACTGCCGATACGGGGCGCTTCGATCCTCTTGCGACGGAACGTCTGCGATCACGGGGCGGAACCTCGAGCGTGAGGACGGGTGTGAAGCCGGTGCCTGAAACGGTCGACGGGAGAGAGCGCGGCCCCGGCACGCTGCCCGGAGTCACCGCACGAAGCCGCGGCCGAACCCGCAACCCCCGGGGGCAGCCTACTCCTGTGCGACCGAACGCCGCAGGACGAGCAGCGTCAGGTCGTCGGCGAGATGGGGCGAGGCGGTGAAAGCGCGCACCTGGGCTACCAGCTCGTCGACCAGCGCCGCGGCCGAAAGGCCGCGCGAGCCGGCGAGCGCCGCCATCAGCCGGCCGGAGCCGAGCTCCTCGCCCGCCGGGTTCGCCGCCTCGAGCAACCCGTCGGTGAAGAGCACCAACCGGTCGCCGGGAGCGAGCGTCGTCTCACGCTCGACATGCCCGGCGTCGCCGAAGACGCCGAGCGCCGGTCCGCAGTTCGGCAGCTCCTCGAGCCTGCCATCGGCGCGCTCGAGCACCGCGAGCGGGTGGCCGCAGCTCGCGTAGGTCAGCCGGCCGCTCGCCGGTTCGAGCAGGGCGTAGATGCAGGTGACGAACTGGCGCGGCGCCGCCGACTCGCGCAACAGCCGGCCGACCTCCGTCACCGTGGCATCGACCCTGGTCCCCAGATCGTGGCGCGAGCGCAGCAGCGCGCGGAAGGTCGCCATGACCAGAGCCGCCGGCACGCCCTTGCCGGCGACATCGGCGATCACCAGGCCGAGCCGACCGTCGGGAAGTGGCAGGAAGTCGAAGTAGTCGCCGCCGAGCTCGAGGCTCGGCAGACAGACGCCGGCGAGGTCGTAGCCCGGCAGCACCGGCGCTGCCGCCGGCAACAGGCCGGTCTGCACGTCGCGGGCGATGCGGAGCTGCGTCTCGAGGTGCTCGCGGTCGAGCAGGTGGCGGTGGAGCATCGCCTTCTCGATCGCCATCGCCGCCGCCTCGGCGAAGAACTCGAGCAGCCCGACATCGCGCGCGTCGAAGGCGTCGAGGCGATCGCTCTCGACGTTGAGGGCGGCGATCGTGCGGCCGTCGACGACGACCGGCACCGCGAGCTCCGAGCGCGTCTCGTTCCTTCCGACGACGTAGCGGGGATCCCGGCTGACATCCGGTACGAGCACGCTCTGACCGGTGCGGATGGCATGCCCGACGATCCCCCGCCCGGAGCTGAGCATCGCGTCGTCGGCGACGGGCCGGATCTCGAAGCCGCGGCGCGCCACCCCGGCGATCACCCCCGGCGGCCGCTCCCGCCCCGGGTAGAGATCCTCGGCGAGCGCGAAGATCCCGGCCGCGTCGTAGTCCACCACGGACCCCACCGCTCCGAGCAGCGTGTCGAGCGTCTCGGTCAGATCGAGCGTCCCCCGGCTGCGCCGCGAGATCTCGAGCAGCAGCGCACACTTCTCCTCGGCGCCGAGCTCCCGCCCGTCGCGCGGTGCGCCGCCGACCGCCGGATTCGCTGTCATGTTCCCCTCTGCAACGAGGATACGACGGCTTCAGTGCCGGGGTTGCGGACCGGAGAGGACGCGCCGGGCATTGCACCCAACGTCCGCAAGGAGCGTTGGCTCAGACGGGGACTTCACCGGCTCGGAAGACTCCCCAGCTCGGGACAACCGGCTCAGGCCGAGCCCTTCTCGGAAGCCGAGGCAGACCTTGGCTGGAATTCCGGGATGGCCCGGCGCATGAACTCGTCGAACAGCGGGACGGTGAATGCCATTTCGCCATGGGCCGGGCTGTAGACCATGCCCTTCCGGATGAGATTGGCGCGCACCGGTCCGAGGCTCGTCAGCTTCACGCGCAACGCGTCGGCGATCTCCGCGGTGCGGTAGGGGCCGGCGCCGAGCTCCGCCATCGCCCGCAGGAAGGTCTTCTCCCCGGGCGTCAGCCGATCGAATCGGACACGGAAGAAGTTCTCGTCGAGGCGCGGAAGCACGATGGCTGTCGCGTCATGAACGATCTGCAGGGTAATCGGCGAGGAGGGCGCCCGATTCCAGGACTGGTAGCCCCACTCCTGCAGGAAGTACGGGTAGCCCTGAGTGAGCCTGAAGATCTCCTCCAAGGCAGCCGGCTCGACGACCACCCCGGCGGCCAGCGCGGGTTCCTTGATGGCCTTGGCAGCATCCTCTCGAGACAGTGCACCGATGTCTGGGAAGCTGAAGCGCCGTTCAGCGTATGACTTCGCTTCGCCGGCGAGTCCGGGCAGGATCGGCAGCCCCGCTCCGAACAGGACGAATGGAAGCTGGCCCTGCTGGATCCGGTGGAGCGCCATGATCAGCGCTCCCAGCTCCTTCTGACTGAAGTACTGGATCTCGTCGATGAAGAGCGCCACCCCGGTCTTCTTGTCCTCGGCCGCTTCTGCGATAGCCACGAGGAGGTTGGGAAGGTCGATCTCGAGGTCTCCGCTGTCGGCGGCTCCCGCCTCCGGTTCGATGTCGAGCCCGAAGGTCACGTCGCTGACCGTGACTCGGATCGCGCCAATGAAGCTCCGCAGGACGGCGAGGCCCCGCTTGACCTTGCCGCCCGCCCCGGCGGCGCGGTCCAGCTCGAAGAGGAGGTTCTTGAGGTAAGGCACCAAGAGCTCGGCCAGTGGCTTCTCTTCGAGGGCTTCGATGGAGACTGTGCGGTACTCCTGCTGAGCCGCCAGACGCTTGATCTCGTTGAGGAGAACGGTCTTTCCGACCCCCCGCAGCCCCGTGAGCAGCAGGCTCTTCTCGGGCCGCCGGAGTTTCACCCGGCCGAGGAGTATCCTCGCCTGTTCCAAGACCGGATCCCGCCCGACGAGTTCGGGAGGGGGAGATCCGGCACCGGGGGAGAAGGGATTCTGGATCGGGTCCATGGCCTCGTTTATAGCAAGTTCTAGCCGCCTATAGCCATTTATAGCCGTTTTCGGCAATAAATCGCTATATCTCGGGGCGGCTGCCGGCGAGGAGCGGGACTACGACCGCCAAGCGACATGGGAATCGGGGCTGACATGCCAGGTCGACGCTTCGATGCGCCAGCCGTCGGGCGCCGAGGTGATCGGGTTCCCAAGGTCTTCGAGAGTCGGGCTCTTGTCGACCGACCAAACCCTGAAGAGGCGCCACGCAGGATCGTTCTTGGCGCACCGGATCTCATTCTCCGAGATGAAGAACCCGTAGTCCTGCTCTCGCCCGCGTGTGGTCGACTTGACCTCGACGTGAATCTCGCGCCCCAAGTCGTCGAAGCTGCGGATGTCGTAGCCGAGTGCGGCCGAGTCGTCGGCCACCAGCTTGGTCGCTTCTGCAAGGTCAGGTCGATTCCCCGCCAGTAGGCGCCGCCTGAGCTCCTCGAACACGAACAGCTCTCCCGCTAGGCCGATCCTCTCCCGCTCGTCGGCCCGGCACTGTCGCGCCTTCAGGGTGGCTGCGAAGTCGATCGCGGTGCCCTCGTCGTCGGGCGCAAGGCCTGCATTGACCAGGTTCGCGACCACCCACATGTAGGACTGGATCTCGATGAGGCTCGGCGTTCCATAGATCGAAAGCTCGTTGCGCAGGAAGTCGGTGACGCGCAAGAGCTCCTCGTAGGCCTTCCAGGAGATGTTGGAGGCCAGCCTTGTCGACAGGCCGTAATGCGTGAGCAGGGCATCGAAGCGCTCCGGCCGAACCGGCATGAAGCTCCGCGGCTCCAACAAGAAGGCCAGGTAAGCCAGGAAAGGCCACTTGCAGCCCAGCCGGTGCGCCTTCAGGTAAGACGCGAAAGCGTCGAACCGTGGGCCGAACGACGCGGCCGAGGAGTCGCCTCCGAGCAGATACTCGAAGAGCGCCTCCTCGAGGCCGGCTACGGCTTGGGTTGTAGTCGCAAGGAACAGGGGCGAGTGAGAGCAGCTCTTTGGTCCGTGCCGCTGCTGCTCTAGCAGGTTCCGGCTGACGCGTTGCTCGCAGGCAGCCTTCACCGCCCCGAGGATCTTCCCGGGGGATCGACGCCAGGCCTTCCAGCGATCGAGATGCAAGGCCTTCGCACCGTCGGCATAGGCCAGATGCTTGTAGGCGACCTCGTCACGCACGAAGTACGGATGGTCGAAGCTCCTGAAGGTCTCGCCTCCGCTCTTCTCCTCGGCCCACCGCAGAAAGGCGCGATGAGAGCGATTGAACGCCTCTCGATCCGGGACCTCGTTCACTCTCCACCCTCCAGGTCTCGGCCTCTCGCCGATCCTCAGGCTGTCGGTCCAGTTCGCAGGTCCTCAAGGAACTCCGACCCCGGCTCGACCCCGGTCACCAGCAGCCGGTCCCGCGCCCGCGTGCAGGCGACGTAGAGCAGGTGCCGCTCGGTGTCGTAGACGTCCTCGAGGTCCGCCTCGTCGGTGACGCTCTCAATCCGCGACTGGAGCGGCAGCACCTCGTCGTCGCAGGCGGCGACGATCACCGCGCGGTACTCAAGGCCCTTGGCGAGGTGCATGGTGCCGACGGCGACGGCGCCTGCCGCTCCACTGGCCTGGCCGCCGTGCTGGCGGTCGAGCTCGAGGGGGCGAAGGCCCGCTGCCCGGACCGCCGCGCCGGCGCGCTCGAGCTCGGCTTCGGAGCGGACGAAGATCCCGATCTCCTGCGGGGCGTACCCCTCGCCGATGCGGGCGCGCAACCACGCGGCGATGGCGGCCGATTCCGCGGCTGCCGAGCCGAACCGCTCGACCGCCGGCTCGGGGCCGTTGAAGGCGGAGAGGGTCCGCCGCCGCTCTTCGGTGTTGCCGTCGACGTCGGCGAGCTCAGCGGGCAGCAGCCGATCGGCCTGACGGCGGATCTGATGCGAGGTCCGGTAGTTGATCCGCAACGTCTGCGAGCGCCCGCGCACGTCGACGCCGAGGGAGCGCCAGGAGAACGGCGTCTGGAAGATCCGCTGCCCGAGGTCGCCGGCGAAGAAGAGGGAATCCGGACGGTCTCCCCCGAGCGCCGCGAGGAAGCGCAGCTCGGCGACGCCGAGGTCCTGGGCTTCGTCGATCACCGCGAAGTCGAACGGCGGCCGCTTCGCCTTCGCCAAGTGCCGTTCGAGCCGGCGGAAGAGCCCCGGCTCGGTCGAGAGCCCCCCGGCTTCGAGCCGGTCGCGGACGAGCGAGAAGATCGACCAGAGCACCGAGCGCTGGGTCTCGGCGAGGCGGGTCTTGCGCCCGAGCCGCTGGACGTCGCGGTACTGCTCCCAGCTCTCGATCTGCCAGGCGTCGACGACTGCCGTCCACTCGGCGAAGAGGAACTCGGGGCGGAAGCGGTGCCCCTCGATCCGGCCGGCGGCCTCGCGCAGGAACCGGCGGATCTCCTCGGCGCCCGCCAGGTGCGGCGCCCCGAAGTTCGCCTCGTAGAGCCGCCGGGCGACGGCGCCCAACGACTGCACTTCGAGCCGCTCGGCGAGCCGCGTCTCCTTGCCGATCAGCCGCCGCAGGCGCAGGTGGAGGGCGCCAGCGAGCGGCTCGGAGAAGGTGGCGAGAAGGACACGCGCCTCCGGGCGGCTCCGCGCCAGGTGCACGGCGCGGTGGAGCGCCACGATCGTCTTGCCGGTCCCGGCAGACCCGGCCACTCGCGCCGGCCCGCCGTAGCTCTTCTCGACGATCTCGCGCTGGGTGGGGTGGAGGAAGACCATCCACTTCTCCCACGGGTACTCGAGCGCCCGTTCGAGCTCTTCGACGTTCGCCATGAGGCGAAAGCGCCGCTGCGCGTCGGGATGCGCGAACGGATCCGCCCCCGCCGGCGCCTGCACCGGCCGCACCGGCCGCCCCCCGGTCGCCAGATCCAGCAGCGCTTCGGCTGCTTCCCCCGGCAGGTGCTCCGCAAGCTGAAGGAGGCTCTCTTCCGTCGCCTCGGTAACTTCGCCGACCCATTCTGCGGGAACGCCGTAGGCCAGCAGCTCGTCGCGCGGCACGTCGCGGAAGAGCGGCAGCTTCGGCACCTGCGCAGCCGGTTCACTGGGGGCCTCAACGAGCCTGGGAACGACGACTTCGCGCACCACCTCGCGCACGCTCTCGCGCAGCTCGACTAGCTGCGCCGCCCCGGTCGTCGGATGCCGCTCGATCTTCCTCGACTCCGCCCACCGGTAGGCGTCGTCGTGGTGCCCTACGTAGCAGAGCAGCAGTCTGCCCTCGCTTCGGTGAACGATTATTCTCAGGTCCGCATTGACGCGCACCGACCAGAGGCTCTTGTCCTTCGCCTTGTCGAGCCGGTGGAACTGGAAGCCGGGGTGCGCGGGGTTGAGTTGAAGGTCAAACGCGGCGGTCTTTGCCGCCTTTTGCGAATCGCCGCCAAGCCTCCCGAGACTGTCGGCAAAGGAGTCGGCGATAAGGAACTCGCTCACTCTTCCTCCGACAGACGGTCAATCGAGTCCGCGTAGCGCAAGTGACCCGCTACTCGTGCGGCGTCCTCCGACCTGACTTTTCCGACGGCCGAGAGGTGCCTAAGGGCTCGGATCCGATTGCGATACCCCTTTGTCAACCGAGGCCGGTCGCCGTGCACAACCAGCCCATGGACCTTGAGCCGAATGGGACTCTCCGCCAACTCTTCCTTCGCGTCGTTGAGGTCCCAACCGCCGGCTGTCACGACGGCCTTGACGCGATCGGGCAACCCAGCTGGCACGGCTGCCTGTCCGGAGAAGACGATGTCGTCGGCGTAGCGGGTGAGCCGAGCGCCGAACTCCCTGGCGAGCTCGTGCAGTTGCTGGTCCTGCTCTCTGAATACGAGGTTCGAAAGGACCGGGCTAGCTGGTGACCCCTGTGCAAGCCCCTCTCCGTAACAGCAGAGGCTCGCTGCCAGCTCCGCTCCATGACCCGGGTACCCCAAGCCTTGAAGCGCTCCCACAACCCGAGTTCTGGAGACACTCGGAAAGAAGTCGGCGAGATCGACCGAGTAGATCCACCTCGCTCGCGCGTGCACGCGAGCAGCCATTGGGGCCGAGCGCCCAGGCACGAATCCGAAGACCCACGGATCAAACTCGAGTGCCGCCGCCAGGTGGGTCCCAAACCACTTCTGAAACACCTTCAAGCCCACCTTCGGCGAGTGGATCTGCCTCTTCTTCCTTCCAGTCCTGATGACAAATGACCTGTAGTAGCGCTCCGGGTTTCTCCGCAATGCACCGACGAACTTGCTGCTCACACCGAAGAGACACGCAAGCGCGCGCACTGAGACAACTGGAGGGAGCCGTCGCTCGCCAAGGTGGCCTATGTCTGGCCAATACAGCTCGGCGACTCCATCGCCCAACGCGGCGCGGTAGTCAGCAGCAGTACGGAAGGAGACGAAAAATGGCGGCGGCTTCACGGGATTAGCAAAGCCCGGAGGCTTTCATTGAGATCGCCGGCTCCTCGTCGAGCGATCCGAAGGAGCGACCGGCGAGGAGCCGGCGCCCTTCTGTGGCTGACCTGCGCAACGGCTGGGCGTGATGCACGCCCGCGCGCAAAGCCGCCGCCATTCAGACTAGTGTCTACCATCGGCGCCTCGCCAGCGCAAGGACCCTCTCAATGTCGGAACTCGCTCGAAAGTCCCCGTGCGGAACAAGCCGGCCGCCCTCGTCGGTGAGCGAGTAGTCGCCGTTCGCGTGGCGGACGATTAGACCCTTCCGCCTGAGGGTGTCCAGGCGGCTCCTGAGCCACTTTTCGGAGATTTCGAAGCCCAGATCCTGCAGAGCGACGCCCACTTCACGTCCGCTAGCAGGTGCCGTCTTCTTCACAGCTCGTAGAACCACTGCGCTCGCGGGGAGGTCTTGAGGGTTCCCCACGACCACTTCCACGCCGTCAAGACCAAGAAGGCCCAGACATTGCGAAGCCACATCTCGAATGAGCCCACTTCGGCGCTGAGTCCCGCCAGCCGGCCGAACTTCGATCCATGCTACGGCAGGTGGTCTGTCCAAGTCAGACAGGGCCACAGCCTCGATCTCCTCCCCAAACCGGCGGCGCAGCGTGGCCTCGAGCGCGACCCTCGTCTCATCTTGTTCGCCTCTCCCGACTACTATCCAGTCGACTTGGGCTCCCGTACGCCGCCGAACCTCCGCCGAGATCTTCTCCATGCGACTATGAGAAATGCGGCGCCTTGACGCGCGCCTCCCGACGAGGTCTTGAGGCACCAAAGCGACGAGCCGCGTTCCGTCTTCGTCAACTTGGCGAAGCTCAACAGATTCCGCGACTGGGCCAACGACCGCGAGTGCCTCCCGCAGAGCTCTCAAGCTAGCTGATGATGGCTGCATGCCGATACTCCCGTCGCACAGTCCCCACGAGAAACTGCACCCTCCTCTCCCATTCTCGCGCAGCGGCGAGTGAGGTCTCACGGAGCCGCAGCTGACCGCCACGCAGCTCCATCCGGATCTCCGGCTCGTAGTCGGCGATTCGCCTCGTTTCTCGCGCTTGCCGCAAGAGGTCCGCCAATGCCTGTAGCGCCTGGCGTACCTGTCTCCGGGTCTTCGAGGCGTCGCCTGGCGCAAGTTGGTTCCCTCGAACCTGTGCCGCGAGCTGGTTTGCGAACACGGCGAAGAACTTCCCCGTCAGCAGATCAGGCATGTCGGCGTGACCCATCACCGACCACCGTGAATTCACAGCACGCAGCAGGCTCCGGACCTCCAAGAAGGCGGCATAGTAGTAGCGGTTCAGAGCGCTTCGCCCGAACAGGTCCTGGCGCTGCGCATCTCCCGCTGTGCTCGCTTCGTCAGCGAGAGACCTTCCTACAACCCACATTCAGGTCACCTCCAGCGCCGCCATCACACCCGAAACACCTTCATCACCTCATCCCCAAGGTGATTGATCACCTTCACCGCAATCCTCCCCGACTGCGGCTTCGCGAACGGCCGCGAGGTGTCGCTGTGGAGCGTCGACCACGCCTCTTCGTCGATCTCGGCTTTGAGGGTGGTCTTCAGCGCCTTGTAGGGGTCGTTGGCGCCGAGGAAGTAGGCGTGGCGGACGAAGAAGGACTCTTCGTTGTAGTCGGTGTCGATGAACCAGCAGGCGATGCCTTCGGGGCCGTCGCTGCGGATCTCGCCGGTCTGGGGGTGGAAGACGTCGACGCCTTTGACTTTGACCTGGATCTGGTTGCCTTCGGCGGGCAGGAGCTCGATGTCGGGCTCGCCGAAAATGACGAAGAGGTTGCCCTTGCCGGTGTTCTTCAGGTCCTCGGCCATGTGCAGGTCGGCGTTCATGCGGGCCTTGAGGATGGGGATGGGGCCGAGCCGGGCGAGCTCGCTCGAGTGGACGTCGTAGTTGAAGGCGCAGGCGATGAGGACGTCGAAGTCGGCGTCGCCGCACTCCTTGGCGGCGGCCACCAAGTCGGGGCGGTTGACGGTGCCGAACTCGGGGCCGATGAAGATGCCGGCGCGGCGCTGGGTCTTGCCCTCGAGGTACTTGCCTTCGCCGCAGATGTACTTGCCGGGCCAGGGCGTGAGGGACAGGAAGACGATCTTGTCTTCCTTGTGCGCTTGCTGCACGCCGGCGGTCTTCAGGTTCTCGAGGATCAGCGACGGGAAGTCCTGCTTGTTGCCGTACCCGAGCTTCTTCTCGGCGACGTCGATCAGCTCGTCGTTCTCGTCGACGCCGAGCGTGCGGTGGGGCGAGAGGCTCTCGACGGTGAACGGCCCGGCGACGCGGACCTTCTTGCCGTCTTCGTAGGGCTTGTCGAAGAGGAACTCGTATTCGGCCTTGGCAGCGATCGAGGCGTCGATCTCGCGCTGGCGGGCGATGCGCTGCTCCCACCACTGCGTGTGGAGCTCCTTCGCCTTGGCCGGCCACTTCGGGTCGGCTTCGCGTGGGATCTCCCACTCTTCCCACTTCTTGCCGAGGGCTTCGTTCAGAGACGAAAGCAAAGACGTCTGGGTAGGGAGGTACTTCTCCCAGATGACGTCGATCTCGGCGTTGTTGGCGATCGACTTGAGGGTGACGTGGGGCACGCGCTCGTAGACGAAGCCGTGTCGGACGTCTCCGCGCGTCGGAGCTGTCGACGGCTCGCAGCGGGTGATCTCGGCCTCCCTTCGCTGGCCGTCCTTGCTGTCGGCGAGTAGGTAGAACGGATACCGCGCCCCCATGATGCGAGCCCGCGCCAATGCCAGGGCCACTCTCGAGGTGTCGACCGTGATCCAGCGGCGTCCCCATTGCTCCGCTATGAACGCAGTGGTGCCAGAGCCGCAGGTGGGGTCGAGTACAAGATCGCCCGGATCGCTCGTCATCAGAAGACACCTTTGAATCAAGGGCGTAGGCGTCTGCACGACGTAGACCTTCGGATCTGCGCGACTCTGAATGCCTCCGATGTCCACCCAGGCATTCCCAATGGCGGTTGCGCTGAAGTCGTCGAGGTAGCGGACGTAAGAGAGACTGTTGGTGGTCAGCTCAATGCGGTCAGCACGCAGCAGCCGTTCCATTCCGAACTCGTTGGTCTTCCATCGCACCTTGATCGAGGGTCGGATCGTCGTCCCGTCAATGGTGACCGGGAACCATGAGGCAGCCCCTTCACCCTTGTCTCGGCCCACACTCTGGCTGGTTAGGTTGTCCTGCCGGTAGACCCGTGAACCGCTTGTCAGCTCCTCCTCCAGACAGCGTTCGGTCGGAGTTAGGCTTCTTCGCTGAAGATCGGGCAAGCGGACCCGCGAGTACTTCTCAGCGCCGTCCTCGCCAAGCTCCTTGGAACCGAAAAGAGCTCGGTACTTCGTCTCCTCGTGGTTTCGCGCGTACCAGAGGACATAGTCAACAACACCCGGAAGATAGACGCCTGTCGACCCGCCTGAAGTCTTCGTCGAAATCTGCGCGATGAAGTTCTCGTCTCCAAAGACCTCATCCATTACTCCCCGCACCCGATGCACGTTCTCGTCCCCGATCTGCACGAAGATCGAGCCGGAGTCGGTGAGGAGGTCGCGGGCGACGGTGAGGCGGTCGCGGAGGTAGGTGAGGTAGCTATGGATGCCGTCGCGCCAGGTGTCGCGGAAGGCTTTGACCTGCTCGGGCTCGCGGGTGATGTGCTCGGCGTTGCCGTCCTTGACGTCGCGGCTGGTCGTCGACCACTGGAAGTTCGAGTTGAACTTGATCCCGTACGGCGGGTCGAGGTAGATGCACTGCACCTTGCCGCGCAGGCCCTCGCGCTCGGCGAGCGAGGCCATCACCTGGAGGCTGTCGCCGAGGATCATCCGGTTCGACCAGTTGGCGTCGTGCTGGTAGAACTCGGTCTTCGCCTCTTGCGAGGGCAGGCCGTTGAAGTCGGCGAAGAGATCCACCTGGAAACCGGACCGCTCTGACGCGGCTTCGGAGCTGCGGCGCATCAGGTCGTCGATCAGCACCTTCGGGTGGACCTTCTCCTGGATGAAGAGCGGCGGCGCCGGGACGACCAGGTCCGACCAGTCCTTCTCGTCCTTGCCGCGCCAGACGAGCTGCGGGTCGAGGTCCCGGTTGCGCTCGGCCTTCTCCTCTGCGAGGCCTGAAGCCCCGCGCGGATAGCGCACCTCCACCGGGCTCTCGCCTTCCCGCGCCAGCACCGACTGGTACTCCGCCGTCGGGATGTGCTTCCGGGAAGCCTCCTCGTGGCGGAGCGCTTCGACCTGCTTGGGGGACTTCGGCTTCTTCGCCATACTCAGCTCTTCCCTCTCCCGGTCACAGCGGCTCCGCCCCCTCGCCGAGGATCGCGACGTAGCGGTCGTACAAGAAGACGCGGTTCCGTTCTCGCCCCGTCAGCTCGCGAGCGATTCCGAGCTTCACCAGCGCCTCGGCCCCCGTGGCCGCCGTCGGAAACGACAGCCCTGAACGCCTCGACAGGTCCGTGATCGTAGTCAGCGGGCGCGACCGCAGCGCGGCAAAAAGCCGCAGCAGGCTGCTCGACTTCCGCCCCTGCCCGGAGATTCGCCCCTCGTCCTCCCGGAAGAGCGTGAGCAGCCGATGTGCGGTCGCCACCGCTGCGCCCGCCGTCTGCGCAACGCCCTCGAGGAAGAACTCCACCCAGGCCTCCCAGTCACCTTGCAGGCGCACTTCGTCGAGCAGCCGGTAGTACTCCGCCCGGTGTTGCTTCAAGAAGAGGCTCAGGTAGAGGAGTGGCTGCTGGATCACTCGCTCCTCGTTGAGAAGCAGGGCGATCAGCAGGCGGCCCACCCGGCCGTTGCCGTCGAGAAACGGGTGGATCGTCTCGAACTGGGCGTGCGCCAGCGCCGCCTTCACCAAGGTCGGCAGCCCCGGTTCCGCGTCGTGGAGGAACCTCTCCAGCGCCGCCATGCACTCCTCTACCCGGGCCGGCGGGCAGGGAACAAAGTGCGCATCGCCGGGCCGGGTGCCCCCGACCCAGTTCTGGGTCCGGCGGAATTCGCCTGGCGCCTTTTCTGCTCCGCGGCCGCGTTCGAGAAGCCTGCCGTGAACTTCGCGCAGCAGCCGATTCGAGAGCGGAAATCCGCCACGCAGTCGGTTCAACCCATGCTCCTGGGCGGCGACGTAGTTCGAGACCTCGACGACGTCGTCGAACGGGACGCCCGGCGCCTCCTCCATCTCGAACAGCAGAAGGTCCGAGAGCGAAGACTGCGTCCCCTCGATCTGCGACGAGAGCAGGGCCTCGCGCCGAACGTAGGCGTAGAGAAAGAGCTCGGGGTCTGGCAGCAGTGCCGAGATTCCGTCGAGTCGGCCGCAGGCCAGAAGAGCTCGTTCGAGCAGCTTCTGACGTTCGCCGGTCAGGTCGATCGGTGGATCGGGGGGAAGGGGATTGGGCACGAAGGCTCGAACGGCCTCGCCGGCCGTCGTGGTCACTTCGTAGTTGCCAGAAACCCCTCGTTTCACTGGGCTTTCCCCTGTTGAACGCCTGCGATAGAGCCAAGGGGCCCGAGCCGGCTCCCGTTCAAGAACCTTTCATTCGGTCGAATGTTATCAAAAAAATCGCGCTCAATTTTAATAAAGAGACACGCGCCGGCCCCTGCCCGCACCCCGCCCACCTGGAAGACGCTCATCTCGAGGCGGCCCCATTCGCTTCGCGGAGGGCCTCCTCCACCCGGCTGTTGAACTCGCTACCGATCTCCCAAACGTCCCGCAGCTCGACGAACGCCCACCTTCCGAAGCTGCCGAGGTGGTTGACCCCCGGGATCCAGTAGGTGTCCATCGTCGCCTTCTTCTCCTTGGCGTCCTCGCCGCGGTAGCCCTTGATCTCGACGACCAGGTGGAGGAGGTCGTCCTCCCCGCGGCCGTCGTCGACCAGGACGATGAAGTCCGGCCGATAGTGCTTCTTCACCGAGCCGAGCAGATACGGCACCTCGAAGCCGAGGCTGTGGTTCTTGACGTAGGCACGCACCCGCGGATGGTCCTCGACCACCCGGCAGAGCTCTGCCTCCCAGTCGCTGTCGAAGACCACGTAGTTGACGTGGCAGCGGTCGGCGTGCGTCTTCCAGAGCGTCTGCTTCGAAGTCACGAAGTGGACGTGGCGCGTCGAGCCGGCGGCGTTGTACGGGTCGAGCATCGCGGTGATCGGGCTCGTGCCGGCGTGCGAGGCGACGATGCCGCGATGGATGCGCTGGCAGGCGAGGTCGGCAAGCTCGAGGTAAAGGAGCTGTGCCGGATAGGTGCCCCCCTTGCAGACGAGGTGAGCGTCGAGCCACTCGCGGGTGACGCGCTTCAACTGACCGAAGAGATGGAGCTTCGGCTCGCCGCCAGGGTCGCGCCAGAGCGTGTAGAGAAGACGCTGGGTGAGGTGGAAGAGGAGCGTCGAGTGGCGGACGTCGCCGAGATGCTCGAGCGAGAGGTTCACCCCTTCGCCGATGATCCCCTCGTTGCGCGTCTTCGTCGCGCCGACCATGTCGGGAGTCAGGACCAGCGTCGAGTCGGCGTCGAACGCGGCGGAGAGGCGCTCGCTCGGCAGCTCGACGCGGTAGCCCTCGACCCGTGGAAAGCGGATCTCGCAGCCGTCACGTTCCGGCGAAAGCGCACGGATCTGCACCGTCGGCCGCGGCGGCTTCGGCGGCGCCACCACCGGCTTGGCGGTGAAATCGAAGGGGATGCCGAGGATGTCGGCGTACTCGACGTTGAGCAAACCCTGCTCGTTGAGCTCGTACGACTGACGGCGCAGGGCACGGCCGATCACCTGCTCGCAGAGGAGCTGCGTGCCGAAGGCGCGGACACCGAGAATGTGGGTGACGGTGTTGGCGTCCCAGCCCTCGGTCAGCATCGAGACCGAAACCACGCAGCGCGTGGCGCCGCCGAGGCGGTCCTTCTTGCCGACCGTGTTCATCACCTCGCGCAGAAGGTCCTGGTCGGAGAGGTCCGCAGCGTCCTGGCGGTTGCCGGTGCGCTCGACGATCTCGCGGCGGAAGCGCTCGATCTCGGGACCGGCGGCGGTGCGGAAGGCCTCGTCGAGCGCCTCGCCGGAGTCGAGCTGCTCGCTGTCGATGAGCAGCGTGCGCGGACGGGGCAGGGGGTTGCCGTGCTCATCGTAGTTCGAGAAGAGCGGGAACTTGCCGAGGAAGGGCGGCGGCGTCACCCCGTCTTCGCCCTCCGGGTAGTCGAAGCCGGCGATGAAGTCGTAGACCAGCTTCGAGGTCGAGGTGTTGTTGCAGACGACGATGAAGCAGGGCGGGACGTCGATCGCCGCCTGCTGCCAGAGCTCGTACGTCCTTGCGTAGTGGCCGTAGAGCGCCTCGAGCGCCGTCTGTAGCTCGACCGGGAGCTGGAGCGGGTCGTAGCCTTTGGCGGCGGTGCCGCGGCCCTTCTTCGGCATCTTCTTGCCGATGTGCTCCCAGAGATTGCGGAACATCGGCATGTCGCCGCCGGGGATGTTGTCGGCAACCGGGACGCGCGGCAGCTTGACGATGCCGCACTCGATCGCATCCATGAGCGAGAAGTCGCTCATCGTCCAGGGGAAGAGGACGCCTTCGGCTTCACCCGAACCGCGCAGGAAGAAGGGGGTCGCCGAGAGGTCGACGACGCGCGCGAGACCGAGCTTGGCCTTGACCGCTTCGAGCCCGGAGATCCAAAGCCGCGCGGCCTCGCGGTTCTTCTCGGCCTCCTCGCGTTCGTCACCCTTGAGGTCTTCGTCCGTGTCGTCGCCCGGCTTCTCGCGGTAGCAATGGTGGGCCTCGTCGTTGATCGCCAGGATGTTCTTCAGGCCCATGAGATCCGGCATCACGCGCTGGAGCATCTGGCCCTCGGTCTCGACCGAGCGAATCTCCTCGCCCCGCCGCCCCTGAAGCAGCCGGCGGCCGCCCTTCGAAATCTCCAGCGTCTCGCGCAGCTTGAGCGCCTGGAAGTTGGTGATGACGATCTTGGCGCGGCCGAGGTCGGGCAACAGGTCCGCCGGCACCAGCTCGCGGCTCTGGTAGTAGCTGTCCGGATCATTCGGCTGGAGAACGCGCAGGCGGTCCTTGATCGTCAGGCCCGGCGTGACGACCAGAAATCCACGCGTGAACCGGGGGCTTCCCGGACGGCGCACGGCGTTGATCGTCTGCCAGGCGATCAGCATCGCCATGACCGTCGTCTTGCCGGCGCCGGTCGCGAGCTTGAGCGCCAGCCGGGAGAGCCCGGGGTTCCACTGCGCGTTGGCCTGGTCGAGGTGGTCGAGGAAGCGCTTGCCGCGCGGGCCGAAGTTGGGGGCGACCTCGGTCAGCCAGATCAGCGTCTCGATCGCCTCGACCTGGCAGAAGAAAGGGCGGAGGTCGCTGAAGGCATGGTGCCGCCAATGCTGCAGGAGGCGCACCGATTCGGGCGTGACCTGCCACTGCTCGGGGTTGGGCAAGGCGCGCCAGGCATCGACCTGCTGGCGGAGCTCGTTGATGACCGCCGACGTGAGCTCGTACTGCTGCGCCTCGGTCGAGAGCCCCTGGCCTTCCTCGAAGACCAGCCCCTTCTGCCCCGGCTTCTGCTTCTTCGGCTTGGGAATCGGAGTGATGAACTCCGCTCGCCGTCGCCGCTCGGCGATCTCCCCGGTCGGTTGGCCCTGGAAGTCGAGCACCCAGTGCTGGCGCGGGTACTCGTACGGCGAGTTGAGGATCGGCTGGTCGAAGAAGCGGTCGGTCATCCCGAGGATCCTGGGCGGCGAGCTTGGGCCAGGTTCTGGCCGAGTCGTGGAGGCACGACCCGAGGCTAGCGCGAGATCTTTACCGCTGTAAACCTCCGAGAGATCACTCGCTCCCGTGGCGCACCTGGCCGTGGCGGCGCACGCCTTATCCAGGCTTGGCCCTTCTCCGGCCGCTCTCGCGTGTCTTGGAGGAGGGGCAAGGCCGGCGCGGGACGGGCCTCGCGGCCGGCGGCTTCGGCGACTGCGCCGGGGCCACGACCCCGCTATCATTGCCGCCGATCCGTAGAACCCGAGGAGCCTCTCCATGTCCGCCGCTCAGAGCCCTGTCCCGACAACGACGAATGCGCCGCCCGAGCCTTCGGTGAAGCCGGCGGCCGGTCGCCCCTGGCGGGAGCGGGCGGCGGCGTGGGCGTTGGGGCTCGCGGCGCTGTCGTTGCTGGGGATCGCGCTCGTTCACGGCGCGGCCTACGTGACGGCGTCGATCGCGCTCGCCAACAGCGGGCTCTCCCCCGCCTACAAAGAGGCGTTCGGCTCGCTCTGGCTCGGCTTCTCGCTGCAGGCCACCGTGCTGGCGGGCGTGCTCGGGCTGGCCGCCCTGCGGCCGAGCTCGGTGTCGCGTGCCGTCGTCGGCATCTGCGGCTTGCTGCCGGTGCTGAGCGTCGCGCTGTTGCAGCGTTCGCTCGGCGGGACCTTCTCCGGATTCCTGCTCGCCGTCGCCTGCGCCCTGGTGCTCGCCGGGATGGCCCTGCAACCCAGCCGGGCGAGCGGCGAGCGGCGCCGCGCCGAGGCCAAGGAGGGGCGATGAGCTCCGACGCTCGGCGACCCCAGGGGTCGACCACGACCTCCCGGCACGCTTCGCCCGGGCGTCGTCTCGCGGCGGCGTTGCTGCTGCCGATCCTCGGGCTCGCCGGCTGTTCGGTGCAGCGCCTGGTGGCGCGCACCGCAGGCCAGGCGCTCGCCGGCGGCGGCAGCGTCTGGTCGTCGGACGACGACCCGGAGCTGGTGCGTGAGGCGTTCCCCTTCGCCTTGAAGACGATCGAGTCGCTGCTCGCCGCCGCGCCCGACGATCCGGGCCTGCTGCTCGCCGCCAGCTCGAGCTTCACCCAGTACGTCGAGGGGTTCCTCGCCGCCCAGGCCGACGAGCTCGAGGCGACCGATTTCGCCGCGTCGCGCGCGCTGCGCGCTCGCGCTGCCCGCCTGCTCGCGCGGGGCACGTCCTACGGCATGCGCGGGCTCGAACAGGCCTCGCCGGGGTTGCGCGCCGCGCTCGCCGATCGCGACCGCGCCGACGCGGCGCTCGCCCGCCTCGGGCGTGCCCAAGTGCCTCTTCTCTACTGGACCGCGGCGTCGTGGGGGGCGCGCATCTCCCAGGCCAAGGACGACCCGACGCTCTCGGCCGACCTGCCGAGCGTCGAGCGGCTGATGAGCCGCGCGCGGGCGCTCGACCCGGGCTTCGGCGACGGCGCGATCTTCGACTTCTACATCGTCTGGGACGGGGCGCGACCGGCCGCCGCAGGCGGTTCGGCTGCCCGGGCGGAAGCGGCGCTCGCCGAGGCACTGCGCTACGCCCGCGGCCGACGCGCCGCCCCGTTCGTCGCCTTCGCCGAGACCGTCTGCGTCGCCGCCCAGGATCGGCAGCGCTTCGAGCAGGCTCTCGCCGACGCGCTCGCCGTCGACGCCGCGGCGAGCGGCGAGCATCGGCTCGCCAATCTGCTGACCCAACGGCGCGCCGCCTGGCTGCGCGAGCGCGCCGACGAGCTCTTCGTGGACTGACTGGAGAAACGCTTCGATGCGACTGCGCACGTTCTTCCTTCCCCTCGTCGTCGCCTGCACCCTCGCCGCCCTCTCGCCCGCGGCGGCGTCGGCGCAGAAGGTGACGATCAAGATCGCCACCCTCGTGCCCCAGGGCTCGGCCTGGCACACCACGTTGCAGGAGATGGCCCAACGCTGGCAGGAGCTCTCCGGCGGGCGCGTCACCGTGCGGCTCTATGCCGGCGGCGTGGCCGGCGACGACGGCGACGTGGTGCGCAAGATGCGGCTCGGCACGCTCGACGGCGGCCTGCTGTCGCCGGCGGGGCTCGCCGAGATCGACCGCTCGTCGAACGCCCTGCTGATCCCGCTCGCCTACGCGAGCTACGAGGAGCTCGAGGCGGTCTCCGCCGGACTGACGCCGACGATCGCCCAGGCGTTCTCCGGCAAGGGCTTCGTGCTGCTCTCCTGGGCCGACGCCGGCTGGGTCCGCTTCTTCACCAAGAGCGCGGTGCGCACGCCGACCGACCTCAAGGGGCAGAAGCTCTACGCCTGGAACGGCGACCCGGCGACGATCGAGCTCTGGAAGGCCGCCGGCTTCAACCCGGTGCCGCTCCCGGCCACCGAGATCTCGACGGCGTTGCAGACCGGGATGATCACCGCCGTGCCGACCTCGCCGCAGGCCGCCGTGCTGCTGCAGTGGTACGAGAAGGCGCCGTTCATGACCGATCTGCCCTGGGCGGTGCTCGTCGGCGGCATGGTGCTCTCCGACGCGGCCTGGAAGAAGATCCCCGAGGAGCTGCACGGGCCGTTCGTCGAGTCGGCGCGCGAGACCGGCCGCAAGCTCTCGCAGCAGACGCGCGAAAGCGCCGCCGGCTTCGTCGAGGCGATGACCAAGCGCGGTCTCACCGTCGTCGCGGTCGACGCCGCCGCCCGCGCCGACTGGCAACACGCCGCCGAAGCGGCCTACCCGAAGCTGCGCGAGGGCTTCCTCCCCTCGGCGCTCCTCGACCAGGCGCTCGCCCTGCGCGATGCCGAGCGGGCGCGGAGCAAGGGCAAGGGCAAGTGAGCGCGGCGTGAAGCGACTGATCGCCGCCGCGCACCGGTGCGAAGAGGGTCTGCTCACCGGAGCCTTCCTGCTCGCCATCGCCCTGCCGCTCAGCGAAGCGGTCGGCAGGCCACTCGGCGGATGGCACGTCCCGGGCACCGCCGTCTACGTCCAGCAGCTGACGCTCTGGCTGGCCTTGCTCGGCGGCCTTCTCGCCGCGCGCGACGGCGGTCACCTGACGCTCTCCACCGCCGAGTTCCTGCGCGAGGGGACGACGGCGCGGCGTCTCGCCACCGGCTTCGCCGCCGCCGTCGGCACGGCGGTGACGGCGGTGCTCGCCTACGGCGCGGCCCAGGTCGTGCTCGCCAACCGTCAGCAGGGCGAACGGCTGCCGTTCGGCGCCCCGCTCTGGTGGAGCGAGCTGGTGATGCCGGTGGCCTTCGCGCTGATCGCCCTGCGCCTGGCTTGGCGCAACGAGGCCGGCTGGAGCGGGAGGATCGCCGCGTGGCTGGCGGCCGGGGGCGCGTTCGCCCTCGGCTGGCTCGCCGAGCCGCCCTCCGGCATCTTCTTCTGGCTGTTGGTCGGCGCGGTGCTCCTCGCCGCAGTGGTCGGAGCGCCGGTCTTCACCGCGATGGCCGGCGTCGGCCTGCTGCTCTTCTTCGCCGACTCGACCCCGGTCTCCGCGGTCCCGGCCGAGATCTACCGGCTCGTCGCCTCGCCCACCCTGCCGGCGATCCCGCTGCTCACCGCCTGCGGCTACGTGCTCGCCGAGTCGCGCGCCGCCGAGCGACTGGTGCGCTTCTTCCGCGCCCTCTTCGGCTGGCTGCCGGGGGGGATCGCCCTGCTGGTCGCCGGCGTCTGCGCCCTCTTCACCACCTTCACCGGCGGCTCGGGGATCACCATCCTCGCCCTCGGCGGCCTCGTCTACCCGATGCTGCGCGAGGAGGGCTACTCGGAGCGCTTTGCGCTCGGCCTGGTCACCGCCGGCGGCAGCCTCGGGCTGCTCTTCCCGCCGAGCCTGCCGGTGATCCTCTTCGCCGTCGTGGCGAGCGCGCCGGCCGACGACCTGTTCGTCGCCGGCTTCGTCCCGGCGCTGCTGCTCGTCGGCCTGACCGCCGGCTACGGCATGTGGGTCGGCCGGCGGCAGCAGCGCGCCGCACCGCCATTCTCCTGGCGCGAGCTCGGCGCCGCGGCGTGGGCGGCGAAGTGGGAGGTCTCGGTCCCGCTGCTCGTCGTCGGGCTCTTCGCCAGCGGCGTCGCGACGATGGTCGAGACCGCCGCGGCGGCCGCCGCCTACGCGCTCTTCGTCGAATGCGTCGTCATGCGCGAGATCCACCCGTGGCGCGACCTGCCGCGCGTCCTGCTCAAGGGCGGGCGATTGGTGGGCGGCGTGCTGGTGCTCTTGGCGAGCGCCATGGGGCTGACGTCGTACCTGGTCGACGCCCAGATCCCCGACCGCCTCCTGGCGCTCGCCCAGGCGCACATCGACTCGAAGCTGGTCTTCCTGCTGGCGCTCAACGTCTTCTTGCTCGTGCTCGGCTCGGTGCTCGAAATCTACTCGGCGATCGTCGTCCTCACCCCGCTCGTCGTGCCGCTCGGCGTCGCCTTCGGCATCGACCCGCTGCACCTCGGAGTGATCTTCCTCGCCAACCTCGAGCTCGGCTTCCTCTTCCCGCCGGTGGGGTTGAATCTCTTCCTCTCCGCCTCGCGCTTCTCGGTGCCGATCACTCGGCTTTACCGCGACGTCTGGCCGTTCTTCGCCCTGCGCGCCGCCGGCGTGCTGCTCGTCACCTACCTGCCCTGGCTCTCGCTCGCCCTGCCCCGCCTCCTCGCCAAGTCGCCCTGACCGGGCGAGCGCAGGCCGTCCGTTCGGGTGTGGACGAATCGCCCGGCGCTCTCCAGAATCGACCGGCAACGCCGCCCGCCGCCCCTGGCGTCCGGCGAGTCGAGCCTCGCTCCGGCGTCGAGCAGAAACCGCCGACCGCGTGCTCTCGGAGATCCCGGTGACCAAGCGAACGGCATGTCGAGTGATGGCGCTGCTCCTCGGTGGGCTCGCCTTCGCCTGTGGTGGAGAACGCGAGGGCACGAGCGGCGCCCGCCGGGCCGCGCGCAGCCTGCCGGTGCGGCAGGCGAGCGTGGTGACGCGCGACGTGGTCTACAAGGTCGAAGCGCTCGGCTCGCTCGAACCGGCCGAGCTCGGCCAGATCACCGCCGAGGTCGCCGGCGCCGTCAAGGAGGTGCGCTTCCAGGCGGGCGACCGCGTCACGCCGTCGACGGTCCTGGCGCGCATCGATCCCGAACGCTACCGCCTCGAGGCCGCGAAGGCCGAAGCGACGCACCGCAAGGCGGTCGCCGACGCCGAGCGCGCCCAGGCCGAGCTCACGCGGCGCGAGGCGCTGGCGCGCGATCGCCTGGTTGCCGAGGAGGAGCTGGCGCGCGCGCGGATCGAAGCCGAACGGCTGGCGGCGGAGGCCGCGTCGGCGCAGGCTTCGCTCGACATCGCCCGCCTCGCCGAGCGGCGCTCCGAGGTCCGCCCGCCGCGCGCCGGCGAGATCAACACGCGCAGCGTCGACACCGGGCAGTTCGTTTCGGTGGGCAACGTGCTGGCGACGCTGGTCGACCTCGGACGGCTGCGGCTGCGCTTCAAGGTCTCCGACGTCGAGTCGCTGCGCGCCGAGAAGAACCCGTCGGTGCGCTTCCGCGTCGCCACGCTCGGCGATCGCGAGTTCGCGGCGACCGTCTATCACGTCGGTGCGGTGGCCGATCCGGCGACGCGGCAGGTCGAAGTGCTCGCCTGGGTCGACAACCCCGGCGCGCTGCGTCCGGGCTTCTTCGCCGAGGTGACGCTCGCCACCGAGAAGCACGCCGACGCCCTCGTCGTGCCGGAGGGCGCCGTGCAGGCGAGCGAACGCGGCTTCGTCGTCTACGTCGTCGAGGACGGGATCGCCCGCCAGCGCGCCGTGCGGATCGGCCTGCGCACCGGCGGCGGGGAGGTCGAGATCCTCTCCGGTCTCGCCGCCGGCGAGCAGATCGTCACCGAAGGCTCCGACCGCCTCGCCGACGGCATCGCCGTCGAAGCGGTCGCCGGCGGCACCTCCACGGCCCAGGGCTCTCCGGCCGCCAGCGGCGGGAACTGACATGACCGACCGCACCCCGAGCCCGAACACCTCCGAGGACCCGGCGGCGATCGCCACCGGGATGACGCTCGCCGACATCTCGATCCGCAATCACGTCTTCGCCTGGATCCTGATGGCCGCGCTCATCGGCTTCGGCATTCTCTGCTACACCGGCGCCGGCGGCGTCTTCCGCGGCCTCGGCATCAGCCAGAACCCGGACGTCGACTACCCGATCGTCAACGTCGGCGTGTCGTGGGAGGGCGCCTCGCCCGAGATCATGGAGAGCGACGTCGTCGACCCGCTCGAGGACGCCTGCTCGACCGTCGAGGGCGTCGTCCAGATGTCGTCGACCGCCCGCCAGGGCTCGGCGAGCATCACCCTCGAGTTCGAGATCGGCCGCAACATCGACGCGGCGCTCCAGGACGTGCAGACCAAGGTCTCGCAGGCGGTCCACGACCTGCCGCGCGAGATGGACCCGCCGAACATCTCGAAGACGAACCCCGAGGACCAGCCGATCATCCGGCTCGCCCTTTCCGGCGACCGGCCGCCGCTCTTCCTCGCCGACTACGTGCGCAACGTCATCCGGCCGCAGCTGCAGATGATCGACGGCGTCGGCGAGATCCACGTCTTCGGCTTCCGCGACCGCAACGTGCGCGTCTGGTACGACGCCGCGCGACTCGAGGCGCAGGGCCTGACGGTGCTCGACGTCAATCGGGCGATCGCCCGGGAGCATCAAGAGGTCCCGGCGGGCCGCATCGAGAGCGGCGAGCGCGAGATGAACGTGCGCGCCGAAGGCGAGGCGATCGACATCTCCTCGTTCCGCGACCTGGTCGTCACCTACGCTCAGGGCGCCCCGGTCCGCCTCAAGGACGTCGCCGTGGTCGAGGACGGCCTCGAGGACCGCCGCCGCCTCAACCGCGCCATGGGCGAGACCTCGATCGGCTTCGGCATCACCAAGCTGCGCGGCGCCAACGCCGTGCAGGTCGGCCGCGACGTCAAGGCGCGGATGGCGACCCTGGCGGCGCAGCTTCCCGAAGGGATGAAGCTCGACGTCAACTGGGACACCACCGTCTTCGTCGAGCGCTCGATCCACGAGATCCTCTTCACCCTGCTGCTCGCGGCGCTCCTGACCGGGCTCGTCTGCTGGCTCTTCCTCGGCTCCTGGTCGACGACGGTCAACATCCTGCTCGCCATTCCGACCTCGATCCTCGGCACCTTCATCGTCATCTACTTCCTCGGCTTCACGCTCAACACCTACACGGTGCTCGGCCTGACGCTGGTCGTCGGCATCGTCGTCGACGACGCGATCATGGTGCTGGAGAACATCTACCGGCACCGCGAGCAGGGCGAGGGCAAGGTGAAGGCCGCCTCGCTCGGGGCGCGCGAGATCACCTTCGCCGCGGCGGCGACGACGCTGGCGATCGTCGCCATCTTCCTGCCGGTGGCGTTCATGAAGGGGATCATCGGCAAGTTCTTCTTCCAGTTCGGCGTCACGATCTCGGTGGCCGTGCTCATCTCGCTGCTCGAGGCGCTGACGCTCGCCCCGATGCGCTGCTCGCAGTTCCTCGAGGTCGAGCACCGCGGGCGCCTCGGGCGGACGATGGACGCGATCTTCCAGCGCCTGGCGACCGGCTACTCGCGGGCGCTGGCGCCGACCCTCGCCCATCGCGGCCGGGTGCTCGCCGGTTCGCTGCTCTTCTTCGCGCTGTCGCTCGGCACGATCTTCTTCCTGCGCCAGGAGTTCACGCCGAGTCAGGACATGAGCCGCTTCACCCTGCGCTTCTCGACGCCGGTGGGCACCAGCCTCGACGCCACCGACCGCTACTTCCGCCAGATCGAGTCGCGCATGATCGCCCGCCCCGAGGTGACGCTCTTTGCCGGCAGCGTCGGCGGCGGCTCCGACGTCAACTCCGGCCAGGCCTACGTCAACCTGCTCGAGCCGCGCGAACGACCGGTCGATCGGAAGAGCGGACGTCGCCCGACGCAGCTCGAGATCATGGACGACGTGCGACGCGAGCTCGCCAGCATCCCGGGCGGGCGCGCCATGCTGCAGGACATCTCGCAGACCGGCTTCTCGCCGTCGCGCGGCGGCGGCTTCCCGGTCGAATTCAACATCCGCGGGCCGAACTGGGAGGTGCTCGCCACCTCCGCGCGGGAGATCGCCGAGCGGATGCGCAACTCGGGCCTGGTCACCGACGTCGACAGCGACTACCGCGTCGGCATGCCCGAAGTCCGGGTCATCCCCGACCGCAACCGCGCCGCCGACCTCGGGGTGAGCATGGCGACGATCGGCGAGACGGTGAACGCGGCGATCGGCGGGGCACGCGTCGGCAAGTTCAAGGACCAGGGGCGGCGCTTCGCCATCCGCGCCCGCCTGCTCGCGCCGCAGCGCGAACGGCCCGAGGACATCGCGCGACTCCTGGTGCGGACGGGCAGCGGCGAGCTGGTGCGGCTCGGCGACCTCATCCGCATCGAGCAGTCGCCGACCCTGCAGGCGATCACCCGTCGCGACCGGGAGCGCGCCATCACGATCTTCGCCAACGTCTCCCGCGGCGTCTCGCAGGCCAAGGCGGTCGACGGTTCGCTCGCCGTCGCGCGCGAGGTCCTGCCGGACGGCTACCGCGCCGTGGTCTCCGGCAGCACCAAGGCGTTCCGCGAGTCGTTCGAGTCGCTCTGGTTCGCCTTCGGCCTCGGCCTGGTGATGGCGTACATGGTGCTCGCCTCGCAGTTCAACTCGTTTTCCCATCCGGTCACCGTGCTACTCGCCCTGCCCTTCTCGGTGAGCGGCGCGCTGCTGGCCCTCTGGATCGGCGGCCAGAGCCTGAACGTCTACAGCATGCTCGGACTGATCCTGCTCGTCGGCATCGCCAAGAAGAACTCGATCATGCTGGTCGACTTCACCAATCAGATGCGGCGGCGCGGGCTCGACCGGCAGTCGGCGCTGCTCGAGGCCTGTCCGATCCGCCTGCGGCCGATCCTCATGACCTCGATCGCCACGATCGCCGGCGCGCTCCCTCCCGCCCTCGCCATTGGCCCCGGCGCCGAAGTCCAGCGCCCGATGGCCCTCGCCCTCGTCGGCGGCATGGCGGTCTCGACGCTGCTCACCCTCTTCGTCGTCCCCGCCGGCTACAGCCTGCTCGACGAGGGGATCGAACGGCTGGGCGCGCCTCGCCGCGCGCGCGCAAGCGACGCCCTCGGCGCAGCACCAAAGAGCGTCGGCGCACTCTCCGACGAGAACTCGTAACGACCCGCACGAGGCCTCACTACTCGGTCAGAACGACGGCCACACCCGACACTCCGGCGAAGTCCTCGGTGATATTGATCACCGCGTTCGCTCCGAGCTTCGCCGCCTCCTTCTTAAGGTCGGCGTCGATTTCCCCGCGCTTTCTGGAGATTCCGACGAGGTTGTACTTCTGGGCGCTCACTCGCCCGAGCTCTCGATAGTGCCCGGCTGGCCTATCGGTGAAATAGAGCGTGACTTCGCCCGGTCGATGGGGACGACCATCCGCTCCGGTCGAGCTCGCGACGGGCGAGCTACCGACCGGCATGCCGCTCGGGTTCGTCGCACTTCCGCCGCTCGAAGGTGGCGTCGCGCTACGCGCTTCGCTCCGCCTGATCATCGCCTCAATCACCGGTTGGCTGACGCCCTTCTTCTTGAGCGCGACGAGGGCATCGACCGAAACGTCGAAGCCCTCGGCTGGTGCCTGCTGGATCTTCGCCAGGATGATCGAGTCGCCGAGCCCGGAGGCGGCCAGGGCAACGATGTCCTGGTTCGAGAGTCGCTCCGCTTCCGACCCGGCGGATGGTTTCGTTCCCTGGGTCGAGATCGGGGCCGGCACCTGCCGGTCAACTCGCGGAGCCGGGGCCACCGCCTGACTTCCCGCGGTGGAACGGAGGGCGGCCAGGAACTCCTGAGACCTAGCCAACACGGCATCTGCGTCGAGGAGCGCATCCGAGAGCGTCTCGTTGTAGTTCTCGGCGCTGTAGGAACGCCCGAATCGCTTTGCGCTGCCCGTCACGACGCCCTTCCAACGCAGCGATCCCGACGCGTCCCTCACCGCGACGTTCAGCAGGACCGACCCGACATAGGTCGACTCCTCGACGACCTTGAGCTCGGTGACCTCCGCGGTGAGCACGACCGTCCCACCGGAGTCGACGATCGGTAACCCCAACTCGGAGAGGAAGCGGCGCAGCTGCCCGCGACAGAATTCGGGGACGGAGTCCGCAGTCGACACCGGAAGCACGACTCCGTCGTCGGCATCCTCCCGGTTCTCGCCGATCAGCTCCGGCGGACCGCTGCGAGCGTCGGTGAAGGCCCCGACCTCGACACGGACTCCCTGCAGCGCCGTCAGGTCGATGGCGCCGAGACCGAGCTCACCGACTTTCGTCGTCGGCGCCCATTGCAAAGTCAGGTTCGACAACGGCTTCTTCTTGGCGAGCACTGGAGTGAATGAGACCGTCAGCATGAGAGGGAACAGGACGAGCAGCGGTCGACAGCGCATGCGACTCTCCTTTATAGGGAATCTCCCACAACAACATACCCTGACTAACGTCTGCTGGCGCTCTGAGCGCTCACCCTGACCACTTCGAGCGGCACGGCGTCCTCCAAAGATGTCCGCTCGTTCAGCGCCTCGAATTCGGCTCTGGCGGCCTCCCGAACAACATCGGGCGACGCACTCGCCTGCGAGGAGCAAGTCGCGAAGGCACTGGTGTCCTGAATAGGCTGGAACTTCGTGTGAGGTTGGTTGGTATAGGTCCTAACTGCACCGGTCCCCGTGTCGGTGACGGTCATCACCACGTTAACGTCCGTCAGCCCACCTGCGAAGACCCAGTAGTGCCCGCCTAGGCCGCACCCATTCAGGACCTTGACGACCACCTCGACGTTTGAGCTGGCGAAGAACCACAAATACCCGGTATCCGCGGTCAATTGGACGGCCTGAGCGACGCCTGCGTTGCCCCCGCCAGCATCGAATCGAGCGGTTACCTGGAAGCGATTCCCATTGAGGCAGAGCGCCGTAGCCGTCTCGACGCACGGTCCACCTCCGCCACCGTCCACCTTCGAAGTAACAGTGAAATCCCCGATGTTGTCGGGATAGTAGTGGTCGTTGACAGCGAATTCGAGCGCTCCACTTCGATCGGCAATGAAGCTCCCGCCGCGCCCGACGTAGAACCAGGGCCCGCCGGAGCCAACCCGAGCCACGAGCGAGGCTACCTCCGACGAGGGCACTGGACAGCTCGAAGTGCAGGTCTGTCCGTTCCCCTCTGGCCCAGCCGACGGGTGCCCGGGCTCAGTAGCCCAGGAGTTCATCCGGCCCCAGGCGTTGATGGTGACTCGGTCCCCTGAGCCGACGGAGAGGCCTGTCGCAGAGCCTGCGGAACTGGATGGAACGACCAGATTGACCGAGCCATCGGCTCCCACGCACCTCGAGCTACCGAAGCCGAATCGGTCGCGGCCGGCGCCATCATCGGCTCCTCCTTGGCTGAAGGTCGAGAGGAACTCGTAGTAGTAGGTCCCATTCACCAACCGCATGAGCGCGACGGTCAGGTAATAACAGCCCGGCAAGGGAGGTGCGTGCGCGATCCAGCCGGTGTCGACGTTCGTCCAGGCGCTATTGGCCGCGAGGTAGCCAAGGTCGTAGGTTGCGAGCGTCGAGTGATAGACCGTCTGGCCGAAGACCGGAAGGTCGGTCGTCGCCCAGAGCTGCAATTGGAGCGGGCCAGCCGTCGACGAGCTCGAGTTCGAGATGCGTGGCACCTCCATTCGCGTGCCCAGGGTGCTCCAGTCACCGGAGACAAATCCCTCGAGAGCTAGGCCGTTCGCTCTCTCGACAAGGCGCCCAGAACCAATCGGAGAACCCGGAGCCGCGGCAGCCAGGTTTGCGTGCAAGCGGCCGGCCGAAAGCTCACGCCACGCGCTCTCCCTGACCACCTCGAGCGACACGGCATCCCCCAAGGATGTCAGCTCGTTTAGCGCCTCGGATTCGGCTCTGGCGGCCTCCCGAACAACATCGGGCGACGCACTCGCCTGCGAGGAGCAGGTCGCAAATGCGCTAGTGTCCTGAATGGGTTGGAACTTCGTGTGAGGTGGGTTGGTATAGGTCCTGACTGCACCGGTCGCTGTGTCGGTGACCGTCATCACGACATTGACGTCCGTCAGCCCACCAGCGAAGACCCAGTAGTGACCACCCAGGCCGCACCCGTTCAGGACCTTGACGACCACCTCGACGTTCGAGCTGGCGAAGAACCATAGATAGCCTGTGTCAGGGGTAAGTTGGACAACGTTGGCCAAGCCCGAGTTCCCGCCCCCCGCGTCGAAAGCCGCAGCCACCTGGAAGCGGGAGTTGTTGAGGCAGAGTACTGTCGAGCCCGCAGAACAGGCGGCGGGGCCTGGTGTACCGATCTTCGCTACGAAAGCGTCGCTCCCGCCGCCGGAGGTTGCCTGTATCGAGCCTGCACCAGTGCCCGGAAAACTCGTCGAACTCGTGTAGCCAGCCACATAGGCGTTGCCAAGGCCGTCGACGGCGATTCCGTATGCCTGATCCAGCGCCGGGCCACCCAGAAACGTCGCGTACACAACTCTGGTGCCTGCGCTGTCGATCTTCGCTACGAGCGCGTCCCTCCCGCCGCCGTTCACAGACTGGATCGAGCCCCCGTCGATACCCGGAACTGTGGCAGATTCACTCAAGCCGGCCACATACGCGTTGCCGGCGGGATCCACAGCGACCGCAAGTAGATAGTCGTTGTCGCGACCGCCCAGAAAGCTCGAGTAGAGGATTCTCGTGCCCGCCGCATTGACCTTTGTAACAAAGGCGTCACCACCAGGGTCACCGAGCGTCGGTTGGATCGAGCTCCCAGTGACACCGGGGAAGATCGCGGAGTCTGTACCGCCTACGATGTAGGCATTCGCCGCGGCATCTACAGCAACGGCCCGGCCCCAGTCGGCTCCGCTGCCGCCGAGGAAGGTCGAGTACGAGATGCGTGTTCCACCGGCACCTATCTTTGTAATGAAAGCATCAAAGGAACCACCGTGATGGGTCGGCTGAATGGAACTCCCACCAGTTCCAGGAAACGACGTCGAGGCCGTAGCGCCCGTCACGTACGCGCTGCCTGTAGCGTCGACCGCGATCCCGGCGAAATAGTCTGTGTCACCTCCTCCCAGGAATGTCGAGTAGAGGATCGCGGTCCCGGTGGCATTGATCTTCGTGACGAAGATGTCGCTCAGACCACCACCATTCGATGGCTGGATCGAGCTGCCGTTGACGCCGGGAAAGAAGCTTGACCTGGTGCCACCGGCGATGTACGCATTGCCGGCGACGTCCACCGCGACGACACCGCCATAGTCGGCATCCGCACCACCCAAGAATGTCGAGTAGAGAACGGCGGTACCCGTGGAGTTGATCTTCGTAACGAACGCGTCGTAGGTGCCGCCGCCGTATGACGCCTGAATCGAAGCCCCGCTAAGGCCAGGAAGAGCAACGGAGGAGGTTGTGCCTACGAGGTACACATTCCCGACAGCGTCAACTGCGATGTTCGGGTAGTTCGAGTAGTCGTCCCCCGACCCTCCCAGAAACGTCGAGTAGACGATCGCAGTTCCTGCCGCGTTGATCTTTGTAACGAAGAGGTCCGCGCCACCCCCGAGCGTCGGTTGGAGCGAGCTCCCGCTAGTGCCAGGGAAGACGGCCGAGTGAGTCACTCCCGCCACATAGGCATTGCCGCCGCCGTCGACGGCGATGCCTCTTGCACTGTCACTGTCGCCGGCGCCAAGGAATGTCGAGTAGACCAACAAAGGGTCAATCACTAGCGGCTGAGCTGGATCATACCGACCCACCTCGAAGCCAACTTCTTGATTGACGGGGTCAGCCCTGCCTAGCGACGGAGCAGAGGGAAATACCACGAAGTGCCCGTCCACTCGACGTCGTCGCCCTCCGAACTCCTGGTACAAGGTCGGAGCGGGCTGGACTAGATCACCAACCGCCGTATGCAGAATCAGCTCGCCTCGTGTCCCGAGGCTGATCGCGTCAGTGCCGGCGAAGGCCAGCCGTATCCGCGCTGGGTTCGCGTGCGGCGCAAGGACGACATCATACTCGAGCTGGCCCTGGTTCCCTCGGTAGACGAGGTCTACTCTTGGATAGACGCCCTCGACACGGATGCGAGCGTAGTGAGAAACGCTTGTGTGCCACTTTCGCGGGTCGTTACCTACTAGGTAGTTGCTGGTCGTAGCTATTGGTTCGAGTCCGCTCATGTGGGCGTCGCTGTTCCCCCCGACGAGTTGCATTCTCAGGACTGCAGAGTCCTTCCCTGGGCGGGCCAAGTTGAACACCGCTTCGGTGGGCGTCAAGAAGAGCGTGAATCCTCGTCCTCGACTCAGGAATCGGACTTCACGATCTACCTGCCCCTCATTGGCCTCGAATGTGAGCGGAAGCCTCCCGTACTTCTCTGTGATCTCGGCTGATCGCGTGAGGTTCCGTGTTGACTGACTTGCACATACTGGGGTCGCCCAAGCGGAGAGCCCCACCATTGCACACGAAAAGAAGAGGTCAACGGATCGCATCACGCTCCCTTTCAATCCCGTTCCGCTTGCTAGAGGCACCTCTGAGGGCAGGACGTTTCTGCCTGTCTCGCCTTCCAGTGGACAGCACGTTCGATGCCACTTGCGCATGCGGACCTGAGGCCGTCGAGGCCCGCCTGGCCGCCCACTCGGCCTGGCTGGTACCCAACTCGGCGCCAACTTCAGTGGGCGCCGGTCGCAGGTTGTCTCACGATGCGGAGAGTGGACCTCAGCCCAGCCCGAGCCGCTTCATCTTCTTCCTAAGGCCTTCGCGGCTGAGGTCGAGGAGGCGGGCGGCGGCGGCTTTGTTGCCGGAGGTGGCTTCGAGGGCGCGGCGGATCGCTTCCCGGTCGATGCGGGCGTGGCGCTCGGCGCGCTCGGGGCCTTCGGCGAGGCCACTACGCGCCGCGGGGGAGAAGCCAGTAGAGGCCGAGCTCGGCGAGGAGCTCTCGGTGGCCGCGGGCTCGGGGAGATGGAGATGCTCGCTGCGCAGGAGATCGCCGGAGGGGCATGCGACGACCGCGCGAAGGATCTCGCTCTCGAGATCGCGCACGTTGCCGGGCCAGTCGTAGGCCATCAGAAGCTCGAGGGCGCGACGGCTCACGCCGCGCAGCGACTTGTGGTACTCGGCGGCGAAGCGCCGAGCGAAGGCAAGGACGAGCGCCGGGATGTCCTCCCGCCGCTCGCGTAGCGGCGGCACTCGGATCTCGAGCTGGCGCAGGCGGTAGTAGAGGTCCGCACGGAAGGAGCCGTCGCGCACCATCGCCGGTAGATCGCGATTGGTCGCCGCGATGACTCGCACGTCGACCTTGCGTGCCTGCGAGGCGCCGAGCGGCCAGACCTCGCGCTCCTGCAAGACGCGGAGCAGCTTCGCCTGGAGAGCAGGCGACATGTCGCCTATTTCGTCGAGGAGCAACGTGCCGCCATGGGCGCTCGCGAAGTGGCCGGGGCGCGCGGCCACACCTGTTGCTGCCCGATCGACGACTCCGAACAGCTCCGCCTCCAAGAGCTCACCTGGCAACGCGGGGCAACTCACCGGGACGAAGGGCCCGCGCCCTCTCGCTCCCGAACCATGGAGGAGACGGGCGACCAGCTCCTTTCCAGTACCACTCTCGCCGAGCAACAGGACGTCGGCCCGGGAGGAGAGCGCGGCCCGCACCCGCTGCAACAGATCGCGGGTCGCCGGCGCGCTACCGAAGATCGCGCCGTCGGGCAGTCGCAGATCCTCGTGCGTCACTTCCAATGGGGACGCGACCTTCTCTACGCCGCCTCCCGAGAGCTTCAACAGGAGATACTCGAGCAGCGCTCGGCGCCACAGGCTGCCGGCATCGGCCAGCGCTGCCGTTCGCGCGGCGATCGCTGCCAGACCATCCGGCCGCCACGCGATCTGCCACCGTCCTTGCGCAGCGAAGCGCTCGGCGCCTCGCCGGCGCAAACGCACCGGAACCCGTTCCAAGACCGCTTCCAGATCATCTCCTTCGAGGTCACCGGCCAGCTCTTGAACGGCCGGCCGGGCGCGGTCTGCGAGATCGACCAGCACCAAGAGCTCGGCGCCGAGGATGGTCCGTACGCGCTCGAAGAGGCTCGACCTCCGCTGACCGAGCATCGCCCGCGACATCGTCTCCACCTCACGGATCAACACGATGCCGTGGCGAGCCGCGCCCTCCTCGCCATGGCCTCCGCGGCTCGCCGAAGGGTCGGGGACCACTTCGGTGGTTCGCTCGGTCTCGCCGAGCGAGAGCGCGATCTCCAAGTCGCCAGCCGACGCATCGAGCAGGCGCAGCTCGATGTAGCCGATCCGCACAGAGACGCCGGGTGTCAAAAGCACTTCGGCTACGCGCCTGCCAGCGACGACCAGGCCGTTCTTCGAGCCGAGGTCGATCAGCCGCACTCCCCCGCTCACCAGCTCGAATCGCGCATGCCGGCGAGAGACGCCGGGGAACGGCAGAACGAGTGCGTTCGAGCTCGCTGAACCGAGAACGCCCTCCTTCTCCGCCAGTACCAGCTCCCGGACCAACTCGCCGTGTAAGACGAGGAGTCGCCTCACGTCGGCTCTATCGTCCACTCGCGACTCTCTCTTGCTCGCGGAGACGCGCTGACAACGCTCGCAGTCGGTCTTCGGCCAAATGGCGATCGAATCGCGCTGCCACGTCCGTGCCTGCCGCGAGTGTGAAAGCGGCTAAGGCCCGCGCGAAGGCAGTCTTCGCCTCCTCCGCACGGCCTAGCTCGCCGAGGAGCTGGCCGCGGAGTGAATGGAGCTGACCTTTCGCCTCGTCCGCTCGCGCGAGAATCGGGTCGAGCTCGGCGATTAGGTCCGCCGGCGGGGCACCGGCAGCGTGCCGGATCTCCAGGTACCACGACTTGATGGGATCGGTCGAGTTCGGAAGCATCGGGTCGAGACCTTCCACATCCACCGGTGCGCCCGAACGCCAGTTCACGTACTGCTCGGCAAGTCGCCCCATTGCGGGGGCACCCGAGCTGTCGAGGAACGACGCAATCGAGCGCCGCGCCGCCTCCCAGTTGCCGGCCTCGGCGAGCGCGGTGACGAGGGCGAAGAGGTAGTAGTGCTTCTGCCGTCCACCCGTCGGCCCGCCATCGAACATCAGACCCTTCTCGTACCAGGCGGCCGCACGCCGCAGATCGCCGGCGAGATGAAATGCCTTGGCCGCGTCCCAGGCGACATTGGATGGCGACTCGGCACGCAGAAAGAGCGGCTCGAGCCGCTCCTCGGCCTCCTTCTCACGGCCGGCCGAGATGAAGGCGCGGCCCAGCCAGCGCTCCGCTACCTCCGCCAGGCGAACGTCTCCGGCCTGGCGCGCCGATTCGAGTGCGACTGACATCTCGGCAACCGCCTGCGAGGTCGCCCCGACTCCCCGTGAGCGCTCCGCCTCTCGAAGAGCGGTGTACGCTGCTTCCCGAGCCTTCCGGCGGAACCCATCGTGGTCGATGGGTAGCGAGACGGATGATCCGTCGTAGCGCAATCTCTCTCGCCGCCCATCTTCATAGCTCACCGAAAGCGTCCTGGTGGCGTCGTCGAGCTCGATCACCTTCCCCTCGACTCCGAGATCACATGCCACTCTTCCGGGCGGGAGAAGCGAGTACCAAAGCAGATCACTTGGTACCACTCCGTTGTCGCGCGGCAGCTCCGGTGAGAACGCCCTACCGGGATGAGCACGAACACCCTCGATTCCGTGCACGATCGGCAGCTTGACGGCAGCCATCGCGTTAATCCAACCCATTCCGTTGTTGATGCCGAGCAGCAGGAGCACCGGCGCGCCGTCGATGCGGTGGACGCCGGCCGGGCAGTAGTGACCGAGCGCCTGAAAGACGATCGACCAACGACTCGCCGCCGGCTCGAACATCATCACGAACGATGGCGCCTTGAGCATGTGATTGAAGCTGGCGAAAATCTCGTCGATGCCATCCCCGTCGACGTCCTCGGCCCGGAGGCGGCCCGGCACGAAGCGCGGGCTCACATCGTGGAACGGAATCTCGGTTGTCGGAACTTCCATCTCGCGGATGACTTTCCCGGTTTCGGGGTCGAGAAAGGTCAAGGTTCGGGCAGCTCGGGATGGCAAGTCGGCGAGCGAGAGGGGAAACAGGGCGACTGTCTTTCGAGCCCCAGGCTCGATCCGCGCCAGTGTCGCGCGTTCGGCGACGCCCGGGCCGATGTCCGCAAGGCGCCAGAGCTCGTGCCCCTTCTCGTCGACCGCGACGACGGCTCCACCCTCACCTTCCACCAGATGCGAGAAGCGCGGGCGAGTAGCCAGGTACCAGGTCGCGAGTCCGGCTAGCAACAGCACCACACCGGAAGCGACGCTCGCGGCGCGACGATGCCGCCGCCAGAGTGCCCGCGCGATGCCGGTCCGATGGGAGCGGAGGCTCGTCAGCGCCTCGCCGGCCGACGGGTAGCGCTGCGACGGCTCCTTCTCCAGCAACCGAGCGACGAATGCCGCCAACCAGGCCGGCACTTCTGGCCGCAGAGCCCGCACGTCGGGCGCTGCCCGTTGGAGATGGCCGACCACCGTCTCGAGCCTTGTACCAGCTGGCTGGGGCGATCTGCCCGCCAGCATTTCGAATAGCGTCACACCCAGCGAGTAGAGGTCTGATCTCCCGTCGATCGGCGACCCCCTGAACTGCTCCGGCGCCAAGTACTCGACTGTCCCGACGAAAGCGGCTTCCGAGGTCAGCCGAGTCAGGCCGTCGGGCTCGAGCGACAATGCGAGCCCGAAGTCGGCGAGCTTCGCGTGGCCGGAGGCGTCAAGCAGCACGTTGCCGGGCTTCACGTCTCGGTGAACGATTCCGTGGGCATGCAGCGCCTCGAGCCCGGTTAGAATCTCGGCGGTCAACGCCACGGATCTCTCGATCGAGAGCGGTCCACGACGAAGCTCCGCCTTCAGGCTCCCCCCCTCGGCCAGCTCCATGGTGAGAAAGGACAGCTCGGCATCGGTGTCGAAGTCGAAGTCGAATACGCGCGCGAGATGCGGGCACGCTACGTCCCGAGCTACCGCTACCTCTCGTCGCAAGGCGACGAGACGCGGGTCGCGACTCGAGGACTTGAGAACCTTCAAGGCGATCGATCGCTTGAGCTCGCGATCGAACGCCCGGTAGACGACGGCGAACCCGCCGACCCCGAGGCACTCCTCGACAGCGAATCGCCGTGCGACCACGGTTCCGGCACCAAGCAGTGGAAGCGGCCTGCCGCTCTCCTCAGCTCCACTCCAGGTGGCTGTTGCGTCAGCGTCTTGCAACGGCGTACTCTCGGATGCGACTCATCCTACATGACACCCGGAACGCGCGAGCTCACAGAACCCTGCCGCCTCCGTTCCGCTTCACCCCGCGCCCAGCCCCCACCCCGCCGGGTGGGGAAACGACCACCCACAAAGCCGTTGAAGGGCCGGGGCGCGACTGCGAGCATCCCCGCGACTTTCCGGAGCGCCCTTGACCTTCGCCTTCCGCAACCTCGCGACGTGGGACCGCATCCTGCGCATCCTCCTGGGCGCCACGCTGCTCGGGCTGGGCTCGCTCGATCTGCTGCCCGACCTCGGGCGGATCGCCCTCGTGCTCTTCGGCTGGGTCCCCCTTGTCACCGGCCTGCTCGGCTGGTGTCCGTTCTACTCGCTGCTCCGCTTCTCCACCCTGCGCCGGCCCCGGCCCAAGGACTGACGCCCGCCCCGGGGAGCCCCCGGGAAGCCCGTGCTACACTTCGCGCCCTCGCTCCGCGGCCAGGGATCTGCGCTCCACCGCCGGCTCCCCGACGACCTCGGGAGGACGCTCGGTGACCCTTCAGCGGCTCAAGATCTACGCCATCCTGAGCTCCGGGATCTTCGTCCTGGTCCTCGAGGTGAGCCGCCACCTTCTCTATCCCTACCTGCTCTCGCTCTCCGGTCGCCTGCTGATCGACGGCGTCCTGGCGGTCGTCGCCCTGTTCTTCTTCGGCGCCTTCTTCCACGTCCTCGACACGATGCAGGCGCAGCTCGAGCGGCAGAACCGCGAGTTGCTGGCGCTCCACCAGGCGGGCCTCGACATCGCCGGCGAGCTGTCGCTCGAGGCGGTGCTGCAGAAGGTCGTCGACCAGGCGCGACACCTGATCGAGAGTCGCTACGGCGCCCTGGCGATCTACGACGAGGCGGGAAAGATCGGCACCTTCGCCACCTCCGGCCTGTCGACCGAGGAGCGCGAGCGGATCGGCGCCGGGCCGTCCGGGCGCGGACTGCTCGGCGTCCCCCTCGGTGAAGGCCAGCGGCTCCGCCTCGACGACATCACGCGCGATCCCCGGCGCGTCGGCTTCCCGGACCACCACCCGGCGATGCGGTCGCTCCTCGCCGTGCCGATCCAGTGCAAAGGACCCTTCCGCGGCAACCTCTACCTCTCCGAGCGCACCGACGGCGCTCCGTTCTCACGCGAGGACGAGGAGACGCTCGCCCGCTTCGCCGTCCAGGCGGCGGTGGCGATCGATAACGCGCACCTGCATCGCCGGGTGCGCGACCTGGCGGCCTCCGAGGAGCGCCTGCGGCTCGCTCACGAGATGCACGACGGGCTCGCCCAGGTGCTCGCCTACGTGAACACCAAGGCGCAGGCGGTCCAGGGCTTCCTCCGGCACGGCAAGAGTCAGGAGGCGAGCGACCAGCTCAACCAACTCGCCGCCGCGGCGCGCGAGGTCTACGCCGACGTGCGCGAGGGGATCCTCGGCCTGCGCGTGACCTCCTCCGCCCTCGCCACCCTTCCCGAGACGATCCGCGACTACGTCGAGCGCTGGACCGGCCAGACCGGGATCGCGACCGAGGTCGAAGTCGATCGCCGCCTGCGCCTCCCCACCGCAGTCGAGCTCCAGGTCTTCCGCATCGTCCAGGAGGGGCTCGCCAACGTCCGCAAGCACGCCCGCGCCGACGAAGTCCGAGTCCGCTGCAGCAGCGGCTCTGGCCGGGTCCGGGTGGTCATCGAGGACAACGGGGTAGGATTCCGTCCCGAGGCCCTGGGACGAGCCGAGTTTCCCCGCTTCGGTCTGGCGACGATGCGCGAGCGCGCCGAGAGCCTGGGGGGACAGTTGACCGTCCACAGCACGCCCGGTGAAGGGACCCGTGTCGAAGCGGAAATCCCTCTGCCGCCACTCGGGAGGTGACCCAGCATGCGGATCCTGATCGCCGACGACCATTCGCTCTTCCGCGACAGCCTGCGCAGCCTGATCGAGGCCCAGGGCCACGACGTGGTGGGCGAGGCGCGCAATGGCCGCGAGGCGGTCGAGCTGGCCAAGCGGCTGCGGCCGAATATCGTCTTGATGGACCTGACGATGCCGGAGCTCGACGGGTTGGCCGCCACGCGCCTGCTCACGGCGGAGGCCTCCGACGTCAAGGTCGTCGTGCTGACCGCCTCGGACGACGACTCGAACCTCTTCGAGGCGATCAAGTCCGGCGCTCAGGGCTACCTGCTCAAGGACCTCGAGGCGTCGCAGTTCTTCACCCTGCTCGAAGGGGTCGAGCGTGGCGAGCCGGCGTTGACCCCGAGTCTCGCCCGCCGCCTGCTCGCCGAGTTCGCCCACCCGGCCAAGTCGGCGCAGCGCGAACAGAACCCCGACGCCCTCACCGACCGCGAGCGCGAAGTGCTCGAGCTCCTGGTGCGGGGCGTGACGTCGAACCGCAAGCTCGCCGCCAAGCTCGGCGTCTCGGAGAACACCGTCAAGTTCCACCTGCGCAACATCCTCGACAAGCTCCACCTGAACAACCGCGCCCAGGTGGTCAGCTACGCCCTGCGCCACCGCATGGTCGAGTTGCCCAAGGACAGCGGCGGGTAGGCCTGTGGTCCGACGGATCGTCCGCTCGGACTTCGGTTCCATGGGCTCGCCAAAGTGCGGCGACCGCCACGGGTAGCCAAGTTGTCGCTCGGCGACGATTCGGAGCGCGAGGTGGGGGCCACGCGTGTCTAGAATCTTGTCGAAGAAACTCTCCCCCCTTGCGGGTGCGCTCTCCCTACTGGTCCTTGCTGGCTCGAGTTCCGCTGCAGGGTCTTCCGGCTGGGCATGGGACAACCCGCGACCCCAGGGAAACGACCTTCTCGGAGTCTGGGGAAGCGGCCCGAACGACGTGTTCGGGGTAGGAGGAGAGGGGACCATCGTCCACTTCGACGGAACCGAATGGGCCTCGTTGACCTGGGGAGAGGCCGACGACCCTCTAGCTCTCCTCGGCGTGTGGGGCAGCAGCGAAACGGACGTCTTCGCGGTGGGGGCGCATTCCTCATCCAAAGGCAGGATCCTCCACTACGACGGAAGGTCGTGGACGTCGGTCGACCCGCAGCCGAGGTATCGCGCCAGCGCCGTGTGGGGAAGCGGGGCACGCGACGTGTTCGTGGTCGGCGAAGTCGGGATGATCCTGCACTACGACGGCGCCACCTGGTCTTCGATGGCAAGCGGGACCTTCGAAACTCTGCGGAGCGTCTGGGGAAGCCGCAGCAACGACGTCTTCGCTGTCGGTGACTCCGGCACGATCCTCCACTACGACGGCGTGAGGTGGTCGCCGATGGCGACCGGGACCTCCAACAGCTTCAACAGCGTATGGGGCACTGGCCCGACCAACGTCTTCGTCGTCGCCTACTACTGGGAGGCCACCTCCAGTCCCATCTTGCACTACGACGGCAGCACCTGGTCGCCGATGTCGGTCAACACCACCGAATCTCTCTGGACCATCTGGGGCACGAGCGGCACCGACGTCTACGTGACCGGACACAACACCGTTCTGCACTACGGCGGCGAGACATGGACACCAATAGACACCGGCCACTCTGGAAACTTCCCGGGCCTCTGGGGCAGCAACGCCCACGAGATCTTCCTGATGGGCTGGGCCGGAGAGATCCTTCACTTCGACGGGAGCATCTGGCGGCAGCGCAAGACCAGCACGACGTACTCGAGTCTCGGCGGTCTTTGGGCCAACAACGCAAGCGACATCTTCGCAGTCGGCGACCAGGGCACGATTCTCCACTCCAACGGAAACTCCTGGTCAACCATGGCCACGGGGACCTCGGAGCCACTCTGGGGGGTTTGGGGAACAAGCGGGAGGGACGTCTTCGCGGTCGGAGTATCCGGAACGATCCTCCACTTCGATGGAGGCGGTTGGACGCCGATGAGAAGCGGATCTTCGTCTTCGCTCACCGGCGTCTGGGGTAGCAGCAGCACGGACGTTTTCGCCGTAGGCGAGGCAGGGACGATCCTGCACTACGACGGCAGGGCCTGGTCGTCAATGGCAAGTGGCACCAGCAACTTCCTCTGGCGAGTCTGGGGTAGCGGGGGAAGCGATGTGTTTGTCGTGGGCACCAATGGAACAGTGCTTCATTATGACGGTGTTCAGTGGTCGCCAGAGAACAGCTCCGTGAGCGTCGACCTCCTGGGCCTTTGGGGCGCAAGCGGAAGCGACGTCTTCGCAGTCGGGCGCAACGGAACCGTCCTGCACTACGACGGCAGCGAATGGTCGCCCATGGTGAGCCCGGCCCACACTGATCTCGGCGCGGTTTGGGGAAAGGACGGCGAAGATGTATTCGCCGTCGGAGCCTATGCGCGAGTATTCCACTATGACGGGCGCGAATGGTCTCCCATTCGCTCATCGGCTAGCGGGTATTACTACGACCTATATGGCGTAGGCGGAAGCAGCGGCGGCAGCGTCTTCGCAGTGGGCAGCCACGGAACCATCCTGCGCTACGACACGGCTTGCGTTCCTGGAGGATCGAACGTGTGCCTCGCAGGCGGGCGGTTTGATGTCGAGGCCAGATGGAGAACCTCCGCCGGGGCGTCGGGAGCCGGGCGCGCCGTCCAGCTAACGAGTGACACGGGTTACTTCTGGTTCTTCAATGACGCGAACGTGGAACTGGTCGTCAAAGTGCTTGACGCATGCTCCTTTCCTGGCGCAGCTCGCTTCTGGGTGTTTGCCGGTGGCCTCACGGACGTCGAAGTCACGCTGACGGTCCGCGACTCCGAGACTGGGAAAGTCACGAGCTACCACAACCCACAAGGCACTCCGTATCAGCCGGTCCAGGACACCAGTGCCTTCGCGACGTGCAGCTCGGCGAGGACTTCCTCACCAGCCGATACTGGCGGGGCGTCGGAATCGGAGCCGAGAGACCTCTCGAAGCTCCTCGGCGAATGGGCGGCCAGTCGGCCCCTGGCGGGCAAAGGTGGGCAGACTGCAGGGGCTGGATCCTGCACGGCCAGCTCGACAGTCGCCTGCCTGAACCATGGCCGCTTTCGAGTTACCGCCCGCTACGATTCTGGTACCGGCAACTCGGGCGAGGCACAGGTCGTCCAACTGACGCCCGACACCGGCTATTTCTGGTTCTTCGCCAGCTCGAACGTGGAGGCTTTGGTGAAGGTACTCGACGGTTGCAGTGTGGGCGGGCACTACTGGGTATTTTCCGGCGGACTGACGGACGTGAAGGTGGACTTGACGGTCGCCGACACGGTGACTGGCGCGTCGAGGACGTATTCAAATCCCCTCCACACTCAGTTCCAGCCGATTCAAGACACCAGCGCCTTCGCAACGTGCCCCTAAGCCGACTGGGGGAATGTCGCAGTCGGCGTCCCGCAGGTGAGGGCGACTCGCTCATTCCCCCGCCGAGCTCACGCGGGAGACTTGGAAGAGGCGCCAGCTCCAGCATGGCTGAACTGGCGCTCTCGCGAAGAATCCTTGAAACACCGTTACCAAGGTCTCGACCTCGGCACCGTCAGTCACTGCCAGCTCCGCCGCGCCGTGAGGCCCGACAGCTCTGGGAGGTTCAACGGCCAGGCCGCGGGGAGCTCCCGCTGGCCCGGCCGACTTCATCCGGTCCCGATCAGGACTTCTTCGTCTTCGGCTCGATCACCGACTCCTTCCGCTCGAGGGTACGGCCTGGGACCTCCTTGCCGTTGAACCAGGCGGTGTCCATCGGGTAGACCAGCGGGTCGAAGAGCACCCAGTAGAAGTGCCAGACCAGGATGGCGAGGGTCGCCAGGATGGCCTCGTAGAAGTGGACCACGGTCGCGAGGTCGCTCACCCACTTCGGGAAGTTGCTGAGGGTGAAGTTCTCGAACCAGAGCAGCGCCCCGGTCACCGCCATCACGATCGTCCCCCAGATGAGCGCCAGGTACTCGGCCTTCTCAATGTAGCCGAGCGCCGGAGCGTGCGGCATCTCCTTGCGCTTGCCGAGGTACCACTCGATGCGCTCGCGCACCTCCTGCACGTCGTGCAGCGTCGGCAGCATCGCCAGGATGCAAGCCCGGGCACGGCGGTCGATGGCGATGTGGACGAAGTGGAAGAGGAAAGCGGCGATCATCACCAGCGCCGCTCCACGGTGGAGCCAGGCCCGCGCCGGGAAGCTGCTCTCCCAGGAGAGCAAGGGCGCCGCCCACCAGCCGTCGGGGTACTTCAGCGCGAATCCGGTGTAGACCAGCACCATGAAGGAGAGCGCCGTCGCCGCATGGGCGATGCGGAAGCCCTTGTTGAGCCGCTCGCGCCGCTGGCTCTTCGGGATCATCGGACGCACGATCGGCGTCAGCGCCTTGCGCCGCAGATCGAGCAGGTTGTGCAGGAACATGCCGCCGATGGTCATCCAGATCAGCCAGAGGTAGCTCTCGCGGACCCAGTAGACGATCGGGTTCGCGTTCGCCTTGTCGCCCGGCTGCACGTGCACCTCGCCGATGGCGAAGGTCTTGCCGGCGCCCGGATGGCACGAGCCGCAGGTGGCGGCCAGGTTGGCCGGATTGACGTGCGAGCGCGGGTCGCTCGACGGCTGGATGTCGTGCACACCGTGGCACGAGGCGCAGTTGGCCACCGTGGCGCTGCCCGTCTTGTTGGCGAGCCCATGGAAGCTGTCCTGGAATGCCGCCACGGCGTTCGTCTTCATGCCGAACTTCTCGGTGACCCGCAGGTCGGCATGGCAGCGCTCGCAGGTCATCTTCGGCACGTTCGAGGCCGAGACCGGCGAGCCCGACTCGCTCGGGCCGACGATGCGGTGCTCACCATGGCAGTCGGTGCAGACCGGGGCCTCGCGGATTCCGGCCGCCGCAGCACGGCCATGGACGCTCTCCTGGTACTTGGCGGAGATTTCGCCATGGCACTGGCCGCAGAGCTGCGGCACCTTCGAGTGATTGACCCGCGACTTCGGATCGCTCGCCGGCAGCACGTCGTGACCGCCATGACAACTCGAGCAGGTCGCCGCGGGCTTGCCGGCCATCACCGCCTGGTGGTGCACGCTCGCCTCGTAGGCGGCGAGCGGCTGCACGACGCGGAAGCCGAACTTCTCGGCCATTGCCGCCGACGAGTGGCACTGTCCACAGGTCTCCGGCAGCTTCTGCGGATTGATCGCCGACGCCGGGTCGCTGCGCGGCACCAGCGCGTGGATCTTGCCGTGGCAGCTGCCGCAACGGTCCATGCCGGACAACGCGGTGAACTCCGGCTTGCCGTGCACCGACGCCGCGATGCTCTCCTGCACGTCGCCGTGGCACGACGAGCAGTCGGCCTTGGCGGTCGCCGCGTCATGTCCCTCCTGGGCCGCGCCGACGTGACAGTCGGTGCAGCCGAGGCTTCCGTGGACTGTCTTGGCGAAGGCCGCGACGTCGACCTCGTGGCAATCGCCGCACGCCGGCGTCTGCGCCTGCGCGACACCGGACGACACCGTCCAGGCCAAGATCAGCCCGAGGGCGGCGGCGCGACCCACCGCCCGGGCATTCATCCTCCAGAGACCAGCCTCCTCGCTCATGACTCCCCCTGCGATCCCCTGCGGCCGCCGCGAATGCTCAGCGGTAGGCGAAGAGGATGGCGTAGACGATCAACACGATCAGCGTCAGGCCGACGGTGAGGGCGGCGAATCCGAAGATGCGGAATCCGCGCTCGACCGGCTTCGGATAGGCCTCGACGAGATGCGCTTCGAGCTGGCCGCTCTCGACCAGGGCGGCGTACTCGCCGGGCTTGTCGTACTTCAGCTCCTCGATCGGCACCCGGCCGGTGAAGATCACCGGGTCCATCGGGAACTTGTCCGGACGGAAATGCGTGTTGAAGAAGTGAATCGTGAAGATGAACCCGGTGGCAAGCAACGCCTCGTCACTGTGGACGATGGTGGCGACGTTGATCGACCAACCCGGGAGAACGCGCGTCAGCAGCTCGGGGAACCAGAGCACGATCCCGGTGAACCCGATCACCACGACGCCCCAGGCGACGGCGAAGTAGTCGAACTTCTCCCAGTAGGTGTAGCGACCGTAGCGCGGGCGCGGCCCGAGGCCGAGGAACCACTTCAGCGAGCCGATGACGTCCTTGACGTCCTGCCAGGTGAAGAGGATCGTGCCGGGACCGGTGACCATCTGCTTCCAGGTCCAGCCGAGCGCGCGGCGCTTGCGCTTGACGTCCCAGAGATGCAGGGCGAAGACGGTGAAGAGCGTCAACCCGCCGAGGCGGTGCAGCACCGCCATCGTCGGCTGGCCGCCGAGCGCCGTGGCGATCGCCTGCGCCCACCCCGCATAGGAGAACTTGATCGCCATGCCGGTCAGCGAGAGGGTGAAGAACGACATCATCATCAAGATGTGCAGCGCCCGCTGGAAGGTGGTGAAGCGGCGGTAGAACTTCTGACCCGGATGGTGGATCTCCTGCTTGTGGTGGATCCACTCCTCTCGCGTGCGGAAGAGCCGGATCAGCCAGGCGATCGTGTGGATCATGAAGAAGGTCAAGGTCCCCACCAGCAGGGTGGTCATGAAGCGGAACGACCAGAACAGCCACGGGTACTTCTTCCGGTCGTGATGCGTCGAGTGGGTCAGGTACCCGGCGAACTGCCGGTGCGACCCTTCGTGGCACTTGCCGCAGGTCGCCACCACGTTGGCCCGCGAGAGGTGGGAGGCGGGATCCGTCGTCGGCAGGATGTCGTGCGCCCCGTGGCAGTCGGAGCACTTGGCCGCGCCCTCGGTGCCGAGCTGCGAGACCTTGCCGTGGAAGGTTTCGAAGAAGGTCTCGGCCTGTTCCTTATGGCAGCGACCGCACTGCTGCATCATCGCCGTGCGGAAACCGGCCTTCTCGGGCTGACTGATGTTGTGGGCCGAATGGCAGTCCTCGCAGACCGGCAGCTCCATCCCGTCCTTCGGCGAGCCGGTGGCGTGGATGCTCTTGGCGAAGGCCTCCTGGATGCCGTTGTGGCAGGCACCGCAGGTCGCCGCGAGGTTCTTGCGGTTGACCGTCGAGTTCGGGTCGCTCGGCGGCAGCTCGCCGTGCGACGAATGGCAGTTGACGCAGGTCGCGCTGACCACCAGGCCGCCCTGCGTCAGCCCGCGCCCGTGCACGCTGTCGGCGTAGCTCTGGACGATGTCGGGAACGTCGGAGTCGATCCGCACCGCCGCCTTCTCGCCGATGCGGTGGCAGCGCGCGCAGAGCTGCGGCACGTTGCGGGCGAAGGTCGGCGAGCTCGGCGAGCGCCGGCTCTTCGTCTCGTGGTACGAGTGGCAGTCGAGGCAGCCCGGCGCGTCGTGGTCTCCCTTGGCGGCGAACTGCCCGTGGGTGCTCTTGCGGTACTGCTCGACCTGCGAGGCGTGGCAGATGCTGCAGTCGACGCGCGAGCGCACCGTCTCGCAGGGCCGATCGTGGGACGGGCTGACCTCGGTGTGGCACTGCGCGCAGGCGACTTTGGCGTGGGTCGAAAGGCTGTACTTCTCGAGATCGACGTAGAGCGACTTCGTCTTGCCGTCGCGCTCGACTGCCAGGTCCTTGCGCCCATGACACGCCAGGCAGTCGCGATTGGCCATTCCCGCGTCGTAGAAGACCTTGCGGATCTCGTGCGGCTGGTGGCAGTCGACGCAGGCGGGGATCTTGTTCGGTGCCTGCTCCCACAGCTTGCCGTCGATCACCTTGCGATGCACGCGCTCGATCTGGCCGTGACACTGCATGCAGGTGCCGGCCAGGTTCTTGGCGTTGATGCTCGAGCGCGGGTCGGTGTGCGGCAGGATGAAGTGCGAGGTGTGGCAGGAGGTGCAGACCGCGGTGACGGTGAGCCCCTTCTCGAAGAGCCCCTTGCCGTGGATCGAATCGGCGTAGTGCTCGAGGATCGCCTCCTGCGGGATGTCGCGATGCAGCGAGACGTCCGTGCCCTGCTTGTGGCAGCGGCCGCAGAGCAACGGCACGTTCATCACCGCCACCGGCGAGGCCGGGTCCTTGTGCGAGAGGATGGTGTGCGAGCCGTGACAGGTCACGCAGGTGGGCGCGAGCTTGTCGCCCTTGGCCGCGGCCACGCCGTGCAGGCTGGCGTGCTGGGCCGCCGCCACCGCCTGGTGGCACTTGGCGCAGTCGATCGCCCCGACCTTGGTGGGCTTGGCGATCGCGTGGTTGCCGTGGCAGTCGGCGCAGGCTGCCGCCGGATGCCCGTCGACGGTGTGCGAGTGGATCCCGCGGCGGGCGAGCTTCGCCTCGCCGTCGTGGCAGGCGGAGCAGTCGACCGGCGCGACGTCGTCGCCGTGCCCTTCGCCCTGTCCGGCGAGGTCCTGGTGACAGTCGACGCAGGCCAGGCTGGCGTGGACCGACGCCGCGAATTTCGCGCCGTCGACGTGAACGGAGATCTCCTTGCCGGCCCGCGTGCCGGTCAGCGAGTCGTCCGAGTGACAGGCCAGGCAGTCGTCGATGCTCTGGGCCGCGGCAGGCGCAGCGAGCCCGATCGTCGCCCCCACCAGCAGTCCCAGCAGAAGCAGCAGGCGCCTCGTCGTCATGAGCACTTTCCCCTTCACGTGCCTTGGTGTCGCGGCTCTACGGCGAGAGCGTCTTGAGGATCTGCGGGTCCGCTTCGCGCTCCGCCAGCAGGCTGTGGCAGGTCGAACAGTCCTGCGAGATCGTCCGCCCGGACGCCGACTTGTGCGCGTCGTCGTGACAGCGCCAGCAGCCCGGGCTCGACTCGTGGCCGATGTGGTTCTTGTAGGTTCCCCAAGTGATCTTCATGTTGGGGAAGACGTTCGACTTGTAGCCGACGAACAGAGCGGCGGCGGCGGCATCGATGTCGGCGGCCCGATCTCTGGCGAGCTCCGGCCGCTCCTTCTCGTAGTAGGCACGCAGGCCCCGGGCGATCGCCTGCTCGGCCTCCTCCTGCGACGGGTATTCGGCCTTGAGGAGCTTGACGCCCTCACGGCGGACGAACGGCAGGTCGCGCGCGATCTTGCCGTCGCGCAGCGCCAGGTCGACCTCGTCCTCGGGCGAGTGGAAGGTGTGGCTCGGCCGGTTGTGGCAGTCGACGCAGTCCATCGTCCGCCAGACCCCCGCCTTGGCGGCTTCACCCTCGGCCGCCCCGTCGGCGAGGAAGCGCTCGACGCTGCCGTCGGCCTTCGTCAGCTCGACTTCGTAGATCGTCTCGCGCGACTCGTCGGAGCGGTAACGGATCTGGTTCGAACGGTCGACGTGCCAGTGGATCCCCTGCGAGCTGCGGCCGGAGACGCCGCCGACCCGCATCAGCAGGACGGTCTTCAGAGCGGTGTTCGGCTCGTCGTCGGCGAAGGTGTCGATCACCTTGAGCCGGTCGCCGACGAACTTCTCCGGCCAGTGGCACTGTTCGCACGTCTCGCGGGCCGGGCGCAGGTTGTGCACCGGCGAGGGGATCGGCGTCGGGTAGAGCTTGAGGTTGACCGAGATCACCTGCCAGGAGCCGGAGAGCTTCGACTTGACGAACCAGCCGGCGCCGGGCCCGATGTGACAGCTCACGCAATGGACGCTGGCGTGGGCGCCGCGCTGGTAGGCGGCGAACTCCGGCTGCATCACGCTGTGACAGGCCTGGCCGCAGAAGGCCGTGGTCTCCATCGTCTCGACGCCTTTGTAGGTCGCCGTGGCGAGCAGCACGAGGTTGACCAGGGTGAGCGCCAGGACGATGAGCGTGCGATTGCGCGTCTCGGTGCGATTGAAGTCGAGCACCGGGAAGGTCGGGGCCGCCTCGCCGCGGGCAAGCGCCGCGCGCTCCCGGCGGCGCTCGCGCGAGATGCCGAGGGGGATCAGCAGGAGGCCGACGACGAAGATCGCCGGGACGATGAGATAGGCGATGATCCCGGCGTAGGGACCGCCCTTCATCCCCACCGCGTCGATCACGAAGAGCGTGGCGAAGAGCACCGCGGAGGCCGTGGTGATGGCCGCGCCGGCCAGGCTCAGGGGGTTGCGGGTCAGGGCGATGAAGAAGTTCTTCATGAGGTCTCCGGCTCTCCGATCACTCGTGGCGAGAGGCTGCGACCCGCCCCCGCCAGTGTGCGCAAGAGGCTAGCGGCGCCGGGGGGACCCCGCAACACCCGGCTTTCCTAGCATTACCCCGCCCATCCCCACCCGAACGGGTAGGCCGCTTCGCCACCTCCTGATGCACGCTTGCACCATCCCGAGAAACGGCGGCCAACAGAGGGCCGCTGCAAATAATCGCCCCAGTCGGTCGGCCCGCGCCGACCGGGAATGAGGAGGAGGAGGAGACAATGAGGAAGACGACGACTTGGTCCTGGCTGGGACTCGCCTTGGTCGGCGCGGTCCTCGCCTGGACGGGAGCAGCTCCGGCACTCGCCGCCGGACCGGCCGACTACGCCGGTTCGGAGACCTGCCTGGGCTGCCATGACGGCAAGGCGCTCGGCGGCACGCCGCACGGTCGCCCGGCCTTCGCGCAGGCAACGGCCCTCGGTTGCGAGGCCTGCCACGGACCGGGCGCGCTGCACGCCGAAGACCCGAGCATCGAGGCCAACCGTCCGAAGGTGCCCTCGAAGATGAAGGCATCGGAGGCCTCGGCGACCTGCCTCGAGTGCCACAGCAAGGGGAACCAGGCGTTCTGGATGGGCAGCACCCACGACGCCCGCCAGGTCTCCTGCGTCGACTGCCACTCGGTGCACGGCGCCAAGACCGAACGGGCGCTGCTCAAGGCCAAGAGCCAGCTCGACACCTGCTACGAGTGCCACAAGGACGTGCGCGCCGAGACGTTCAAGAGCTCGCACCATCCGATCCGCGAGGGCAAGATCGCCTGCGCCGACTGCCACAATCCGCACGGCACGACGACCGACAAGATGCTCAAGGCCGAGTCGCTCAACGACCTGTGCTACAGCTGCCACGCCCAGTATCGCGGCCCGTTCGTCTGGGAGCACCCGCCGGTGCGCGAGAACTGCGCCAACTGCCACACGCCGCACGGCTCGAACCACCTTTACCTGCAGAAGACCTCGATCCCCTTCGTCTGCCAGCAGTGCCACATGCACACGCGGCACCCGGGGACGATCTACGACGGATTCAAGCTGCCGACGCTCGAGAACGAGGGTCTCGGCAACGTCCGTCTGTTCAACCAGGCCTGCCTGAGCTGCCACGGGATGATCCACGGCAGCAACAGCCCGTCGTCGCCGTATCTCGGCCACTAGGACGCCAGGAGAGAGAGCCATGAGAAAGAGCCTGATCCTCTCCCTCGTCGCCGCGCTGATCGCGGTTGCGATGCCGGCGTTCGCGGGCGAAGGGGAGTTCACCCTCAACCTGAAGAGCCTCGTCGTCGGCGGGCGCTACGTCGACCTCGACTCCAACTCGGCGAAGTTCAACGAATACCGTGACGTCAGCAACGGCGCTGCGGTTCCGACGCTGAAGATCGAAGGCAAGAACGCCGATCTCGCCCGCTGGATGATGATCGAGCTGTACAACGTCGGACAGCGCGATGCGCGCTATGCGATGTTCTACGACGTCTCGGGCAAGTACTCGTTCGCCCTCGACTACAACAAGATTCCGCACCGCTACATGAACGACGCCACCCTGCTGCTCGAGGAGGTGTCGCCCGGCAATTTCCTCGTCGCCGACCCGGTGCAAAAGTCGCTTCAGGGGTTGATCGACGCCCAGTACGCGATCAGCAAGCCCGGCGTGAGCTTCGCGTTCCTCAACGGGCTCGTCGAGCCCTATCTCGCCACCGCTCAGCGTCTCGACGTCGGCATCCAGCGCGACCGGCTGGCGGCGCGGGTCGACTTCGGCAAGAGCGGCAACTTCGGCTGGGGCCTCGAGTACAAGCACGAGAACCGCACGGGCAGCCGCCCGTTCGGTGCGGCCTTCGGCTTCGGCAACGTCGTCGAGCTTCCCGAGCCGATCGACTACGACATCGACGACGCCAAGCTCGGCGCCGAGTGGCGACTCGGGAAGGGTGCGCTGCGTTTCGGCTACACCTACTCGAAGTTCGAGAACAACGTCGACCGCCTCTACTGGGACAACCCGTTCCGCTTCACCGACTCGACCGACGCCTCGGCCTACCAGGCGCCGAGCTCGTCGTCGGTGGCCGGCGGTTCGCGCGGCTTCGCCGCGCTCAACCCGGACAACAAGCGCGACGGCTTCTATGCCAACGGCAACTGGCGCTTCGGCAAGAAGACCTACCTGAACTTCAGCCTCAACGAGTTCAACCTGAAGCAGAACGAGGCGTTGACGCCGTTCACCCTCAACACCTCGATCCTCGATCCGCTCGGTCGCGCAGCCACCAACCTGAACCTGCTGCCGCAGGCCACCGCCGACCGGAAGGTCACGGTGACCAACGCCTCGGCAGACTTCGGCACGCGTTTCGCCGAGGCGTTCAGCCTGCGCCTGCGCTACCGCTACTACGACTACGACAACAAGGGCGAGCCGATCGACTTCGAAGGCTACGTCCGCTACCACGGCGTCTGGGAGGACATTCCGCGCGAGGCCGAGCCGTTCGGCTACACCCGGGACTCGCTCTCCGGCGAGGTGGGCTGGGAGCTCGGCAAGGGAATGCGCCTCGGCCTCGAGTACAAGATGGACTCGATGGACCGGATCGACCGAGATGTCGAATCGGCCGACGACGACGTCCTCCGGCTGACCTTCGACGGTCGCCTGGGCAACATGGTCGTCCGCGCCGCCATCGAGGACGGCAGCCGCTCGACGAGCGCTTACGAAGAAGACGCCACCATGCCGGCCGGCGCGCGGCGCTTCGACGAGGCGGAGAAGGACTACAACCGCTACAACGCTCGCCTCGAGTGGAACCCGGGCGAGAAGTGGTCGTTCGCGGTTGGCGTCGACGATCGCAAGGACGAGTACAACAAGAGCGTCTTCGGCCTCGACAGCGACGAGATCACGACCTACAACGCCGAGCTGTCCTTCAGCCTCAGCGAGAAGTCGAGCCTCTACGCCTTCTATCAGGTCGCCGATCGGAGCGTCTTCATGAAGTCCCGGCAGTCGGGCGGCACGCCGTCGGTCAGTCCGCTCGACAACTGGGAGATCGCCTTCGACGAGTCCAACGACTACTTCGGCGGCGGATTCACCTTCGGCACCGAGAAGGTCAAGGTCGACCTCACGGCGAGCTGGGCCAAGTCGTCGGGCAACGCCGACTTCTCGGCCTACGTCGGCGGGCAGACGTTGACCGGCCGACCGGCCGGGACGACGAACGCCACCGACATCCCGAACTACGAGGACATCGAAAGCCTGACCGCCCAGGCCAAGGTCGAGTACTCGCTGATGAAGAACGTCGGGCTCGGGTTCCTCTACCGCTACGAGGACTACTCGATCGACAGCTTCATCATCGCCAACCTGGACGACTACCTCCCGGCCGCGCTGCTGCTCAACGGCAATCGCGGTGACTACACGGGCAACGTCGGAGCCATCTACCTGAAGTTCACCTACTGATCCCCCACCCGGGGCCGCCCGAGGGCGGCCCCCGAGGTTCCATCGGCCCCTGCCCTCACGGCAGGGGCCTTTCGTTTCAGGGTTGGGGTCGGGGCCGCGGCTCCCGCTCTCGATCCGGGCGGTATCCGGAACAGGCCAGCACGGGCAACCGGGGATAGCGAGGGTAGGCCGGATCTTCGTCAGCGAGACGACAGCGCAGGAAGCGGCTGCGGGCCGAGGCCACTTCCTGGGCATACCGGCAGCCGGAACAGAGGCCGGCGGGCGACGGAAGCTCCGGATTCGGTGGATCGGGAATCAAACCAATCACCCCGCTGTTACGTAGGAATGATTGAACAAGGGCCGGAAGTCCCGGCCTCGCCTGTCGGGCACCCACCGGACCGCGTCCGCGGCCGGCGACGAGGGGGCCCAACCCGGCGGAGAGCATCTCCGACCGTCCCACAGCCCACGAAATGCCCGCGGCTTCGGCCGCGCGGATCCACTCGAGGGGGCCGGCGCAAGCCGGCCCCCTCCGTCATTTCGGCTCATTCGTAGCGCAGCGCCGCCGCCGGCTGCAGACGGCCCGCCCGGCGCGCCGCCCAGAGGCAGGAGACGAGCGTCACCACCAGGGTAAAGAGCGCGACGGCGGCCACCTCCCGCAGCCCCGCATGGAACGGGACCGAGCGGAGGAAGTAGATCTCCGCCACCTCCGGCTCGAACCGCACCACCTCGAATCGGGTCAGCAGCTCGCAGAGCACGACCCCCACGACCACTCCCACCGCCGTGCCCGCCGCTCCGAGGAGCATGCCGAAGGCCAGCACGGCCCCTCGCAGCCCGCGGGGAGCGACCCCCAGAGCGGCAAGCACCCCGAGGTCGCGTTGCCGCTCGCGGACCAGCACGACGAGCGACGACGCCACGTTGAAGGTGGCCACGAGGACGATCAGACCGAGCAGGAGGAAGAGTCCCACCTGCTGGATGCGCAGGGCCGAGAAGAGCTCCCGGTTGAGCTCCTGCCAGGGCGTCACCAGATGCTCCGGCCCGAGCCGCTGCCCGAGGCGCTCGGCCATGGCCGGCGCGTTGGCCGGATCCTCGATGGCCACCTCCAGGCTCAGCACGCCCTGCCCCGACACGCTCTCGACGAGCCCACGGTCGAGGACCACCCAGGAGCGATCGAACTCGGAGAACCCCGTGGTGAACACCCCCGAGCACCGTAGCGTCCGGAAGGCGAAGCGCGGCCGCTCGCCGACGATCCCGAGCGCCGTGAGTCGAACCGGGTCGCCGGCCGTCACGCCGAGGGTGTGCGCGAGCTCACTGCCGAGCAGGGCCCCCGGCGCCCCGTCGCGGATGGCGATCGCCTCGGCCGAGGCCGCGAGGGTTCCTCCACCGCCGGGCTCGACGCCACGCAGCGCAACGACCGCCTCCTTGCCATCGCTCGAGGTCACGATCCCTTGGCCGTAGACCACCCGATCGACTCGCTGGACGCCCGGCTCCCGGCGCACCGTCGCCGCCGACGCGACGGCGTCGACCGCGCTCGTCGGATAGATGACGATCGCCGCATTGCCACCGATGAGCTTGCGCTCGAGGTCGCCGCGGTAGCCGCTCATCAGCCCCATCGCCACGACCTGGGCGGTCACCCCGAGGGCCGTGGCGACGAGTGCCACGCGCGCGCTGGAGTCGAGCAGGCGGCTACGCCGGCGGCCTCCGAGGAAACGCCGCCCGAGCTCCCAGGCAAGCGGCAGCGACGCCCCGCCGTCCCACACGCTCACCTCGGCGCGCCAGGCAGCAGAGCGAGGAAGCGGCCGAACAGGCCGCTGGCGTCGTGGGGGCCCGGAGCCGCCTCGGGGTGGTACTGCACCGAGAGGACAGGGCGATCGCGCACCGCGAACCCTTCGAGCGTGCCGTCGTTGAGATTGCTCTCGCTCGCCACGCAGCCCGGCGGCAGGGTGTCCGGATCGACGGCGAAGCCGTGGTTCTGACTCGTGATGGTGACCCGCCGCGTCGTCGCATCGATCACCGGCTGGTTCCCGCCGTGGTGACCGAACTTCAGCTTGTAGGTCCGGCCGCCGAGCGCCAGGCCGAGCAACTGATGGCCGAGACAGATCCCGAAGAGCGGCTTGCCGCTCGCCAGCAGCTCGCGCACGTTCGCCAGGATCTCGACGAGCGGCTCCGGATCGCCCGGTCCGTTCGACAAGACGACACCGTCGACGCCGAGGGCCAGACACTCGGCGGCCGAGGTACGCGCCGGAAGCACGACCAGCTCCGCTCCGCAGGCCGAGAGGCAGCGCAGGATGTTGCGCTTCACCCCGAAGTCGTAGACCGCCAGCCGGCACCGCCGACTCGCCGTCGTCATCGTCCAGGGTTCGGCGCAGGTCACCTCGTCGACCAGCGCGCGACCGACCATGCTCGGAAAGCCGCGCACCTCGGCGAGCAGCGAATCGACCTCCGAGCGCTCGGTGGTCACGACACCGCGCATGGCCCCCCGCTCACGCAGGCGCCGGACGACGGCACGGGTGTCGAGCCGGTCGATCGCCGGGATCCCGTGGCCGCCGAGGTAGCTCGGCAGGCTGCCGGTGCTCGCGGCGTTCGACGGCTCGGCGGTGAAGCGCCGGGCGACGAACCCCTCGACCCAGGGGCGAGCCGACTCGGCCCACTCCGCCTGCACTCCGTAGTTGCCGATGTGCGGCTGGGTCATCACCACGATCTGGCCGCGGTAGGACGGATCGGTGAGGACCTCCTGGTATCCGGTCATCGACGTGTTGAACACCACCTCGCCGAAGCGAGTTCCGCGGGAGACGGCACGGGCCGGAAAGACCGATCCGTCCTCGAGGACGAGCAAGGCGTCGGGCGTACGGGCTAGGGCCATGGGGTGGAGGTTCCAGGAGGGTCGCCGGCCGCCGGGGCGACGGGCCGGGGTATAGTAACAAAGCCCTGCTTCCGGAGGCCTCGATGAGAACCGCCCGACTCCTCCCACTCGTCGCGCTGGCGCTCGCCCTCCTCGCCGCGCCGGCCGCCGCCTACGTCATCATCCTCAAGGACGGCACGCAGGTCATCACCCGCGACCTCTACCGGGTGGAAAACGGCAAGGCGCGCTTCGTGCTGCAGAACGGCACCGAATCGTTCCTCGAACTCCAGGAGATCGACATCCCGAAGACCGACGAGGCCAATCGCGTCAACTACAGCGGCGCGATGGTGCTCGATACCGGCAAGGCCGAGCAGTTCAAAGAAGGAACCCCGACGCCGCGCGCGCCCAAGCTCGCCGACCTGATCGCCGCCCGTGGCGACGGCGGGCTGCGCGCCCTGCCCTCGACCCGCCGATCCGAGCCGGACCGCAGCGGTCGCCCCGTGCAGACCTCGGCCGGATATCAGGACCTCACCCGCTTCCCGCGCACCACGATGCGCGACACCGACGTCTCCACCAGCCTGCTCGCCTTCTTCCAGGCGCAGAACGTCGAGGGGGTGATGGTCTACCAGGGGACGCGGGAGAGGATCCCCCTGGTCGAGATCACCACCGGGTCCGAGGCGGCGGTTTTCCGCGGGTTGCTCGTCAGCGCCAACGCCCTGCTGGCCACCCGCGACAAGCACCGCGACCGCGTCGATTCGCTCCAGGTGATCCTGATCACGCCGCAGGGGAGCCGCGCCGGCCAGTTCGAGCTCAGCCCGGAGGATGCCGCCGGACTGGCCTCCCGCCGCCTCGAGCTGACGCGCTTCTACGTCGACAACGTGCAGTTCTAGCCCGGCGATCAACCTCCGACGCGCGGCAACCCTCACCGAGGGTCTGCGGAGCTCGAGCCACCCACGATCTCGGCCACGGGACGACCGACGCGGCGGACGAAGCGTTCGGCGAAGCTCTCGACGTCACCGACCCGCTCGTCGAGGAAGATCCGCTCGACGCGGTGGAGCGGCACGAACATCGTCGCCAGGCCGAGCCCCGAGCGGCCTTCGCGCGCCAGCTCGAGCGACCAGTCCTCGAAGCTCCCGAGGTTCAGCGCCCGCAGGGTGACCCCCGCCGGGGCGAGCTCTTCGAGCACGCCCCAGAGCTTCTCGTTCGGGTTGACCAGGTGGGCGACGACCAGCGTCCCGGGCAGGAACGGCATCGCGACTCCGGCTCAGTGTGGCGGCGCGCCCGCGTGGCCGTGCGCCGGCGCTTCCGAGAGCTCGACGAGCACACCGCCGGCGCTCTTGGGGTGGACGAACTGCACCCAGCAGCCGCCGGCGCCACGGGTCGGCTCGGGCCGCAGCAGCGTCGCCCCCGTCTCGCGCAGCGCGAGGTCGTCGCCGCGGACGTCGCTCGAACCGAGGCAGAGGTGATGCAGCCCGGGGCCGCGCTTCTCCAGGTGCTTGGCGATCGGCGAATCGGGGCGCGTCGCCTCGAGCAGCTCGATGCGGCTCTCGCCGCAGACGATCATCGCCACCCGCACCCCTTCCTGCGGGACCTCTTCGATCTCCGCCACGGTGAGCCCGAGACTCTCGTAGAAGCGGCGCGCCTCGTCGATCGAGTGCACCGCGATGCCGACATGGTCGATTCGCTGGATCATCTCTCCTCCGTCGCGGGGCCGACCGCGCCGCTCTCCACCCGCACGACCTCGCCGAACAGTCGGTCGGCCAGCGTGTAGGGGTCCTCGCCCGCCGCGAAGCCGCGTTCGACCGCCGCCTCGAGACTCGCCTCCTGCCGTGCGGCGCGCAGCACGCGCTCCTTGAGGAGCGTTTCGACCCGCAGCCGGAGTTGCCCTTGCCGGCGCGCGGCGAGCGCTCCGGACGTGGCCAGATAGTCGCGGTGCCGCTCGACGGCAGCGAGGAGCTCGTCGATCCCCTCGCCGCGGCTCGCCACCGTGCGCAACACCGGCGGCAGCCACTCGGGGTGCGGGTCGGCAAGCCCGAGCATCATCTCGAGATCGCGTGCCGTGCGATCGGCGCCCTCGCGGTCGGCCTTGTTGATGACGAACAGGTCGGCGATCTCGAGGATCCCCGCCTTGATCGCCTGGATGTCGTCGCCCAGGCCAGGCACGGTGACCACCACCACCGTGTCGACCGTCCGCACGACGTCGACCTCGTCCTGGCCGACTCCGACGGTCTCGACGAGCACCCAGTCGAATCCGGCCGCGTCGAGCAGGTCGACGGCGTCGCGCGTGGCACGGGCGAGCCCGCCGAGCGCACCGCGGGTGGCCATCGAACGGATGAAGACGCCGGGATCGGTGGCGATGCCCTGCATGCGGATCCGGTCGCCGAGCAGCGCACCGCCGGAAAACGGGCTCGAGGGATCGACACAGAGGATGCCCACCGTGTCGCCGCGCCGCCGGCAGGCCTGGGCCAGGCGATCGACCAGCGTGCTCTTGCCGGCTCCCGGCGGTCCGGTCAACCCGACCACCCGGGCGCGCCCCCCGCTGCGGTAGAGCCGGCGCACCAGCTCGGGCTGCTCCTCGCCGCCGTTCTCGAGCAGCGAGACACCGCGAGCGACGGCGCGCATCTGCCGCGCGAGGACCCCGTCGACCAGGGCCGGCAGGGCGATGGTCTGCCGCCCGCGCGGCGTGTCGGGGGCGCTCATCCCGCCTTGGCGAGCAGCTGGCGCGCGATGACCAGGCGCTGGATCTCGCTCGTCCCTTCGCCGATGGTGCAGATCTTCGCGTCGCGGAAGAACTTCTCGGCGCGGTAGTCCTTGATCAGTCCGTAGCCGCCGTGAATCTGCACGCCGCGCTCGGCGCAGAAGACTGCCGCCTCGCCGGCCATCAGCTTGGCCTCCGAGGCCTTGAGGGTGACCTTGCCGGTGCGGTCCATCTCGGCAGCGGCAGCGAACGTCAGCGCCTCGGCGGCGGCGATGCGCGTCGCCATCTCCGCGAGCATGAAGCGGATCGCCTGGAACTCGGCGATCGGCTTGCCGAACTGCTCGCGCTCCGTAGCGTAGGCGAGCGCCGTGCGGTACGCCCCGATCGCCGTGCCGAGGCCGAGCGCCGCAATCGAGATCCGGCCGCCGTCGAGCACCGCCATCGCCTGCTTGAATCCCTCGCCGCGCCTGCCGAGCAGGTGGTCGTCCGGGACGAAGCACTCGTCGAACACCAGCTCGGCGGTATCGGAGGCGCGGATGCCGAGCTTGTTCTCCTTCTTGCCGGTGCGGAAACCGGCCGTTCCGCGCTCGACGACGAAGGCCGACATGTGTCGTCCGCGCACCGCGCCGCTCTCGGGAGGTTCGGTGACCGCCATCACCACCGCCAGATCACCCACCGATCCGTGGGTGCAGAAGACCTTGGCACCGTCGAGCACCCAGCCGCCGTCGACCTTGCGCGCTCGCGTGCGCCCGGCAGCCGCATCGGAGCCCGCTCCCGCCTCGGTGAGCGCCCAGGCGGCGATCTTCTCGCCGCGGGCGAGCGGCGCCACCCAGCGCTCGCGCTGGGCCGGCGTGCCGAACTTGTAGATGTGATTGGTGCCGAGCGAGTTGTGCGCGGCAATGCTGATCCCCACGGACGGATCGACGGCCGAGAGCTCGGTAACGATCAGCACGTATTCGACGTAGCCGAGCCCGGCGCCACCGAGCTCTTCGGGGAAGATCACGCCGAGGAAGCCGAGCTCGGCGGCCTTCTTGATGACGGCGAGCGGGTACTTCTGGCTCTCGTCGTGTTCGTCGACGATGGGGTCGATCTCGCGCCGCGCGAACTCTCGCGCGGTCTCCTGCACGGCAAGCTGCTCGGGGCTGAGGGAAAAGTCCAAGGCGGGGGATCCTCCGGGTCTACCGGTGGGCATGCTACCCGACCCGGCCGCTGGCGGTCACCCGTCAGCGACTGGCGCCCCGGACCTGGGGAGCGGCGACGGCGGGCCGGACGAGACCCTGCCACCGTTCGACGCGCACGCCGCTGTAGTAGTGCGTCAGGATCTCCCGGTAGTCGTGGCCACGTCGCGCCATGCCGAACGACCCCACCTGGCAGAGCCCGACGCCGTGTCCCCAACCCCGGCCGGTGAACTGCCAGCCCGGGCTGCCGTTCTTCGGCGTCAGCCGACGGGCGGTGAACCAGGTGTCCGGCAGGTCGAAGGTCCACCGCACGGCCAGGCCCTCGACGTCGACGATCTCGCCCCGAGCGCCGCTGAGTCGAAGTCTGCCGACGCGCCCCGACGCCCCGCGATCGAGCAGCTCGAACCCCTTGAGCTCGAAACCGGGATAGCGCGATCGCACCAGGTTCGCCAGCTCCCGGTCCGAGCGGAAGCGGTTCCACGAAGCACGCGTGCTGGTGCGGTCGTAGGCGACACCCTGCCGGTCGACCTGCTGAACGACGGCGGCGAGCCGCTCCCCCTGAAGGTAGAGACGCAGCCGATCGCCGGCGACTAGAGCGAGCGGCCCGGAGAGCGCCGCGACTCCGTCGTCGCGAAAGGTGGCGAGCTCGCCGGGCAGCGTGAAGCTCCGGTCCCCCTCCTCGAGTCGGACCGCCATCCGCCCGTCGCGCAGAGCGAGGAAGCTCCCCTCGAGCGGTTGCACGGCGTGCAGATAGATCGCCAGCCGCAGCAGCAGCTCTTCGAGGTCGCTCGCCGCGAGCTCCCCCCGCGGTTCGCCGACGAGCAGGCCGCTCTTGACCAGGTAGGCCGCGAGCTGCAGCTCCCCGGGGCTCCAGTCGTCCGGCGGATTCGACACCAGATAGGCCACGTCCTCGGACGGGAGGAAGAGTCGCGCGTCGACCGCGAGGTCGAAGAGCGAGCCGAGGTAGCGCTGCACCTCGCGGCGTGCCAGCGAGCGCAGGTGGTCCTCCGGTACGGCGAGGCCCGCCGCCGTGGCGAGGGAGCGCAACCGGGCCTCGAGGTTCTCGACGCCGTTTCGCCCGCTCGTCCCCGGGTAGAGCCGACCGGTCAGGCCTTGCGGGAAAGCGACTCCAGCGGCGAGGTTCCCGGCGAGCCGGGCCAACCCGGCCTCGAGACAGGGCACGGCCTTCAGGTATTCGGCGCGCTTGAGCGGAAAGACCACCTGGACGTTCTCGGTGTGCCCTCCGCACGTGGAGCTGTAGAGCGCGTCGATCGGCCGTCCGTCGAAGAGCACGATCTCCCCGGCCGTCTCGGCCACCGCACGATCGGAGAGCGGGTGCTCGTCGTCCATGCCGCCGTAGACCTGACAGCGCGGCGTGGCGCAGATGTCGTAGCCCTCGTCGCGAAACTCGGCGAGGTTGGCGATCGCATAGGTCCGCGCCGCCACCGCCTGCGCCTTGAGCGCCTCGAGCTCGTCGAAGACCGCGGGCCCCATCTCGCGCGGCACGACGCCGCGCAGGTACTGTTCGAGCGGCAGCTCGTTGACCACGTTGAGCCCACCGCGGTCGTTGAGGAAGACTTCGATCTTCCCGCGGTAACGCCGCCCTTCGACGCGAATCCCGGCCTCGTCGCCGCCGTCGAAGACGATCGACCGGCCGGGAACCGTCCAGCTCTTCCCGCGTTGGGTCACCCGCAGCGCCGGCTGCCGCACCCCGCCGCCCTCGGAGACCACCCAGAAGCCGGCGACGCCGCGCTGCGCGAGCCGGCGACCTTCGCGCTCGGCCTCCTCCCGCGACGCGTAGCGCCCGACGCGGACGCGATAGAGGTCGGTCGCCGGATCGAAGCGAGCGTCGGCCGGAGCGCCCGCCAGCGCCGCCACCCGGGCCGCGAGCCCTCGGGCCTGCTGCTCGTCCTTGAGCGCCGCCACCTGCAGCCGGAATACCGAGGCGCCCACCGCCGCCGGCGACGGCTCGACCCGCACCGGCGCCATCGCGGCGAGCGTCACGCCGTCCCCCAGACGTGCCGTCACCTCGCCGTCGCAGCAGGGCACCACCACTTGGGCGAGGTCGGTGGCGAGCCCCACGCGAATCGTCGTCAGGGCCGGGTTCGACGGCGGCGCGCCGGCGGCCAGCGGCGGCAGAACGACCACCGGGGCGGGCGTCGGGACCGGCGTCTCGACCGGTACCGGCGTGGCGCTCGGGGCAGCCGATCCCGATCCGTCCACGGCGGGCGGGGACGACGGGGCGCTTGCCGTGGCGACGGGCTTCGGGCGAACCGACCAGCGGGCGCACGCCCAGCCGGCGGCCAGGGCCAGCACCACGATCCCCGCACCGCGGATCAGCCGGGGACGACGCGAATCAGACACCCGAACGCTTCGCCTTCACTTCGCGCCGGAAATCGGCGCAATCGAGGAGCACCGGCTGGGTCATCTCGTAGAGGCGCGACACCAGCATCGCCGGGATGCGCGAGGAGAGCAGCTCGGCTTCGCCGGCCGCCGTGCCGGCTCGGCCCGGCGACGCCGACTCCAGCCGATAGTTGCTGGTGAAGAGCGTCGGCAGTTGGCGCGTGTAACGGCTGTTCATCACCAGGTAGAGGACGTCCTGGACCCAGGCCGTCGGCTTCTGCGCCCCGAGCTCGTCGAGCACCAGCACCTCGGCGCCGATCACCGGGTCGAGGACGTCGTGCTTCGACTCCGGGCTCGCCGGGTCGAAGGTCGACTGGATCTGGTGGATGAGGCTGTTGAAGTCGACGAAACGACCACGCAACCGGTAGCGCGAGATCAGCTCGGCAAGGACCGCAACGGCGAGGTGGGTCTTGCCGGATCCCGGCGGGCCGACGAAGAGAAGGCCGGTCTGGCGGAACTGCCCGTCGGTCGAGAGGAAGCCGTCGAGGTAGCGGCGACAGACGGCCAGCGCTTCCTGGAGACGCGGATCTCCCGACGGCTTGAAGCTCGCCAGCGTGCAGCTGCGATAGCGCGGGGGGATGCCGCTGGCGTCGATCAGCCGCGGACCGAGATCCTCGAGTCGGCAGTCGCACGGCCGAGCCCGACCGGCGCCGCCGTCTTCCTCGATCACCCAGCCGCGGCCGCCGCACCGCGGGCAACCTTCTTTCGGCGGTGCGAGCGCCTCCAGCATGGATCGATCGTACCATGCGACCGGCGAGCCGCCGGGAGGCCCGGCGACCGTCAGCGCTTGACCAGCGGCCCGCTCGACACCTTGACCAGCGCGTGTGCGCGCGGCACGCCGGAGCGCTCGCCGAGCATCTCCTGGCGCACCACCTGGAGAAGCCGATCGACCTCGAGTTGCGCCGCTTCGAGCTGCTCGCGCAGGCGCAAGATCACCTCCACACCGGCGAGGTTCACGCCGAGATCGCGGGTCAACGTGAGAATCGCCTCGAGGCGGCGGATCGCCTCCTCGTCGTAGAGGCGGGTATTGCCGGCGCTTCGCGCCGGCTGCAGCAACCCCTCCCGCTCGTAAAGGCGGAGGGTCTGGGGATGGACGCCGTAGCGCTCCGCCACCACGCTGATCATCACGTAGCGGGCGCCCGTCCCTTTGCGCTTGCGGTCGCTCATGAGAACGAAGGGTTCCGGCCGGCGACGACGCTCGACGCGCCGCCCACCGGCCGGATGACCATTCAGTTGCCCTTGTTGTCGACGTCGACGAACTCGGCGTCGATCACGTCGGAGCTCTTGCCGGCATCGGGCGAAGCGGCCCCTTCCCCCCCAGCCGGTGACGCGCCGGCCGTCTGCCGGTACATCGCCTCGGCGAGCTTGTGGGACGCCTGGGTCAGTCGCGTGTGCGCCTTGGCGATGGCGTCCGCATCGTCGCCCTCGAGCGCCTTGCGTGCCTCGGCGATCGCCTCGTCGAGCTCCGCACGCTCGGCCGCGCCGAGCTTCTCCTTGTGCTCACCAAGCCCCTTGTCGGTCGAGTAGACCAGCGTGTCGAGCTGGTTGCGGGCCTCCACCAGGGCGCGCCGCTTCTTGTCCTCGTCGGCGTGCGCCTCGGCGTCGTGGACCATCCCCTTGATGTCGTTGTCGGACAGTCCCGAGGATGCGGTGATGGTGATCTTCTGCTCCTTGCCCGTTCCGAGGTCCTTGGCCGAGACGTTGACGATGCCGTTGGCGTCGATGTCGAACGCCACCTCGATCTGCGGCACGCCGCGCGGCGCCGGCGGAATGCCCACGAGGTGGAATCGCCCCAGGGTCCGGTTGCCCGCCGCCATCTCCCGCTCGCCCTGCAGCACGTGCACTTCGACCGAGGTCTGGCTGTCCGACGCGGTCGAGAAGGTCTCGGCCTTGCGGGTCGGGATCGTCGTGTTGCGTTCGATCAGCTTGGTGAACACCCCGCCGAGCGTCTCGATGCCGAGCGACAGCGGCGTCACGTCGAGCAGCAGCAGGTCCTTGACCTCGCCCTTGAGCACGCCGCCCTGGAGCGCCGCGCCGGCCGCGACCACCTCGTCCGGATTGACGCCCTTGTGCGGCTCTTTGCCGAAGAGGTCGCGCACCAGCTTCTGGATCGCCGGCATGCGGGTCTGACCGCCCACCAGCACGACCTCGTCGATCTGCGCCGCTTCGAGCCCGGCATCGCGCAGCGCCTGCCGACAGGGCGCAGCCGAACGCTGGATGATCTCGTCGACGAGCTGCTCGAGCTTGGCGCGCGAGAGCCGCAGATTGAGGTGCTTCGGACCCGAGGCGTCGGCCGTGACGAACGGCAGGTTGATCTCCGTCTCCATCGCCGAGGAGAGCTCGATCTTGGCCTTCTCGGCGGCTTCCTTGAGACGCTGCATCGCCATCGGGTCGGCGCCCAGGTCGATCCCCTGGTCCTTCTTGAACTCGGCCACCAGCCACTCGATGATCCGCTGGTCGATGTTGTCGCCGCCGAGGTGGGTGTCGCCGTTGGTCGACTTCACCTCGACCACGCCGTCGCCGACTTCGAGGATCGAGATGTCGAAGGTGCCGCCGCCGAAGTCGTAGACGGCGATCGTCTGGTCCTTCTTCTTGTCCAGACCGTAGGCGAGCGCCGCCGCGGTGGGCTCGTTGACCAGGCGCTTGACCTCGAGGCCGGCGATCTTGCCGGCGTCCTTGGTCGCCTGGCGCTGGGCGTCGTTGAAGTAGGCCGGCACGGTGATCACCGCCTCGGTGACCTTCTCTCCGAGGTAGTCCTCGGCCGCCGCCTTGAGCTTCTGCAGGATCATCGCGGAGATCTCCGGCGGCGAGTAGAGCTTGCCGTCGATCGACACCCGCACGTCGTCGCCCGAGGCTTCGACGCGATAGGGCACCATCCGCATCTCGTCGGAGACCTCCGAGTAGCGGCGCCCCATGAAGCGCTTGATCGAGTAGACCGTGTTCTTCGGGTTGGTCACCGACTGCCGCTTCGCCACCTGCCCGACCAGCCGCTCGCCGGACTTGGCGAACCCGACGACGGACGGGGTGGTCCGGCTGCCTTCGGCGTTGGGGACGACCTTCGCCTCCCCGCCCTCCATGACGGCCACGACGCTGTTCGTCGTGCCCAGGTCGATTCCGATGATCTTGCTCACGTCTTCCTCCGAATCCTTAGTCCGTTCCTGTCAAACTCGCTCGCATTCTATCTGACAAGAATTCGCGCAGATATATTCCAGCGGAAAGGAATCCTCCCCCGACGGCGGTCAGGAAGCCGGAATCAATCGAGCAGGACGAGCGGAGCGACTTTGGAGGCCTCGTCGACCGCCAGGAACTCCGGGTCGAGGAGGAAATCGCCGGGAATGCCCTCGTTGACCGCCAGGTCGGCGAGGGGGCCTTCCGGGCCGATCGGCGTCAGCGAGTAGCCGACCGGACCGGGCCGATACTCCCATCGGTAGCCCGAGGGATCGTGCGGGATCCGCCCGAGCAACCCGAGCGCCAGGAACCCCTGGAGTCCGTCCGGATAGCGCCCCTCGAGCAGGAAGTGGGCGCGGGCGGCGCGGTCCATCGCGAGGACCAGGGAGGTCCGCTGTGCCTTCTCGACCTGCGCTCGATCGCCCTCCTGCCAGGGAAAGGGCAACGGGGTCGACCGCGGGCTCCTCCAGACGAGCACGGCCAGGCCGACGGAGAGCGCCAGCGCGACGAAGCGGAAGGCCAGGCGAAGCCGGGGCGCCACCGCCGGGCGCACCACCGCAGCCGGCGGAATCGTGAACGCCGACTCCTCCCGTTCGACTCGCCGCACCGGCTCGACAGCCACGGCAGCCGGAGTCGGCCGCGCCGGCACGTGAACCGCCGGCGGCGCGAGCGGCGCCGGGCTGGCGACGCCTGCCGACGGGGCGGCGACCGGCGGCTGAGGCGCGACGGCCGGGCGAACCGGCGCCGAGACGCGCACCCGCGCCAGGCCGGAGCGCGAGAGCCGGAAGAGCGCGAAGACGACCCGCGATTCGTCGACGCCGCTCCGGGTCGCGAGATCCGTGCCGGTCGAACGTCCGTCGAGCATGGCGAGCAGACGCGACTCCGGCTCGCTGATCCAGGGGCTGGTGTCGCGGCCTTCGTCGTCCTCCGGATCGCGACCGTGCACGCGAAAGGACGGGACCGGCTGGACGCGTTCGAAGATCGCCTCGGGCGACGGCAACTCGGAGGTGTCGGTGATCAGCAGCGAGCCGATCTCCTCGAACGCCCGCAGGAGGAGCTCTTCGACGGCGATCGGGTCGATCCCCTCCTCGAACGACACCTCCTCGCCGGCGTAGAACTTGAACTCCCCCTCCTTCCATTTGAGGAGGTGGATCAGCATCCGCATGGTCTGCAGACGGAGCGCCAGCAGGAGCTGCGGTCGCGACAGGGCGCCGCGCATCAAGAGGAGGTCGACCAGCCGCTCGCCGCCGGCCTGGTGCTCCGCGGCAATCGACGAGAAGAGGTCCTGCCGCACCAGGCGCTCCTGCACCAGGATCTGCCCGAGGCCGTCTTCCACCGTCTGGTTGAGCGCGTCGGCGGCGACGATCGCGCCGCGCAGGAACGAGACGGCGATGATGTCCTGCTCGCCCTGGACGGTGAGAATCCCCGTCTTCTGCTGCAGCGCCACCATCTGCAGGATGTCCGGCAGTTGGAAGTCGCGCAGATCGCCTTCGAGGGCCATCGGTCGCCTCAGTCCTTCGTCCGAGCGCGCCGGTGCCAGCGGAAGACGGCTGTTCCGGCGAGCGCCAAGAGGGCAATCGCCCACATTCCACCCTGCGGCGCCGCAAGCCCAGCGGGCGGGACCACGGTGAACCCGCCACCGAGCGGCAGGAGCACGGCCAGGGTCGGCCCGGCAAGCGAGAGCAGGGCCTGCCCGCCGTCTCCGTCCTCCGTCAGGTGCCACGCCGGGAGGATCACGGCAAGGATGGCGTCGGCCCAGGCCGGGCGGTGCGACGAGAGCGGCACGGGATCGCCGCCGCCGAAACGACGCAACGTCAGGTCCCACGCGATGGCCAGCAGCACCACGAAGCCGACGACGGCAAGCGGCAACCACTGCCGTCCCCCGCCGGTGAATCCGCTCGAGGTGCGGTCCTTCCTCCATGCCGTGGCCAGTTGCTCGCGAATCTCCGTCTTGCGCCGCAGGCCGCCGTCGAACAGCACGACGCGATCGGACGAGGCAGAGTGGACCCAGGCGGTGACCTGTTCGTCGTCGATCTGTCGCGCCTTGGCCAGCGCCTGGCGGGATTCCTCGAACTGGTAGGCCTCGGAATGAGCCAGGCTCAGGTTGTAGTAGGCGGCCGCGGCCGGCGGGTCGATCGCCGCCGCGCGCTGGAAGTACTGTCCGGCGGTGGCGAACTCCCCCTTAAGGAAGTAGTAGGAGCCGAGCGAGAGCAACGCGTCGACGTTGCCGCCCTCGGTCTCCAGGACCTGACGATAGATCGCCCGGGCATACTCCCACTGACCGAGACGGCGATGAAAATCGCCGATCAACTGTCGCACCGCCGCGCTCTCCGGCAGCACGCTGCGCAAGACGCCGAGGTCACTGAAGATCGAGCCGTACAGACGCCCCTGCTCGATCCCCTGAATGGCCCGCAGCGGCGGCGACAGCGAGAGCCCGAGCTCGGCGTGCTGGCGCGCCGCCACGGTCGGCCCGACGCCCGCCACGAGCCAGACGAGGGCGATCGCCCCGCGCTCGCTCGCGCTGGCGTGGGCCCACACCAGCGCCGACGCCCACAGCAGGAAGAAGATCGGCCCACCGGGAAGGGCCAGCGGCCAGGCGAGCAGGACGACCGTCACCAGATGGCTGACGGCCACGGGAAGCCGGCGGTTGCAGAGACCGAAGACGTCCCGGTAGATCGTCGGTCCCTTGACGCCCACCTGGACGATGACGAAGAGCGCCGCCACGACGAGGAGCGCGGCGGCGAGCCAGAGCGCAAGGCTCCGCCCGAGCAGGGCGCGCTCCGCCGGACCGGAGGTCAGCCGCACCACACCGCGTGCGTACCAGCCCACGGAATCGACGTAGCTGCCGGCGGACCAGGCGGCGCGCGACGCGCCGAAGGCGATCTCGGGGCGTCCCGGGTCGAGGCTTTCGGCCGCGGCGAGCGCCCAGCCGGCCCGTTCGCGCTTCCCCTCGGCCGCAGCCTCCACCGCGCGAGCCGTCATCGCGAGAGCCAGGTCCGAGAGCTTCCCCATTCCCAGCTGCGACGCGACGGCCCGCATCTCGCGTTCGGCCCCGGCGGCGGCATCCCGGTCGTCGCGATAGAAGGCCGCCACCCATTGCAGCCACTGCTCCTGCAGCTTCTGCAACGAAAGGCGCAGCGGCGTGGAAAGCTCGACGCCCGTCTCGGGCCCCGGCGACTGGGCCGAGACCCGCGGCGCGGTCACCAGCGAGACGCCGAGCGCCAAGGCGACCACGGCCGCCAGGCTCGGACGGAGGAACCGGGCGACGGCGACCGGCGGGTCAGCCCCGCTTCTGCACATAGCGCATCCGGGCCCGGTAGAGGAAGTCCTCGAGAACCCCAAGCTCCTGCGAGGTCAGGTTGCCCACCGTCTTCTGGCGCAGGACGTCGAGCAGGTCGATGTGCAGGCGGGCCATCTCGAGGTTCTCCACCTTCCGCCCGTCGGGCAGCGTTGCATCTCCGAGGTAGAGAGGGATCGGGTCCGCGAGGACCCCGAGGAGATCGTAGAAGGAGGGCCCGAGACCGGGGGGTGCCCCGGGGATCTCGATCGGCGGCCGGCGACCGCCCGCCTCCGGTGCCGGAGTCGCGGCCGCCGGGGTCGGCTCGGCGGGCTCGGCCATCCGAGGATCGGGCTCCTCGGCGACTGACTGGGCGCTCGGCTCCGCGCTCGGCTCGGGCGCGACCGGTGCCTCGGCTCCGGCGAGCTCCTCACGGAACTCCTCGCGCAACTCGCCATTGGCGTCGAACATCCGGCGGTCCGTGACTTTCATCCCACTCTCGCTCACCGCGCGTCTCTCCGGCAGGTTGGCACCACTCCGAGGCTGAATCTGTCGTGGGGTATCGTACCCACCGCTTCCTCCGCCGGCAAGGCGCTGGAGAACTTCCATGCCTCCGACCCACCGCCTCCCCGCCGACCTCACACCGCTCGTCGCCCTCGTCGAACGGCTGCGCGCACCGGACGGTTGCCCCTGGGACCGCGAGCAGAAGCTCGGCCACCTGCGCGCCTACCTGCTCGAGGAAGCGCACGAGCTCGCCGCGGCGATCGACCAGTCCGACTGGGAGTCGATCCGCGAGGAGCTCGGCGATCTGCTCTTCCAGGCCGCGTTCGTCGCCCGCCTGGGCGAAGAGGCGGGAGAGCTGGCGCTCGACGCGGTGATCGCGGCGGTCCACGCCAAGTTCGTGGCGCGCCACCCGCACGTCTTCGGCGACGAGAAGCTGGCCGACGCGCAAGCGGTGCGCGAGGCCTGGGAACGTCGCAAGGCGAGCGAGGCCGGGCGCCGCGAGCGTGCCGACGGCGCGACGCACAGTCTGCTCGCCGGAGTCCCGGCATCGCTTCCGGCGCTGCTCGGGGCCTACCGCACGACACAGAAGGCGGCGGGCGTGGGATTCGACTGGCCCGGACCGGCCCCGGTTCTCGACAAGCTCGACGAAGAGCTCGCCGAGCTGCGGGCCGAGCTCGCCGCGCCGGAGTCACCCACGCGGGCGACGCGCATCGTCGAAGAGCTCGGCGACCTGCTCTTCACCGTCGCCAACCTGGCGCGACACCTCGACATCGACCCGGAGGCCGCGCTCGCCGCGGCCAACGCCAAGTTCCGCCGTCGCTTCGCGGCCGTCGAGTCGTCGCTGGCGAGCGCCGGGCGCCCGCTCGCCGAGGCCAGCCTGGAGGAGATGGAGGCCGCGTGGGGCGAGGTCAAACGGCGCGAACAGGCCCCGCCGCCCCCGGACGAGCACGACCCGGGCTGACCGGGCCGCATCGCGGCATCAGCGCGCGAGCACGCGGCGGACGATCGGCTCGAGATGGGGCAGGACGTTCGCCGCGACGAGCTTCTGGCCCTCGGCGGTCGGGTGGATCCCATCGGCCTGGTTGAGCTCGGGCTGCGCCGCGATCCCCTCGAGCAGAAACGGCACGAGCGGCACGTCGAGCTCGCGTGCCAGGCGCGGATAGAGCGCGGCGAACGCTCCGGCATAGTCGGCGCCGTAGTTGGGTGGAATCCTCATCCCCAACAGGAGGACCTCGGCGCCGCTCGCCCGCACCGTGCGAACGATCTCCCGCAGGTTCGCTTCGGTGCGCTCGAGCGGCAACCCCCGCAGCCCGTCGTTGGCTCCGAGGCCGATCACGACGACTCGTGGCCGCTGCTGCATCAGCCAGTCGAGCCGCGCGAGGCCACCGGCAGACGTGTCGCCGCTCACGCCGGCGTTGACGACGTACACGGCGAGTCCCCGGCTCGCCAGCGCCTCTCCGAGCCGCGCCGGGAAACCATCCTCTTCGCCGAGGCCGTAGCCGGCGGTGAGACTGTCGCCGAGGAACACCACCCGCGGGCGGCTCTCCGTGGCGACGGCGGGCGTCGAGAGGGAACCTGGCGAGGTCGACGCCGGGGCCGGCGCCGGACGCTTGCCGGGAACCGGCCCGCCGCAGGCCAGCACCAAGCCGACGAGGACGACGGTGGCGACACACCGTCGGTGACGGAATCGGTCTCGCATCGAAGCATCTTCGCAGAGAGCGCCCCTCGGGATCGACCCCGTCGCCACCGCCGGCCGCACGCCGAGCGCGTGCTACGCTGCCCGTCCGTTCGGCACCATCCGACGTAGAACCGAGTGGCCATGTTCCTCCCGGAAACTCCGCGTCTCGCTGTCCATGAGCTCGGCAAACGCCTCCCCTCGGGCGACCGCGAGCTCGTCATCCTCGACGGGATCGACCTCGTCATCCAACCCGGCGAGTTCGTCGCCATCCTCGGCCCGTCGGGGAGCGGCAAGTCGACGCTGCTCGGCCTGATGGCGGGGCTCGACCGCCCGAGCAGCGGAACGATCGAGATCGACGGCCTGCCGATCCAGGCGCTCTCGGAGGACGCGCTGGCGCGCCTGCGCCGGCGCAAGATCGGCTTCGTCTTCCAGGCCTATCAGTTGCTGGGCAACCTGACGGCGCTCGAGAACGTCCTGCTGCCGCTCGAGCTGCTCGGTCGCCACGACGCCGAGGCCCGTGCCGCGGCGCTGCTGGCGAGCGTCGGACTGGGCGAGCGGGGACACCACTATCCCGTTCAGCTCTCCGGCGGCGAACAGCAACGTGTCGCCCTCGCTCGCGCCTTCGCTGCCGAGCCGGCGATCCTCTTCGCCGACGAACCGACGGGCAATCTCGACTCGGCCAACGGCGAGCGGGTCCTCACGCTGCTCGCCGAATTGCGCGCGCGCCACGGCACGACCTTGGTGCTGGTGACGCACGACCCTGCGGTTGCCGCGCTTGCCGGTCGCCGCATCCACCTGCGCGACGGGCGGATCGAACGGGTCGAGACCGGAAGCGCCGCCTGACCGGGGCGCCCCAGGCATGACACTCCGCTTCCTTCTGCGAGAGATCGCCCGGGAGTCGCGCGGCGGCGCGGCGCGGCTGCTGCTCTTCGTGCTCTCGCTCGCCGTCGGCGTCACCGCGGTGGTGGCGGTCGGCGGACTCTCGTCGGCCATCGACGGGGCTCTGCGGCGCGAAGCCCGACAGCTCCTCGCCGCCGATCTGAAAGTCGAGAGCCGACGACCGCTCTCCGCCGGGGAGGAGTCGGCGCTCGCCTCGCTGCATCGGGTCGCTCGGGCCGATCTCGTCGAGCTCGTCACCGTCGCCGCAGTGCCGTCCGATGCAGTGCCGTCCGATGCGGACGGTCGCCCGGGGCGCAGTCTCCTCGTCGAGCTGAAGGCCGTCGACGGCGGCTACCCCTTCTACGGCACACTCACCCTCGACCCACCGCTGCCCCTCGCCGAGCTCCTCGGCGACGACGGCGCCGTGGCCGCACCCGAATTGCTCTCGCGCCTCGGCCTCTCCCTGGGCGGCGAGATCGTCGTCGGGGGAGCACGGTTCCGCATCCGCGGGCGCGTGCTCGCCGAGCCCGACCGGATCGCCGGCGCCTTCAGCCTCGGCCCCCGGCTCTTCGTGTCGCGCCGCGGCCTGGCGCGGGCCGAGTTGCTCGGGCGGGGCGCCCGGGCCGAATACAAGGTCCTCCTGCGCCTTCCACCGGGCGCCGGTACCGACGACGTGCGCGCTGCCGCGGCGAAGCTCGAGCTCGCCCTGCCGCGCGCCAGCGGCGTTCGCGTCGAGACCTTCCTGCAGGCACAGCCCTCGCTGCGCCAGGGGCTTGCCCGCGCCGAGCGGTTCCTCGGTTTGGTGGCGCTGCTCTCCCTCCTGGTCGGCGGCGTCGGCGTCGCGCAGACGGTCCGCGCCTGGCTCGCCAGTCGGCTCGACGCGATCGCCGTGCTCAAGTGCCTCGGCCTGCGACCCATCGAGGTGCTGACTCTCTATCTCGGGCAGATCGCCCTGCTCTCGCTGCTCGGCAGCGCCGTCGGCGCCCTCGCCGGCACGGCGGTCCAGGCGCTCGCCCAGCGCTTCGCCCCGGCGATCGTGCCGGCCGGCAGCCTCGACCTCTGGCAACCCGGGGCGATTCTCGAAGGCCTTCTCCTCGGCCTCGGGATCGCCCTGCTCTTCAGCCTCCCGACGCTGCTCAGTCTCCTGCGAGTGCCCGCCGCCCGGGTTCTCCGCCGCGACGCCGAACCGCCTCCCCCGAGTCGGATGGCGGCCCTGGCCCTCGCCCTCACGCTGCTGACCGGGCTCGCCGCGGTCGCGTCGGCGCAAGCTCGCTCAGTGCCGATCGGCCTCGCCTTCACCGGCGGGCTGGCGCTCCTCGTCGGGCTCCTCGCGCTCGCCGCCCGGGCGCTCGTCGGCCTGTCGCACCGGGCGCCGCGCCGCGGCCTCGGCGTCGCCTGGCGACACGGACTCGCCTCGCTCGGCCGACCGGGCGCCGGCACGCTCGGCGCCGTGGTGGCGCTCGGACTGGGCGTTCTCGTCGTCCTCGCCATGGCGCTCGTCCAGCGCCAACTCTCGCGGCAGCTTCTCGCCGAGCTCCCCGCACAGGCTCCGACGGCGTTCTTCATCGACGTCCAACCCGACCAGCTCGCGCCGTTCGCCGAGCGGATCAGCCGCTTCGGTGCGACGCGACTCGAGTCGGTTCCGGTCGTCGTCGCCCGCCTCGCGGCGATCGACGGCGTCGCCGTGGCGACGCTCGCCCAACAGACGCGCGAGGAGCGCGGTGGACGACGCTGGGCGCTCACCCGCGAGCAGCGCCTGACCTACCTCGAGCAGTTGCCGCCGGACAACGAGATCGTCGCCGGCTGTCTCTGGTGCGACGCGACACGACCCGAGATCTCGGTCGAGCAGGAGTTCGCCGAGGACCTCGGGCTTACCCTCGGCTCGCGCGTCGCGTTCGACGTCCAAGGGGTGCCGGTCGAGCTCACCGTCACCAGCCTGCGGCGCGTTCGCTGGGAGTCGTTCGCCATCAACTTCTTCCTCGTCGTCGAGCCGGGAGTCCTCGACAAGGCGCCGCAGCAGCGACTGGCCGCGGCCCGCCTGCCGGCCGCCGCCGAGCAGCGGATCCAGGACGAGCTCGCCGCCGACTTTCCGAACGTCACGATGCTGCGCGTGCGTGAGTTGCTCGACAAGGTCACCGCGGTGCTGCGCCGGATCGGGCTCGGGGTCCGCTTCCTCGGTGGCTTCACGGCACTGGCCGGCGTCGCGATCCTCGCCGGAGCCGTCGGCGCGACCTCGGCGCGGCGCGGGCGCGAGGTCGCGCTGCTCAAGGCACTCGGCATGACGCGCGGCGATGTCGTCACCGCGCTGGCGCTCGAGCATGCGCTGGTCGGCCTGGTGGCCGGAACGATCGGCGCGGCCGGTGCCGTGCTGCTCCACTGGGCGGTGCTCACGTTCGTCATGGAGCTGCCCTGGCGCGGCGATCCGTGGCCGGTGGTGACGGCGGTCGGCGGCGCGGCGGTCGTCGGCATGCTGGCCGGATTGACGGCCAGCCTCGGCGCCCTGCGCCGTCGGCCCATCGAAGTCCTGCGACGCGAAGACTAGCGGGAGAGGTTCAACGCCGGCGCTCGCCGAGCAGCTCGCCGACCGTGACGAAACGCACGCCGCGCTTCCTGGCCGCCGGCACCTCCTCGGCGAGCACCGCGAAGGTCGCCGGATGCGGATGGCCGATGGCGATCGCCGCGCCTCGCTCGGCGGCGAGGTCGAGCAGGCGGCGGAACTCCGCGCGGATCGCCTCGGGTGCGAGGTCGTCGTCGAGGAAGACCTGACGCTCGAGCGCCGGGACGCCGAGCTCGCGCGCCACGTCGAACGCCACGGTGTGCGGCGTCGTCCGCGAATCGAGGAAGAAGAGGCGCCGCGCGGCAGCGACGCCGAGCACCGCCACCATGGCTCGCCGGTCGGCGGTGAGCGCCGACCCCATGTGATTGTTGATGCCGATCGCTCCCGCGACCTCGGCGAGCGCGCGCTCGGTCCCCTCGCGCAACGCGGCGTCGTCCATCCCGGTGCGCAGCGCTCCGGGACCGGGATTCTCGCCCGGCTGCGCCGACTCCATCGGCAGATGCAGGAGAAGCTCGCCGCCCCGGGCGCGCACGCGGCCGGCGACATCGCGCGAGAGCCGCTCGAACGGCAGCACGGCGCAGGCAATCGGCACCTGCAAAGCGTCGATCGTGTCGAGGTCCTCGAGCTTCCGCCCCAGGTCGTCGATCACCAGCGCGACTCGCGGAGGCGCACCCGAGGCCTCCCCCACGGCCACCGCGGGCGACGGCGCGCGGCGCTCCGCGGACCGAGCGACCGGACGAGCGGGGGCTGGAGGCGTCGCCGGCGAACGGCGGGCAGCGGCCCACGGCATCCGGCCGATCTCTCCGGGTTTGCCGGACTCCACACGGGATCGCCAGAACCATCCGAGGGCCAGGCCGACCACCAGACCAGCGATCAGGATCACGACCCAGGCCCCGGAGGACCGGCGACGAGGACGACGAGGACTCATGGGGGAATGCGGCGTCGGCGACCGCCGCAAGGGCCGGAACCGTCGCGGCCGGCGACGGGACCCGACGGGATCAGGCGGCCTTCTTCTCCGGCAGCTTCTCCTCGCCGAGCAGCAGCCCGACTCCCTTGCGCAGGATCAGCTCGCCGAGCGGCTCGTCCTTCTCGCCGAAGCGACGGGTCGACTCGTCGACCGAGAGGTCAGGCGAGAGGCCAGTCGAGATCGGCTTGCCGTCGGGTCCGGTGTAGAAGCCGGTCGCGAGGCGAAGGCGGGACCCGTCGGAGAGTGTGACGGTCTCCTGTCGGCCAGCGTACCCGAAGGTGCGCTCCCCCACCAGGCGCGCACCGGCGCGCTGCTGCAGCAGCGCGGCGAGGACCTCGGCCGGTCCGACCGTCGAGCGATCGACCAGAGCCACCATCTCTCCCGCGAAGAGGTTCGGGGTGGTGTCGGTGAAGGTCTCGACGGACTTGTCGCGGACCTTCAACTGACCGAGCTCGCCGTCGGCGAAGAGCGCGCCGAGGTCGAAAGCCGCCCGTGGATCGCTTCCGGTGGTACCACGCAGGTCGAAAACCAGTCGCGTCGGATGCTGCGCCGCGAGCAACTCGCGAACCTGCGCCACCGTGGCGGAGGTGAGCTGCGGCAGATGCAGCACCGGCACCCCGCGACTCTCCGAGAGACTCGGGGCCGCTGCCGCGAACGACGCCAGGACGAGATCGACCTTCTTCATCTCGCCGCGGCGGATCCACTCGGAATCGACGTGCGTCCCCTCGGCCGCGGCGAATCGCGCCTCGATCTCCCAGAACGGCATCTGCCGGGACGACGCACCGTCGAGCTTGGCCAGGATGTCGCCGACCGCCACCCCGGACTTCGCCGCCGGACCACCCTCGTCGACCGTGGCGACGAAGACCATGCCGCGCTCCCGAGCCAGTCGCAACCCGCTGCGCGAGGCACCCACGCGCGCGGCCTCCCCGAACTTCTGCGCGGCAGAGGCGGGCACGAAGGAGGCGAACGGATCGAGCGCGTCGACCGTCCCGTCGAGAGCGCTGGTCATCAGCACTTCCGGCTCGGTCGGCTCGACGTAGGCGCTGCGCACCAGGCCGAGCACTTCGGTGAAGACCGTGAGGTACTTGAAGATCGAGTCGTCTTCGACCTCGACCTTGCCGGCCTCCTTGGAACCCTCCTTGGCAGCACCCGCGGCTTGCGAGGCCGCGACGATGAACGGCGTCACGACCGCCAGGGAGAGCAGCAGGAAGACGAGGCGTCGGCGCAGCGGCGAAGGCAGGGTCATCGGCGAGTCCAGGCCAGGGGATCCTCGGGACGATTGTCGACACGGACCTCGAAATAGAGCCGGTCGGCAGCTTCTCCCAGGACCTGTCGCAAAGCTACCACATCCCCTCGCGCCACCTGGAGACGCCCGAGACCGGCGTAGAGCGTGAAGACCCCGCCAGAGTGCTGCAGGATGACGGTCGGCCCGTAGCCTTCGAACGGCGCCGCGAAGGCGACCTGCCCGGAGTAGACCGCATGGACCGGCTCGCCGCGCGAGGTCGCGAAATCGACGCCATGGTGCGGGGTCCGCGTGCCGTAGCGCGGGTCGAGCCGCGGACCGAACGGCTCGAGGATGCGCCCCGGCACCGGGCGTTCGAGCAGACCGCGGAAGTCGCGGATCGGGCGGCCCGAGAGGATCGGGTCGGCCCGGCCGTAGAGGAAGTCGAGGAAGTTCGAGAGCCGGCGCTCGCGCTCGGCGAGCACGCCGGCGCGACTCTCCAGCCGTCGCGACTCGCCCTCGAAGCGGGCGAGCAAGGCCGTCTGGTCGCGGCGCATCTTGTCGAGCTCGTGCCGCCGCTCCTCCTCGCGCGCCACCCACGATTGCGCTTCACGCTCTTGGGCCGCGAGCTCGTCGCGCTCGAGCGCGAGCCGCGCCCGCGCCTCGACGTAGCGGTTGGTGAGGTCGGCGTCGCGCCGCGCGAGAAAGCGGAGCTGGCGGATCGCCGGCAACAGGTTGCGCCCCGGCTCGAGCGACAGGAAGAGCCGCAGGTAGCCGGGGCGACCGAGCCGGTAGAGCGTCAGCATCCGGCCGCGGAGCTCGGCGCGCACCCCTTCGAGCTGCGACTCGAGCGCTGCCACCGAGGCCGCGCTGGCGCTGCGGCGCGCCGCCGAGAGGTCGCGCGCCGCCACCGCCTCGGCGATCCGCTTTTCCTGCAGCTCGAGCTCGAGCCCGGTTCGCTCGACCTGAGCCGAGAGGTCGGCCGCCTGATGCCGCACCTCGCCGAGACGAGCCTGCAGACGAGTGATCTCGAGCCGGATCTCCTCGAGCTCGCGCTCACGATCTGCCGCCGTGGTCGACGCCTGCGCGGCGACCGGGGCCATCGGCGCCAGGGCGAGCAGCGCCGACAGGAGCAGGGCGAGCGCCGCTGCCGATCGCCATCGGACCCGCAATCGCCTGGCGGCGTCGTCCATCGTCGCTACCGGGCGGCCGCTCCGCGCGGCCAGAGGCTGCGGCCGTCGAGCTGGACCGGAGAGGTGACCCCCTGGAGCTCGAGCAGCGTCGGCATCACGTCGGCCATGTACGGATCAGGCGCATCCAGCCGGCGGTTGCTGAAGAGGATCCCCTTGACCAAGGGCGGATAGACGGAGCAGTGATCGGCGCTCCAGATGTCGCGGTTCGGCTCGACGACGTTCTTGGCGACGATGCCGAGGGTGTCCTGCCAGCCGACGCGATAGCCCTCGCTGTTGGAGGCGAACATGTCGGGGATCAGCTCGGGGTCGTAGACGCCGTAGGCCTCGTCGCGCGTCCAGACGTAGGCCACCGGCTTGTCGCCGGTCTCCTCGTCGACGTAGCCCTCGAGCTTCCCCTTGATCTCGGCGAGCAGCGCGCGGTACGGCTCTCCCGGTTCGACGATCCCCTGCCCTTCGCGGCCCTTGAGGTTCACGTAGATGTCGCCGAGGCCCATCGCATAGGCCCGCGTCTTCGACCAGTCGACGGTGACGAAGAACTCGCCCTTGTCGAACAGGTCCTCGAGGTTGGCGCGACCGGGAGCCTCGCCCTTGAGAACCAGGTAGCCGTTCTTGGCGAGCCAGGTGTTGTAGTTCATCGTGCGGCGCCACGAGACGAAACCGTGGTCGGAGACGACGAAAAGGACCGCGTCCTTCGGCATCGTCGCCATCACCTTGCCGACGATCCGGTCCATCCGCTCGTACGCCTGGCGGATCGAGTCGCCCCACCGGGCGTGCCCCTCCTCGGTGTAGAGCGGATGCTTCGGATCGACGTAGCGCCACATGACGTGCTGCACGCGATCGGTGAACTCGAAGTAGTGGACGTAGACGTCCCAGTCGTCGGCGATCAGGCCGGCGAGCATCTCCTCGTCCTTGGAGACCGTCGCCTCGACGTCCTCGAAGAACACCTTCTCGTCGATCGTGCCGCTGGTGATCGACCAGGTGTCGATCATCCAGCCGATCGTCTTGAAGAGCCCGAAGCGCGACGTCAGACGATCGACGAACGAGCCGGGCGCCGTCAGGTCGACGATCGGCGGCAGGTTCTCCGGGTCGAACTGGATCGGCGAGAGGTAGAGCCGGATCTCCGGGTCGAGCCCCATGAGCCGGAAACGTCCGATGCCGTGCAGCTTGAGGAGCGGGTTGTAGGCGAAGGTGAAGCGCACCCACGGACTCCAGTCGCCCGGCCGCAGGTCGAAGCGCGAGCCCGAAACCTCGACGCCGAGCGACCCGCGATCGGGAGCGATTCGCAGCGTCATCGGCAGCGTCAGGTACGGCCCTTTGGCGGGAAACAGCTTGTTCGGCGGCCCCTTGATCTCGGTGCGGATCTCACCCTTGTTGTCCTCGAGCTCGACGACTTCGACCGAGAAATCGCCACCGGCCTTCGGCTGGAAGAAGAGCTCCGAGGTGAAGTAGAACGGCTTGCCGATGCGGAAGGACAGGTCGGGCGTGCCCAGACCGGAGAGCAACTCGCCATGCTCGAACGGCTCCGGCGGGAAGGTCACCGGAATTCGCATGACCCGCACCCGCTTGCCGGCCTTTCCCAACAGCTCCCAGAAGGTCTCCCCCTGCTGTCGGTTCACCGCCAACGGTCGCTCGGTCGGGATCATCGTGTGGGCCACCCACCCTGCGCCGCCGCCGACCAGCAGGGCAAGCGCGGCAGCGATCGGGACCGCGCGGCGAGGCGCGATCCACCGGACGGCCAACCAGCCGACGAGCAGAGCGAGCAGCGCCGCGCCGCCACCGAGCACCCAGGGGTTGGCCTTCCCCCAGAGGAAAGGCACCGTCGTCTCGTCGAACGCCGCGAAGCTCGGGCGATAGGTCTTGGTGTCGCGCTTGAGGAAGTCGAAGATCGCATGCCGGCCGGGGTTGAGGCCGGTCGAGAAGGTCGACCACGAGACCGGCGTCTGCGACGGCACGGTCGAGCGCAGCGCGGCGTAGGTTCCCTGGTCGCGCAGCCGCGCGAGGTTCGGCAACCGGCCTTCGGCCATCCACTGCTCGGTGAGCTTGGCGTCGACGCCGTCGAAGCCCAGGACCACGACGCGCGGCGAGCCCCCGGCCGCGGCCGGGGACGCGACGGCGGGCCCCGCCGCGCTCGCCGGGACGGCGCCGGACACGGAGAGGAGCAGGGCGAGCAGGGCAACTGGGGCAAAGCGTCGGGACATCTCGGGGGGGCTCCTCCGCGGCGGACCGTCGGTGCGGCGAGCGTCCCCGCCGACTCCGACGTCGAATGAGCCGAGGATCCTAGCAAATGGCGGCTCCGACCCGACCTGCCGGCGCGCCGCGGTCCCGCCGGAGCGCTGGAGGACCGGCGACCCGCGCTCAGCGCTCGCGTCGCAACCAGATCGACCCCGCGTGCGTGTCGTGATCGGCCGGATCGACCCCTCGATAGCCGGGGATCGCCGCCGCCAGCGCCGCCTCGCGGTGGAATCGCAGCAGGGCCGCCGAGAGCACGACTGCGAAGCTGGAGTTGAAGGCCAGGAAGGCCTGGAGCAGCATCGCCTCGGTCCAGTAGCGCGGCCACTTGGCCCGGAAGAGGTAGGCCTCGGCGGGAAACGGCGTGACGTAGGGGAAGTGCACGTCGTGCACGTGCACCAGCGCCCCCACCGGCAGCCGCGGCACGACCTCGAGGTGGAGGAACGGCACCGCCCCGTCGATGCGCACCACGTGACTGCTGTCGATGAACAGCAGGTCGCCCGGTCCGAGCCACGAGAACCAATCGACCGGCAGGGCCTGGACCTCCTCGCGGATCACTTCGACTCCGAGCGCGGCGAGCGCCGCCGCCTTGCCGAACGGATCGATGCAGCGCATCTCGCAGGGCGCGCCTTCCGCGCCGTTGCGCGCCGCCGCGAAGGCGAGGACACGCGTCGACAGGCCCGACCCCACCTCGACAATGCGCGACGGCCGTAGGTCGCGCACCATCCAATAGGCGAGCACCGCGTCGACCTCGGTGAAACCCGGACCGAGCCGCTCGCGCTTCAGCTCGGCGAAGGGCGGGAGGCGCGGGACCTCCTCCCCATGGGTCGCCGCGAGACGGCCGAGCAGGCGCTCCATCGCGTCCAGATCGCGCGCGACTCCGACCAGGGCGCTCGGCCGGTCCCACCGCGCCCGGTTCGCCGCCAGGCCCGCCAGCACCGGCAGCGGCGAGTCGTCGTCCCCGGCCCGGTCGACGTTCAGCCCGAGGCGGTTGAGGAGACCGCGCCCGCCCCGCAGCGCGGCGCGGTAGAGCCGCCGCAGCGGCGACAAGAGGGGGTGCGTCAGGAACCTGGAGCCCGACACGAGGATCCTCCCTGGACTGTCTTCGCGCGTGGAGCCCCACTCTACCGCCGATCGCTCCCGAGGCTCTGTGCAGGCGACCGCAGGCCGGGCTAGGCTTCCCGACACCGCATCCCATGAACCGGCTCGGGCGCATCCAGGCGATCTACCGTGGAACCGGGCTGCCGCCGGCCGTGCGGAGGCTCGGCGCCGCCTCGTTCTTCCAGGACGTGGCGAGCGAGATGGTCTACCCGCTGCTCCCCGGCTTCCTCGCCGCGCTCGGCGGCGGCGCCGCGACGCTGGGGGCGATGGAGGCGGTCGCCGAAGGCGTCCTGTCGCTGGTCAAAGGGGCCGCAGGCCGCGCCAGCGACCGTTTCGGCCGGCGCAAGCCGTTCGTCGCCGCCGGGTACGGTCTCTCGGCCATCGCGCGCCCCCTGCTCGCGGTGGCCGGCGCGACCTGGCAGGTGCTCGCCCTGCGCGCCTGGGATCGCCTGGCGAAGGGGATCCGTACGGCGCCGCGCGACGCGCTGATCGCGCAGAGCACGCCACCGCACGATCGCGCCTTCGCCTTTTCTTTCCACCGCGGCCTCGACCACCTCGGCGCCGCGGTCGGCCCGCTGATCGCGGCGGCGGTGCTGCTGGCGGCGCCGGGGCGGGTCCGGATCGTCTTCGCCCTCGCCACCGTCCCGGCGCTCGTCGGCTGGGCCGTCGTCCAGCTCGGCCTGCGCGAGCCCCCGGTCGCAAGGCCGGCGCCCGCGGCGCCGGCCCCCGCCGCCGTCCCCACCGGGGTCCGCTCCGCAGCGGGACTCGGGCCGCTCCTCGCGAGCTTCTGCCTGTTCGCGCTGGCCAACTCGAGCGACGCGTTCCTGCTGCTGCGCGCCGGCGACCTCGGCCTGCCGGCCGCGGGCCTGGCCCTGCTCTGGTCGGGCTTCCACCTCGTCCGCTCGCTGGCCTCGGCCCCGGCCGGCCGCCTCGCCGACCAGATCGGCCACCGGCGAGCGCTGCTGCTCGGCTGGACGCTCTACGGCGCCACCTACTTCGGGTTCGCCCTCGCCGACGGACCCCGCGCGCTCGCGCTGCTTCTTCTCCCCTACGCCTTCGCGTGGGGGTTGACCGAAGGCGCGGAGCGGGCGCTCGTCGCCGAGTCGGCGGGGACCTCGGCGCTCGGCAGCGCGCTCGGCGCCTTCCATCTGGTGACGGGGCTCGCCACGCTCGCGGCCAGCCTCTGGTTCGGATGGGTCTGGGAGTCGTTCTCGCCGGAGGCGGCCTTCGCGACGGCGGCCGCCCTCGCCGGCTGCGCCGCCCTCGCCCTCCTCGGACTACGGGCCACCCCGGCGGCTCAGAGGTAGCCGAGCGCGCGCAGGCTCTTCAGGTACTCGGCGTCGGAGGCGGGTCGCGGCGCCCCGGCGGGCCGTCCCCCATAGGTGGGGACCCGCGCCGGCGGCTCCGGCCAGCGGCAGGCCGCGACCGGCTCCGGGAGCTCGGCGCTCTGCGGCAGCCCCGCCGCCCGGAAGAGCGCGGCGGTCACGGCCTCGACCTGCCAGACCTCGACCGCGGGCCGCGCCGGCCCGCCGCAGCCCGCCCGCCGCCAGAGCATCGCCCGCCCCTCCCCGACCGCGCCGCGGCGGCCCGGGTCGACGATGACCGCCACGGTGTCGAACCCCCCGCCGTCGGCGAGGAGCCGGTCGGCGGCCGCGAGCTCGGCGCGCAGCAGATCGGCGAAGGCGAGGTCGCCGCCGCTCCAGCCCTCGGCCGCGATGTCGAGTCCGGGCAGGTAGAGCGCGGCCACGCGGGGCCTTCCGCCGACCTCGTCGGCGAGCACCCGGCGGTAGAGCGCGTCGGGAGCGAGCGCCATCCCCGCGATGCGGGCGCGCTCCGGCTCGCCGAGCGCCCGCAGCGCGGCGAGCGACGCCGGGTCGGCGCTCGTGTCCGCCGCGAGCGCCGCGAGTCCCGGTCCGCGCTCCTCCGGCGCCACCGCCCCGACCGCGCCCTCGGCGAGGAGCTGCCGCGCGCCGTGGGCCACGACGAGACCGGGCAGCGGCTCGGCGGGGAACGTCGCCCACCAGTTGACCGCCAGCACCGGGGCGCCGCCCCGCGACGCCAGCTCCCAGAGGGCCGCCGCCCGGCGCCGGCCGGCGAGCAGCGGGCGCACCACCGCGAGACCGAGCGGCTCCGACCAGAATCGCCAGACCGCGCGCGTCGGACCGAGGCGGGCGAGGGGCACGCTGACGCCGAGCGGCTCGACGGCGTCGAGCGCCACCACGCCGTGGGCGGCCGGGGCGACCCCGGTGGCGACCCCGGTCCAGAAAGTGGCTGGCACCATCGCGGGGCGACGGTAGGGCCGCCAGCCGGAGCCGGCCGCCGCCAGCTCGGCGAGCGTCGGCAGCTCCCCGCGGGCGAGGAGGTAGTCGAGCTCGCCGGGCAGCACGCCATCGACGGCCAGCAGCAGCACCCGGTCCCCCGGCGCCATCGGCAGCGAGGCGACCGGCGTGGCCGGAACCTGCCGGGCGCTCAGGAGAAGCGGCAGGGCGAGCGCCACGGCCAGCAGCAGCGCCGCGAGCGCGAGACGACGCGGCGAGAGTCGCCGCCCCGCCGGAGCGTGTCGCGTCATGCCGATGGCCAGGGCGAGCAGCGCGCGGTCGAGGAGCGCGGCGAGGCCGGCCGCCGCCGCCAGGCCGGCGACGAGCGCCAGGGCCACCTGCGGGCGGGGCAGCGACCGGAGATGGCCCCAGGCCTGCCAGAGCCCCGCCCCGGCGAGCGCGCCCGCCACCGCCGCGGCGAGCGCCGTCGGCACCGCTTCGAACCGCCGCACCGGGAGCCAGCGCAGCGCGGCCGCGAGCGCCCCGGCGAGGGCCAGGAACAGGGCGGCCGCCGCCAGGCCGAGCGGGACGACGAGGTGGAGAAAGAGCACCGCCGGGTCCGCCGGCGCCGCCGCCAGGCTGCCGTTGGCGAGCGCCAGGCCGCCGGAGGCCACCAGCGCCAGGCCGCCGCCCGCGGTCAGGCCGACCTTGCCGGCCAGGCGCAGCCAGGCGCCCAGCCCGCCCCGCGGGCGCAGCCCGTCCTGCAGGAGGAAGCGGTCGAGACGGCGAGAGAGGTAACCGAGCCGCCGCAGCTCCTCGCGCACCGCCTCGAGCTCGGCGGGCGAGCTCACCGCCGCCTCCCGAGCACGTAGCGCGCGAGCACGCGCAGCGGGTCGGCGCGCCGCCCCAGCGGCTCGAGCGCCGCCACGGCGAAGTCCAGCAGCTCGGCGGCGAGGGCGCGGGCACCGTCGACGCCGAGCAGGCCGACGAAGGTCACCTTGCCGACGTCCTTGCCGGTGTCCTTGCCGGCCTCTTCCGGCGTCGACAGCACGTCGACGAGGTCGTCGGTGATCTGAAACGCCAGTCCGAGGTTCTTGGCATAGGCCCCGACCGCCTCGAGGTCGCGACGACGCGCGTCGGCCGCCATCGCGCCGAGCTCGGCGGCCGCCAAGAACAGCGCGCCGGTCTTGTGGCTGTGGATGTACTCGAGCCGTTCGAGAGCGGGCGGTCCGGCGACGGCCTCGAGGTCGAGCGCCTGTCCGCCGATCAGCCCTTCGGACCCGATCGCCAGGGCGAGATGATGCACCAGATCCTCGGGGGTGTAGCGGCTGAGGCGCAGCCGCTGGCCGGCTTCGGCGACCAGGGCGAACGCCCGGTTGAGCAGCCCGAAGGCGGCGAGCAGCGCGATCGCCTCGCCGAAGACCTTGTGGGTCGTCGCCCGTCCACGTCGTCGGTCGGCGTCGTCCATCGCCGGAAGGTCGTCGAGGACCAGCGACGAGGCGTGCACCAGCTCGACGGCCACCGCCAGGTCCTCGGCGGCCGCATCGCGCCCGCCGCCGAGCATCTCCCCGACGGCCAGCGTCAGGACGGGGCGCAGGCGCTTCCCGGGTCCGGTCGCGGCATAGCGCATCGCCGCATGGACCGACTTCGGCCGATCCTCGGCGCGAGGCAGCCGCTCACCGAGCCGTCGCTCGACGCGTTCGGCGAGGGCCGCCAGATAGGGACCGAGATCGGGTGCTGCTGACGAGCCGATCGGGCTCAAAGGCCGTCGCGGCTCAGAACGAGCGGAGCGCCTCCTCCTCGTTTTCGAAGGTCTCGAAAACGGTGATCAGCTGAGTGATCTGCAGGATGTCGTTGACCTTCGCCGGCAGATTGACCAGTTTGAGCTTGCCGCCACGGTTGGTGACCGTGGTGAACGCGCTGACCAGCTCGCCCACCCCGGACGAGTCGATCGTCGAGACCGCGGCGAGGTTGATGAGCATCTTGCTCGCGCCCTTGCCGAGCTGCTCGTGCACCGCTTCGCGCAGCGCCACGTCGCCCTTGCCGATGGTGATCTTGCCTTCGATGTCGAGGACCCGGACGCCCTCGCGCTCGCGCACGTCGATCTTCATGACCGTCCCTCCTGTGGGGAACTATTGCTGGTGTCGGATTTCGGGACTGCGCCGCTTCCCGACGCGGTGTCCGCGGCGGGCGCGGCGAGATGCTTGACCAGTTCGACCACGGTGCCACCGCCGGCGTCGGCGCCGAACTCCACGGCGTCCATCAGCCGGCGCATGTAGAAGATTCCCCGGCCGTCCGCGCGGAAGCGGTTCTCCGGCGCGAGCGGGTCGCGGATCCGATCGGGATCGAAGCCCTCGCCCTGGTCGATTACCCGGATCTTGACCTGCACCGGGGAGACCGTGGCGGAGACCTCCACCTGCCGGCTCGCGTCCTGGCGGTTGCCGTGCTTGATGGCATTCGCCAGCGCCTCGCGCAGCGCCAGACCGATCCAGTGCCGCTGGTCGTCGTTCGCTGCCACCTGGCGCAACGCGTCGTCGATCACCACCTGAACGAGCTCGATGTTCTCGAAGCGGCTGGCGATGACGAGGTTGTACTCGCGCGACTGAAGTTCCGTCATGCGGAAATCCCGTTTCGGGGCGGCAGTCTAGCAGAGTCCCCGGCCGGGAAATCGCATCAGAAGACCATCGCTCGGCCCCATCAGCCGCCTCCCCCTGCCGGGACGAAGCGCAGCGCGAGAGGGATGACCACCAGCAGCTGCACGGCGTCGAAAAGGGCATGGGCGACGATCGCCGCCCAGAGGCTCTGCCGCCAGATGACCAGCGCGCCGTAGAAGAGCGACAGCAGGGTGATCCCGACGAGCATCAGCGGCTGGTCGTAGCTCAGGTGGGCGAGCACGAAGAGGCAGGTCGCTCCGGCGAGCCCGAGTCGAGGTTGCAGGAATCCGCGGAAGAAGAGCTCCTCGACGACCCCCGCGGACAGGGCCAGGGCGAGGCGCAGGGCCACCGGAAGTCCGGCGATCCAGACGATCGCCGCCGGCGGCGCCTCGGGGAGCGCCCCCTGGCCGCCGACGGCGTAGATCACCAACCCGACGCCGACCAGGATGGTCAGCACTCCCAGCCAGCCGGCGAGACCGGCCAGCACCCCGATCCCCAGCTCGACGTCGAGGCGCACCGCCCGCAAGCCGAGCTGGGAGGCCAGCTCGCGCGCGTGAGAGCCTCCGGCGGGAGCGAATCCCCCCCAGCCCATCGCGTACCAGCAGGCCAGGGTCACCAGGAAGAGGACGTGGAGCAGGAAGAGCTGCGCCGTCGGCACGGCGGAGAAATCCGGCGACTCGGACACGCCGACCGTGGCAAGGCCGGCGAAGACGCCGAAGGCGAGGACGAGCGCCAGCAGCACGAGAAACGGCGCGCGCCGCAGCGGGTCGACGAAGCCGGGAGGAGAGAGCCCGCGCCGCGCCGCCGCGCGATCGAAAGCATAGACGGTGAGCACCGAGAGCAGCGGCGGGGCCCAGAGGCGGAGCAGCGCGAGCATTGGCAGGTCGGATCTCGGCGGGGTCTCAGCGGCTGCCGGAGCGGGGATCGCCCGGCTTCCCGTCGGCCGGCCGCGGAGCGCGCGAGCGCACCCGCTGCTGGTAGCCGCGCAGCATCGTGAGCGCCCCGGTGAGTCGCTGGAGCTTGCGGTTGCGGAGCTGGATCGCCGCCAGATCCTCGAGCGGGGGCTGGTCGCCGCGCGTCTCGCGCAACGAGCGGTCGAGCTCGAAGGCGAGCTGATCGAGCTCCTCGACCGAGAAGCGCTGGTAGGTGCGTTCGGTCACCAGCACATACCCGCCGCCGATGTCGCGCGCCATCGCGAACGCACTGCCGCCCGGGAAGCTGGCCATTGGCGCGATCCTATCGCGAGCGGAGTTGCCCGCCGACGACACCGCCGAGCGGCGGTTCGGCCGCGGCAGGACGGCGCACCGGGAGCCCTCCGGCACCCCGGCGGTGCGAAGTGCGCGTGCTATGCTTTTTCGGGTTTCGCCGCTCCCGCCGCGCGAGCCTGCCACTCCCTTCCGCCAAGGAGGACAGACTTGAGCCGTTTCCCCGGAGTCGATTTCATCGAATTCGATGCCCTGCTGACCGAGGAGCAGCGGCTGGTGCGCGATACCGTGCGCGCGTGGGTCGAGGACAAGGTCAAACCGATCATCGAGGAGTGCCACCGCGACGCTCGAACGCCCCTCGAGCTGGTGCCCGACATGGGCAAGCTCAACCTCTTCGGTTCGACGATTTCGGACTACGGCCTGCCCGGTCTCGACAGCGTCTCCTACGGTCTCATCATGCAGGAGCTCGAGCGCGGCGATTCGGGACTGCGCAGCTTCGCCTCGGTGCAGAGCTCGCTCGTCATGTACCCGATCCACGCCTTCGGCTCCACGGAGCAGAAGGACCGCTGGATCCCGCGCCTGGCCACCGGCGAGGCGATCGGCTGCTTCGGCCTGACCGAACCAGACTTCGGCTCGAACCCGGGCGGCATGCGCACTACGGCGCGGCGTGACGGCGCCGAGTGGGTCCTCGACGGCAGCAAGCAGTGGATCACCAACGGCACGCTCGCCGACGTCGCGGTGGTGTGGGCGAAGACCGCCGAGGGGATCCGCGGCTTCCTGGTCGAGAAGGGGACACCGGGCTTCACCGCCTCGAACCAGCACGGCAAGTTCTCGCTGCGCGCCTCGACCACCTCCGAGCTCGGCTTTTCCAACTGCCGCATTCCGGCGGACGCGATCCTGCCGCATACGAGCGGGCTCAAGAACCCGCTCATGTGCCTCAACCAGGCTCGCTACGGCATCGCCTGGGGCGGTCTCGGCGCGGCGATGGAGTGCTACTGGACGGCGCTCGAATACGCCAAGCAGCGGATCCAGTTCATGGGCCAGCCGATCGCCAGCCATCAGATCGTCCAGGAGAAGCTCGCCTGGATGATCAGCGAGATCACCAAGGGACAGCTGCTCGCCCTGCAGCTCGCCCACCTCAAGGACGCCGGCCGGATCAAGCCGCACCACGTCTCGCTCGGCAAGCGCAACAACGTCTGGGTGGCGCGCGAGTGCGCCCGGCTGTCGCGCGAGATCCTCGGCGCCAACGGAATCGTCGACGACTACCCGGTGATCCGCCACATGCTGAACATCGAGTCGGTGTTCACCTACGAGGGCACCCACGACATCCACGGACTGGTCATCGGCGAAGCGGTGACCGGCATTCCGGCCTACAACCCCCCGATGCGGTCAGAGAAGGCGGCTCCGGCCGCCACTCCCGCCAAGTAGGAGATCTGATGTCCCTCGACCGATTCCTCGAGAACGACTTCATCCGTGTCACCGAGCGGGCGGCGATCGCCGCGGCCAAGACGATGGGCTTCGGCAACCGCGACGAGTCCGACCGCGTCTCGGTCGAGGCGATGCGCGAGCAGCTCGACCAGTTGCCGATGGCCGGACGGGTGGTGATCGGCGAGGGCGAACGCGACGAAGCGCCGATGCTCTACGTCGGCGAGGAGGTCGGTGCGCTGAAGGGCCGCGCTGACGCGGTGCAGATCGACATCGCCGTCGACCCGCTCGAAGGCACCAACCTCTGCGTCACCGGCGCGCCCGACGCCACCTGCGTCCTGGCGGCCGCCGAACGCCACGGCCTGTTGCATGCGCCCGACTGCTACATGGAGAAACTGGTGGTCGGCCCGACCGGCAAGGGCTGCGTCCACCTGGACGCTCCCGTGTCGGAGAACCTGCGCAACCTCGCCAAAGCGTTCGAGCGCGACATCGAGGACCTGATCATCGTCGTGCTCGACCGGCCCCGCCACGCCCAGTTGATCTCCGACATCCGCTCCGCCGGGGCACGCATCCGGCTGATCGGCGACGGCGACCTGTCGGCCGGCATCGCCGCGGCGGTGCGCGGTACCGGCGTCCATGCGGTGATGGGGATCGGCGGCGCGCCCGAAGGGGTGATCACCGCGGCGGCGATGCGCTGCCTGGGCGGCGAGATCATGGCTCGCCTGACGGCGCTCGACGACAAGCAGCGCGATCGTCTCCACACCTTGGGCTACCACGACCTCGGCAAGATCTACCGCACCGAGGACCTGGCGCCGGGCGAGCACATCGTCTTCAGCGCCACCGGGGTGACCGACGGCGAGTTGCTCAAGGGCGTGCGCTTCTTCGGCGGCGGCTCGCGGACCTCGACGCTCTTCATGTCGCTGTCGCGGCAGATCATCCGTTTCGTCGACACGATCCGGCGCGAGAGCACGTCGGTGCCGGTGCGCTTCAACTGAGTCGGCACCCGCGACGACGAGCGAGCGCCGGCCCGGTGTCGGTCCGCCCGACACCGGGCCGTTCTGTCCCCAGGGAGACCGCCGCCGGCTCCTGCGCAGCGTCCCCCCCGGGGTGGTGGCTATAATCGCGTTCCCGCCATGAGCATCACTGGAAATCTGCGCACCATGGAGCTCGCCGAGCTCCTCCAGTGGCTTTCGCAGGCGCAGAAGACCGGGACGCTGGTGGTCGACAACGGTCACGTCGAGAAGCGCATCTTCTTCCGCGACGGGATGATCATCTCGTCGGCCTCGACCGACCCGCGGGAGCACCTCGGCAGTTTCCTGGTCAGCCGCGGGTTCATCACCGACCTCGAGCTCACCCAGGCCGTCCAGATGCAGGCGAGCAACAAGATGCTGCTCGGCAAGATCCTCGTCACTCTGGGCGCGATCTCCGAGCAGGACGTCCACCGGATGCTCCTGCACAAGGCCGAGGAGAGCATCTTCGACGTGTTCGCCTGGCCGGAGGGCGAGTTCCGTTTTCTCGACAAGGAGCTGCCGGACGAGTCGATGGTGCCGGTAGCCATCGACGTTACCGGCATCGTCCTCGAAGGGATGCAGCGCATCGACGAGTGGCGGCGCATCCGCGAGACCATCCCCAGCATGCAGTGCATCCCGGTGGCGGTCGCCGCGTTCGACGAGAGCGAGATCGACACCGGCGGTCGCCAGGTGCTGTCGATGATCGACGACACGCGGACTGTCGAGGAGATCGCCGGCGCGGTGCATGCCAGCGAGTTCTACGTCTGCCGCCACCTCTTCCGCCAGAATCAGGCCGGCCGCCTGAAGTTCGTGCGACCGCGGGCACCAGCGGCTGCCGAGCCCGGGCCGACGGCGAAGGCGGCGCCGGCGACGTCGACCGGAACGGTCGTCGACGCCGACTCGCTCGGCGAGGCGGCCACCCGCCATCTCGGCAAGGGGGATCTCGAGCAGGCGCTGCGCTACATGCGCGCCGCTCGCTGCCTCGACCCCGACAACAAGAAGCTCGGCAGCGAGCTGACGCGCGTCGAGGACGGGGTCCGGCTCGAGATCGAGCGCGCCGGCGTCCTGCCGCAGGCGATCCCGGCGCTGGCGCGCACCATGGAAGAGCTGACGAAGCTGCGCATCTCGCCACAGGAGGGGTTCATCCTCACGCGGATCAACGGCAGCGATACCATCCAGTCGCTGCTCAAGCTCTCGCCGATGCCGGCGCTCGACACCCTCCTGCTCTTCTGGAAGCTCACCAAGGCCGGTCACATCCGGCTGCAGACGAGGCACTGACCGCGCCGACGCGGCCCCCGCCCGCGGCGTCGGAGCGGGCACCGCTCCTCGGCAGCAAGGTCACCTCAGCTGCGGTCGCGATACGTCGCGATGCCCGCGGAGGGCGAAGCGCAGCGGCCAGGCCGCCGCCTCGCCGGCGTAGGCGATGCCGACGCGCGGCGCGACGGCGACCGCCGGGTCCGCCACGGGAAGAGCCGCGACGAGCTCGAGCCCCCCGCCGGCGAAGGGCAGGCCGTCGAACCCTCGATCCACGCCGAGCCCGCGACAGAGGCGACCCGGGCCGCCGAGCAGGTCGCCCGACCGCGGCTCCCGGTCGACGAAGCCGCGACGGCGCCTCACCTCGTCGTGTCCGGCGACCACCTCGGCCGCGCGGAAGAGCACCGCTCCGCCACCGCCATCGGTGTTGGCGACCACGTTGAGACAGAAGTGCATGCCGTAGATGAAATAGACGTAGGCGGTCCCGGGCGGAAGGTAGAGCGCGGCGTTGCGCGCGCTCCGCCGTCCTGCCCAGGCGTGGCTGGCGCGATCCTCGGCCCCGAGGTAGGCCTCGGTTTCGACGATTCGCGCGACGATCGTCGTCGCGTCGATTCGACGCACCAGGAGCTGTCCGAGCAGCTCGCGCGCCACTCGGGATGTGTCGCGCGCGAAGAAGGTCGGAGAAAGCGGAGTCGCCGGGGTCTCTCCCGGGGGTGCCATCGGCTGCCCCAGCCCGGTATGCTTGGCCGTCATGGCGACCATCCTAGTCACCGGCGGAGCCGGTTTCATCGGTTCGCATCTCGCGGAGGCTTTCCTCGCCGACGGCCACCGCGTCCTGGTGCTCGACAGTCTGGTCACCGGGCGGCGTGAGAACGTGCCGGCCGGAGCGACCTTCCTCCACCGCGACCTGCGTGACGACGGCCTCGCCGACATCCTGCGCGGCGAGCGGGTCGACATCGTCGACCATCACGCCGCCCAGGCCAACGTGCGGATCTCGGTCGAGGATCCGCTCTGCGACGCCGAAGCCAACATCCTCGGTTCGCTCCACCTGATCCAGGCCTGCCGGCGGGCCGGCGTGCGCCGCCTGCTTTTCGCCTCGAGCGGCGGCACCGTCTACGGCGAACAGCACGCCTTCCCCTGCGACGAGACGCACCCGGCGCGGCCGACCAGCCCCTACGGCTGCGCCAAGCTCGCCGTCGAGCACTACCTCGAGGCTTACGGCGCGATCGGCGAGCTCGAGCCGGTGATCGTGCGCTACGCCAACGTCTACGGCGCGCGTCAGGATCCGAAAGGCGAAGCGGGCATCGTCGCCATCCTGGCCGAGAAGTTCCTCGCTGGCGAGACGCCGCGTCTCTTCGGCGACGGCGAGCAGACGCGCGACTACGTCCACGTCTCCGACGTGGTGGCGGCCAACCGCGCCCTCGTCGGCGACTGGCGACCCGGCACCTACAACGTCGGCACCGGAATCGAGACGTCGCTCAACGATCTCTACCGCATGATCGCCGCGCGCCTCGGCGCCAGCACCGAGCCCACCCATGTCCCGGCGGTCTCCGCCGAGTTGCTGCGCAACAGCCTCGACGCCGGGAAGCTCGCGCGCACGTTCGGCTGGCAGCCGCGCGTCGCCTTCGCCGACGGGCTCGACCTGAGCCTTCCCTACTACCGGGCGAAGCTCGCCGCCGCCGTCTGAACGGCGTCGCACCCATGCTGCAAACCGCCGTGCTTCCCGAGCTCTTCGCCGAGCTGCCCGCCGCGTTCGCCGCGGGATTCGACCCGGCCGCACCGTGGGCGCTGCTCGGCGAGCCGCTCGACGCGCTGCTCGCGGCGTTGCCGGTCGAGCGGATCGACGGGCGAGTGTCGCCGGGCGCGCAGTTGCTCGGCGAGCGAATCGTCGTCGGCAAGGGGAGCCGGATCGCGCACGGCGTCGTCATCGAGGGCCCGATCTGGATCGGCGAAGACGTCGAGATCCGTCCCGGCGCCTACCTGCGCGGCGGCAGTTGGCTCGGTGACGGCGCGGTCGTCGGCGCCAACACGGAGGTCAAGCGGGCGATCTTCCTGCCGAAGGCGCACGCCCCGCACCTCAATTACGTCGGCGACTCGATCCTCGGCCGCGGCGTCAACCTCGGGGCGGGGACGATCCTCTCCAACTTCCGCCACGACGGGCGGACGATCGGCATCCCCCACGGCGGTACGCTGCTCGCGACCGGCCGGCGCAAGCTCGGCGCGATCCTCGGCGACGGCGTGGCCACCGGCTGCAACAGCGTTCTCCATCCCGGGTGCATCGTCGGCGCCGGCACGCACCTCTATCCCGGCGTGCAGCTGCGCGCCGGCGTCTATCCCGCCCACCGCGTCATCAAGCTCCGCCAGGAGCTCGAGATCGCCGAGCGGCGGACCTAGCCCCTTCGAGGAGAGACCCGCGTGAGCCTTCGATCCGCCCGAGCCTCCTCGTTGCTCGTCGTGACGTGCCTGCTGCCGGCGCTTGCCGCTTGTCACCCTGCCCCTCCGACGACCGCCAAGCGCCTGGCACCTTCCGCCGCTCTCGCTGCACCGGCGACCCCGGTCGCGCCGACACCAGTCCCCACCCCGGAGCCGACGCCGGCTCCGCCGCCGCCGCAGATCGTCCGCGGCGTCCTGGTCGAGGCGCAGCCCCCTCTCGAGCCGCTCCCCGCCGAGTCGGCCAAGCCGGGCAGCGGCGACGCGATCGACAACGAGCCCGAAGCGACCGAGGACGAGGCCGCAGCGGCTCCGCTCGCCGCCCAGAAGGAGGCGCTCGAGCTCTGCCAGGAGGCCTCGACCCTGCTGTCGCGCGGCGAGGTCGATGCGGCGCTGCATGCCGTCGACCGGGCCTACGAGAAGATGCTCGCCCTGCCGAACAACGGCGACGAGACCTACCTGCAGGCCAAAGAGGACATCCGCCTGCTGGCCGCCGAGCTGATCCACCGCGCCTACACGGTGAACGCTCCGGCCGGTGGCAAACCGCGGGCCTCGTGGGACCTCGGCCTCGCCCTGGTCGACAACGAGCACGTGCAGCGCGAAATCCGCAGCTTCACCAACGGCGAACGCGAGCAGTTCCTCGAGGGTGTGCGCCGGTCCGGTCGCTATCGCCCGATGATCCTCGCCAAGCTCGAGGCCGCCGGGTTGCCCGCTCAGCTCTCCTGGCTGCCGCTCGTCGAGAGCTGGTTCAAGGAGCGCGCCCTCTCGCGCGCCGCCGCCTACGGGATGTGGCAGTTCATCGCCTCGACCGGCCTGCGCTACGGGCTGTCGCGCGACACCTGGATCGACGAACGTCTCGATCCCGAGAAGGCCACCGACGCTGCGATCGGCTACCTCGGCGACCTGCACGGCTACTTCGGCGACTGGATGAAGGCGCTCGCCGCCTACAACTGCGGTGAGGCGCGGCTGCTCCGCCTCGGCCGCCGCTCGGACGCCGAGTATCTCGATTTCTGGGACCTCTACGAGCAACTGCCGCTCGAAACCCGACGCTACGTGCCCCGGCTGCTCGCAGCGATCCAGATCATCGAGAACCCCGAGCGCTACGGCATGGTGCTGCCGACACCCGACCCACCGCTCTCCGGCCTCACCCTCGCCCAGGTGGAGAAGGCGGTCGATCTCCAGAAGCTCGACGAGGCTCTCGGGCTGGCGACGAGCACCCTTGCCGATCTCAACCCCGAGCTCCGACTGAAAGCCACGCCCAACCGCCCGTATGCGCTGCGCGTCCCCGAGGGGGTCGTGCCCCAGCTCGGCGAGAAGGTGGCGTCGCTTCCCACCTACAGCAAGCCGGCCGGTCGATCGGGCGGTCGAGGGGCTCGCGTCGGCTCGGGCGACACCTACCGCGTCCGCGCCGGCGACACGCTCTCCCGCATCGCCGCGATGCACGGCACCACCGTCGCTCGGCTCCGCGCCGCCAACGGCCTGCGCACCGACGCCCTCAGCATCGGCCAACGGCTGCGGATTCCCTGAGCCGAGCGAACCACGGTCGGCAACCGGACCGGGAGCGCTCCTTCGAAGTCGGGGGCGAGGTCGAGAGGCGACCGCCGACCTCGTCGCGGTTACGGCGCCGAAACCACCACGAGCGTCCGGTCGTCCTCCGGCGGTTCGCCGCCGGTGAAGCGGTCGATGTCGGCGAAGAGCTCGTCGACGATCTCGCGCGCCGGTCTCCCGCGCAGGCGTGCCGCGGCCGCCGCCAACCGTTCGGCGCCGTACTCTTCGCGTTCCGCGTCGTGCCCACGCGAGGCCTCGATCACTCCGTCGGTGTACAGCACCAGCAGGTCGCCCGCCCTCACATGGACGAACCCCCGCTCGTACGAGGCTTGCGGCAAGGGCCCGAGCACCGGGCCGCCCTCGGTCAGGAAGTGCGGCGGCCCCTCGGCCGGCAGATGGAACGGCGCCGGGTGCCCGGCGTTGACGTAGATGAAGACGCCGGACGGCTCGAGCTCGCCGTAGAAGACCGAGACGAAGCGGCTGGTCAGCGTGCTCTGGTGGATGATTCCGTTCAGGCGCTCGACGGTGCGCACGATCTTGAAGTCGCGCGCCAGCCCCATGCGTAGCCCCATGTAGATGTCGCGCACCTGCAGCGCCGCCGGCAGGCCGTGGCCCGAGACGTCGGCGATCGCCAGGCCGAGCATCTTCTCGGTGATCGGGATGAAGTCGTAGAAGTCGCCGCCCACCGACTCGACGGTGCGGGTGGCGCCGTGGATGTCGAACTGGTGATACGTCGGCGCCCGGCGCGGCAGGATCGACGCCTGGATCTTGCGCGCTTCGCGGAAGACCTCCTCCATCCGCTCCTGCCGCAGCTTCTGGTTGATGCTGTGCCGCAGCACGCCGAGCGAGAAGAGGACGTCCTCGCGGTGATGCCCGGGAGCGACGTCGAAGGCCAGCAGGTAGGCCTCCTCGCCGACCTCGATCGCCGCGAAGCGCGCCACGCCGAGTTGCTGCTCGAGTCCCGGGTCGACCCGCGGGTCGTCGAGGTCCATGTCCACCGTTCCCTCGCGCAGCATCGCCTCGATCGGCGGATAGTCCGCCGGCAGCCGTGTCCCCTCGGGCACCGGATGGGCGTCGGCGAAGGTGGCCATCAAGACGTAGTCGTCTCCCTCACGCCGGTAGAGGCGACCGCCGGAAAGTCCGAGCTCGTCGCGGAACTTGCCGATGATCGCGTCGATGAGGCTGTGGATCGTGGCGGCGATCTCGTCGGACCGCTCGATGGTGGTGACGACCTGCTCGACCTTCTTCATCAGCCGCCGGTAGTCGGCCGGGCGGGCCTCGGGCGATTCGACCAAGAAAACCTCGCGGTAAGAGCGGACCTCAGCCCGCGTCGACGATCGCTCGCACCACCGCGTCCTGCGCCCGGTGTGCTTCGCCCAGGCCGCGGATCTGGTTGCAGAGGATCGAGAAAGCGTAGACCTTCCCGGACTTCGCCTTGGCGTAGCCGGAGAGCGTGGAAACCCCCGAAATCGTCCCCGTCTTGGCGAAGACGTTGCCGCGATAGGGCGCCTCGGCGAGGCGGCGCTTCCACGACAGTCCCGGCTCGCCGCTCCACGGCAGAGACAGCAGGAACTCGCGACTGAAGCGGTGGCGGTACATCTTCTCCAGCAGGATCGTCATGCCGCGCGCCGTCATCCGGTTGCCGCGCGCCAGGCCCGAGCCGTCGACCAGCTCGAAGCTCCCGACCGGCAGCCCGAGGCCGAGCAGGAACTCGCCCACTTTGGCGACCCCGCGAGCCCAGCTCCCCTCCCCCGCCAGGCGCAGGCCGAGCGTCTTGACCAGCGTCTCGGCGTAGAAGTTCTGGCTGCGCTTGTTCGTGACCTCGATCGTCAGCGCAAGGTCGCTGCGATGCTCGGCGACGCTCTGCCATTCGCCTTCGGGCAGGCCGTGGACCTCCCGCGGCGCACCGACGACCTCCACACCCTCCTCGGCGAGCGCCGCGCGCAGCGCCGCGCCGAAGTAGGCGACCGGGTCGACCACCGCCACCCACTCTTCGGCGGGGCCGGAGCGGGCCCAGATCGAGCCGCCGACGACGATCTCGTCGCTATCCCCCTGCCGACCGACGAAAAGGTGGCTCTGCCGCTTGTCGTCGGTCGTCCGCGCACTGTTGCGGATCTTGAAGTACGGCAGCTTGGGCACCGTCTCGGCGCGCGCCGGGTCACCCGGCTTGGCACCCGGCGTCACCCGGACCAGCACGCAGTTGTCGCTGAACGAGAGCCCGTCCACCGGAGCCTCGTACCAGGTCGTCAGTTGATCGCGCGGCCAGTCCGGGTGGACACGAGGCTGGGCGAAGATGCCGTTGACCAGCAGCAGGTCGCCCGCCACTCGTCGCACGCCGAGGGCGGCGAGCGCACGGCCCCAGGGCCGAAAGACGGCGTAGGGATCGCCCTCGCTGAAACGCCCCGAGATGTTCGGGTCGCCGCTGCCCACCACCGCCAGGTCGCCGAGCAGCGTCCCGTCGGCGATCGTCCCCCGTGTCAGGACCTTCGTCTCGTAGAGCGTTCCGGGGCCGAAGGCGTCGAGCGCCGCCGCGGTGGTGGCGAGCTTGGTGTTCGAGGCGAGGATCCGCAGCTCGTCGGGCGCCAGGCCGAAGACGCTCCGCCCGGTCTCGAGGTCGACCACGCTGATGCCCACCGCTTTCGCGGCCCGCTTGGCGAACACCGCCTGCTGCGTCAACGCCTGAACGAGCGTGGTCGGGCGTTGCGCCGGGCTCGCCGCCGGCGTCCGGGCCGACGGCGCGGGCGCGCCGGCAAGCGGTGGAGCGAAAAGGGCGGCGAGCAGCAGGGCGCTCCCTGCGAACCGGAAACCAGACGTCATGCCGCGATCATACCGGCGCCGCGCCTCGCCGCGAAGCGGCATGATCCGGGTCCCCTCGCTCAACGGGGGGAGAGCGTCAGCGCAAAGACGAGGACCTGATTGATCTGCTGGCCGTGCTTGTAGTTGTCGTCGGAGACCAGGACCAGCAGGCGGCGTCCGTCGGGAAGCCGACGCCCGAGCGCGAGCCCTTCGAGGTTGTCGAGCCGAATCCCCAGCCGGGTCAGATCGAGGAGCAGGCGCTTGCGCACCGGACGCGGCGGCGGTCCGTCGGTCATCGCCAAGCGCGACGAGATGTCCTCGGCACCCGCCGTCTCCACGGCGAAGATGCGGATGTTGTACCCGTGGCCCCGCTCGAACGAGCGTTCGAGCGCGAGCAGATGGCCGGCGTCGATCGCCTCGAGATCCACCAGACCCGCCGCCCGCACGGCGCCAGGCTGTGGGCGGAAGCGCGGCGGCTCCACCGGGTAGAGCCATTGCCGGTCCCAGCGACGCGCCTCAAGGTCGTAGCGCAGCAGACGCGACGGGCTCGAGATCCCCGCCTCGCTCGGTGGACCGTCCTGCGCCAGCGCGTTTTCGGTCGCCGTGAAGAGGTAGCGACGATCCGGCGTGGTGGTGAGCGACTCGAACGCGAGGTTCGACCGCACGCCGCGGCGGCCGTCGGCGGTCGGGACGAAGGCCTCGGGCAGCGGCAGGTCCTCGCGCCAGGCTCCGTCGGCAGCGAGGTGGGTCACGAAGGGAGGAATCAGCCGCTCCCCCCAGCCCTCCGACGACACGAAGACGTCCCCTTCGCCGAGCGCCGCGATCCCCTCGAGGTCGGCTCGCTTGGCCTCGAGGGGACCACCGCCCTGCTCCCGGATCGAGGTCCAGCCGCGTACCTCCGCCCGGATCCGCCGGCCCTTGCCGTCGGGCTCGCCTTCGGGTCGGATCGACAGTCGATAAAAACGCGGCGGGCCGAACTCCGACTTGTCGTCGCTGATCGCGAGGAAGTCGTCTCCCGACACCCAGGTGAGCCCCGAGAGGCCTCCGAGGATCGTCCCGTTCAGCTCCAGCGAGGGAAGGACTGCCCGACCGAGCAGCTCGAGTCGCCGCGGAACGACGCGCTCCTGCTCCGCCTGGCGCGGCGCGGACGCCGTGGCACAGCCCAGCAGGCCGAGCGACGCGAATCCGGCCGCGGCGAGGGCCGCGGCCGGCAGGAATCGGACGACGAAAGGTCGGGGCCGGAACGAAACGAGCATCAGAAGGGCGAATCGTAGCGCATCACCCTCGCCGTCGCGCCATCGCGGCGACCGATTCCGCCACGATTCAAGCGCAGACCCGGGCGACCACCCGGCGCAGCGCCGCGCCGACGTCCTCGCCGACCGCCTGCAGGCTCGGCTCGGCGAGGACCGCCATCACGGCCGCGGGGTTCATCGCCCGGACCACCGTCAGCCCGTTCTCGACCGCCACGCAGACGTTGCAGGGCAGGAGCACCGAGACTTCCGGCACGGCCTGCAATGCCCGGTAGGCGGACGGCGGATGACAGGCGCCGAGAATCAGGCTCGGCGGCACGTCGACGCCGAGCTTCTCCTTGAGCTTGGCCTGCATGTCGATCTCGGTGAGGATGCCGAAGCCCTCCTTCGGCAACTCCTCGCGCACGCGGGCCACGGCAGCGGAGAAGCTCGCCGTCGTCGTCGCCTCGAATGCCACCGCGGTCTCGCGCATGGGATCTCCTTTCCGCAGGCGCTGGGTATCTCCCTGCGGGTTCTTCGTCCTTCGCGGGGCAGCCGCCCGGGCCGCCGACTCAGGAGGCTCAGGTGAATCCGGAACCGGCGCCGCAACCACCGCCGCCGCAGGCCGGACCGGCCGAAGGGCCCGATCCCGACACCGAGGCGGCGAAGGTCGAGAGCAACTTCTCGGCCGTACGCTCGCCGCAACGCGGGCACTCGACTTCGGTCGCTCCCTCGCCCATCCGCTGCAGCAGCTCGAAACGGTGGCCGCAAGAGCGGCACTTGTACTCGTAGAGAGGCATTCCGTTCAGACTCCCTTGCTGTCTTCGTCCGCCGAGCCGGCCGGGTCTTGTCCCGACGGCTCGCCAGCACAACTCTTCGCGCCGCCCCGACGCCCGGCCGGGGTGGGGACCGCTCAGGTGGGGACACCGAGCCGCGGCAGGACCACCACCTGGAGCAGGAACCAGACCACGACGAACGCGAGGAAGAGCAGGAGGTCGTTCACCCGAACCCCCCGCTCGCCGCCCGGGCGCGCTTGATTTCGCGATGCTCGGCCGCCGCCTGCTTCTCGAGCACGGCGCACACCGTCCGGCAGATCGCCAGCGAGGTGCTGTCCGTCACGTGGTAGTCGACGTTGAGCCCGCGTCGCCGGCAGTCCACCAGTCCGGCGCGGCGCAGGATCGAGAGATGCTTCGAGACGTTGGCCTGGCTCCCGCCGACCGATTCGACGATCTCCGAGACACAGCGCTCACCCTCCTCGAGAACATGGAGGATCTTCAGCCGCGTCGGGTCGGCGAGCGCCTTGAGCCGCTCGGCGATGCGGGCGAGCAGTGCGTCCTGATCGTTCACATGACCTCCTCGACGTCCCAGGCAACCATCTTGAGCCGCTCGCCGCAGGCGTCGCAGAACTCGCGGATCCGGGCCGTCAGGGTGGCGAGAGCCTCGGCCGAGAGCACCGAGAAGATCACCGCCGAGGTGCGCGGAAATGCCCGCGAGCCCAGCCGCGGCCCGGTCGCGCCGCGGCCCGCCGCCTGTGGGATCTCAGTGTATCCGACGACGCCGGACTGCTCGAGCACCACCTCGAGCTCCTCGCGCTTGGCCGAGTCGACGACGATCATCAGCATCTTCACGACGTCACTCCGGAAGGCCGAGCTTCTTGAGAATCGTGATCATCGGGCACCAGCCGGTGAAGGCCGACTGAAGCAGGTTCGCTCCGACGAAGGCGGTGAACAGGTACCAGCCCGGGTGCACCCAGTGCCCGAGGGCGACGGAAGCCAGCACGAGGCTGCCGGCGATGGCGCGCAGGGCGTCGTTGATCTTCATCGGTCTCTCCTTCAGTCGAGCGGCTCGGCCGGCGGAATCACCGCGGCGATGCCGACGGTCTTGACGTACATGAAATAGAGCAGCGGGATGACGACCAGGGTGAGCGCCGTCGCCACCACGACGCCGGAGATCAGTGCCACCGCAAGCCCCTGGAAGATCGGATCGAGCAGGATCACGACGCCACCGACCACCAGTGCCGCCGCCGTGAGCGCGATCGGCCGAAAACGCACCGCCGCCGCCTTGATGACCGCGGCTTCGAGCGTCTCGCCGGCCTCGAGCTCGAGGTTGATGAAGTCGACGAGCAGGATCGAGTTGCGCACGATGATGCCGGCGAGCGCGATGAACCCGATCATCGAGGTGGCGGTGAAGAACACCCCGCCGAGGGCGTGTGCCGGGACGATGCCGATGAGCGTCAGCGGGATCGGCGCCATGATGATCAGCGGCGTGACGAACGAGCGGAACCAGCCGACGACGAGGAAGTAGATCAGGACGACCACGGCACCGAAGGCGATCCCCATGTCGCGGAAGACGTCGTGGGTGATCTGCCACTCGCCGTCCCAGAGCAGCGTCGGCCGCGCGGTGTCGGTCGGCGCTCCCGCGAAGAGCACGTCGATGCGGCGCCCCCCGCCGTCGGCGATGGCATCGATCCGCTCGCCCATGTCGAGGAGGGCGTAGACCGGCGACTCCGCCGCCCCGGCGACGTCGCCGAGGACGTAGGTCACCGGACGCAGGTTCTTGTGGTAGATGAACCGCTCGCGCGCCGCCGGCGGCAGCGGGGTCACCAGCTCACGCAACGGCACCAGTTGTCCGGCACTGCCGTGGACGTCGACGGCGAGCAGCTCGGCGATGCTCGAGCGCTGGGCGCGGTCGAGACGCAGGACCAACGGCACCTCCTCGCGCGCCTGCGACACGGCGAGGCGCCCGACCTCGGCGCCGGCGAGACCGACCCGCACGGTGCGGACGATCGCCTCGGCCGAGATGCCGGAGCGCGCCGCCTTCTCGCGGTCGATCCGCAGCTCGACGCGTTCTCCCGGACCTTCCACGTACCAATCGACGTCGACCACGCCGGGCGTCGACTCGAACACCGCCCGCACCTTGCCGGCGAGGTCGACCCGCTGCTCGAGCGTCGGCGCGTAGACCTCGGCCACCAGGGTCGAGAGCACCGGCGGTCCCGGCGGGACCTCGGCCACCTTGACGTTCGCACCGTGCCGCGCCGCGATCGGCGCCAACAGGGTCCGCAGCTCCTTGGCGAACGGATGGCTGGCACGGTCGCGCTCGTGCTTGGGCAGCAGGTTGACCTGCAGATCGGCCACCAGCGGGCCGGAGCGCAGGAAGTAGTGCCGGACGAGGCCGTTGAAGTTGAAGGGCGAGGTCGTGCCGACGTAGGTCTGGATGTCGGACACCTCGGGTCGGGTACGGGCCGCCGCGGCCAGCTCCCGCGCCACCGCCGCCGTCTGCTCGAGCGTCGTCCCTTCGGGCATGTCGACGACGACCTGCAATTCGCTCTTGTTGTCGTGCGGCAGCATCTTGACCACCGCCAACCGGGCCGGGAAGAGTGCCACCGCGGCCAGGAGCAGCACGCCCACCGCGCCGAGGAGCGCCCAGCGCTTGACCGGACTCGCCAGGAGCGGCGCGAAGAGCTTCTGGTAGAGGCGATGCAGCCGGGTCTCCTCGGCCGTCTCGGCGTCGGGCGCCGCGTGCCCGATCGCCGCCATCGCCTCGGCGTGCTTGCGGAAGAGCCGGAAGGTCAGCCAGGGCGAGACCACGAACGCCACCAGCAGCGAGAAGACCATGGCCGCTGAGGCGTTGATCGGGATCGGCCGCATGTACGGCCCCATCAGTCCCGAGACGAAGGCCAACGGCAGCAGCGCGCCGATCACCGTCAGCGTCGCCAGGATCGTCGGATTGCCCACCTCGTCGGTGGCGAAGACGGTGGCATGCCGCGGGCTCGTCCAGCCGAGCTGATAGTGACGGTGGATGTTCTCGACCACCACGATCGCGTCGTCGACCAGGATGCCGATGGCGAAGATGAGGGCAAACAGGGTGACGCGATTGAGCGTGTAGCCGAAGAGGTAGGAGGCCGCCAGGGTCAGGGCGAGCGTCACCGGCACAGCCACCGCCACGACGACCGCCTCGCGCCGACCGAGCGCCAGCGCCATCAGCGCCACCACCGAGAGCGTGGCCAGTCCCAGGTGCTTCATCAGCTCGGACGACTTCTCGTCGGCGGTGAATCCGTAGTCGCGGGTCTTGGTCACCTCGACCTGCGACGGGATCACCGGCCCCTTCAGCCGCTCGACGAGACCGTCGAGCTCGGCGACCAGTTGCACGGCGTTCGTCCCCGGCTTCTTCGAGACCGCGACGGTCACCGCCGGCACGTCGAGCCCTTCCGGCAGCCCCTTGGCCGCCGCGGCGACTCCGGCGGTCATCCAGACGTACTGGCTGGGCTCGTCCGCTCCGTCGGTGACGAGGGCGACGTCGCGCAGGAAGACCGGCCGACCGCCGTAGACGCCGACCACCGCCGCAGCGACCTCGTCGGCGCTCTGGAAGAGGTTCCCGACCTCCACCTCGACTTCGTGATTCGCGGCGGCGAACGATCCCGCCGGGAGCTTCCAGTTCATGCCGGAGAGCGCCTGTGCCACCTGAAGGATCGAGACCTGGTGCGCCGCCAGGCGTTCGCGGTCGAAGCGCACCTGCACCGCCCGCCGGACACCGCCGAGCACGGCCACCTGAGCGACCCGCGGGTGGCGCGTCAGCTCGGCCTTCAGCTCGCTGGCGACCTGCCGCAGCTCGAGCGGCGCGGCACGGCGGGACCACAGGGTGTAGGCGAGCACCGGCACGTCGTCGATGCCGCGCGGCGCGACGATCGGCGGCGCGGCTCCCTGCGGCAGGCTGGCCGCCACCTCGGCGAGCTTGGCGTGCACCCGCAACACCGCCTGGTCCGGGTCAGTGCCGACGAGGTAACGGACGATGATCATGCCGCCCGACGGCTGCGAGGTCGAATAGACGTGCTCGACGCCCGGAATTTCGTAGAGCACCTTCTCGAGCGGCGCGATGACGCGACGTTCGACCTCTCCGGCGTCGGCGCCGGGAAGCTGGACGAAGACGTCGATCATCGGCACCTGGATCTGCGGCTCCTCTTCGCGCGGCGTCACCAGGACGGCGAAGGCACCGAGCAGGAGCGATGCGACGACCAGGAGCGGCGTCAGCTTCGAGTCGAGAAACGCTTCCGCCACCTTGCCGGCGAAGCCCATCGGCTTGCGCGACATCTTCAGGCGGGCCGCCTCGCGACGCGTCTCGGCGTCGAGGCCCGGGACGGCGCTGCCCGGACGGATCTCCTCGTTTCGGCTCACGGCCGGACCTCCTCGATCCGCGTGCCCGCGGCGGGTGCGGAGGGCAGTCCGAGCGCCACGCTCTCCCCGCCGGCGAGCCCGGAGAGCACCTCGATGCGGCCGTCGGGGCGACTGCGCCCGAGCGTCACCACGCGGGTCTGCGCTCGACCTTCGGCATCGCGCACCACGACGAGTGTCAGGCCGCCGCTCTCGATTCGCGCCTCGCGCGGCACGAGGACGAGCTCCCGCTCGCCGGTCGGCACCGCGGCGCGTGCCGCCGAACCCGAGGGGACCTCGCCCGGGAGCGCCAGCTTGACCGTGTAAGAGTGGGTAACCGGGTCCGCCCCGGGGGAGATCTCGACGACCTCCCCGGCGATCGGCGCCGTTCCGGGCAACGCGTCGAGCGTCACCGCCAGCCGATCACCGACCTTCAGCGCGGCGGCGTGCGCCAGCCCTTCGGGGATCGCCAGCGCCAGACGGCGTCCCGTGGCCGATTCGAGCATGACCAGCGGACGCCCCGGAGCGGCGAGGTCGCCGACCTCGACGAGGCGCTGCGTCACCCGCCCGGCGAACGGAGCCACCACTTGCGACTCCCGGGCCACCGAGGATGCCGCGTCGACGGCGCCCTGGGCCTGCTGAACGGCGCCCCGGGCCTGGGCATCCTGCATGCGCGCCATGTCGAGCTCGAGCTCGGAGGCCGATCCCGTGGCGGCGAGCGACTTGAAGCGGGCGAAGTTGCGCTCGGCGAGCGCGAGCGCCGCCTGCGCCTGGGCGAGCGCGCCCTGGGCCTGCGCGACCTGCCCCTGCGCCGCCGTGGCGTCGATCGAAACCAGGACCTGACCGGCCCGGACCGGGTCGCCGAGCTGGACGTGAACGGCGGAGACGAGCGCCATCACGCGGCTCGAGACCGCCGTGACCTTCTCGGCGCTGACGCTGCCGGCGATCTCGGTCGTCGCCGGCTCGACGACGCGCTCGGCGACGGAAAGGCGGACGGATTGGGGCGCCGGCTCGACGGCGGTCGGCGCGGCCTGCTTGCCGCAGGCGGTGAGCGAAACGGCCGCGGCCATCGCGGCCAGCACGGCGATCGAGAGTCCCTTCAGACGACGGCGGTTCACAGCGTCCCTCCCTGCGGGTTCGGAGTCAGTACGGATTCGGGCGTGCGGCCGGCGGCCACGGCGAGCGCGAGAGCGGCCAGATTCGCCTCGGCACGAGCGACGAGCTCGCGCGTCTCGGCCTCGCGCCGGGCCGTGACGGCGTCGAGCAGGTCGATCGTCCTGACCACTCCGGCGCGGAAGCGCTCCTCGGTGATGCGCACCGATTCGTCCGCCGCCGAGAGCGCACGCGCGGCGGTGCGCTGCCGCTCGACCGCCACGGCGGCGCGCTCGAAGGCCTGCTTGACCTCGAGTCGGACTCCCTCTTCGAAGCGGGTGACGTCCTGCCTTCCCGCCTCGGCCTCGGCCCGTGCGGCGGCGACGGCCGCCTGTTTGCCGCCGGCGAGCGGGAGCTCGAAGCTCGCGACGGCCATGATCGTCGTCGCGCTTCCGTTCGTCCCGAACAGCTTGTCGTCGACGAAGTCCTGCCGCGCGACGAGACCGATCCGCGGGAAGAGCAACGCGCGCCTGGCTTCGGCCTCGAGCTCGCCGGCTCGCAACAGCTTGCGCGCCGCGGCGAGATCCGAACGACCGGTCGAGGCGGCAAGCCAGACGTCGCGCTCCCCGGCGATCGGCGGCGGCGGCGGTAGCGGCGCGAGCAGGTAGGTCGTCCCCATCGGCTCGGCGAAGCGGAACGCCAGGCCTGACTCGGCCACCCGGGCGTTGCCGCGCGCCTCGGCGAGTAGGTCGTCCATGCGGGAGAGCTCCACCTCGGCGCGGAGGAGCTCGGAGCGCACGAGCATCCCCTGCTCGGCGTAGGCCGAGGCCAGCGTGACGTGCGCCGCCACGGTCTCGCGGGCCTTCTCGAGGAGCGCCACGAGCTCGCGCGCCTGCGCGAGCCGGACCCACGCCTCGGCGGCGGCGAGCGCCGCTGCGTCGGCCGCGCGCGCCGAGCTCTCACGAGCGGCGTCGGCCGCCAGGTTGGCCTGCTCGACACGGGCCGAGATCTCGCCTCCGGTCCAGATCGGGAGCTCGAGCTCGAGCAGGGAGATGGCCGTCGAGAGGGAATCGGGCCGATTCGGATCGGAGGCCACGAAGTCCGGGAACGAGAACCGCTCCTGGTTCAGCTTGAAGGCGAAGGCCTCGGCCGGGGAGTTCGTCCGGGCCCAGATCTCCTGCGCCCGGAGCACGGGCCAGCGGTAGGACTTGGCCTGCGACACGCGTTCGGTGGCGGCGATCTCGCGGGCCTTGGAGGCGGCGACCTCGCGGGCCCGCTCGCGCCCCCGCGCCATGGTGGCGGCGAGGTCGAGAGCATCTCCGGGGGCTTGCGCCCAGCCGACACCGGTCGACAGGAAGGCGACGAGGGTCGCCATGCGGCGGATGGAGTTCGTAATCACCATGACGGTATATTGCCATATGGCGATTAGGCTGTCAAGCCCCGGCCCTCCTGGCCGCGCGGCGGACCGCGCCACCGAACGGTCAGAGCGAGGCTTCGGCTTGCCGGCGCAGCGGCGCCAGGCGCGTCTCGGCCAGATCGTCCCGGTAGAACAGGTTGTAGGTGTCGAAGGGGATGATCCGCAGATTGCGCGGGTCGACGATGTGGATGCAACTCTTCTTGACCGAGCGCACGTCGAAGGCCGGTGCGTCCATGAACTGGACGATGAGGATGCGGAAGAGGTTGGCGTAGCCGAGCTCGGCCGGAACGTCGACGCGCGGAAGACAGCAGAGGAGGTCCTTGAGGCTCGCGGCGCTCGACTCCGGCGAATGGTTGGTGGCGAACAGCCGGAAGATCCCCTCCCGTACCGCCGGGTCACGCTCGTAGACGATGGAGTTGCGCCCGCCCTCGATCAGCAGTTGCGGGTCGATCATCCCGGTGAGCGGTACCACCTGGCCACCGAGCTTCAGCGCGTAGGCCATCGCCAGCGCATCGGGGTGGCAGGGCACGGGGATCAGGTCCTCGGGGCGGAAGACCGACGTCTGCTCGAGAATGCGCCGCCGCACTTCGGTCAGGGTGAGCCGATGCCGCGCCGGGTCGAACCCGTCGAGCCGCCCCGCCGCCTGGACCGGCTGGAAGGTCACGCCACGCACCGCCGGCTGGCGGAGCGCGAACTCGACGATCTCGCCGAGCTCGCCGTCGTTGACCCCCTTCTCCACCGTGACGACGAGCGTGGTCGACAGCCCGAGGGCGTTGAGACGCTCGAGCGCCTGCTCGCGGATCCGGCGCAGGTCGGCGCCGCGCAGCGCCCGCAGCGGCGCCTCGCGCAGGGAGTCGAATTGCAGGTAGACCTCGAACCCCGGCCCGTAGCCCGCCAGGCGCTCGGCAAAGGCAGCGTCTTCGGCGATCCTCACCCCGTTGGTGTTCACCATCAGGTGACGGATCGGACGCCGGCGTGCCGCGTCGATTATGGCGAAGAACTCGGGATGGATCGTCGGCTCCCCGCCGGAGATCTGCACGACGTCCGGCTCGACCTCGTTGGCCACGACGGCGTCGAGCATCCTCTCGACCTCGGCGAGCGAACGGAACGCCGGTCGATGCGGCCCGCTCGACGAGTAGCAGATCGGACAGGCGAGGTTGCAGGCGTCGGCGATCTCGACGAGCGTCAGGCAGGAGTGCTGCTCGTGGTCCGTGCACAGCCCGCAGTCGTAGGGACAGCCCCAGCGCACCGGCGTGTTGTAGCGCGCCGGCATCTCCGGCGCCTTGAGGAACACCTCGCGGCAGCGGCGGTAGTAGTCGACGTCGTCGGCCACCAGCACGCGCTCGTCGCCATGAGCGGGGCAGTGCTTGAGCATGTAGACGGCGCCGTCGGCGAAGACGATCTTGGCGTCGATCGTCCGCCAGCAGGTCGAACAGATCGAGCGCGCCGTGTCGTAGTAGAGGTACGGCCGGTTGCGCGGCGGCATCGTCATCCTTCCGGGGCCGGCGGCGGTGGGGGCGGCGGGGGCGGCACGACCGACGAGGCGGACGAAGCACCGCGCCGCAGCGGCGACCGCGCCAGCCCGACGATCCACCAGATGAAGCCCACGACCGTGGCGAGCCCGCCGAGGCCGAAGGCCACCGCGCCGAAGGCGTTCAGCGCCTCCTGGGACGACCGCGCCCCGCTGCCGTTGAAGTTGAGCGTCACCAGGAAGCCGAAGCAGCCCGACACGGCGAGAATCACGCCCGCCACGAAGATCAGGCAACCCTGAGCCCAAGGCTTCTCTCTGCCGAGATCGCGGAACCAGCCCATCGTCTCCTCCTTGCGAACTAGCCTCTCGCGCCGCGAAGCCAGCGCAGCATATCCGGGAGCGTCACGACGAGCGCCGCGAGGCAGGTCCACTGGATCGCCGTGAGGCCGAAGCCGCGACACGGGGTGGGTTTGAGAACGTCGACGACGAGACGGAACGAGAAGTAGCCGACCACGAAGCCGCGGAAGAGATCTCCGGTGACGGGCGACCGCCGCCGCCAGGCGACGAGCAGCCCCGCGAGCCCGGCGAGAAAGGCGATCTCGTAGAGCGGCGTCGGATGGCGCGGCACGCCGTCTCCGAGGTCGATCCCCCAGGGCAGGCTCGTCGGCAGACCGTGGGTGTGGTCGTCGAGCCCGGAAAGGAAACAGCCGATCCGGCCGATGGCGATCGCCGCCGTCAGCGGGATGGCGAAGAGATCGCCGGTCCTGCCGCTCACGCCGAGGAGCCGTTTGACGCCTTCGACCGCCAGCCACCCCCCGGCGAGGCCGCCGACGATCGTCTTGCCGCCGAGCAGGTAGGCCGGATCCCCGAGATGCCGCAGGGTCTCCGTCGGGCACTCCAGCAGATAGAGCAGACGGGCTCCGCCGGCGGCGCCGATCGCCGCCGCCGCGACCACCCACCAGCGCCGGGGGTCGTCGAGCGCATCGCCGCGCCGTCGACGTTCCGCCAGGTAGAGCCGGAAGCCGACGAAATAGGCCAACAACTCGAAGACGAGATGCGGGTGGAGGGCCCAGGGGCCGAGGCGCAGGAACAGGGGAAAGCTCAACGGAGGGCGAGCCTAGCCCAGCCTCCCCCCGCTGCGGCAAGGCGACGGCGGGCTAGCATCGGGCGATGCCGTTCGTCTACCTGCTCCGCTGCCGCGACGGATCGCTCTACGCCGGCGCCGCGATCGATCTCCAGCGCCGCCTGCGCGAGCATCATGCGGGGCGAGCCTCGCGGTACACCCGGTCGCGACTCCCGGTCGAGCTCGCCTGGTCCCGCGAGGTGGGCTCGTGGAGCGAAGCGCTCCGGGAGGAGGCGCGACTGAAGCGGCTGCGGCGGAAGGCAAAGGAGGCTCTCGTCGAGGCGGGCCGGGAGAGGATCGACAGTTGAGGTGAAGCGCGGCTCAAGCCGGCTCGACCGGGGCGCCGTCGACGCCGACGCGTCCGCGGGCGAAGCGCAGGAGCGGCGGCAGGGCGACGAGCACCAGCGCGAGCCCGGACAGGGTGGCCGCCGTTCGCCAGGAGATCGCCTGGTCCAACGCGGCGACTTTCGTCGCCTGGTGGATCGCACTCACGTAGACCGTGCACTTCACCGCGAGACCCAGGGCGCTGGCGGCGACGAAGCGCCCCAACGGCAGACGCAGCATTCCGGCGGCGAAGTTGATCGCCGAGTGCGGGAAACCGGGCGCAAGTCGAAAGGCCGCGAGCGTCGCGAAATCGCTCCTGCGCGCCAGCAGCCGGACGAGCCGCCGCCGCTCGCCGCCGCTCCCACCGTCGCGGCTCGTCCGGGCGACCCGGGCGAGCGAGTAGGCTCCGAGTGCGCCGGCGACACCGCCTAGAACGACGGTCGGTGCGGCGATCAGCGGCGGAAAGACGATCCCTGCCACCCAGGTGATCAACGACCCCGGGAGGCCGAACGAGTACAACACCGCCATGACCACCGCCATGGCCGGAGCGAGCCACCACTGCCCGGCGTAGCCCTGGGCCAGCGCCACCGCCGCACGCCAGTCGAGCAGCCCCGTCCGCTCGAGGACTCCACCGGTCAGGGCGAGAAGAACGAGGAGAACGAACCCCCAGGGCACGCCCGCACGCCGCTCGTCAGCGCTTGTCGAAGCGACGCCGCCGATCGACGGGTTGCGACCCTCGCCCTTCCGCAGCGAGGCCGCCCACGCGAGGATTCTCGCCCGCACCATGGCTCGCGAACGGTACCAGCCTGTCGCGGCGGCGCCTAGATCCCCGGCCGTCCGGACCCAGCTCTCGCGACTCAACTGGTAGACTTTTCACTGCCTCCCTCTCGGTCATTCCCCCGGAGATCCCTCGATGCCTTGCACGCCTCACGCCCGTCTCGCCTCCTTCCTGCTCCTGCTCGCCGGCTTCTTCGCCGGCCCGGTTCCCGCTCAAGTGATCAACGAGTTCGTCGCCAACCACACCGGCACCGACACCCAGGCCTTCGTGGAGTTGAAAGGGGCGCCGAGCACCAACTACTCGGCGACCCTGCGAATCCTCGAGGTCGAAGGCGACTTCGGCAGTGCGCAGGGCACGATCGATTTCGTCTGGACCGTCGGCACGACCGACGCCAGCGGCCATTGGGCGAGCGCCGCTGGGGCGCGCGACCTCGAGAACGGATCGATGACGCTGCTGCTCGTCTCGGGTTTCACCGGCACCCTCGGCCAGGACCTCGACACCAACAACGACGGCGTCTTCGACGCCACGCCCTGGACCTCGCTGCTCGACACCGTCGCGGTGAACAACGGCGTCGCCGGCGACCTGCTCTACGGCCCGGTCGCGCTCGCCTCCGGATTCGACGGCGTGGCGTTCGTCCCCGGAGGCGCCAGCCGGATTCCCGACGGCACGGACAGCGACACCGTCGGCGACTGGGTGCGCAACGACTTCGACGGCGCCGGCTTTCCGGGCTTCACCGGCACCCTGGTGGCCGGTGAGGCCCTGAACACTCCGGGGGCCGTCAACTCCACCGGCAGCGCCACGGCTTCGGGAGCGCGGCTCAACGAGTTCGTCCTCGACCTCGACGGTGCCGACACGCAGGAGTACGTCGAGATCTGGGGCACGGCCACGACCTCCTACGCCTCCACCTGGGTCGTCGTGCTCGACAGCGACACGACCGGCAATCCGGGACTCGTCGAAGCAGCGATCCAGGCCGGGACGACGAGCGGCGCCGGCCTCTGGTCGAGCGGCTTCCTCCCGGCCGCGTCGCTCGGCGACGCCAGCCGCACGCTGCTCGTCGTCCAGGGGTTCACCGGCACGGTCGGCCAGGACCTCGACGCCGGCAACGACGGCACGCTGGACGCGACCCCGTGGACGTCGATCTCCGACAGCGTGGCGGTGACCGACGGCGCCGGTGTCGACCTGCCCTACTCCGCCGTGCTGCTCACCGCCGGCTACGACGGACTGGCCGGCAAGGTCGGCGGCGCGTCCCGATTCCCCAACGGAGTCGACACGGACGCCATCGCCGACTGGATGCGCAACGACTTCGAACGTGCCGGGCTGCCGACCGGAAGCCTCGCCACCCAGACGGCTCTCGAAGCGCTCAACACTCCCGGCATGCCGAACACCATCCGGGTCGCGGACTTCTACCGCCACGTCGACGCGAGCAGCTCCACGACCCTCCGCGCGACGCTCCACGCGGCGATCGACGATCACATCAAGGTGCCCTACACCTCGGCCGAGACCGACACCTGGGACGTCCTGAATCTGGCGGACGAGGATCCGGTGGACACCGGTGCGATCCTCGATCTCTACAAGAACGCGGTCTACACCAAGATCGCCGGGGGCACCGGTGCCTACAACCGCGAGCACTCCTGGCCGAATTCCTACGGCTTCCCGAACGACGGGGCCACGAACTTCCCCTACACCGACTGCCATCACCTCTTCGCCGCCGACGTGACCTACAACGCCGATCGCGGGAACCTCCCGTACGGCACCTGCGCCTCCGGCTGCAGCGAAGATGCCACGTTGCTCAACCACGGGATCGGCGGCGGGAGCGGCACCTACCCGGGGAACTCGAACTGGTACTCCACGAGCGCCTGGGAGACCTGGAACGCCCGTCGCGGCGACGTCGCACGTGCCCAGCTTTACCTCGAAGTCCGCTACGAGGGCGGCACTCACGGCGCCACCGGCGCCACCGAGCCCGATCTCCGGTTGACCGACGACACCGGTCTGATCGTCACCACCGGCGGCAACGCGTCGGTCGCCTACATGGGCAGGCTGACGACGATCCTCGCCTGGGCGGCACAGGATCCCGTCGATGCCCGCGAACAGCGCCGCAACGACGTCGTCTACACCTACCAGGCGAATCGCAATCCGTTCGTCGACCACCCGGAGTGGGTGGCCTGTCTCTGGAACAACCAGTGCGACACCTTCGGCAGCGGCTTCGCCGACGGCTTCGAGGGTGGCTCGCTCGCAACCTGGAGCGGGACGACGAACTGAGGTTTCCCGGCTGAGCAGTGGCGGCGCGGCGACGAGGCCGCGCTCGCCGGTCAGCCCGGCGGAGTCTTCGGCTCCGCCGGCGCGACGTAGCGTGACCGCGCGAGGAGCAGCGCCGCGACGACCGCGTCGCAGTGTCGCGCGACTGCGGCCACCTTCTCGCCGAGCTCGTCGGGCGACCACTTGTCGGCGCGCTCTTCGAGCTCGGCGGAGCGGGACTGGAGCTCTCCGGCTCCGATGACCCCCGAGGTCGACTTGAGCTTGTGTGCCGCGGCCTGAACGCGCCGCGGATCGCCCGCCGCCACGGCCGCGGTCATCTCGGCGATCAGCTCGGGCGTCGCGGCCAAGTAGAGCTCGACGATCTCTCGCGCCAGTGCCGGACGCCCCATCGCGCTGCGCTCCAACCGGGCGAGGTCCACCGGCGGTGCCGGCGGCGGCTCGTCCACGCTCGCTGCCGCCGAGACGGCGGAGGGAGCGGCGTCCGCAGGGGTCTGCACCGCCTGCGGGACCGTTGGTGTGGCTTCGGCCCCTGGACCGATCACCAGCTCGACCGCCGCCCCGCCCGGACGGCGCCCGAGTCGCACCAGGTGCTCGGTAATGCGACCGCGCAGGTGACGCGGGTCGAAGGGTTTCATCACGAAATCGTCCATCCCGGCGGCGTAGGCCTGCTCCTTCTCCTCCGAGAGCGTCGATGCCGACAGCGCGACGATCGGCAGCACTCCCGAAGGGATCTTCAGCTCCTGGCGGATCCGCCGGGTGGCTTCGAAGCCATCCATGACCGGCATCTGCAGGTCCATGAGCACGAGGTCGAAGCGCTCGCTCGCCAGACGCGCCAACGCCTCGCCACCGTCGCCGGCCACGGTGACCTCCGCCCCCTCCTGCCGCAGGATCTCGGCTGCGACGAGCTGATTCAGCTCGTTGTCCTCGACCAGCAGGATCCGGGTGCCGCCGAGTTGCGCCGGCAGCTCCTTGGTCTCCCCGTCGAGCACGGCAACCGGCTCGGGTCGCACCAGGAAGGACAGGAAGACAGTGAAGACGCTCCCCTTGCCCGGCGCGCTCTCGACCGCGATGCGCCCGCCCTGCATCTCGACGAGCTGCTTGACGATCGCCAACCCCAGCCCGGTGCCGCCGTAGCGCCGCGCGGTGTCCGAGCGCTCCTGGGTGAAGGCATCGAACACCGTCATCTGCTTCTCGGGCGCGATGCCGATCCCCGTGTCGGCGACCCAGAACTGGAGGTGGAGGACTCCGGCCACTTCGCGCAGCGGCAGGGCACCGACGACGACCGTCCCCCGCTCGGTGAACTTCACCGCGTTGGCCACCAGGTTCATCAGGATCTGCTTGAGCCGGACCGGATCGCCCACCACCGGACGCGCCAGCTCCGGCGCGAGGTCGAGCAGCAACTCGAGCCCCTTGCGCTCTGCGGCGAAACGCGTCGCTTCGACCAGATGGCGCAGCAGCTCGTCGAGACGGAAGGAGATCTCCTCGAAGACCAGCCCGCCGGCCTCCATCTTCGAGAAGTCGAGCACGTCGTTGATCAGCGCATAGAGCGTGTCGGCCGAGAAGCGGATCGCCCCGAGGTACCTTCGCTGCTGCGCCGAGAGCTCGGTCGCCTCGAGCAGGTGCGTCATGCCGATCACGCCGTTGAGCGGCGTGCGGATCTCGTGACTCATGTTGGCGAGGAAGAGCTCGCGCGCCCGCGCCGAGGCCTCGGCAGCCTGTTTGGCCTCGGTCAGCAGCCGCTCCGCCCGCTTGCGCTCCGTGATGTCGCGCAGGTAGACGGTGAAGCGCCCGCCACCCTCGACCAGCTCGAGCTCGTGGAGCGAGAGCTCGACCGGGAAGATCTCGCCGTCGTGGCGCCGCCCGGCGAGCTCGAGCCGCCGGCCGAGGAGCGAGGAGCGCCGGGCCCGCAGGTAGCGGGCGAGGGCGAAGCGGTGCACCCCGCCGTCGCTTTCGCGCAGCACGAAATCGGACACCGGCCGGCCGACGATGGCCTCTCGCGGCAGCCCGAAGATCTTCTCGGCCGCCGGGTTCAGCTCGAGAATCTCCCCCGACGAGGTGAGCGTGACGATGGCGTCGAGCGACGCGTTGAGCACCGCGGCGACCAGCGCGCGGCTCGTCGCCAGCGCCGCCTCTGCCTGCTTGCGCTCGGTGATGTCGAGCCCGTAGCCGAGCACCTGGACGACCTTGCCCTCGGCGTCCACCACCGGGTGGACGAAGCGCACGAAGTGCCGCAGCACCCCCGCCCGGTCGGTGAACGACTCCTCGAGCCGTGTCGGCTGACGGGTGGCCACGACCTCGAGAATGCGCCGCAGGCGCGCGTCGGCGATCTCGCGCGCGAGCCCGCGCCGCTCGCAGTAGTCGAAGTCGGTCCGACCGACGATCCAGCGCCGTGTCTCCTCGTCGGCGATGGCGCTCGGCGTCACGTGCATGTAGCGCCCCGCCGGGTCGAAGACCGCCAGCTGCACCGGCATCGAGTCGAGCACCTGCTCGTAGAACTGCTTGAGACGCGAGATCTCGCGCTCGGCGAGCACCCGGGCGGTGACCTCGCGGTAGTGCCAGAGCTGACCGGCGTGGCGTCCCTCGGTCAGCACCGGAATGAAGTCGCGCTCGAGGACGCGGCCATCGGCCATCTCCAGCACTTCGCCCACCACGCGGCGTCCTTCGGCGAGCCGCTGCATCACTCCGGCGAGGAAACCGGCCGGATCGCGAAAGAGGATCTTGCTCCCCTCGGCGGCGAGCGCGCAGTCGGCGCCGATCAACGCGTCGGGCTTGCCCGGGACGCCGAAGAGCTGGCAGAACCCTTCGTTGGCCAACGCGATCTTGCGCTCCGCCGTCTCGACCAGCACAGCGCCCTCGAGGCTGTCGACGAAGGCGCCGAGCCGTTCGATCGCCTCGCCGGCCAGACGGCGTGCGGAGGTGAGGTCGTCGAGCTGGCGGATCGCGCGGGTGTGGACGCGCGCCCGCTTGAGGCCCTCGGCCAGGCGGTCGAGAACCTGGCGGAACCTCGCGTCCTGGACGAGCGGGCGCACGGTCATCGCCGTCCGTGCCCAGAGGAAGCCTGCCCCGGCGAGGCCGAAGAGCGCCTCGTTGCCCTCGCCCGAGACCCAGACGGAGTTGGGGTTGGGGCGTTCGACGAGCGCCGTGAGCTCGCGCGGCGTGGCGATCCACTCGGCCTTCGTCCACTTCGCCACCAGTCGCGGCGGGCCCTCGCCGTCGTCGGACCGCGGCAGGAAGATCGCCGCCGCGGAGAGCCCGATTCGTTCGCCGACCTGCGGGACGAAGCGCCCGGCCATCTCTTCCGGGCTCAGCGTGTCGCTGGCGATCAGCAACAGCTCGAGCAGCGCGTCGGCGGGAAGGGATCGGACGGACGACATGGCGGTGGAGTGGTCGCTCGCAGGAGCGGCACACCGCGGTCGCCGCCACGATACGCCGCCGCTGCGGAAAGGGTCAATGCGCAGAAACCCCGGTCCCACCACCGGGCGCGGCGAGCCCTCGCTTGCGCAGGCGAATCACCCGCTCGCCGCCGGGGAGGTCTTCATAGGTCACCTCGTCGACCGAGGCCGCGATGAGGTAGACACCGAAGCCGCCATCTCGCGAGCCGTCGAAGGACGGCGGCGGCACGGTCTCCGGGTCGAACGACGCGCCGCGATGAACCATCCGCACCTCGAGCACCTCGCCGCCACACTCTGTCTCGAGCCGCACGCGTCCGTCGGCGACGCCGGCGTAGGCATGCTCGACCACGTTGACGAACGCCTCGTTGACCGCCAGCAGCAGGGCGGCAACCTGCTCCTCGCGGAAACGCAGGCAGCCGGAGCCGCAGACCTCTTCGATCAGCGAGCGAACCCGGCCGAGCTCGTCGAGCGAGGCCGGCAGGTCGACCGAGCTCGTGGCGCTCGCCGTCCGAACCGGCGGACGCGAGCCGGCAAGCTCGCGACGTCGCACGACGACACAGGTGAGGTCATCCGACATCGGTCCTCCCCCGGCGTGGCTCGACGCGGCGGCGCGGATCCGCGCCACCAGGTCGTGTGCGGTCGCCCCGCGCGCTGCGCCGAGCAGCGCCTTGAGCCGGGCGACACCGAAGAGCTCGCCCACCGGGCTGGCCGCCTCGGTGACCCCGTCGGAGTAGAAGACCGCCACGTCGCCGCAGCGGAAGGGCGCGCGCACTTCGGTGAACTTCTGCTCCTCCCAGATGCCAAGCGGGGGGTCGATGCCGGAGAGCTCCTCGACGGCGCCGGTGTCGCCTCGCACCAGCAACGTCGGCGGATGCCCTGCGTCGACCAGCCGGATCTCGTCGCGGGCGAGATCGATCCGCGCGTACACCAGGGTAGCGAAGCTCTCCAGCTCGACGAAGCGAGGGCCGGCTGAGCGCGACACCGCGTCGATGATCCCCGCCGGCGTGTCGGCCTCCCCCCCGATGCGGTGACCGAGGGCGAGAGCCCGCAGGACATGGCTCTTGGTCGCCGCGCCAGCCAGGGCCGCCGGAATCCCCTTGCCCATGACGTCGCCCACCAGCACGTCGAGATGGGTCGCGCTGCAGTCGAGGAAGTCGTAGAAGTCGCCGTCGACGCCCTGAGAAGGGGCCGACAAGGCGGCGATCTCGAGCTCCGGCCGCGACGGCGGCGAGCCAAAGAGCAGCGACTGCTGGATGCGGTCGGCAACCGCCACCTCCCGGGCCATCGCCGCCCGCAGCGCCTCCATCGCCGCCGCCCGTTCGGCGAGCGCCCGGCGCGTCTCCTCGACGCGTGCGGCGAGCGCCGCCTCGAGCTCGAGGACGCGCACGCCGACCTGTAGCCGCGCCGCCAGCTCGCGCGGCTCGAACGGCTTGGTGACGAAGTCGTTCGCTCCCGCCCCGAGCCCCTCGACGACGTCGTCCGTGGTGTCGCGGGCGGTGAGCAGGATCACGTAGACACCGGCCAATGCGGGCTCGGCGCGGATTCGCCGGCAGAGCTCGACCCCGCTCATGCCGGGCATCATCCAGTCGATCAGGGCGAGCGCGGGGCGATCGTCCGCGCTCAGCAACCTCCAGGCCTCCGCACCGTCTCCGGCGTGGACCATCTGGTGCCCGAGCTCCTCGAGCATCACCTCGAGGAGGCGGGCGTGGATCGGCTGGTCTTCCGCCACGAGGATGCGCATCGTCGACTCCTTCGCCTCAGGCGTTGAAACGCCGCCACAGCGCCAGGCAGGTGCCTGGCACCTGCGCTGGCTCGCAGGCCAGCAGACGGCAGGCAGCGTCGATCCCTTCTCCGGCAAGCGCCGCTGGGAGCGTGCGAGCGACTCGGGCTCGCGGCGGCTCGAGCGCAGCCCATCCCGGCCGGATCCCGGAAAGGCCGAAGGCGCGGAGCTGCCGCAGCAGGTTCCCCGCGGCGGCGAGCTTCCCTTCGCTGAACGAGCTCGGGTGCAGCGCGTAGTCGCCCCAACGCACCGGCTCCCAGCCGAGACGGCGCCCTTCACACCACCGCCAGGTGGCGAGCAGGCCGGCGACCGCCGCTTCGACTTCGGCATCGAGCGAGGCCGGCGGCGCACTTGGCGAGAGCCGCTCGGCGACCGCAGCGGCATGCCGCGCGGACAGATCGACGACCGGCGGCAGGTCGCCCGGCGACAGGCTTTCGAGCCGGCGCTGGCGTGCGGCATAGCCCACGGCGAACTCCCCGGCCCCAATGAGCGCCGCCGCACCGGTCGCCAGCCAGGCCTTGGCGACGAACTTCCAGACCCGCTCCGGCGGCAGCGGCTCCAGCCGCGACCAGAGCAGCAGCGCCGCGCGGTTGCCCAGATAGCGGACCGCCTCGAGCTGCGGCAGCTCCGCGGGCGCGAGCCGGCGCCGGCGGTCCAGGGCACAAGGGTCGCCGGCGATCACGCGGGGCTCGGCGAAGAGCTCGCACCACATCATCGTGAACGGCAGGCGCGGCAGATCGTCGACCCGCAGCGGGGAGAGCTCGATCTCGAGGTTCAACTCTTCGGCGAGAAGCTCGGCGAGCCGGCCGAGGCGCTCCCGCAATCGGCCGAGCTGCCAGCGCCGCACGCCGTCCACCACGGCGACGAGGTCGTAGTCGTTGAGCGGCCGCCAGGTTCCGTCCGCATCCCGTCGCCCCCCGCCCTCGCCCCTCCCGTAGCCGCCGCCGAGCAGCAGGGCGCGGAGGCTCGAGCCGAGCGCCGACGAGACCGCTGCGGCGAGATGCGCGACGTCCGCGGCGACCCGTCGCTCGAGATCCGGCTCGCCGAGCGCGGTGAACGGCGCGGGCTCACCCACGGCCCAGCCCCTCGCACAGCCCCGATCGATAGGAGGCGCGTTGTACCCAGCGATGCGCCGGAGACTCGAACAGGGCGCGCCAGTAGCCGTGGCGCACGCACCACGCTCCGTCCCGCGCCACCGCCGCCAGCCACGGCCGCAACAGCCCGCCGCCGAACCCCGTGAGGTGTGTTTCGGGCGGAAAGATCGCCGCATCGGCGCGCCCCTCGCCGGCGTAGCGCCGCCGCATCTCGGCAAGCGAGTAGTTGTGCGAGTGCATGGCGACCGACTCGGCGGCGTAGAAGATGCGCCAGCCCTCCTGCCGTCGCTGCCAGCTCCAGAGCACGTCCTCGGAGTAGCGGATCTGCTCGTCGAACGGCGCCGCCGCCCAGACGGAGCGCCGCACCGCCGACGACGCCATCGAGAAGAAGTGCCGCCAGCGCGCCGCTTCCGAGCCGTCGCCGAAGGCGCGTTCGTAGTCGAGGCGCACCAGCGGGTGCGCCCCAGGCCGTGGGATCTGGCGACCGTACACCGCGGCGATCCGGTTGTCGGAGGCGAACGGCGCGACGAGCCGGTCGAGCCAGCGATCGTGCTGCGGCGTGCAGTCGGAATTGACGAAGGCCGCGATCGGCTCGGCCCCCTGACGCATCCCGAGGTTGAGCACGCGCCCCGGGATGTAGGTCCCGGGAGCGATCTGCATCAGCTCGAGCGGGAAGCGTCGGAGGATGTCGAGCGATCCATCGGTCGAGCCCGAGTCGATCGCCACGACGCGCGGGCGGACCTCGCGCTGCCCGAAGATCGCCTCGAGGGTTTCGCCGACGACCCACGCGTCGTTGAGACAGCGCAGGATGACGAGAACGTCCGTGCTCATCGTGCCCCTCCTCGGGCCGGTCGTGCCGTCAGCCCAGCCGGCGGCGGGACGGCCCGCCACGAGATCGTCCACCGGGCGACGCTCGCCCCCGACGGGAGCCGTGCCGTCGCCGAGCCCACGGCGAGCAGACCGAAGAACGTCATCCCCAGTCCGGTCTGCACCGGCGCCCACTCGAGTGTCGACTGGAAGGCCACCGTCACCAGCGAACCGACCCAGCCGAGCATGACGATCGACCCGAGGCCCTCGTCGAGTTGCCGCCAGAGGAAGCGTGCACCGTGCACGAATGCCGCGGCGAAGACCGAGATCAGCGCCGCCAGCCCACCCCAGCCGAGCTCACCGGTGGTCAGGAAGTAGAGGTTGTGGCAGAGGCCGCCGCGGTCGAGCCCGTCGCCGAACGGCTCGGAGTAGGGGCCGTCGGTGCCGTAGGAGTAGTTGTTGATGCCGATCCCGAAGGCGCGGTCCGAGGCCATCTGACGGGCCACCTTGTTGAACTCCACGCGCGCCTCGCCCGAGGAGGCCGGCGCCTCCTGGATGCGCCGGATCATCTTCTGCACCGCGATCGCCCCTGGAGGAATCGCGATCGCCACCATGAACGCCACCAGGGCGAGTTTCTCGGGCCGCAGACGCAGCACGAAGGAGAGCGGCAGGACGACCGCCAGCGCCAGTCCGAGAGCGACCCACGATCCGCGAGAGAGGGTCAGCACGACGGTGCCGGCACCGAGGCCGAAGACCGCCAGGAGCAGCCCCCTCCACCTTGTCCGCAGGTTCATGAGCGCCGAGAAGATGATCGGCAGGAACATGTTCAGGTACATCCCGAGCGTGTTCGAGTGGTCGAACGACCCGCGCACGCGGTAGACCCCCTTGAGGTAGTCCTGGACCGCGTCGAAGCTCTGCAGCCCGGCGCAGGCGACGAAGGTCCAGAGGAGCCAGCGCAGGTCGGTCTCGTCGCGGACCGCATTCGCCACGGCCCAGAACGCCAGCGTGTAGCGCACGAACTTGAGCAGCCCGAACCCGGCGTAGAGCGGCACCTCGGCGGTGAAGGCCGAGACGAAGGCCATCGTCACCCAGGCGAGGATCGGCAGCATCAGGGCCGGGAGGAAACGCACCGGACGGCGCCCGGGCCCGCCCAGCACCGCCGCAAGCAGCGCCACCACCATGACGTCGAGGCTGCCGATCTCGAAGCCGCGCACCCAGCCGCGGTAGTCCTCACGCGACACCCAGTTGACGTCGAGGATCTTGCCGACGCCGAGGAAGAAGCCGCAGAGCAGGTAGCGGCGCAACGGCGCCCAGACCACGGCCAGGCCGGCCAAACCGACCGCCGCCGCGGCGAGCAGCGCGCTCGCGACGATCTCCTTGCTCACGTCCCCCCGCCGATCGCGAGCCGGCGTTCAGAAGCTGGCGGCGGCCTGCTCCGCACTCGGGAAGACATCGAACACCCGGAAGAGCCGGGTGAGCTCGAAGATCGTCTGCACTGCCGGCGTCATGCCCGAGAGCTTGACGTCTCCGCCGGCAGAGCGCGCCGCCTTGAGCGCGGTGAGCAGCGCGCCGAGCGCCGAGGAATCGATGAACGAGACCGCCGAGAGGTCGATGACCAGGCGGCTCGCTCCGGCCTCGACGAGCTTCTTCAGGTAGTCCCGCGCCGCAGGCGCATTGCGCGCGTCGAGCTCGCTCGGCGCGACCAGCGTGGTGACGTTGCCGATGGCGGTGGTCTGGAACATGCCTCTCCTCCTCGCGGCCTCTGCCGGGGCCGATCGCCCCGTCCGCTCATCCTAGGGGAAATCGCCGGCCCTGACGCCAGATCCGCCAGAGGAACAGCGGGTTGCCGACGATGTAGCGACGCCACATCCGGCCCGGCTCCTGAAGCAGTCGCCAGGCCCACTCGAAACCGATCTCCCGCACCCAGCCCGGAGCGCGCGGAATCCTCCCGGAATAGAAGTCGAACAGGCCGCCGACGCCCATCGCCGCGGCGACCCCGAGCTCTCCGGCGTGGCAGGCGATCCACTCCTCCTGCGCCGGCGCCCCGAACGCGACGAGCAGCAGATCCGCTCCCGAGTCGCGAATGGCCGTGACCACCTCGCGCTCCTCCTCGCCGCCCCGGGCGAAGAAACCGTCGCGCGCCCCGGCGATCTCCAGCCCCGGCCAGCGCTGGGCGATCCGCTCGCCGAGCGACTCGACGACCTCGCGCCGCGCGCCGAGCAGGTAGAGCGAGCGACCGGCCGCTTCGGCGGCGTCGCAGAGGCGCGGGAAGAGGTCGGTGCCGTTGACGTTCGCGGCGAGCGAGGTCCCCAGGATCTTGCAGGCGTAGTGGATGCCGATGCCGTCGGGCAGGACGACGTCGGCGGCGGCGAGCACGCGACGGTAGCTCTCGCGTTCGTACGCCTTGTTGAGGCAGTCGGGGTTGACGAAGGCGAGTTGACGCGGCCGCCCTCCGCGCGGCTGGGAGAGGAGCCATGCGATCGCTTCGCTCATCGTCCAGTTGTCGATCCGCACCCCGAGCAGATGCAGCTCGCGCGGCGGCGCGACCGCCCGGCCGCCGATGAGGGCCGCCGGGATCGAGCGCACCAGGATGCCGAGCTCGCCACCGAGACCGACGGCGTGGACCTGCTCGAGATCGCTCCGCGTCTGACCCTCGAAGTCGATGTTGGCGGCGCGCCGGATGCGGTGCAGGTGCGCCAGTCCCGGGCGCACCTGGAAGCGCGGCAGGTCGGCGGCGGTGAGCCTCGCGCGCTCGGCTTCGGAACAGGGTGCCGGCCCGACGAGCGCCAGGTCGCCGCGCACTACCGCCCACAGCCAGGGCAGGCGGGCGAGCGGTCCTCCCGCGGTCAACCGGCCGAGCTCGATCGGCTGCTGCCAGCGGCCGACGAAGCCCTCCCGCACGAATGCCGGCCGTCCGCCAGCCCGCGCTACCACCCAGGCCAGCGCGGCGTAGGGGAGCAGGAGGAGCGACAGGGCGAGCGAAACCGAGAGGTCGAGCAGGCGTCGCAACGCGCCGGAGAGGGCCTCGAGCAAGCCGAGCGAGGCGGCGAGCCAAGCAAGGCGCAGGCGCGGCGCCCGACCGAGCCCGTCGACCGCCGTGCGGATCGGCTCAGGAGGCAACGGCGATCTCACGCAGGAGCCGGGCGGTCGCGGCGGCCGTCGCTTCCCAGGTGTGACGACGCGCGTTGGCGAGCCCGCGGTCGATCATCTCGCTGCGTCGCGCGTCGTCGGTGGCAAGCCGTTCGATCGCCGCGGCGATCTCGTCGGGATCGTGCGGATCGAAGAGCAGACCGGCGTCGCCGATGACCTCGGGGATCGACGACAACGCCGAGCCGGCCACCGGCAGCCCGCAGGCCTGCGCCTCGAGGATCGGCAACCCGAAGCCCTCGAAGAGCGACGGGAAGACGAGACCGCGCGCCGTGGCGTAGAGGTGCGGTAGGTGCTCGTCGGCGACGAAGCCGAGCCGGTGGACGCGCGATTCGAGCCCGAGCTCGGCAAGCGCGCGGTCGACCGCCTCGGCCCCGCTCCAGCGACCGCCTGCGAACACCAGGTCGTCCGGGAAGTCGGGCCGCCGGTCGAGCAGGCGGCGATAGGCGCGAAGCAGACCGACGTGGTTCTTGCCCGGGTGCTCGAGCCGCGACACGTAGAGCAGGAAGCGCGGCGGCAGCTCGAGCCCGGCGGCCGCGAGCTCGCGCCGGCTGTCGCCGGCGTCGCGCGGGTGGAAGACCGTCGCGTCAAAGCCGTTGCCGACGCGGGTGATGCGCGCGGCGGGACAGTGCGCCAGCGCGACGAGATCGCGCTCGGTCGACTCCGAGATCGCCACCACTCGGGTCGAGCGCCGGATCATCCAGGGGAGGAAGCGGCGCAGGTAGAGCTCGCGGGCGAGGTCGTACTTGCCCTCCATGTGGAGCCAGGAGAGGTCGTGGACGACGGCGAGCGTCGGCAGCGCCCCGAACGGCACCAGGCGGCGGTTGCCGGCGGGCAGGTAGATGACCGAGGCGCCGGAGCGGGCTGCGGCGCGCGGAAACGCGAACGCGTGCCAGAGCAGCGAGAGCGGCGGGGAGTTCCATCGGTCGGCGACCGGGACGAAGCGGACGCGACCGTCGTCCCGTTCGTCGAACCCGGCGAAGACCGGCAGGTCCTCGCGCGCCACGAAGAGCAGCAGACGCACGCCGGGATCGGCGGCCGGCAGGCGCGAAACCACGCTCTTGAGGTAGCGACCGATGCCGGAGGTTCCGCGGTCGTTGGCGAAGAGGCTGACGGCGACGACGAGCTCAGAGGTCATCGATCTCCTCGCCGTCCCCGCTCACGGGAGCGACGGAGCTCCGCGCCGTACCCGAGGACGCACCCGCGCCGGCGATGGCGCCGGCGAGCAGACCTGCGGTCCGGTCGAGGTAATCGGCGAAGCGGTAATGCTCCCGGGCGCGGGCGAACCCGGCCTCGCCGAGCCGCCGCCCCAAGTCGGCATCGCTGAGCAGCTCCTCGAGGGCGTGCCCGAGCCCGGTCGCATCGCCCTCCGCCGCCAGGAGCCCCGTCTCGCCGTCGACGAGCCAGTCCGGAATGCCCCCGACGGCAAAGGCCGCGACCGGGCGCGCCGACCACATCGCTTCGAGTCCGACCATGCCGAACGGCTCCGGCCAACGCGACGGCACCGCGACCACCGCCGCCTGCCGGTAGTAGTCGGCGAGCCGATCGTGCGGCACCCATCCGACGAAGGTGACCCGGTCGCCGAGCCCGAGTTGCCGGGTCTGTTCGACGAGCTCGTGCTGCTGCGCTCCCGTCCCGACGAGCAGGGCCCGGAACGGTCGCCGGACCCCGGCGAGCGCCGCGAGCAGCAGGTCGACGCCCTTGCCACGGATGAGCTGCCCGACGAAGAGCACCGTCGGTACCGCGCCGTCAGCGGGGGGCGCGGGCGTGTCCCGCTCGAGCCCGGCGGGAACCGGTGGCAGCAGCACGACCTGCGATTCCGCGAAGCCGTTGCGCCGCATCATGTCGCGCATCCAGCGCGAACCGACGGCGAGCGTCGGCAGACGCCGGTTGAAGGCGAGATCGCGCGCCTTCGCCCGCAGGTCGACGAGGCCGGGGAGGCCCGGCACCGGCCCCTGCGGCGTCAGCAGACACCCGTGCAGGACACAGTGCACCCCGAGCGGGTGGTTGCAGATACGCCGGCTGAGCGGAAAGTACTTGTGCCGCCGCGGACAGTAGAGGTCGTGGTCGTGGGCGTAGCGAACCGTCGGCAGCCCGACGGCGAGCTCGGCGAGGCTCTCGCGATGCGCCCAGCGATGGACGTAGACGACGTCGGGCGCCGCGGCCTCGAGCGCCCGGGCGAGCTGACGCCTCCAGGTGCCTTCCGCAGCCTGAAGCTCGAGCCGCGTGCGCGAGGCGAAGGGCGCTCCGAGCGGCGATCGGCCCTCGGGGATCGGCTCGCAGGAGAGGAGATGAACGGCATGCCCGCGAGCGGCAAGACCCGCAGCGGTGTCGCCGACCGCCTGCTCGACGCCACCGTAAGCGCAACCCTTCTCGTTGACGAACAGGGTACGCATCCCGTCAGGTAGTATAGGACCCGGATTATTCAGCTGGACGACGAGCGTCCAGGTTGCCCGTCGCCCGGTCCGATCGCTTGGCAGGACCTGGGGGGGGCGACGAATGGGCGACCGCTGCGCCGTTGTAATGTTCGTCGACGCGTGTGGCTGGGAGGTCATCCGATCCCGGCCCTGGTTCCTCGACAGGCTCCCCTACCGACAGAAAGCCGCGTCGCTCTTCGGGTTCTCCTCGGCCTGCGTGCCGGCGATCCTCTCCGGACGCCGTCCCGACGAGAACGACCACTGGTCGAGCTTCTACTACTCGCCGGCCACCAGTCCGTTCAAAGCCCTGAAGCTCCTGCGGGCGCTGCCGGCCTCGCTCTTCGACCGCGGACGGGTCCGGCGCTACCTCTCCAAGGCGATCGCCGTCGCCTACGGCTTCACCGGGTACTTCCAGATCTACAACCTGCCGTTCGAGGTCCTGCCGCTCTTCGACTACGCCGAGAAGAAGGACATCTTCAAGCCCGGCGGGATCAACCGCGGCCCGAGCATCTTCGATCACCTCGTGGCCACCGGCGTGCCGTACCACGTTTCGAATTGGCACAACTCCGAGGAAGCGAACGTCGCGGCGCTGCGCAGCGCCGTCAAGGCGGGCGAGCCACGCTTCGCGTTCCTCTACAGTGCCAATCTCGACGGCCTGATGCACGAGGTCACCAAGGCCTCGCCGGCAGTCGACGACAAGCTCCGCTGGTACGAGGCACAGATCGACAGCCTGCTCGCCGACGCCCGCCAGCGCTACGGCGAAGTGCGCTTCGCGCTCATTTCCGATCACGGCATGGCGACGATCCACCGAGTGGTTGACCTGATGCCACGCATCGAGGCGCTGGGGCTCGCGTTCGGCGTCGACTACGCCGCCGTCTACGACTCGACGATGATCCGCTTCTGGTACTTCCGCGACGGCGCCGAAGCGCGGATCCGCGAGGCGCTGCCGGGCGACGCCGACGGACGCTGGGTCGAGCGGCCGGAGCTCGAGGCCTACGGCACCTTCTGGCCCGATCATCGCTTCGGACAGGGGATCTACGCCCTCGATCCCGGCGTGTTGCTCAACCCCTCCCACATGGGGCGGGTGGCGCCGGCGGGGATGCACGGCTACCGGCCGGAGCACCCCGACTCGGACGCGACTCTGCTCGCGTCGTTCACTCCATCCACCCCGATCCGGTCGATCGTCGATTTCCACGGCCTCATGCGGGAGATGGCCGAGTGGGCGATGGCCTAGCGGCGCCCTCGGCTTCGCAACGTGTCGCCGGCCAGGCCCTCTGGTCGGTGCTCGCCAAGGTCGCCACCCTCGCCGGCACGCTCGGCGTCTCGGTGATTGCCGCGCGCCTGCTCGGCAAGGACGCTTTCGGCGTCTGGTCGCTCGCCCGCAACCTCGGGACGTTCGGCGTCCTGCTGGTCTCGGCCGGTCTCGACCGGGCGCTGCTGCGCTTCGTGCCGGAGCTCGAGACCCAGGGCTCGCGACACGGCGTGCGACGGCTCTTCGTGTGGGTCCTGCTCGCGCAGCTCGCGCTGCTCGTCGTCGCGAGCGCCTTGCTGCTCCTCCTCGCGCCGCTCTTCGAGCAGCTCTTCACCCCCGAGCTCGTGCCGCTGCTGCCGCTCGTCTGCCTCTTCGCCGCGGCGTTCACCCTGAAGGAGTCGGTCTACCAGCTGCATTTCGCGCTCGCCCGCGCCCGCGTGCTCACCATCGCCACGGCGATCACCGGCTTCGGCTGGCTGGCGCTGACCTGGTGGTGGCTCCGGGGCGGCGGCGGGGCAGCGGCGGCGCTTGCCGCCCAGGCCGCCGCACTCGCCGCGGCGATCGCCTACCTCGCCCCGTCGCTGCGCCGCAGCCTCGCCGAGATCCCCGACCGCTCGACGACGGAGATCGCCCCGCGCCGCGTTGCCGCCTACGCCGGCTCGCAGGTCGGCTCGAGCCTGGTGAACCTGATCGTCCAGCGGCAGTCGGAGGTCTACTTCCTCGCCGCCGTGGTGCCGCCCTCGGTCGTCGGCTTCTACGACCTCGGCTACTCGCTGCCGCAGCTCGGGCTCGAGCTCGTGCCGCTCTCGCTCTACGCCGTGGTGCTCGCGGCGATGACCGCCACGGTGCAGCGCGATCCGACGCGCCTCGGCTCGCTGGTCGGCTGGTACTACAAGCTGCTCGCCGTGGTCACCGTGCCGTTCGCCCTGCTCGGCGCCGCCTGGGCCGATCGCGGCGTGCTGCTGCTCTACGGCGCCGAGATGGCGCCGGCCGGCGACCTGGCGCGGATCTTCTCGGTGGTCCACCTGCTGCCGTTCGTCTCCCTGCCGATCGGCGCGGCGCTCAACGTCGTCGAGCGCTCCCATCGCACGCTCGGCTTCGGCCTGGTGCAGGTGGCGGTCAACCTCGGGCTCGACCTGCTGCTCATCCCGCGCTTCCACGTCGCCGGCGCAGTGGCGGCGGTGGTGCTCTCGCTCGTCCTGGTGACGCCGGTGACGATCCGCTACGCCCTGCGCCAGACCGGGCCGCTCGAGTTCCCGTGGCGCTGGATGCTGCGCCTCGTCGTCGCGCTCTCGCCCGGCCTGCTGCCGGCGCTGGCGCGCCCCTGGCTCACCGGCTGGTGGGGGCTCGCCGTCGGCGTCGGCGCGGGCGCCGCGCTGATGCTGCTCGGCCTGCGCTTCTCCGGCCTGCTCGGCTCCGAGGAGCGCTACCGGCTGCGCGAGGCGCGCTTCCCCGCCAAGCGCTGGCTGCTTCTGCTGCTCGGGGTCTCCTGATGCGCATCGCCCACGTCGCCCGCCGCTTCACCCCCGCCGCCTGGGGTGGCACCGAGAGCGTCGTGGCGTCGCTGGCGCGCGCACAGCGCCGCGCCGGCCACGCGGCGGAGGTGCTCTGCACCGCCGCGCTCGACCGGCCGGGAGCGGCCGTAGTGCTGGGCGTGCCGGTGCGCCGCTTTCGCTACACCTACGCGCGGCTCCCGCTCTCCGGCGCCGCGCGCGCCGCCCTCGACCGCAAGGGCGGCAACCCGCTGTCGCCGGGTCTGATGGCCGCGCTGCTCGCCGGCGAGCGGCCCGCGGTCGTGCACTGCCACACGATGCAGCGGCTCGCTGGACAGGCGCGCTGGGCGGCGCGACGCCGCGGCGCCGCCTACGTCGTCCAGCTGCACGGCGGCGAGTTCGACGTGCCGCCCGAGGAGGTCCGCGAGATGACGGCGCCCGGCCGGCGCGCTCTCGACTGGGGGAAGATCCCGGCGGCGCTGCTCGGTACCCGCGCCTTCCTGCGCGGTGCCGACCTGGTCCTCGTGCTTTCGGCAATCGAGCTCGAGCGGGCGCGCGCCGCGCTCCCCGGAGTGCGTGTCGAGCGGCTGCCGAACGGTGTCGACCCGGAGCGCTTCGCCGGCGGCGACGGCGCCCGCGCCCGCGCCCGTCTCGGCATTCCGGCGAGCGTGCCGCTGCTGCTCACCGTCGCCCGCGTCGACCCGCAGAAGAACCAGTTGGCGCTCGTCGACCTGCTCGCCGCGCTTCCCGGCGCCCACGCCGCGCTCGCCGGCCCGGTCACCGTGCCCGGCTACGACGAGACGATCCGCCAGCGCGCCGGCGAGCTCGGAGTCCTCGATCGTCTTCACCTGCTCGGCGCGCTGGCGCCGGAGAGCGAGCCACTCGCCGACCTCTATCGCGCCGCCGATGTCTTCGTGCTGCCCTCGCGTCACGAGCCGTTCGGCATCGTCGTGCTCGAGGCCTGGGCGGCGGGGCTGCCCGTGGTCGCGACGCGCGTCGGCGGTCTCGCCGAGCTCGTCGAGGACGGACGCACCGGTCGGCTCTGCCCGCCCGCCGACGGACCGGCGCTTGTCGCCGCGGTCGCCCCGCTCTGCCCGCCGGGAGCCGCGCGCGACCGCCTGGTCGACGCCGCGCGCACCGAGGTGGCGACGCGCTACGCTTGGCCGGCGGTCGCCGCGCGGCTGGAGACGCTCTACCGCGAGATTCGCCAGGGGGGCCGAACGTGAACGCTCACCGCCTGCTCGTCGCCGCCGCCTGGGCCGCCCTCGCGGCGGGCGCTCTCCTCTTCGCGCTCAACGCCGTCGACCTCCTGCGTGGCGACATCCCGGGCGACTATGTCGAGGGCGTCGTGCTCACCGCACAGCTCGACGCGGCCCGCGGCCATTCGGCGTTCACCCCGGACGGCTGGGCGGCGCCGCCCTACCGGACCCATCTCTACGGGCCGGTCGACTACCAGCTCGGCGGCTGGCTGCTCGCGCTTGCCGGCGGACGACCGACGCTGCTCGCCGGGCGGCTGCTCTCGCTCGCCGGCCTCGCGCTGGCCCTTGCCGCCCTCGGGCGTCTGTCAAGACGGGCTCTCGAGCTCTCGCGGTCCGCGACGCTCTTCGGAATTCTCGCACCGCTCGCCTTCGTGCCACTGCTGATCTTCGCGCCGCAGAACCGCGTCGACACCCTGGCGGTCGCCTTCTCGCTCCTCGCCCTCGCCGTCGGGGCCGGGACGTTCCGCCTCACGCCGTCGCTGGCCAGCGCGCTCGCCGCCGCGCTCGCCACGATCGCCGTCTTCACCAAGCCGACGGCGATCGCCGCGCCGGCGGCCTTGGTGCTCTGGATGGCTTCCGAGCGCCGTACCCGCGATGCCGTGCGCTTCGTCGCCACCGCGGTCCTGCTCGGTCTCGCCTGGCTCGCCGCGCTCCATGCGCTCACCGATGGTGGCTTCGCCGCTGCGGTCTTCGGCTTCAACGGCGCCAACCCGTTCGCCGCCGGCGGTCTCGCCAAGATGATCCAGGTGGCGTTCGCCCAGCCGCTGCTGCCGGTCGCCGCCGGCCTGGCGATCGCCGGCGTCGTCGAGGGGCGGCGCGAGGAGCGCCTGCTCTCCGGATACTTCCTGCTCGCCCTGGCGCTCGCCGTCGCCACGGTCGGCAAAGTCGGCGCCAACGCCAACTACTTCATCGAGCCGGCCTTCGCCGCGGCCCCGCTGCTCGCCCTCGGCTGGTCGCGAGTCCGCGAGCTCACCGCGGGCGTTGCGCTCGCCGTGGCGCTCCTCGTCGCAATGCTCGCCGGTGCCGCGCCGCGTGTCGCCATGGAGTTGCGCGGCCGTGCCCAGCGCTCCGCCACCGAGGCCGAGCTCGCCCCGCTGCTCGCCGGCCGGCGCGTGCTCACCATGGAGGTGACCTCGGTGCTGCGCGCCGGCGGCACGCCGTACCTGAACGATCCCTACATCTTCGCGTGCCTCGCGCGAGCCGGGAAATGGAAGGAAGATCGTCTGCTCGCCGACCTGGAGACCGGGGCGATCGACGTGGTGCTCGCCGACGCCGATCTCGCCACGCCGAACCCGGAGTTCTCGAACTGGTCGGCGGCGGTGCGCGCGAGCGTCGTCCGGCGCTACGATCTCCAGAAGGTGCTCGGACGGAACCTCTTCCTCTACCTGCCGAAGAAAGCGACCTCCTGATGCGTCGGCACGCGGGGGTCGCCGTCGTCGTCCTGCTACTCGCCGTCGCGGCCGGGCTCCGCCTGGTCCGCCTCGGCTGGCCCGACCTCGTCGGCGGCGACGAGGGCTACTACGGCACCTACGCCCGCAACCTCCTCGAAGGCGGGCTCGAGCAGTGGCTCAACCTCGGCCGCGAGCCGCTCTCGGCCCCCGACAACAAACCGTTCCTCTTCCCGGCACTGCTCGCCGTTCCGGTCGCGCTCGCCGGACCGACCGGGTGGGCGCTGCGCAGCGTCCCGGCGCTCGCCGGATTCGTCGCCGCCGCGCTCGCCGGGCTGCTCGTGCGGCGTCGCTTCGGCGCTGCCGCCGGCTGGAGCGCGACGATCGCGATGCTCCTCCTGCCGCCGCTGGTCTACGCCTCGCGGGTGGTCATGGGGGAAGGGATCCTCGTCGCCTTCGGCCTCGCGGGGACCTGGGCCGCCGTGCGCGCTCTCGAGGACGATCGCAGCGGCCTCGCCTGGATCGCCGGCGCACTCTGGGGTTGCGGCTTTCTCGTCAAGCTCTGGCTGGTCGGTCTCTACATCGCCCCGGTCGTCCTCGCCCTGCTCTGCAGTCGCCGGCGCTTCGCGCCCGCACCCTGGGGGCGCCTGGTGCTCGCCGCCGGTGCCTTCGTGCTGGTGGGCGGAGCCCACCTCTTCCTCGTCGCCCTGCTCTCGCCGGCGACGATGCCGCACTGGATCGAGCAGTACTTCATCTTCTCGCTCTTCGGCCGCGCCTCCGGCCAGGAGTTCGCCGCCTATTGGCACCAGCCCTGGAGCTTCTATCTGCGAGCGACGCTGCAGACCTGCTTCATGGCCTGGCCGCTCGCCGTCGTGGCGCTCACCCAGCGCACCGAGGCGGCCGAGACGGAGGAGCGCTCCCTGCCGCAGCTCGTGCTGTGGGGCGCCCTGGCGGGCGAGCTGCTGCTCGTCTCGTTCATGGGCGTCAAGCTCCGCCAGTACTCGTTCCCGCTGCTGCCCGGCCTGGCAGCGCTCGCCGGCATCGGCGCGGCGACGCTGCTGAGACGCCCGGAGCGGGTCCGCCCGGGCGCGGCGGCCGCTCTCACCGCGGCGGCGCTCCTACCGCTCGCCGCCTGGCAGCTCGCCGCGACGCCGCTCTTCCCCTCGCGGACGATGGCCGCCGCCGTCGCCCTGACGCTCGCCGCGAGCGCGCTCCTGCTGGCGTTCGGCGGCGGCGCCTCGCGGCGCCGGCTCGCGTTTCCGACCCTGGTCGGGGCGATGACGCTTGCCGCGGTGGCCGGCTCGACGCTCACCGTGCAGCGCGAATGCCTCGGCCATCGCACCGGCTACCGGGAAGCCGCAGCGGCGATCGCCCCGTACCTTGCCGAGCGCACGCCGACCGACGCCGCATTCCTGGCACCCGAGCTGCCGGCATTCCAGTTCCTTCTCTTCCGCAGCGGTCGCTACTGGGCGACGCCCTACGAGGCGCGCGGGGTCGAAGAGCAGCTCGCGTTGGCCGCCGACCCGCGCTTCGCCGCCTTCGTGACCACCGATCGCGCCGACCTCTACGGGGGAGCGACGCCGCCCGCGGTCGTCGACTGGCTCGCCGCCCACCAGCGCGAGATCACCGCCGAGGTCGAGCGGTCCGCCGGTCGTTCGCTGCCGATCCGCGTCTTCGTGCGCCCGCTCGCCGCACCGGGGGCACCGCGATGATCTTTCCGCCGAGCTGGCACCTCGCGCGGGCGCCGTTCGAGAGCGCAGCCGACGCCGCGTTCTTCTACCCGTCCGCCGATCACAGCGAGGCGCTCGCGCGGCTCGAGTACCTGGCGCGCGAGGGCGGCACCCAGCTCGGCCTGCTCACCGGCGAGATCGGCTGCGGCAAGTCGCTCACCCGCGGCGTTTTCGCCGCCCGCTCGGCCAACCAACGCCGCGTCGCCGAGATCACCTCGAGCCACTATCCTTTCGCTGACTTGCTGCGCGATGCGCTCCTGCAACTCGGCGCCGGCGAGCTGCCGGCCGGCGCGAGCGAGCACGACCTCGTCGTCCGCCTGCGCCGTCTGCTCGCCGCGCGGGAGGCGCCGGTGGTGCTGCTCTTCGACGAGGCCCAGGAGCTCGATCACGCCGCGCTGGTGGGACTGCGCGCCCTGGCCAACCTCGACGACGGGCGGCCCGAGCTCAAGCTCGTCCTGGTCGGGCAGCCGGAGCTGCGGCAGAAGGTCCTCGCCCTGCCGCAGCTCGACCAGCGCGCCGGGCTGCGTTTCCATCTGCGCGCGCTGCCGACCACAGAGACCGGCGACTACCTCGCTTTCCGGTTGCGCGCCGCCGGTCACCCCGATGGTCGGCTCTTTGCCAGGGAGGCGGTGGACGGTCTCGCCGCCGCCTCGCACGGCGTGCCGCGCGAGATCAATCGCCTGGCCCGCCTCGCCATGGCCCTCGCGGCCCGCCGTGGGGCGAACGACGTCGGCGCCGCCGATGTCGACGCGGTCGTCGCCGACCTCGAACGCCAGCGTGGGGTGAGCGGATGACCGAGCGACCACCCGAGGGCTTGCGAGTCCGCGACCTGATCGACGACTTGCCGTCGGGCGCACCTTCCGGCGTGACGCCGCCGCCGCTGCTGCCGCCACCGGCCGAGTCACCGTCGCCGCCGTCGCCATTGCTGCCACCCATGCTGCCGCAAGTGGTCGTCGAGACCGGCGGCAATCGCGAGGAGGCCAGCGCCGGGTTGCCGTTCGATCCGCGCCTGCTCCTGCTCGGGATCTGGCGTCGCCGTCTGCAGGTCGCGGCGATCGCCGGCCTCGTCGCCTTCGCCGCCGTCGCCGTGGCGCTGCTGACCCGCACGCGCGAATGGCAGGTCTGGGTGACGATCCTCCGCAAGCGCGAGCAGAAGGAGTTCCTCGTCACCTCGAACACGCCGATCGTCAAGCTGCAGGTCTACTCGATGCCGACCGTCCTGCGGCTGGTCAAGGTCAACGAGAACCTGCGGGCGGTCATCGACGGCCTCAAGCTCGGCGTCGAGCCCGCCGCCCTCTCGCAGCGCATCCGCGTGGAGAACCCGAAGGACACCGATCTCGTCGAGATCCTCGTCACCTGGCCGGATCGGCAACAGGCGGTGGAGATCGCCAACACGCTCGGTCGCGCCTTCGTCGCCAACGTCGACCGGCTACAGAAGCTCGAGGCGATCCAGGCCTACGACTACCTCTCGACGCAGCTCGCCGAGACGCGCGCCCGCACCGGGGCGCTCGAGCAGCAGCTGGTCGCCTTCAAGGAGAAGAACGGCGTCGTCAAGCTCTCCGAGCAGGCGGGCCGGTTGATCGAGAAGCTCTCCGAGTTCGAATCCCTCGCCGAGAAGGAGCGCCTCGACGCCGGCATGGCCGCCGACGCGATGCGCACGACCCGCGACGAGCTCGCCAAGCAGTCGGGCACCGTGGTGGCCTCGACCTACGTCAAGAAGCCGGTGCAGGTGCGCCTGCTCGAGCTGCAGACGCGTCTCGCCGACCTGCTCTCGGTCTACACCGAGGAGAGCGCCCAGGTCCTCGAGCTGCGCGACGACATCGCCCGCGTCGAGGAGCTGGCACGGCAGGGGCTCGAAGAGCAGCTCTACGAGAAGACGGTGTCGCGCAATCCCGTGCTCTCGGTGCTCGAACAGGCACTGGTCGAGCGCACCGTCGAGGCCGCCTCGCGCGAGGCGCGCGCCGCCGGCTATGCGGCGGTGCGCGACCGCTTCCGCGCCGAGCTCCTCCAGCTCCCCGAGGTCGAAGCCCAGCTCGCCCGGCTGCAGCAGGATCTCGACACCCTCTCGGAGGTCGAGAAGACGCTCGCCGCGCGCGTCGAGGAGGTGCGGATCATCCGCGACTCGACGGCGGCCAACTTCTCGATCATGCAGGAGGCTCGCCTCCCCGACGACCCGGTGCCCGGCAAGGCGAAGCTCATCGTCGCCCTCGGCCTGCTGCTCGGCGTGGCGCTGGGCGTCGCCGTGGCGCTCGGTCGCGAGCTGCTCGACTCCCGCCTCAAGGCGTCGAGCGAGGTCGAGCGCGCCCTCGGCACCGTGCCGCTCGGCGAGATCCCGGAGCTGGCCGCACAGCAACTGCCCCTCGTCGTCACCACCGCAGGAGCACCCGGGTCGGAGGCATTCCGCGAGCTGCTGACCCAGGTGCTCCTGCGCCGCCCGGAGAAGGGGAACTGGACGCTGCTGCTCTCGGGGGCGAGCCATCTCGAGGGTCGCACCACCGTGGCGCTGAACCTCGCGTTCGCCGCCGCACAGCGCGGGCTCGACGTCTGCGTCGTCGACGCCAGCCCGCGCAAGCCCAGTCTCGGGCCGCTCGCCCCGCGCCTCGGGCTCGACGTCCAGGCGCCGGGGCTCGTCGCCGCGCTACGCGGCGAGGTCGACGCGGTCGCGGCGCTGCAGCGGCCGGTGAACGGCGGCCCCTGGTTCCTGACGGTCGACGAGCGCCGGCAACCGGCGCACGAGCTCTTCGCCGGACCGGCCGCGGCGCAGGTTCTCGCCGCGCTGGCGGCGCGCTTCCCGCTCGTCCTGCTCGACGGCCCTCCGGTGCTCGCCGGAACCGAGGCGCTGCTCGCCGCACCGCTCGTCGACGGCATCCTCTTCGTCGCCGAGGCGCATGGCGAGCCGCGTGCCGCGCATCGCGAGGCGCTCGCCCGCCTGGGCACGACACGGACTCCCGTGATCGGCACGATCCTCAACCGCGTCCAGACCGCCTACCTCCATCGCTTCGCGCCACGTCCGAGCCCGCTCGGCGAACCGGGAGGTCGCCGATGACCGCACGCTGCCGCTGGCGCGGAGCCCTCACCGTCGGATCCGCCCTTCTTCTCGGCGGCTGCGCCGCCGCTCCGCCACCGGCGACGACCCCCACCCGACCCCACGCCGCCGCGACACCCGCGCCCCCTGCGACACCGCCGGAATCGGCTGCGGCCGGGACGATCCCGGCGGAGAAAGCGCCGCCCGCGGCCATCCCCGCCCCGCCGCGCCTCACCGGTCCGGTGCTGCCGCAGTGGGAGTCGATCGAGGCGGCGCGCGGCGCCGGGCCGGGGATCTACCTGCTCTGGCCGAGCGACGTCGTCGACATCATGGTGGTCGGCCACGAGGACCTGCGCAAGGAGCTCCCGGTCCGCCCGGACGGCAGGATCAGCTACACCTACCTCGGCGACCTCCAGGCGGCCGGGATCTCGACCGACGAGCTGCGAACGACGATCGAGGAGGGGCTCAAGAAGTACCTGCGCCATCCGCAGGTCACCGTCGTGCTCAAGAAGGCGCGCGACGCGCAGTACGCGATCCTCGGCAAGGTGGTGCGCCCGGGGGTCTACCCGATCAACGGCCCGGTGACGATCATCACCGCCGTGGCCGAGGCCCAGGGCCTCGCCTCGGGCCAGTACGAGGGCTCGACGATCGAGGTGGCCGACCTGCAGAACTCCTACCTCGTCCGCCGCGGCAAGGTCGTGCCCGTCGACTTCGAGGCGCTCATCCATCGCGGCGACACCACCCAGGACGTGCGCCTCGAAGACGGCGACTACATCTACCTGCCGTCGGCCCTCGCCCAGGAGGTCTACGTGCTCGGCGAGGTCTTCAAGCCGCGCTCCTACGGATTCCGCGGTCGGGTGACCCTGCTGCAGGCAGTCGCCGAGTCCGGCGGCTTCCGTCCCACCGCGCGGCTCGGCGACGTGGCGATCCTGCGCGGACAGTACGGCAGGAAGGAGCTCATCCCGGTCGACGTCAAGTCGATCATCGGCGGCAAGCTCGCCGACCCGGAGCTCGCGGTGGGCGATGTCGTCTACGTGCCGCGCTCGCGCCTCGCCTCGGTGGCCGAGGTATTCAACCAGATCATGCCCGGGCTCCTGGCAGTTCAGCTGGGGCGCTCGTTCTGAGGACGACCATGGAAACCGACAACGCGTCCCAGGTCCCGGCGCCCGAGGTCGGTCGCCGCGAGCGGATCGACGCCGCCGCCGAGGCGGACCTCGTCCGTCGCTGGGAAACCCTGCTCGGCTCGGCGCGCGGCGTGCAGCGCCTGCGCCTGGCGACGAAGCGCTGGGCGTGGAGCAGCGTGGTCGGCGGCTCGCGGCTCGTCAAGCGGGTCTTCGACCTCCTCGTCGGCGGTGCGATGCTGGCGCTCTCGGCCCCGGTGTGGACGGCGCTGGCGATCGCCGTCCGGTTCGACTCGCCGGGGCCGGTCTTCTTCACCCAGACGCGCGTCGGGCGGCGCGGCCGCCTCTTCCGCCTCTACAAGTTCCGCACCATGTACGTCGACGCCGAGCGGCGCAAGGCCGAGCTCGAGAAGCACAACGAGGCCGGCGGCGTGATCTTCAAGATGAAACACGACCCGCGGGTGACCCGCGTCGGCCGCCTGCTGCGCCGCACCTCGCTCGACGAGCTGCCGCAGCTGCTCAACGTCCTGCGCGGCGAGATGTCGATCGTCGGCCCGCGGCCGCCGGTGCCTTCCGAGGTCGTGCAGTACACCCCGGCCGAGCGGCGCCGCCTCGACGCCGAACCCGGCCTGACCTGCATCTGGCAGGTGTCGGGACGCAGCAACATTCCGTTCGACGGGCAGGTCCGTCTCGACGTCCAGTACATCGAGACGCGGTCGTTCTGGAGGGACCTATGGATCCTGGCCAAGACAGTGCCGGCGGTTCTGCTCGGGAGGGGCGCGTATTGAGCTCTCCCACCCCGTCACCTCGCCTTTCGGTGGTGATTCCCGCCTACAACGAGGAGGCGCGCATCGCCGACACCCTGGTGCGGGTCAAGGACTTCCTCCAGCACTGGCACGCCGCCGGCGAGGTGATCGTCGTCGACGACGGCTCGCGCGACCTGACGCTCGAGGTGGTCAAGACGATCGACATCCTCGGCCAGGTGATGAAGGAGCAGGAGACCTCGCGCATCGTCACCGACGGCCGCAATCGCGGCAAGGGCGAAGCGGTGCGGCGCGGCCTCGAGCTCGCGCGCGGCGAGCACGTGCTGTTCAGCGACGCCGATCTGTCGACGCCGATCGAAGAGGTCGAGAAGCTCCTGGCGGCCCTCGATGCCGGCGCCGACATCGCGATCGGCTCGCGCCGGCTGCCGACGAGCGACGTCGAGCCGCAGCCGTTCCATCGGCGCCTGATGGGAGGCGTCTTCGCGACCCTGGTGCGCACGCTCGCCGTCCCGGGGATTCGCGACAGCCAGTGCGGCTTCAAGTGCTATCGCCGCGAGGTGGCGCACCGGCTGGCCTCCCTGCAGCGCATGCCGGGCTTCTCGTTCGACGTCGAGCATCTCTACCTCGCCCGGCGGCTCGGCTACCGGGTCGCCGAGATCGGCGTCCGCTGGGTCGACGCGCCGGGCACCAAGGTCAAGCCGATCCGCGACTCCTGGCGGATGCTGCGGGACCTCTTCCGCATCCGCCGTCTGCACCGAGGACTCTCCGGAAACGCGGCGAGGTGACGGCATGACCACCCTGGTGATCCCGTCCGCCTCGCCGTCGCCGGCGATGCTGCCGCTGCTGCGGCGCCGCCCCTTCCCGCTGCTGCCGCTGCTCGGCAAGCCGCTCGTCGACTATCAGCTCGAGCTCGCGAGCTCGCTCGGCGCGACGCGCGTCGCGGTGCTCTGCGACAGCCGCCCCGAGATGGTGCGTGCCTTCGTCCATACCGGGCAGGCCTGGGGGCTGGAGGTCGACGTCGTCGCCCTGCCGCGCGACCTCGAGCTCGCCGCCCAGCTCGAACGACTGCCGGCCGCCTTCCGCGACGATGACGACCTCTTCCTGCTCGCCGCCGACGCGCTGGTGCCGCCGCTCGCCGGCGAACGGGGTCGCCGCGAGCCGCCGAGCGAAGACTGGGAGGACGATCAGGGCTGGCTTCTCGTGCGCCAAGGCGCCACGGGCCGGGCCAAGCAGTCGCTTCCCGACCGTCGCCTCCGCGACCCGCGCCGCTTCCTCGAGGTGCAACTCGCGCTGCTCGACGATCCGGCCGGGTTCGTCCTGCCGGGGTTCGAGGTCGCCCCCGGAATCCGCATCTCGCGCGGCAGCCGCCTCTCCCTCGCCGCCGTCGTCGCACCGCCGGTGCTGGTCGGCGACCACGCGCGCGTCTCCGATCGCGCCGAGCTCGGTCCCGGTGTGGCGATCGGCCCGCGTTGTCTGATCGACGACGAGACGGCCCTCTCCCGGTGCGTCGTCCTGCCGCGCACCTACGTCGGCCGCCTTCTCGCCGGCAGCGAGCTCGTCCTCGACGGACCGCTGATCGTCAACACCGCGAACGGCTCGGTGGCCGCCATCGACGACGAGCTGCTGCTCGCCGACCTCGACAAGCCGCTGCTCGGCGGCCGGTTCCGGCGCCTCCTCCATCGGCTCGGCGCGATGGTGCTGACCGTTCCGCTGTCGCCCTTGATGCTCGTCGCGTGGCTCGCCGCGCGGCGGCCGCGGGTTCTCCGCCGCGAGGTCTTCGGCGAACGCACGCGACTCTCCGTCGCCGGCGCGCCGGAGCGGCAGCTGACGCGCGGCACCGAGCTCAACTCCTCCCGGCTGCTGCTGCGTCGCCTCGGCTGGCTGCTCGACGCGGCGGCCGGGAGGATCGCCCTGGTGGGCAATCCGCCGCTCGAACCCGCACGCGCGGCCGAGCTCGAGCCGGCGCTCCGTCATGGTTGGCTCGAAGCTCCGGTCGGCGCCTTCGGACTAGCGCAGAGCGAAGCGCTCGCCGCCGGGGGCCCCCTCGACCGCGACCAGGAAGCGATGTCGGCCGCGCTCTATGCCGCTCGCCGGACGACCGCAGGCGATCTCGGACTGATCTGGCGCGGGCTCGCCGCGTTCCTCTCGCCGAAGGCCTGGAGGGCTCGCCAGGACTGAGCCGCCGGACGGCTCAGCACCAGTCGCCGCAGACGCGGTTGCGCCCCGCCGCCTTCGCTTCGTAGAGCGCCCGGTCGGCGCCCTCGAAGAGCGTCGCCATCTCCTGCTCGGAGCGCGGCACGGTGGCGGCGATCCCGAAGCTCGCCGACAGCACCCCCGCCGGGGCGCCGGCGTTGACGATCGCCAGACGCGCGATCCCCGCACGCAGCCGCTCGCAGAGCGCCTGCGCGCCGTCGAGTCCGGTCCCCGGCAACAGCAGGGCGAACTCCTCGCCGCCGTAGCGAGCCACCAGGTCGCCGGGCCGCCGCAGCTCGCCGCGCAGGAGCGAGGCGACCTCCTGCAGACAGCGGTCGCCGGCCGAGTGACCGTGGGAGTCGTTGAGCCCCTTGAAGTGGTCGAGGTCGACCAGCGCGAAGGCGATGGCGAGCTCGTGGCGCCGCGCCCGGCTCCACTCGTCGGCGAGCGACTTCTGGAGCTGGCGCCGGTTCGCCACGCCGGTGAGCTCGTCGAGCAGGGTGAGCGACTCGAGGCGGGCGTTCGCCCGTTCGAGCAGGGCGTTCTTCTGCTCGACCTCGCGACGCACCACTTCGAGGTCGACGACCGTGCGGCGCAGCTCTTCGGTCTGCTCGGCCACGCGTGCCTCGAGCTCGGCCGCCCGCCGGCGCAGGCGCCGGCTGCGGAAGGCCACCCAGGCACGCACCGTGACGAAGGCGAGCAGCGCGGCGCCGAGGAGCATCCAGCGGGTGGCGTACCACGCCGGACGCACGCCGAACCGCAGCTCGCTCTCCGGGCTCGTCGCCCCCGAGGCGCTCCGGCTGCGGAGGCGGAAGCGGTATTCGCCGGGATCGAGGTTGGTGTACTCGGTGAACGCCACGCCGGTCCACTCGCCCCAGCCGACATCGAGCGGGTCGAGACGGAACTGGTACTCCACCCCGGGGCGAAACGAGCGTGGCGCGAACTCCAGGCGCAGGCGCCGGAAGTCGTGCGGCATCGAGGTCACTTCGCCGCCGGCCGAGGAGGCGCGCAGGACAGGCGCCGGCACCTCGTGCTCCGGGGCCATTCCGAATGCCCCCGCAATGCGGTAGAGACCGCGGTCGGTGCCGATCCAGACGACGCCGTCGGGCTCGGCGAGGATCACCTGGACGTCGCTCGCCGCGATCGCCACCAGACGATGCCAGCGGTCGTCGCCCGCCGCCGAGCCCGGCGCTGCGACCACGGTCGGCGGCACCGTGTTGAACCAGAGGTTGCCTGCCGGATCCTGCGCCGCCAGGAAGGCCCGGCCCGCCGGGTCGAGGCCCGCGAGCTCCGGATCCTCCACCAGCCGGCGCCGGCGTTCGTCGAGGAGCCGGAAGCCGACCGGGGTCATCGCCAGCAGACGTCCGCCGACCTCCGCCACCGTCATCTCGCCGGTGCCAATCGACTCGATCCCGACCGGAGCCGCCGCCTCGGCCGCCGCCGTACCCTCGCCCGCCGCACGGCTCGGAACCGGCGGCACCGTGCCGATGCGGACGATGCCGTCGAAGACCGTGCCGAGCAGCAGCGATCCGTCCGGCCGCTCGACGAGCGAGCGCACGTAGGGTGGAACCCCGGCGATCTTGCCGGCGAAGCGCCAGCCGTCGCCGGCGCGCCGCAGTCGGCCGAGGCCTTCGGCCATGCCGAGCCAGACGGTGTCCGGGTCGGCGCGCGACGCCATCACTTCGTAGACCGTGAGCTCCTCGGTCCCCGGCACCTGACGAAAATCGGGCGTCGTCGCTCCTTCGCCGCCTCGCAGCTCGAAGACCCCGCGCGCCGTTCCGATCAGCACGATCGAGGCGACCGGCGTCAGCGCCCACAGCCGCGCCGGCAGTCCGGGCACGCGCTCCGCGCGGAGCGACGGCGTGGCACTCTCGTCGCCGGCACGCACGCCGCCGCGCAGGACGAAGAGCCCCGCATGGCTGCCGATCCACAGGTGACCGGCGTGACGGGCGAGCGCGGTCGGAGTGCTCGTCAGACCCCGCCGCGCGTCGAGAACCGAGAGGCTCGATCCGGTCTCGATCCGCGCGATGCCGCTCTGCATGGCTGCCCACAGCGCCCCCTCGCGATCGGCGAGCAGCGCCGACACCGTGTCGCTCGAGAGCCCCGCCGAGCTGTCGACCTGCCCCGCGATCGAGCCGTCGGCGTCGAGCAGCAAGAGCCCGCCGTCGAACGAGCCGAAAGCCACGCGACCGTCGCCCAGCCGCACCGCGGACGAAAGTTGATGAGCCGCCGCCCAGGCCGACGCCGTGGGCGCGAAGCGCTCGAGGCGCGTGCCGTCGAGGAGGAAGAGCCCTTCTCCGCGCAAGGCCGCGAGGAGCCGCCCAGAGCTCCAGGCGACGAGCGCCTCGAGCGGTCGCTCGCGCAGTTGCTCGCCTCCCGGCGTGAGTCGCAGACCGCCGGCGTCGGCCTCGTGCAGGCCGTCACGCGTCCAGACGAAGAGCCGGCCGTCGACCTGGAAGCTCGCCTTCGCCGGGCGGCCAGCGGGCAGCGGGGCGACCCGCCAGAGTCGCTCGCCTTCGAGCCGCAGCAGGCAGGTGTCGGCGACGAACCAGAACCCGCGCTCGTCCCCGTGCACGGCGACGACGTTGCCCGGCGACCGGCAGTCGGCCGGCAGATCGGCTACCAGCGACCGGTAGCGGAGACCCGAACCGCGGAGGTCTTCGACCAGTCCGAGCTCGGCGACCCCCCCGACCGCCACCCGGTTGCCGCCGCCGGCGGCGACGGCGAAGACCGCCGACGACCCCGGCAGCTCGAGCCGCCGCCACCAGGCCCCGTCGTAGACCAGCAGCCCATCGAGGTTGCCCGCGTAGAGGAGTCCGAGGCGATCCTGGGCCAGAGCGAAGTTCTGCGAGCGGGCGCCGTACTGCGGCGCGGTGAACACCTCGAGCAGCGGCAGGCCGGCTTCACCGGCGGATCGCGGCGGCGCGAGGGCAAACGTCTCCCGGGCGCTCGCAGCCGCAACGACCGCGACGACAGCGGAGAGAAGCCAGCCGACCGGGATCTTGGCCACGGGGGGCGGATTCTAGCCCGGATTTCTCACCCCGTTCCGTCGCGAGGCGGCGCAGATGGCTGTGGCTGCAAGGCGCCGCGACCGAGGCCGGCGCAGGCGTACTGGGCAGTACGTCGAGCCGGCCGACCGAGCGCCCGTGCTGAGCCTGCGATCACAGCAGGCTCAGCGCAACGCTGCAGACGCGGCCAGATGCGGCGCCGCAGCAGGAGCGGGGTGAGAAATGCGGGCTCGCGCCTCCGCTCGCCGGCAAGCGCCTCGCGGGCAGGCAACCTGCGGCGCGGCGGTGCGTACACCCTCTGTGCGACTCCTTTCCCTTCTCGTCGCCGGCGGCCTGGCGCTCGCCGGCGAGCCGGCGGCGACCGCCGCGACCTTCGCCCGTGGCGTGCCGGTCTCCGGCATCGCCTGCCAGAGCGATCCGACCCAGACCTACACCCTCTACCTGCCGAGCTCCTACACCCCGGAACGGCGCTGGCCGACGCTGCTCGTGCTCGACCCGGGCGGCCGGGGCGACCTCGGTGCCGAGCGCTTCCGCGCCGCCGCCGAGGAGCACGGGTGGGTGCTGCTGTCGTCGAACAACGTCCACAGCGACGGGACCGTCGAGGCCAATCAGCGCGCCCTCGCGGCGATGTGGAACGAGGTCCAGGTCCGCGTGGCGAGCGATCCGCGGCGGATCTACGCGGCCGGATTCTCCGGCGGCGGCATCCTCGCCTACGCGCTCGGCTACGGCACCGGGAACATCGCCGGAGTGATCGTCAGCGGGGGACGGTTCCGACCCGGGGACGACAGCAAGCCGCTGCACTTCCCCTGCTTCGGCGCGGCCGGCGACGAGGACTTCAACTATCTCGAGATGCACGACGTGCACCGCGTGCTCGCCCGCTGGGGCACCCCGGAGCGGCTCGAGATCTTCGACGGCACGCACGAGTGGCTTCCCGAGCCGATGGTGCGACGCGCGGTCGACTGGCTCGAGCTCCATGCCGCCCGGCAGGGCCTGCGCCCCGCCGACCCGGCGCTCCTCGATCGCTTCGTGGCCGCGGACCTCGCGGCCGTCGCCGAGCTCGAGACGGCGGGCCGCCCGCTCGACGCCGCCGAACGCCTCCGCCTCCTCGCCGCCGACCTCGCCCTCTTCCGTCCGGGCACCGAGGTGACGGAGCTCGGGCTGCGGGCCGACCGACTCGCGTCGCTACCCGCTGCCCGACAGGAGCTCGCAGAGCGCCGCCGCTGGGACCTCGAAGAGGTCGGAGCGCTCAAGCGCTTCTCGGCGGCTGCCGCGGAGATCCTGCGCGACGACGGCCCGCCGGTCGGCCAGCGCTTCGAGACGGCGCTCGGCATCGGCGAGCTCACCAAGCGCGCCGGCCAGCCGGGCTACGCCGGGGTCTCGGCGCGGCGCCTGCTGGCGACCCACTTCATGCGCTGCGCCACGATGCTCGGCCCGCAGATGCTCAACCAGGGCGATGCCGCCAAGGCCGCGGTCTTCTTCCAGGCCGCCTCGCGCATCGCCCCGGAGCGCTGGGTACCGCGTTACAACCTGGCCTGCGCACTCGCCCGCGCCGGCTCGCGCCGCCCGGCGCTCGAGGCGCTCGAGAAGGCGGTCGAGCTGGGCTTTGCCGACGCCGCGGCGATGAACGCCGACCGCGACCTCACCTCGCTCCACGAGGAGCCGCGCTACGCCGCGCTCCTCGCCAAGCTCCAGGCCAGGCTCCAGGCCGCGCGACCCACGACGCCTTGATCTCGCCCGACGCGCCGCGCCCGACCGGAAGCCCCCGCGCCGCCACGTTCGCCCGCCTCTTCGGCGTCGAGCCGGGCGAGCTCGCCGCCGCGATGGCCGCGGCCATCGCGTTCTTCCTCGTCTTCGCCGCCTACTACGTGCTGCGGCCGATCCGCGACGAGATCGGCGCGGCCGACGGCATCGAGAAACTGCCCTGGCTCTTCACCGGCACGCTCGTCGTGACGGCGCTCGTCCATCCGCCGTTCGCCGCGCTCGTCGCCCGCTTGTCGCGCCGGCGCGCCGTGGCGGTGGCGTTCCGCTCGTTCGCGGCGAGCCTGGCGCTCTTCTGGGCGGCGCTCGCCTTCGGCGGACCGGAGCTCCACCTCTGGGCCGGTCGTGCCTTCTACGTGTGGACCTCGGTCTTCAACCTCTTCGTCGTGGCGGTCTTCTGGTCGGTGATGGCCGACCTGTCCGGGCCCGAGCGAGGGCGGCGCATCTTCGGCCTGGTGAGCGTCGGGGGCACGCTCGGCGCGATGGCCGGCTCCGCGCTCACCGCCTCGCTGGTGGCGACGATCGGTGCGCCGGTGCTGCTGCTCGTCTCGGCGCTGCTGCTCGAGGTGTCGCTGCGCCTGCTCGATCGGCTCGCGCGCCAGGCCCGCGAGCGCGAGAGCGGCGGGGAGCCGACGACCGGCCGCGCCGCGATCGACGGGGCGCCGGTCGGCGGCGGCGCCCTCGGCGGCCTCGCCGGGGTGGCGCGTTCGCCGTACCTGTGGGCGATCTGCGCCTACATGCTCCTCTTCACCATCGCCTCGACCTTCCTCTACTTCCAGCAGGCGGCGATCGCCGGCGCGGCCTTCGCCGATCGCGCGGCGCGCACCGCCTTCTTCGCGCGCATCGACCTCGCGGTCAACGCACTGACGCTCGGCGTCCAGCTCTTTCTCGCCGGCCGGGTGATGCGCTGGCTCGGCGTCGGGCTGACGCTCGCGGTCCTGCCCGCCGCCTCCGCGGCCGGCTTCGCGCTGCTCGCCGCCGGTCCGACGCTCGTCGTCGTCGCCGGCTTCCAGGTGCTGCGCCGCACCGGCAATTTCGCCCTTGCCCGGCCGACCCGCGAGGTGCTCTACACCGTGCTCTCGCGCGAGGAGAAGTACAAGGCCAAGCACCTCATCGACACCGTCGTCTACCGCGCCGGCGACCAGATCGGCGCCTGGTCCTACGCCGGGCTCACGGCGCTCGGCGTCGGGCTCTCCGGCACCGCCTGGGTGGCCGTGCCGCTCTCCCTCGTCTGGCTCGCCCTGTCGCTCTGGCTCGGCTTCCGCCACCTCGCGCTCGTCCGCCGGCGAGCTGCCGCCATCTCATCTCAACCCGGAGGAGAACCATGTCCCGCACCCGCCGAGATCTCCTGAAGCTCACCGCCGCCGGCGCCGTCGGCCTCGGGCTGCCCCGCACGCTCGCCGCGCAGAGCGCGACGCCGACCCCGGCGCCGACGCCCGCCCCCACCCCGACGCCGCTGCCCCCGGTCAAGGTCGCCCCGCTCGAGGGCGTGACCAGAGCGGCCAAGCCGTTGCGCATCCTGATCCTCGGCGGCACCGGCTTCACCGGCCCGTACCAGATCCGTTACGCGCTCGCTCGCGGCCACAAGATCACCACCTTCAATCGCGGCCGGCGCCCGAAGGAGTGGCCAGGCGAGGTCGAGGAGCTGCACGGCGACCGGAACACCGGCGACCTCAAGGCGATCGAAGGGCGCGAGTGGGACGTCTGCATCGACAACCCGACGACGCTCCCCTTCTGGGTGCGCGACGTCGGCCAGCGGCTGCAGGGCAAGGTCGGCCAGTACGTCTTCATCTCGACGATCTCGGTCTACGCCAGCGAGGAGAAGACGAACGCCGACGAGAGCGCGCCGACGGCCGAGTACAAGGGCGCCGACGCGATGAAGGAGACGATGGAAGCGGTGCGGGCGAGCAACTTCGAGCTCTACGGCCCGCTCAAGGCCTTCTCCGAACGCGAAGCCGAGAAGTGGTTCCCGAAGATCACCACGGTGATCCGCCCCGGGCTGATCGTCGGCCCTGGCGACGACTCCGACCGCTGGACCCACTGGCCGGTACGCATCGACAAGGGCGGCGACGTGCTCTGCCCGGGCGACGGCAGCGACCCGGTGCAGGTCATCGACGCGCGCGACCTCGCCGAATGGACGATCCGCATGGTCGAGGCGCGCACCTTCGGCACCTTCAACGCGACCGGTCCGGCGTTCCCGATGACGATGGGCGACATGCTCTGCGGCGTCCGCATGGCGACGAGCGCCGGCGCGAAGCTCGTCTGGGTGCCGGCGAGCTTCCTCGAGGAGCAGAAGGTGACGCCCTGGGGCGACATGCCGGCCTGGGTCCCGGGCACCGGCGAGACCGCCGGCTTCGGCAGCCGCGACATCCGCAAGGCGATCGCCGCCGGCCTCACCTTCCGCCCGATCGCCCAGACGGCGATCGACACGCTCGCCTGGTGGAAGGGCCTGCCGCCCGAGCGCACCGCCAAGCCCCGCGCCGGCATCGCTCCCGAGCGCGAGAAGGAAGTGCTCGCGGCGTGGAAGGCGAAGAAGGGGTGAGACCTGCAGTCTGAGGATCGGCCCTCGCGACGAACGGGACGGACGACACTAGGACCTTCCGAGGCCCGTGTCGTCCGTCAGTTCCTTCGGCGAGTCATTGCTGAGCGGACCTAGCCCGCATTTCTCACCCCGCTCCTGCTGCGGCGTCGCATCTGGCCGCGTCTGCAGCGTTGCGCTCGGTCGGCCGGCTCGACGTACTGCCCAGTACGCCTGCGCCGGCCTCGGTCGCGGCGCCTTGCAGCCACAGCCATCTGCGCCGCCTCGCGACGGAACGGGGTGAGAAATCCGGGCTCTAGGCGACCTCGAGCACCAAGCGCTTGCCGCAGGCCTTGACGTACTTGCGCAGCGTCGCGACGGATGGCGAGTGCTTCCCCGTGGCAAGTGCACGCTCGAGGCGCGCGACTGCAGGGGCCTGTGTCCCCATGCGCTCGGCGACTTGAGCCTGGGTGAGCCCGGCCTCCTGCCTGGCCTTGAGCAGCGCGTCCAGCAGCGCCGACTCCTCGCGCTCGATCCGTTCGACTTCGGCCCGCACTCCCGGGCGCTGCATCAGCTTCTTGATGACTTGGTCATGCGTCTTCATTTTTCAACTCCTTCAACCGAGCCCTGGCAAGCTCCAGCTCTCGCTGCGGCGTCTTGCTCGTCTTCTTCACGAAGCTGTGGAGCATGACGATCCGGCGACCGACGACCGTGCAGAAAAAGACCCGCGCGATCCCCTCGGCACCCTTGAGCCTCAGCTCGAACAGACCAGCCCCGAGGGGCTTGGTGCGGGGCTCACCGAGGTGTGGTCCGAGGACCACCATCCGCCGCGTGAGCACGACATATCGGGCAGCCAGTGAGTCGGGCAGGGCGAGGATGTCGTCCTGAACGGCCGCGCTGTAGTACGCGATTGCGAACTCCACGCCAAGAACATAACAAATCTGTTATCAGCCTGCCAAGCACCCCCCCGCAGGAAAGGGCCACCCGCAGGCCACTCGCGACTGCCGCGCGAGACAGTCGCGACCGACTCCCGCTCACCGCAACGACCAGAAGTCGTCCGGGTGGTTCCAGTGCAGGGTGCTGCCGGCGCCGAGCGGCAGGTTGGCGCGCTCGCCGGCGAGGAAGAGGCCACCGCCGAGGCCGTCGAGCGCCGTGTTGTTGGCGACGACGTTGCCGCCGAGGTCGCACGGCTCGGGCTCGAAGGCGTAGAGGCCTCCCCCTTCGCAGGCCGGCGCCCGCAGGAGGTTGTCGGTGACGCGGCTCTTCCACATGCGGAGCCGCCCTCGCACCATGGCGATGCCGCCGCCGCGCGCCGCCACTGGCGAGCGGACGGAGTTCCCCACCACGGTGCTGCCGGCGATCTCGCTGCGGCACTCTTCGAGGTAGAGCCCGCCGCCGGCCGCCGGTCCGGCGTCGGGTGAGGCGGCCTCGACGCGGTTGCAGGCGAGCGTCGACTTCTGCACGCGCACGCGCGAACGCCACGCCGCGATTCCGGCGCCCACGATCCGCTCCTGCTCACCGCCGCTCCCGGCGGCACAGTTGCCCGCCACCAGGCACTCCTGCAGGTTGAGCGTCGCGTCGACGGCGCGAATCCCCCGGCTGCGTCCATCCGAACGCACCTCGATGCCCGAAAGCGCCAGCCCCGCGCGCTCGACGTGAATCACCGCGGGCGCCCCGTCGCCGCCGAGGACGACGCCGCGCCGCGACAGCCGCGCGCTCTGGATCACCACCTCGGGCCGGTCGACGATCGTGAGGCTCTCGTCGTAGGCCCCCGGCTCGACGACGATCGTCACCGCACCCTCGGCGGCCTCGATGGCGGCCTGCAACGTCGGGAACTGCGACGGCACGAAGAAGACCCGGCGATCCGGAGCCGACACGCGCCGCCTCCTCAGCCCTGGCGCGCCTTGGCGCGCCGGGGTGCGCCGGTCCGCGTGGCCGCACGCGCCGGCCGTTCGACCATGCGATGACTGGCCTCGGCGCCGAGGTCGAAGCCGTAGACCGCCTTCAACTGCTCGATCTTGGCGCGCGTCTCGGCACCGAACGGCGCCTTGCCTTCGAAGGCGTGCAGCACCACGCCCTCGAGCAGATCTCCGAGCGACAGGTCGAGGTACTCGGCCAGCCCCTTGAGCACCTTGAGCAGCCGCTTCTCCAACCGCACACCGGTCTGCACTCTCTCGACGATCGGGTCCATGCCAGAGAGCATAGAACAGGGCGCTGGGTCCGTTGACAACTTGGTATCTATGTACCAAGATCGCTCACCACCAAGGAGGATGCCATGCCAATTGCCAGCGCCCTGCTCGTCGCCGCCCTCGCTCACTCATCAACTCCCACGCCACACGTTCCTGCCCGCGCCCACATCCGGCGCAGCGGCACACTCCGCGTCCCGGTCGAGCTCGCGCGCGCGCTCGAGCTCTTCACCCCGGTCGGCGAGAAGCTCTGGGCCCCCGGCTGGGAGCCGCACTTCCACTATCCCGCCGACGGCACGGCGATGCCCGGCACCGCGTGGACCACACGCGACACCCACAGCCATCCCGCTACCGAGACCCTCTGGCTGCTGGTCGACTGGAACCCCGACCGCCACCGCGTCCGCTACGCCCGCGTCACCCCGGGCCTGCGCACCGGCACCGTCGAAGTCGTCTGTCGTGCCCTCGCGCCCACCTCCACCGAAGTCGAGGTGACCTACGAGCTGACCGCCTTGAGCGAAGCGGGGGACGCCGATCTCGCGACCTGGACCGAGGCGTGGTACACGACCTTCCTGGCCGGTTGGGAGTCCGCCATCCAGAAGGCATTCGCGGCAGAATAGGGTGAGGCTCGCCGTCAGAAAGGAACGCCGCCCATGCGATCCGCCCGCAACGGTCTGCTCGTGGCCGCCGTCCTGCTGGCTCTTCTCGCGCTGGCGCGCGGTGCCGGCGGCGTCGTGCTGCTGCTTCAGGGCGGGTCAGCGGTTCCCGACGCGCGGGCGAGCGCCGGCGAGGTCGTCGCCATCGGCTGCGGACTGCTCGTCGTCGCGGCGCTGGGCCTCGCGGCCGCCTGGCAGCTCGCCCGGCGGCGTCCGCGTTCGCCGCGTCTCGCCTTCGCCGCGCTCGCCGCCTTCGTGATCGGCGGGCTGATCAACGGCGCCCTGCTCTTCGGCCGACCGACCGATCGCGGCACCATCGCCAACCTGATCGCGGCCGCGATCATCGGCGCGATCGTCTGGGCCGGAAGAGCGGCCGCGCGGCGCGACGACCCGGCCTGAGGCGAAGCCCCTTTCGGATCCATCCGAGCTCGAGCCCTGCCACGCCGCCTGCGTGCGGTCACCGACCCCAAGCTCGAAGAGGATGGCGGAGGTGTGGCGCCGGGCCTTCCAGAACGTCACGAGCCCGGCAGGCTCTTCTCCCCGCCGGGCTCGTGGTGTCCTTCCCTGAAAGTCCGCCGATCGCCGGCGCGTGTCGCAGGCCCGCGCTGGCGACCGCGCCTACGCGAGGTCGAACCGGTCGAGGTTCATCACCTTGTTCCAGGCGGCGACGAAGTCGTGGACGAAGGTCGCCTGGGCGTCGCTCGCCGCGTAGACCTCGGCGAGAGCGCGGAGCTGCGAATTCGAGCCGAAGACGAGGTCGACGACCGTGCCGGTCCACCGGAGGGCGCCGGTCGTGCGGTCACGCCCTTCGAGCACGCCGGGGGCGCTCTCGGACTTCTGCCAGCGCGTCCGCATGTCGAGGAGGTGGACGAAGAAGTCGGGGGTCAGCGCGCCCGGACGGTCGGTGAAGACGCCGTGCTTGGCCGCGCCGACGTTGGCGCCGAGGACGCGCAGGCCGCCGACGAGGACGGTCATCTCCGGCGCGGTCAAGGTCAGCAGTTGCGCCTTGTCGACCAGCATCTCGGCCGCCACGCCCTCGAGCCCCGGACGCACGTAGTTGCGGAAGCCGTCGGCCTTCGGCTCGAGCACGGCGAACGCCTCGACGTCGGTCTGCTCCGGCGACGCGTCCATCCGCCCCGGGGTGAACGGCACCTTCACGTCATGACCGCCCGCCTTCGCCGCCGACTCGACCGCGGCGCAGCCACCCAGCACGATGAGATCAGCGAGCGAGATCTTCTTGCCGCCGCTCTGCGCAGCGTTGAACTCCTGCTGGATCGCCGTGAGCTTGGCGAGGACTTCGGCGAGCTCGGCCGGCTGATTGACCGCCCAGTCCTTCTGCGGCGCGAGACGAATCCGCGCGCCGTTGGCGCCGCCACGCTTGTCGCTGCCGCGGAAGGTCGACGCCGAAGCCCAGGCCGTCGAGACCGACTGCGAGACCGAGAGCCCCGAGGCAAGGATCTTCGCCTTCAGCGCGGCGATCTCCGGCTCGCCGACGAGCGGGTGGTCGACGGCGGGGACCGGGTCCTGCCAGAGCAGCTCCTCCTGCGGCACGAGCGGACCGAGGTAGCGCGCACGCGGCCCCATGTCGCGGTGCGTCAGCTTGAACCAGGCGCGGGCGAAGGCGTCGGCGAAGGCGTCCGGGTTCTCGAAGAAGCGCCGGGCGATCTTCTCGTAGGCGGGATCGAAACGCAGGGCGAGGTCGGTGGTGAGCATCGCCGGGGCATGACGCTTGGCCGGGTCGTGCGCGTCCGGCACCGTGCCCTCGCCCATCCCGTGCTTGGGGCGCCACTGGTGGGCGCCGGCAGGGCTCTTGGTGAGCTCCCACTCGTAGCCGAAGAGATTCCACAGGAAGTTGTTGCTCCAGCGCGTCGGGGTCGTCGTCCAGGTCACCTCGAGGCCGCTGGTGATGGTGTCGCCGCCCTTGCCGCTGCCGAGGCTGCTCTTCCAGCCGAGACCCTGCTCTTCGATCCCGGCGGCTTCCGGCTCCGCTCCGACGTGCGTGGCCTCGCCGGCGCCGTGGCACTTGCCGAAGGTGTGCCCGCCGGCGATGAGCGCCACCGTCTCCTCGTCGTCCATCGCCATGCGGGCGAAGGTCTCGCGGATGTCGCGCGCCGCGGCGAGCGGGTCGGGGTTGCCGTTCGGGCCTTCCGGGTTGACGTAGATCAGGCCCATCTGCACCGCGCCGAGGGGATCCTCGAGCTCGCGGTCGCCCGAGTAGCGCTTGTCCTCGAGCCACTTCGACTCGGAGCCCCAGTAGGTGTCCTCCTCCGGCTCCCAGATGTCCTCGCGGCCGCCGCCGAAGCCGAAGGTCTTGAAGCCCATCGACTCGAGCGCCACGTTGCCGGCGAGGATCATCAGGTCGGCCCAGGAGATCTTGCGGCCGTACTTCTGCTTGATCGGCCAGAGCAGGCGGCGCGCCTTGTCGAGGTTGACGTTGTCCGGCCAGCTGTTGAGCGGCGCGAAACGCTGGTTGCCGGTGCCACCGCCGCCGCGCCCGTCGCTCACCCGATAGGTGCCCGCGCTGTGCCAAGCCATGCGCACGAAGAGCGGTCCGTAGTGGCCGAAGTCGGCCGGCCACCACTCCTGCGAATCGGTCATCAGCGCCTGCAGGTCGCGAATCACGGCGTCGAGGTCGAGGCTCGCGAACTCCTTGGCATAGTCGAACCCCTCGCCCATCGGGTTCGACTTGGCGGAGTGCTGGTGGAGGATCTTCAGGTTGAGCTGGTCGGGCCACCAATCCGCGTTCGTGCGGGCCCCCGCCGCACGGGCATGGCGCGCGGCGCTCGCGTGCGGGCAGCCAGTTTCATTCGACATGGTTGTCTCCTTTGGTGGAACTCGATCGAGGTCCGGACAACAGTCTAGAGGTTCGGCACCGGTCGATCAAAGGGGCACGGCACCGACGCGAGCGTTCGACTCGCCGCTCGCGCCGCGCCCCACCCGCTCGGCGACCGGCGCACTTGGCGTTACGCTTGTCGCAGGGTTGCCCTCCATGCCGACCTTCCTGACCGCCTGCCCGCGCAACTGCTACTCGACCTGTTCAATGCGGGTGACGGTCGAGGAGGGGAAGGTGGTGCGGATCGACGCCGCGCCAGAGAACCGGGCGACGCCCGAGGGGCCCTGCCTCAAGGGGCTCGCCTACGTCGAGCGGGCGCACTCGCCGGAGCGGATCGTCGAGCCGCTCGCCCGGCGCGCCGACGGCTCCTTCGCCCCGATCGGTTGGGAGGAGGCGCTCGACCGCATCGCCACGGCGCTGCTCGCGGCGCGCGCCGAGCTCGGCCCGCAGAGCCTCCTCTACTACACCGGCAGCGGCACCAAGGGACTGCTCAACGGCATCGGCCTGGCGTTCTGGCGTCTCTTCGGCGGCTGCACGACGACCTTCGGCGACCTCTGCTGGCCGGCCGGGCTCGAGGCGACCCGCCTGACGCTCGGCGACAACACCCACAACGCGCCGTGGGATCTCGAGAACGCGCGGCTGATCGTCGTCTGGGGGAAGAACCCGGCGGAGACCAACGTCCACCAGATCGCCCACCTCGACCGCGCGCTCGGCAACGGCGCACGGCTCGTCGTCGTCGACCCACGCCGCACCGAAACGGCCGAGCGCGCCGACCTGCTCGTCCAACCCCGGCCGGGGAGCGACGGGGCGCTGGCACTCGCCCTCGGTCACATCCTGGTGCGCGACGGGCTGTTCGATCGCGACTTCGTCGCCGCGCACGTCCACGGCTTCGCGGCCTACGCCAAGCTCGTCGCCGCCTGGACGCCGGCGCGCGCCGCGGCCGCGACCGACGTGCCCGCGGCGACGATCGAAACGCTGGCGCGCGAGCTCGGCACGCTCGCGCCGGTGACCCTCGTCCCGGGCTTCGGCATGCAGCGCTACACCAACTCGGGGCAGACGATGCGGGCGCTCCTCGCGCTGCTGGCGATCACCGGACAGATCGGCAAGCCGGGTGCCGGCTGGATGTACGCCAATCTGCAGACCGCGGTCTTCGCTCCGGTCAAGGATCCGCTCGACCTCTACCCGCCGGCGCTCCCCGACGGCGTCGTGCGGGTCGGCGTCTCCACCGCGCGGCTCGGTCGCGACATGCTCGCCCAGTCCGACCCGCCGCTCGCCGTCGCCTGGGTGGAGCGCGGCAATCCGATCTCGCAGAACCCCGAGACCGGCACGGTGCTTGCCGCGTTCCGCCGCCTGCGCTTCCGCGTCGTCGTCGAGGAGTTCCTGACCGACACGGCGCGCGAAGCCGACGTCGTGCTGCCGGCCAAGAACCTCTTCGAACAGAGCGACGTCATCGGCGCCTACTGGCATCCCTACCTGCAGCTCCGGCGCAAGCTCCTCGAGCCACCGCCCGGCGTGCTCCCCGAGACCGAGATCTACCGCGCCCTCGGCCGCCGACTGGGGATCGCCGAGGAGCGGCTCGCCGCGACGATCCCCGGTCCGGACGACGCGGGCGTCGACGCCTGGCTCGGCACGCGGCTCGCGCCGCTCGGCCTGACGCTCGACGACTTCGCCGCGGGACCGGTGCTCTCGCCCGGCTTCCGCGAGATCGCCTTCGCCGACCGAGTCTTTCCCACTCCGTCCGGGAAGATCGAGCTGGCGAGCGAGGAGGCGCGGGCACGCTGGGGGGCGGACGAGCTGCCGGACTACCGCGAGCCGACGGAGCGACCCGAGCCCGGCGGTCGCTTCCCGTTCGCCCTCCTCACGCCGAACACCAAGAACCGGATCCACAGCCAGTTCGGCAACCTCGAGACGATCCGCCGGATCGCCCCGGCGCCGTTCGTCGCCATGCACCCGCGCGACGCGGCCGAGCGGCGCCTCGCCGAAGGCGAACCGGCGCGGATCTGGAACGAGCGCGGCGAGCTCACGCTGCCGGTGCGCTTCGACTGGGGGCTCAAGCGCGGCTGCGTCGCGGTGACGAACGGCTATTGGCGCGCCGAAGGCGGCGCGGTGAACCTCCTCTCCGCCGGGCGCGAAACCGATCTCGGCCACGGTGCGGCATTCCACGACAACGCGGTCGAGGTCGAGCGCGCGTGAGCGCGGCCGTGTCGTTCACGGTGCCGCGTGGCTGACACGCGTGCGGCCTTCGTCTTCGACGGCGGACGCTGCACCGGCTGCGAGGCCTGTCGCGTCGCCTGCGGCACCGAGAACGCCGCGGGCGGCGACACCGGCTGGCGCCGCATCCTGACGTCGAATCCGGCCCGTCACCCCGCGCTCCCGACGCTCCACCTCTCCCTCGCCTGCAACCACTGCGACACCCCGGCGTGTCTGCACGCCTGCCCGAGCGCCGCCTACCACCGCGACGAGGCGAGCGGCGCCGTGCTGCTCGACGCGTCGAGATGCCTCGGCTGCCGCTACTGCTCCTGGGTCTGCCCGTACGACGCGCCGCGCTTCGACGCGCGTCGCGGGGTGATGACGAAGTGCACCTTCTGCGCCCCGCGGCTCGCCGCCGGCGGGGAGCCCGCCTGCACCGCCGCCTGCCCGACCGGCGCGCTCGCGCTCGGGCAACGGCGTGACGGCGAGCGCGAGCCGCGAGGGCCCGGGATCGTCCCGACCGGTCTCGGCCCGGCGTTGCGCCTTCTGCCGCGCCGGCAGTCGCTCGCCGTCGCCGGCGGGTCGCTCGAGCCGCCTCCGGCGGAGGGCGCGCTCGTCGCACCGCCGCCGCCGCGGAAGATCGCCCTCGGCAGCGAATGGCCGCTCGTCCTTTTCGGGGTCCTGTTGCCGGCCCTCGCCGCCTGGCTCGCCGCCGGCTGGAAGGTCCCGGCGCTCGCCCCAGCGCCGTGGCTCTTCTTCCTTCCCGGCGCCGCGGCGATCGCCCTCTCGGCGCTCCACCTCGGGCGCCCGCAGCGGGCGTGGCGCGCCCTCGCCAACCTGCGACGCTCGTGGCTCTCCCGCGAGGTCGCCGCGGCGCACGCCTTGCTCGGCTGCGGTCTCTGGCACCGGCTCGCGCCGGACGGCGGCACGGCCTGGCGGCTCTCGGGCGCTCTGGCCGCGCTCGCCGCCGTCGCTCTCGTGCTCTCGATCGACGGCGTCTACCGTGCCGTGCCCAGGGCACGTGCCTCGCGACTCCCCGGGCCGCACCCCGCGAGCGTGGCGCTCGCCGCGCCGTTCCTCTTCCTGGTCGCCGCCGGGCTCGCCCTGCCGGCGATCGCCCTCGCCACGCTGCGGGCGCTGCTCCTCGCCGTCGCCTTCCGACAGGGCACCTGGGGGCTCGGCCGCGGCTGGGCCGGGCTGCGCCTCGTCCTTCTCGCCGTCGCCTGCGCCCCCGGCCTGCTCGCCGCGCCGCCGGCGAGCGCACCGCACCTTCTCGTCCTCGCCCTCGCGCTCGCCGGCGAGTTGCTCGACCGCGCGGCCTTCGTCAGCGCGCTCGAGCCGGTGAGCCCGGGAAGGGTGATGGCGGTCCAGGCTGCGACGGCCCTGGCTCGCGCCAGAACGGCATGACGTCACGACGACCGGACGTCCTGGCGTCAGGCGACGGGCCTTCCGACACGAACAAGCCCAAGCGCGCCACGGTCGACTTCGAGCCGGATCTCCACCAGGCGCTCCGCGTGCGGGCAACCGCGTCGCACCGCTCGATTTCGGCAAGGGTCAACGAGGCCGTACGCGTGGCGCTCGCCGAGGACGGCGCCTCGTGGCCCGCATCCGTGCCCTCGCCGCCGACCCTCGCCCTCCTGGTGCCGGGAAGCCCGATGGCTCCGGCGAGCGATACCGCATCCGCCAAAGGGCCTTTCGCATCCTCGACGAGATCGACGACCGCGGCTGCTGCCTCGCGATCGTGACGGTCGGGCAGCGCCGCGAGGTCTCCCGCCCACGAGGCGCCCCCCGCCGCGGCGGCGCGTCAGACGCGTGCGAAGTCGATGAACCCGCGATCGACGTCGACGCCGAGCAGCTCGACCTGCAGGCGGTCACCGACCTCGAGGCCGGCGGCGCCGCGCACGATCCGCCCTTCGACGGGTGGCCGGAAGACGCGCGCCCAGGTCCCCTTGCTCGCCGCACCGGTGACCAGCGCGTCGAAGCGCTCGCCGACGCGCGAGGCGAGCAGCAGCGCCGCAGCCGACTTGCGCACCTGGCGCTCGACCTTGTTGGCGTTGTCTTCCTGCCGCGTGCAGTGCGTGGCGAGCGCGGTCAGCTCGTCGATCGTGTAGGGCACCGGCTGCCCGACGAGCGCCGCCTTGAGCAGGCGCTGCGTCGCCAGATCGGGGTAGCGGCGGTTCGGCGCGGTCGAATGGCCGTAGTCGCGCATCGCCAGACCGAAGTGGCCGTCGGCGCTCGTGCCTGGCAGGTCGACGGCGTACTCGCCGGCGCCGAGGAGCTTGACGACGGTCAGCGACAGCTCCTGGAAGGTCTCGGGAGCGGCGCTTCTCCGCCGGACGAGGAACCCCTCGAGCGCCGCGCCGTCCGGATCGGGCGGCAGCGTGTCCCCGAGGTCGGCCGCCAGACGCTCGAGCCGGTCCCAGCGTTCGGGGGCGTGCAGCACACGGCGCAGCGACGGGAAGCCGCGCGCTTCGAGGAAGCGCGCCGTCGCCCCGTTGGCGGCGATCATGAAGTCCTCGATGAGCTGCGTCGCGCGGTTCTTCTCGTCGGGGCGCAGGTCGGCGAGCAGGTCGCCGTCGAAGACCGGGCGGGACTCGGGGGTCTCGAGCCCCAGCGCGCCATGGCGATGGCGCAGCGCCTTCATCGCCTGGGCGACGCGGTCCTGGAGGCGCAGCTGCTCTTCGAGACCGGGCACCGCGGCGAGCCGCGCCGGGCTCGGCGCCGCACCGTCGAGCCACGCGGCGACCGAGTTGTAGGCGAGCTTGGCGCGGTTGCGCGCGACGGCCGCGTAGACCTCCGACTTGCCCACCGCCCCTTCGCCGTCGACCTCGAGCTCGACGACGATCGCCAGCCGCTCCTCGCCGTCGCCGAGCGAGGTCAGATCGGTCGACAGCCGCTCCGGCAACATCGAGAAGATCTGCGCCGCGGTGTAGACCGAGGTGGTGTTCTGGCGCGCCCGCAGGTCGACCGCCGAGCCCCGCGGCACCGCGGAGTCGACGTCGGCGATGGCGACGAGCACCCGCGTCGCCCCGGCGCCGAGCGGCTCGGCGACGGTCAGTTGGTCGAGGTCGCGCGAGTCGTCGTTGTCGATCGACGCCCAGAGCAGATGCCGCAGGTCGCGCGGCG